>CAZDGC010000044.1:18425-49286 GCA_964504885.1 uncultured Opitutus sp.
GAGCGGCCGCTTCCCGGCGATGAGCGGTCGCGGCGGTTTTTCACTTCCGTTGCCGGGGCTTTCGGGTGTTTCGTGGAGCGCCATGGCCGACCCGAAGCTGCTCGAGACCTTTCCCAATCCCGCGCCGCGGCGCGACTACGTCATCGAGCACACGCATCACGAATTCACCTCGGTGTGTCCGATGACCGGGCATCCGGATTTCGCTGCCATCACGGTGCGCTACGTGGCGGACCGGGTGTGCGTGGAGCTAAAGTCGCTGAAGCTGTACTTCCATGCCTACCGCAACGAGGGCATCTTTTTTGAGGCGGCGACCAACCGCATCTGCGACGACCTCGGCCGGGCCCTGCGACCGCGTTCGCTCACGATCATCGCCGACTGGAAGGCGCGGGGCGGATTCAGCTCGCGCATCACGGCGGAGTGGAGTCCCCGGGCGGGCGG
Source organism: uncultured Opitutus sp. (assembly GCA_964504885.1). Taxonomy (GTDB): domain Bacteria; phylum Verrucomicrobiota; class Verrucomicrobiia; order Opitutales; family Opitutaceae; genus ER46. The sequence continues at coordinate 18,864 of CAZDGC010000044.1, forward strand.
CCGGCGACGCCCGCGCTGATCCCCCGCCGGACCGTCCGCGTGTTCCGGTCTCGCGCGGGTGGGGCCAACGTGGCAGGCTGGGGGGATGAAAGCCCGGATCGTGGCCTGGTTCCTCCTCGGCGCGGCGGCGCTGGCGGCGGCGGACGCTGTTCCGCAATTCAACGCGGTGCTCAGCATGGGCAGGGAGCACCGCTTCGTGCTCGTCGACGGTGGCGGCAAGGCGAGCGCCTTCCTGTCGCTGGGAGAGTCGTTCGCTGGCTTTGCGCTGAAGGACTACGACCCAAAGACCGGGATCCTGGAACTGGAGCACGAGGGGCGCGTGCATCGTGTGACGCTGATGGCCGACGCCGCTACCAAGGAGGCACCCCCGCCGCCTGTGCCCGCGACGCTTGCCGACGCCGAGGCGGTGCTGAACAAGATGCACTTCGAGGAGATGTTGGAGCGGACCCTGGCCCAGCAGCGAAAACTCATCAACGGCCAGTTCCAACAGCTTGCCAACCGCATGGTATCGCAGGGGGTTGATCCCGCGGAGGCGGCGGCTTTCCAGCAGCGGCTGGCCGGCGAGGTGCTGGCGATTCTCGACCCGAAGCAGCTCAAGTCGGATGTCACGAAGATCTACAGCGAGGTCTTCACCAAGCAGGAGCTCGACCAGCTCGGCGCCTTCTTTTCGACCCCGCTCGGCGAAATGCTGGCGACCAAACAACCGGCCGTTCAGGAGAGGCTCGGCGGGATCGTGCAGGGGCGCATGGCCGAGATCATGCCGCGGGTGCAGAAGCTGGGGGCGGAGTTTGCGGCGCAGCAGAAGGCGAAAGGGCTCGGCTCCGGTCCCCAGCCGGCGCCGAAGAAGTAGCCTCCGGCGCCGGCCTGTTGCCGTCGCTGGCGCGACCTGATCCGGCGGCGCGGACGCCAGCGATCGCGACGTCGGACGAAACCGGTTGGCGGCGGGCCGGCGTCACCGGCAGGTTACGGGTGCAGCGCCCGCAGGGCCGCGGCGTGGAGCTCCGGGGTGGCGGCGGCGAGGGTGGAGTCGGCCGGGTAGGGCGGGCCGCCGTTCCAATCTGAGATTACGCCGCCCGCTCCGCGCACGATCGGCACCAACGCGGCGATGTCCCACGGATTCATGATCGGATCGAGCATGAGATCGGCCCAGCCGGTGGCGAGGAGCAGGTACCCGTAGCAGTCGCCCCAGGTGCGCACGAGCTGCGCGCGGCGGATGAGCCCCTCGTAGGCAACGCCGTTGCGGTGGGTGTGCGGGTTGATCGGATCGCTGGTGAGCAGGGTGGCCTCCTCGATCGTTCGCGTCGCCCGACAGCGCACGGGGCGATCGTTGAGCGTGGTGGTACCGCCATCGCCAACGAGCAACTGGCCGAGCACCGGTTGGTGGATGCAGCCGAGCACCGGCTGGCCGCGGTGCAGCAGGGCAATCAGCGTGCCCCAGAGCGGCAGGCCGGTGACGAAGGCCTTGGTGCCGTCGATCGGATCGAGCACCCAGACGAATTCGGCGTCGGCGCGTTCGGGGCCGAATTCCTCGCCGAGGATGCCGTGGTCGGGGAACCGCTGCGCGATTCGCGCGCGCATGAGTTCCTCGGCCCCGCGGTCCGCGATCGTCACGGGCGACGCGTCGGCCTTGGTTTCGACGGCCAGGCCGGGCTGCCGGTAAAGCGGCAGGATGTAGGCGCCGCTCGCGCGGGCGAGTTCGACGACGAGGGAGCGGTACGGCGAGAGGTCCACCGGCCGAGCATCTTGCGCGGCACCACCGGAAGACACGAAAAAAGCGCCCGCCGTCAGGCCAGGAACGAACAGATGTATTCGCAGAGGCCAGCCTTCACCGCGATGGTGAAACCGCTCTGCGCCGGCACGGCAAACTCGCTGCCGGCGCTGTAAGTCCGGGCTTCCGTGGCGTCCTTCAGCGTGACGGTGCACTCGCCGGCGACGATCTCCATGCGTTCGGCCGCGGCGGTGCCGAAATAATACGAGCCCGGGCGGATCAGCCCGAGCGTCTTTTTCGAACCATCGGGAAAGAGGACGGTATGGCTGACGACGTTGCCGTCGAAGTAGACGTTGGCCTTGGCGAGGACGGTGACGCCGTCGAACTGGGCGGGGATCGAGGACATGGGAGCGCGGTGATGTCGCCCGGTGGGGCACGAGGCAAGTCTGCGCTGGCGGACGGCGCTGAGTTCAGTGCGGCCCGCCGGCGACGGCAGCACGGGGCGGGGCCAGAAGGGTGCGGCGCCAGGTGTTGGGGCTCACCTTCACATGCGCCTTGAACGCGCGGCAGAAATCACTCGCGGAGGTGAAGCCGCATTCCTCGGCGATCCCGTCGAGCTTGAGCTTCGTCTCCGTCATCAAGCGCATGCCCTTTTCGATTTGCAGGCGGCGGAAGACCCGCGCTGGACGTTCGCGCAGAGTCTGCCGGAAGAAGCGCCGGAGGGTGCTGGCCGAGACGTGCACCTGGCGCGCCACCTCCTCGATCGACGGATTGTCCCGGGCGTGTTCGGCGAACCAGGCCGTCGCCCCCTCGACCACGCGCTCGACATTGCCGCCGGGCAGCGGATGCCGCCCGGGCGAACTGCGCTGCAGGGCGAGGAGCGCCAGTTCGAGCAGCGCGCGCTGGAAGACGAGGTTGCTCAGCCGGGTGGGATGCTCGAAATCAGGGCGCAACTCCCGCGCGAGTGCGTGGACCCGACGGACCTCGGCCGCATTCAACCGCACCGCCAGGTGGCCGCGTTCGCGGACCAGGGTTTCGAGCAGCAGCGGTACGGTTCCAAAGTGAAACACCGCCACGTAGGCTCGGCGGGTGCCGTCGCCCGCCCAGGTGTGACTGCTGCCCGGCGGGAAGACCCACAGCGTGGCCCCGACCCGTTCACCGGGGCCGGCGCCGGGCAGCACCGGAGCGCACCGGCCGCGCACCACGGCGAAAAACTCCCAGTTGAAGCGCGCGATCGCCTTCAACGGAAAAAGCCCGAACTGCCGCGGGCCGGAACCGAGATAGCGCAACATGGCGCCAACCTGGGGAGGACCGGCGGGTTGTAAAGCACCCGCCCGCCCGGCTGCGTGATTTCGCATAGTTTCCGTCGGGGAATTCTGGCCATGAGGTGGGGAATCGCGGTTTGGCTTGCTGCTCGTTTTTGTATGAAAGTTGCGCGCCCTGTCTCTGGTCCCGGGCGAATCGGACTTGCTAAGGTGTCAACCCGGGTTGGAGCATCCCCGCCCGGGCCAACCCACGGCCCCGTCCCCACGGACTGTTTCGTTCCCCTATGCAAACCACACCTCGTACCCTGATCTCTGGCCTGTTGCTCGCCGCCGCAGCATCCACGGCCACCCTCCCATCGCGGGCTCAGCAGGTGAACCCTGCGCCGGCCCCGGCTGCCGATCCTGCCCGCCGGACCACGACCATCCCGGTGGAGAACCGTCCCGGCGCCAGCACCACTCGCGACGAGACCGTGCTCCTTTCGCCCTTCACCGTCTCCTCCGAGGCGGACCGTGGCTACCAGGCCCTCAACACCCTCTCCGGCACACGGCTCAACTCCAAGCTCGAGGATCTCGGCGCGTCCATCACCGTCGTGACCAAGCAGCAGATGGAGGACCTTGCGATCGTCGACCTCAACGACGTCTTCCTCTACGAGGCCAACACCGAGGGCACGGGCAACTACACCCAGTTTACGCCCAATCGTAACGGTGGCATCATCGACGGCACCGCCAACGATCCCGCCACCGCGAACCGCATCCGCGGCGTCGGCAGCCCGATCAGCGGCAGCGGCGTCAACATTGCCGTCGGCAATTTTTCCTCGAACAACAAGATCCCGATGGACCCGTACAACATCGACGCCGTCGAGATCTCCCGCGGGCCCAACTCCAACCTGTTCGGTCTCGGTGCCGCTGCCGGCACCGTCAACCTCGTGCCCTCCAAGGCCCACCTCACGCGGGTGAAATCCAGCACCTCGATCCGCGTCGACGATCGCGGTGGGCATCGCTTCACGCTCGACTTCAACCGCCCGCTCATCGCCGACCGGCTCGCCGTGCGTTTCGCCGCCGTGGACGAGGAGAAGGGCTTCACTCGCAAGCCCGCCGAGGAAAGAATCCGCCGCTACTTCGGCGCCCTCCAGGCCCGCCCCTTCCGCCAGACCACGATCAACGCCTCGTTCGAGCACTACAACAACTTCTTCCGCCGGCCCAACTCCGTCACGCCCCGCGACACCACCTTCGAATGGCTCGCTTCGGGTCGCCCCACCTTCGATCCCGTCACCCAGCGGGTGACGTTCGCCAACGGGACCAGCACCGGGCCTTTCCCGGTTGCCAATGAGAACACGCTCCTTCCCCCGGGCCTCATGGCGGGCAACGGCTACGGTCGGCTCACCGCCTTCATCGATCAGGGCGGCGTGCAAAGCATCCAGCAGGGACGCCTCGCCAATGTGATCACCTCCGGCAACCCGTCGCCGTTCACCAACAACAGCAACATCCGCTACCTCCGCACCGGCACCGACATTATGCGGCGGAAAGCCAACCCGTACCCGCTCTATTTCGCCCCTTCCATCACCGACCAGTCCATCTACGACTGGAGCGACACCAACTTTGTCGCCGCGAACTTCGGCGAGGACACCGCCTCCACCCTGCGCGTCGAAATCGAGCAGGTGCTTTATCAGTCGCCCGCCCACCTCGTCGCCGCCCGTGCGGGCCACATGTACCAGAAGTTCTCGCGCTTCACGCGCAGCATGATCGACAACACCGACACCGTCCTCTACGTCGACATCAACTCCCGCCAGCTCGACGGCCGGCCCAATCCGTTCTTCCTGCGGCCCTATGTCGAGGCCGTCGGCCCCTTCGACAATCAGCGTCCCGAGGTCTTCGACACCCAGAACGCCGACCTTGCCTACCAGTTCACCCCGCAGAATCTGCCGCGCTGGCTCTCCTGGATCGGCACACAGCGCTTCGCCGGTCACGCCGAGGTCAACCGCAATAGCGTCGCCACCTACACCTACGCCTACTGGCCCTCCTCCGAGAATCCCTGGGTCAACCGCGCCAACCGCGTCGGTGGCACCCAGCTCACCCACCGCTTCTACCTCGGCGACAACCAGGGCTTCAACGTCGACTACGGCCCGAATACGATGCGCGACTTCTCGGGGCGTTACACCGTCAACTGGTTCAACAACCTCCAGAACCGCTTCGTCGACGAAAGCGTGCAGTACGACAGCCTCTCCCGGGCCAGCACCACCCGCAGCCGCAACGAGCTCCGCACGCTGAGCCTCGTCTCCCAGAATTATTTCTTCAAAGACCGCCTGATCACCACCGTGGGCATCCGGCGGGACCGCCGGCGCGAGCGCACCTCGACCCAGGCGGCCGTGAATCCCGCCACCGGCCTCGTCGAATTCGGCAACTATAACGTCTGGCAGGCGTGGACCGAAAACGTCGCCGGCCCGCTCGGAGCCGCCACCCGCGAGGCCCAGCGCGGCGACACCAAGACCTACGGTGCCGTCGTGCGCCCGCTGAGCTGGCTCAACCTCTACTACAACCGCTCCGACAGCTTTTTCCCGCAGGTCGTGCGCTACGCGATGGACCTGAACGGCGTGCTGCCCAACGCCAAGGGCGAGGGCGAGGACTACGGCCTCAGCTTCTCGGCGCTGCAGGGCAAACTGAGCGTGAAGCTCAACCGGTACGAGACCAAGGAACTCGGCAGCCGCGCCGGCGAAATCGGCACCCTCGGCAACCGCACTTTCCGCCTCGAAGGCCGCCCGGAAAACAACGGCGTGCGCGACCCGCACAGCTTCTACCCGTGGGCGGTCAACGTCGCGCAGGGCCGCTTTGCGGCCCAGGGCATCAACCCCTCCCAGGCGCAGCTCAACTCCGCCGTCGCCCGCATCATGGGCGTCACCGACGAGTGGATGACGACCTTCTTCAACGCCGGCAATGGCCAGCCGCAGACCAACGGCCTCTCCGACGTCGTGTCGAAGGGCTACGAGCTCGAAATCACCTACAACCCGACCCGCAACTGGCGTCTCAAGTTCACCGGCGCCCAGCAGGTCGCGCTCGATGCCCGCATCGGGTCCGAACAGTTCGAGTACTGGCAGTCGCGCCTGCCGGTCTGGACCACGGCCCGCGATGACCAGGGGAATCTCTGGTGGACCACCATCGCCTCCAACGGCACCGTTCCCCAAGCCTACTATTACGCCGATCTTCTGTCGCCGTACCTCTTCGGCGTGGCCAACGTCGGCAAGCCCCGCACCCAGGTGCGCAAGTACCGCTGGAACGCCGTCACGAACTACAGCTTCAGCGAAGGACTGCTCAAGAACTTCAACGTCGGCGGTGCGGTACGCTGGGAGGACAAGGGCTCGATCGGCTTCTACGGCGGCGCTCCCTCCAGCCTCCCCGGCCCCTTCAACGGCGTCGTGCTCGAGCTCGATCCCAACAAGCCCATCTGGGATCCGTCGCGATTCTACTTCGACTTCTCGGTCGGCTACAAGATGCGCCTCTTCGACGACAAGGTCCGCACCAATGTGCAGCTCAACGTCCGTAACGCCTTCGAAGGCGGCCGCCTCCAGGCGGTCGGCGCCAATCCCGACGGTTCCATCTACGCCTGGCGCATCGTCGATCCGCGGCAGTTCATTCTGTCGGTGAACTTCGAGCTTTAACTCCACCCGGGTGCGGCCCGCCTCGAAAGAGGCAGGGAGTCGCCTCCAGTTCCAGGGCGCGCTCACCCTCCCGGGCGCGCCTTTTTTTCGCCCAGCGTCAACGTGGCTGCGCTTGAGCCGGAGGCGAAAGCATGGTCGAACAGGGCGCGCCGACGCCGCGTCCGCCCGACCTGTCCCCTCTCCGCTTCCTCGCCTGCCGATGCACCCCCGCCTCTTCCTCTGGTCGTTCACCTCCGCGCTTGCCGGATTTCTCTTCGGCTTCGATACCGTGGTCATCTCCGGAGCCGAGAAGACGATCCAGGCCCTGTGGAACCTCGATCCGTGGCAGCACGGGCTCGTCATGAGCGCCGCGCTCTGGGGCACCGTGCTCGGCTCGATCGTCGGCGGATGGCCCACCGACCGTTTCGGTCGCCGGCCCACGCTGATCGCGATCGGCGCGCTCTACTTCATCTCGGCGGTTTGGTCCGGCCTCGCGGGTGGCACGGTCGCGATGATCTTCGCCCGGCTCCTCGGCGGAATCGGCGTGGGCATCGCGACGGTCGCCGCGCCGCTCTACATCTCCGAAATCGCCCCGCCGCAGTACCGGGGGCGCCTCGCCGGGATGTTCCAGTTCAACATCGTCTTTGGCATCCTGATCGCGTTCGTCTCCAACGCCCTGCTCGCCGGCACGGGGACCAACGACTGGCGCTGGATGCTCGGCGTGGAGGCGTTTCCCGCGCTCGTTTATACCCTGCTGTGCCTGGCCCTCCCGGAAAGCCCGCGCTGGCTCGTCGGCCGCCACCAGCGGCGCGAGGAGGCCGCCGCCATCTTCCGCCAGGCCGAACCCGGCCTCGGCGAGGCCGACCTCCAGGCCCGCCTCGATGAGATCGCCGCGGCGGCCCGCGACCGCGCCAACACCGGCCGCTTCTGGAGCGCGCGCCTGCGCACCCCGATCACCCTCGCAATCCTGATCGCGTTCTTCAACCAGCTCTCGGGCATCAACGCGGTGCTGTATTTCGCCCCGCGAATCTTCGAGCTCACCGGCCTCGCCGGCAAGGCGGCGCTCCTGCAGTCCGTCGGCATCGGGGTCACCAATCTCCTCTTCACCTTCGTCGGGCTCTGGATGATTGATCGCTTCGGCCGGCGCACGCTGCTGTACCTCGGTTCGGTCGGCTACATCGCCTCGCTCGGCCTCTGCGCCTGGGCGTTCTTCACCCAGCATTATGCCATCGTGCCGGCGTGCATCTTCGCCTTCATCGCCGCCCACGCGGTCGGCCAGGGCGCCGTCATCTGGGTGTTCATCTCCGAGATCTTTCCCAACCGCCATCGCGCCGAAGGCCAGGCCCTCGGCAGCGGCACGCATTGGGTCTTTGCCGCCCTGCTGACGACGTTCTTCCCCGCCATGGTGACCGCCTTCCCTCCCGGGTTCGTCTTCCTCTTCTTCTGCGGCATGATGGTGCTGCAACTGGTCTGGGTGAAGCTCATGGTCCCCGAAACCCGGGGGCGACCGCTCGAGCAGATCGAACGCGACCTCGGCCTCGTCTGATGCCTCTCCGCCCCGCCGCCCCGCCGCCCGCCCGCCGCCCCGCCTCCCGGCGCGAATTCCTGCGCACCGGCGCCGCCGCAACTGCAGTGCTCGCCGCCGCCGCCCCCCCCCGCCTGGGCGCGGCCGACTCCGCCTCCGCAGCGCTCATCCGCGAATTGATCCGGGCCCACGACGCGCGCCTCCCCGGCCTGCTCGCGAAACAGGAGCGCCGCGCCGGCCACCCGCGAATCGGAGCCGTGCCCAACGAGCACGGCCTGGACACCGCCTACGGCCCCGCGGGCCTGATCAGCGCGATCGCGACAGCGGTGGCCTCCCCCGGGGGGCGCCATCATCGCGACCCCGCGCTCGCCGCGCCGCTCCAGCTCGCCATCCGCGCCCTGCTCGCGGCCCAGCACGACGACGGCACCATCGACCTTTACTCGACCAATTTCCGCTCCCCGCCCGACACCGCCTTCATCCTCGAGGACATGGTGCCCGCGGCCGCGCTGCTCCACGCCACCGGCGTTCCGGAGTTCGCCGCCGCCGCGGAGGAGCTCGGCCGTTTCCTCCGGCGCGGGGCCGAGGCCCTGGTCACCGGCGGCGTGCACACCCCCAACCATCGCTGGGTGGTGTGCGCCGCGCTCGCCCTGGTCCACTCGCTGTATCCGGACGACCGTTATATCGACCGCGTCGACCAGTGGCTGGCCGAGGGCATCGACCTCGATCCGGACGGCCAGTACACCGAGAAAAGCACCTCGGTCTACTCGCCCGTCGTCGATCGGGCGCTGATCACGGTGGCCCGCCTCCTCCGCCGGCCGGAACTGTACGAGCCGGTGCGCCGCAACCTGGAGATGACGCTCCATTACGTGCACCCCGATGGCGAGGTGGTGACCGAGGCCTCGCGCCGGCAGGACCGCTACCAGCGCGGCAGCATGGCGCGGTATTATTACTCCTACCGGTACCTTGCCCTCCTCGACGGCAACGGGCGCTTTGCGGCGATGGCGCGCCAGATCGAGCGCACCGCCCGGTCGCGCCTCTCCGATCTGCCGGCGTTCCTGCACGACCCGGAGTTCGCCCGCGCCCTGCCGCCCGACTCCCCGCTGCCCACCGACTACGCCAAGGTTTTCGCCCACTCGGCGCTCGCGCGCATCCGGAGGGGTGCCGTGAGCGGCACGATCCTGGCGGACAACCCCACCTTCTTCTCCTTCCGCCACGGGGCCGCCGCCCTGGAGGCGGTGCGGCTCGCGAGCGCGTTCTTCGGCAAGGGCCAGTTCACCGGGGCCGCGCTTGAGGTGCGCCAGGGTAGCTACCTCCTGCGGCAGTCGCTGGACGGACCCTACTTCCAGCCGCTGCCGTCCGCGCAGCTTGCCACCGGGGTGCACCGGCGCACCGCGTACGATGGCACCCTCGCCCCGGGCAGCAAGGCCCTGCGCACGCGCAGCAACGTGCAGACGCTCGAGGCCGAAGTGGCGATCACCGAACAGGCCGGCCGCTTCACCCTCGATTTTGTTCTGCAGGGCACCTCCGGCGTGCCCGTGGCCGTCGAACTCGCCTTCCGTCGCGGCGGCACGCTCACGGGCGTCGAGCCGGCGCCGGGCGTCGCCGACGCTTTCCTCCTGCGCGCCGGCACGGGTCGTTATGCCCTCGGCGGGGACGTGATCGAATTCGGTCCCGGACAGGCGGAGCACACCTACACGCAACTGCGTGGCGCACTGCCAAAGTGGGACGGCCTCAGCGTTTACCTCACTGGTCTGACCCCGTTCCGCTCCACCCTCCGGATCGGTCAATCCCTTTTCCCATGAACCGCCTCGCTGTTGCCACGCTTGGATTCGCCGTCGCCGCGGGATCGGTCCTGGCGGCCGTCGCGACCGATCCCGCCTTCGCCCGGGCCGCCGAAAACGGCGTCCTCGTTCAGGAGGGCCTCACACGCTGCCACCGCTACCTGCACGCCTGGCTGGCCGTCGCCGAGCCCACCAGCGGCCTCATCCCGCGCAACCTCAAGGACAGCCCGTATTGGAACGGCAAGGACAGCGCCGCCGACAACTACCCGTTCATGGTGCTGAGCGCGGACTTCACCGACCGCGCGCTGCTGGCATCGCGCCTCCGCCCGATGCTGGAGGCCGAGCGCCGCCTCACCGCCCGGCCGGGCTGGCGCAGCCTGACGGATGACTACAACCTCCGGGGCATTCCCGGCCTGCGGCACCCCGAGGCGAGCTCCGAGCGCCTCTTCTTCAACTCGGCGGAGTACGTGAAGGACGGCCTGCTTGCCCTCACCGAGTGGCTGGGCCCCAGCCCGTGGAGCGGGCGCATGATCGAGTTGATCGACGATTCCTTCGCCCTCGCCGCGGTCGAGACGCCGTTCGGCCGCATCCCGGTCAAGGGCACCGACAAGGCGGTCGGCGTCGAGGTGAGCGGCGACTACCTCCAGGCCCTCGCCCGGATTTACTGGATGAGCGGTCGCGACGAAAAGTACCTGCGCTGGGGCATCCGACTCGCGGATACTTACCTGCTGCCGGAGGGCCGCCACCACCCGACGCGGGACTTCGCCACGCTCCGCCTGCGCGATCACGGCTGCGAGATCATCAGCGGGCTCTGCGAGTTCTACGCCACCCTGCATTTCGCCGGCCGGCGGCCGGGCGGCGGGGAGTGGGCGGCGAAGCAGCGCGCCTACCAGCCGCACCTCCACGAGATGCTCGACCGCATCCTGCAGATCGGCGTCAACGCCGACGGCCTGTTCTACAACGAGGTCAATCTGCGCACGGGCGAACCCGTCGCCCGCAGCATCTCCGATTCCTGGGGATACATTTACGACGCCTATTACACCGTGTTCATGGTCGACGGGATCGAACGCTACCGGGAGGCGATCATGAAGCCGCTGGCCGCGCTGAACGCACGCTACCGCGACTTCGGCTGGGAGGGCGCCTCCGCCGCCCGTCCCAGGGGCGGCATGGATGGCTACGCGGACAGCATCGAGAGCGCGCTCAACCTCTACAACCGCTTCCAGCATGATCCCCGCGTCGCCTCGGTGACCGACTGGATGGACTCCGAGATCCTTCGGATGTGGGCGTATCAACAGGCCAATGGCATCATCGAAGGCTGGCACGGCGACGGAAACTTCGCCCGCACCACCATCATGTACTGCCTCTGGAAGACCCAGGGTGTGACGATCCAGCCGTGGCGGGCAGATCTGCGGCTCGGCGCGGTGCGCGCCAGCGACGGGATCAAGCTGGTCCTGTCGTCGGCGCAGCCATGGTCGGGAACCCTGGTCTTCGATCGTCCGCGGCACGCGGAAAACCTGCAGCTTCCCGTCGACTGGCCGCGCATCAATCAGTTCCCCGAGTGGTTCACGGTGCGGCGCGAGCGGAACTACCGGTTGGTGATCGCCGGTGGCAAGTCTGCCGTGCGCACCGGCGCCCAACTCGTCGCCGGGCATGCCGTGACGCTGCCGGCGGGCGGGCGGCTGGAACTCGCCGTGACGCCGGCGCCGTGAGAAGATTTATGCAACTACCGATGCTGTTCCGATCCCATTTGGCCTCCGCCGAGCGGTCTGGTGGGGCGGCTGGGGAGCCCTCCCTGGCCGCCAAGTCGCGCCGGTGGGCAGGCTGTCGCGTCTTCACCGGCATGCTGCTGGCGGTCGGCGCGGGAGCGTTCGCCTCCGCCGCCGCGCCGACGACCGCACCCAATGTCCTTTTCATCCTCGCCGACGACATGGGGATCGGCGACGTATCGGCGCTCAACCCGCGGAGCCTCTGGCAGACCCCGCACCTCGACCGCCTCGCGCGTGAGGGGATGATCTTCTCCGACGCGCATTCCTCCTCCGGGGTGTGCACGCCGACGCGTTACACCCTGCTCACCGGGCGGTACTCGTGGCGCGGGAAGCTCAAGCGTGGCGTGCTCAACGGTTACGGTCCCAGCCTGATCGAGCCGGGCCGGCTGACGCTACCCGCCTTCCTGCGCGCGCAGGGCTACACGACCGCGATGTTCGGCAAGTGGCACCTCGGCCTCGACTGGGCGAAGTCCGGACCCAAGCTCGAGGACATTGACTATGCCCGACCGTTCGGCGGCGGACCGCGAGCGCACGGCTTCGACCGTTTCCTCGGCATCAGCGCGTCGCTCGATATGCCGCCTTACGTGTGGCTCCGCGACGATCGCGTAACTGCGCCGCCGGCCGGGCGGGTGGGGGACAGTCCGGCACCGAAGCTCTGGCGCGCCGGGCCGATCGGCGGGGACTTCAAGATGGAGGACGTGCAGCCGAGCCTCACGCGGGAGACGATTGCTTTCCTCGCGGAGCGGGCGGCGGCCCGCGACGGCCAGCCGTTCTTCGTCTACCTCGCGCTCGCTTCGCCGCACACCCCGACGCTGCCCCTGCCGCCGTTCGCCGGCTCAACGCCCACCCTCTATGGCGACTTTGTGCGGCAGATCGACGCCGACGTCGGCGCCATCCTCGCGGCCCTCGATCGGCACGATCTGGCGCGCCGCACCCTGGTGATTTTCACCACGGACAATGGCTACGCGCCCGCCGGCGACATCCCGAAGCACCTTCCGCTCGGCCACGATTCCAGCGGCGGTTTCCGCGGTACGAAGTCCGATTCCTTCGAGGGCGGACACCGCGTGCCCTTCCTCGTCCGGTGGCCCGGGGTGACGCCCGCCGGGTCGCGCAGTACGGTGACCATCGGCCACCTCGATGTCTTCGCCACGCTGGCGGAGGCGCTGGGTGTACGCCTGCCGGACACGGCGGCGGAGGACAGCGCCAGTTTCCTGGCCTTGCTGCGGGGCGGTGCGGCGCCGATCCACGGCCGCGAGGCGCTGGTCCACCACTCCGCCGACGGCGAATTCTCGATCCGCCAGGGCAAATGGAAACTGATCCTTGCCCCCGGCTCCGGCGGTTGGAGTCCGCCCACGCGCAGCCCATCACCCTGGACCCAGCCGAAGCCGGACAGCTTTGAAGGCCTGCCGCCCTACCAGCTTTACGACCTCGCCGCCGACCCAAAGGAGTCGACCAACCTAATCGACCGCCATCCGGAGATCGTGCAGCGCCTCGGACGCCTGATGCGGACCCTCATCGAGCGCGGTCGCAGTACTCCGGGCGCACCGCAGCCCTACGTCTGCGAGGGCTGGCCGCAACTCGGCTGGATGGAGGGATTTGCACCGTAGGGCTCCCCGCGGGGGCGCTCCGCACGGTGGGCGGCTCCCGGCACCCAGGTCCCGCGCGATCGGCTGTCAGGGGAGCGAGAGCCGGGCCCGGCCTCCGCGCGGCCGACCGCAATCGCCACCAGGCGGGAACCCCTCGTCAGCCGGAAGCGGCATCCGGAAACACGCTGAGGCTGATTTCGTGCTCGGCATCCGGGGCGGGTTTTGGAATGGGTGAAGCTTCCGCGCCGGGCGCGGCTTATTATGGCACTTTGGGAATACAAGGTAATCACGAGCGGGAAGGGCGGATTCGCCCGCCCCGACCTGATGGAGAAATTTCTGAACGATCTCGGTCGCGACGAGTGGGAGATCATTCAGTTCCACACGCATCCGGACAACTTTCTGGCCTTCACCGGACTGGCGCGGCGCTCCACCCAGCGCGACTGGACGCTGGAGGACGCCGCGGCGGCCGCCGCGAAGGTGGAGGCGGAGCGGTTGCGGGCGGAGTTCGAGGCGAAGTTCAAGGCCGCTGCCTCCGGCGCTACCACCGCGGCGGCCGAGGAGGTGGCACCGACTTTCCTGGAGGAAAAGGCGTCGCCCGACGACGGTTTGCGCAAGCTGGTCGACACTTCGCACGACGGCGATCCCGAAGCCGAAGAGGACGACAAGGCCGACGAGTGGGACAAACTGACCGCGGCCGAGGCGGACGAACTTCCCAGCTTTTTCGAGGCCATCCGGCCCCATATGCGCCGGAATCAGCGCGGTCCGGGAATGTCCGTCGGCGTGGAGTATCTCGCGAAAAAGTGGGACCTGTCGGAGGACGACCTGACGGCCGCCCTGGCGGAGTGCGGATTCGTCATGCCGGAGGATGAGGATTCGCCGGTGCAATACCTCGAATACGACGGCGATCTCTTTTGGCTTAACATCAACCGCCGGGGCGAACTCTGGATCAACACCAAGGAAAAGCCGCGCCCGGTGTTCCGGGCGGTGAAGGGTACGCGGCTTGAGCCTGAACCGCCGAAGGCCGAGTCGACGCCGATACCGGGCGGTGAGGCCACCGTTGCTCCGGCCGGAGAAGTGACACCGCCGGCGGAGGGTGCTGCGGCTCCGGTCGAGGGTACCCCGACCGCCGGCGACGCGTCAAAACCCGCTGCCGCACCCTTACCGGAGGGAACGGCCCTGCTCGACAAGATTCGCCCGCACATGCGTCGCAACCGCCGCGGCCCCGGTGGCTCGGGTAGTGCGAGTTTTCTGTCCCGCGCCCTGCGCACCAATGAGACTGAACTCCGGGCGGCGTTCGCGGCCCTCGGGTTCACCCTCCCGACCTCGGCTGGGGAGAAACCGGTCTACGCGGAGTTCGGTCGCGAACTCTGGTGGCTCAATCTCGATTCGCGGGGCGGTCTTTGGATTAACGGGCGCGAGAAAAAGGACGGCGAAAACATTGCCACGGCTCCGACCGCCGACGCCACTGATGCCGCCACCGCCCCCGATCCCGCGGCTCCGGCGGTCGATCCGGCCATTGCAGAAACGGCTCCGGTCGGCACCGCGGAGGCTGCTGCTGCGCCTGCCGAGGGAGCAGCGACCTCGGTGGAGGGCGAGGTCGTGACGCCTGCGCCGGCTCCGAGCGCAATCGCGGAAGCCGTCCCCGCTGAAATTCCCGTGTCGCCCGTCCTGACTGCTTCCGCCGACTGCCCCTCTCCGCCCAGCGCTGACATCGCTCCTGCGGAAGCGGCCGCTCCTGCCGACCGTCCGGTTTCTGCGGTTGGCGCTCCGGCCGATGTAGTGGCGGTAACCGCGCCGGCCGCGGAGGAGGCGACACCTTCTGCCGACGACGCGGTTGTCGAGGACGAAGGTGCGAAGAAGACCGGCCGCCGCCCCGCGCGCCCGCGCACCAAGAAAGGGGAGCAGGCGTAGGCTTCGCTCGTGATGCCGACGGGAGCAGTCGGGCTCCGCGTCTCGCTTTGCGTGTGGAGGGGGGCGCTCCGCCACGGGGGACGGATCGTTGAGGCGAACGACCGGAGCGGGGGGGGCTGGCCTGCCGCCGCGCAATCCGATCCTGTCGAGAGCAGCCAGTGCCCTCGCAACACCGGCGGCGCTGCTTCGGTTCAGCCTTTCGTGCGTCGACCCGCGGCGGTTCTGGCCTTGGCCGGCTTCTTCGCCGCCGACTTGCTTTGACGGGTCTTCGCGGCGGCGCGGCGTTGCGGCTTTGGCAGCGCGGGCACCTCCAGCACGGTGGCGAGGGAGACCTCGGTGGCATCGCGCCAGAGCCGCTCCAAACCGTAGCGCTCACGCATCTCAGCCAGGAAGAGATGAAGCATTACGTCGAACGCATCGATGACAATCCAGCCGCTCTCCTGTACGCGCTCCGCCCCCACCAGCTTTACTCCGTTGGAATCCAGCGTCTTTTCCAACTCGATCCGCAGGGCCCGTAGATGGGGTTCCGACGTCGCAGTGGCGAGGACCAGGTAGTCGGTGATCGACGACTGGCGCGAGACATCGAGCACCTGGAGCGCGCCGGCCTTCTTCTCGTCGAGGATGCGGCAGCAATTCCGGACGACTTCCAGCGCGGTGGATTTCTTGGGTCTCATGGAGAGTCGCGATAAAGGCCGTGTTCCTTGATGTAAACAATCGCCTTGTGCGGGACGAAGTAGTCGAGCGACAGGCCGCGGCAGGAGCGTTCGCGCAGTTCGGTCGAACTGATGGCGAGAAGGTGGCCGTCGCAGCGGTGGAGACGGAGGCCGGGGATCGCAGGGGTGGCCTTCACCGGGAAGCCGGGACGTTCGAGGAAGATAAACTCAACCAGCCGGGCCAGTTCCTCGATTTCGCGCCAGAGGTGCAACTTGGGCAACTGGTCGCCGCCGATGATCCAGAAAAGCCGATCGTGGGGATGGAGGGCGCGAAAATGGCGCGCCGAGTCGATCGTGTAGCTGACTCCTCCGCGGCGCAGTTCGAAATCGGAGATCTCGAACCGCCGGTCCCCTTCGACGGCCGCGCGAAGCATGGCCAGTCGATCCTCGAGCGACGACACGGCTTCGTTGTGCTTCAGGGGAGCCTGGGCGGCCGGGACAAACACAAGTCGGTCGAGTTGGTGCTGTTCAAACGCGTCCTGGGCGGCCAGCAGGTGGCCAAAATGCACGGGATCGAAGCTCCCGCCAAGGAATCCAATTTTCACCAGCGGCAACGTGGGCGCGGGCTCTCGCACCGGCAAGGCCCAAGTGGACGTTGAAGTTATGCCGCGAGGTTTGGCTGGAGTTGCCCGCACGGCTGCCCTTTGCTTCCCGTGCCCCTCGCCCGAGTGGTGGAATGGCAGACACTGGGGACTTAAAATCCCTTGTCCGAAAGGACGTGCGGGTTCGAGCCCCGCCTCGGGCATTCCCACATCGACCCAATGTCCCTTCGCGGACGACTTTTCCACTTTGGGCAAATCAGCGCGAATCAGGTGGAAGAAGTGCGAGGACCAACGAGTTGAAGCAAAAATCCGCGCGATTTTTCTGGCGGAATTTTACCGGCGACTTTTCCACCTTCGCGGGCGAGTTTTCCACCGGCCTTGATTCTGCGTCCCTCTGCGCGTCAGGAGCTTCTGTCAGTGCGGCGCGAAAAAGTGGAAAAGTCGCCGGTAAAACCCAGGTGGGGGGGGTAAACGGGAAATCTTGTCCGGCGGCGCTCAACGCGAGGCGGTGAAGTCCTACCGCGGGGCTTTCGGCTCCCCCACGGGCAGCTTCTTCATGTACGCATCGATCTCGGCCTGGTGGCTGTCGCGAAATGCCAGAAGCGCCCTGATCATGTGTTCGAGAAACGCACGGTGGAGCGTCGGTGGAACGTCCTTGGCATGTGTCATCACGAAATTGTTGACCGCATGAGCGACGCCGCGCCAAGCGTTCCCGCCGGGCTGGAGAACACCCGGAAGCCAGTCCTTGTGGTTTCGGACGATCTCGGCGTCCAGGTACTCTTCGGGACAATCCGTCAACCGCGAGAGGTGCACGTAGTGAAGCGTGAGCGTCCCGTTCAGGTCCCTGACGACTTCGAAAAAGGAGCGATTCAAATCCGTTCCAATCAGGAGATCGGGATCAAGTGGCACGTAAACTCTTGAGGGTGCTATTCCGGAGGCGAGCCACCGTTGAGAGACTCCGTGAATGCGACAGAAGTTCTCTCCAACACGCCAAGGGAGCGGAGCCCGCGCGAGTTCGTAGTTAACCAGCTGATCCCGTGTGACTCCAAGCGCCCTCGCAAGCGCGGTCTGGCCGACGCCGAGTGACTTCCGGGTTTCGGAAAGTCGTCTCGCGATCGTTCGCTGAGGTGCGGGTAGGGGAGATTTTCGCGGCAAGCTACACGGACCATAGCGACCAAGAACAGGGCGCGACAATAACGTATTGACAGCGGAACGAGGAAGTGTGTTCTGGAACACACCAGATGACAACTGTCCGCACGCAAGTCCGAAAGGCTCTCTCCGCCCGTGATTGGTCGTATCGCGACCTGGCAAGAGCGACCGGTCTGAAGTACGGGCACGTTCGAAACGTCGGCTGCGGTTGGTCGAAATCGTCCTCCGCCCGTGTGAAGATCGAAACCGCCTTGGGCATTCGGATCTGGTCGCGTGCCACCTCCGATGCCACCGATGCGGCCGAGCTGCTCGACGCGCCGCCGCCGCCCCCGTTGCCGCTTCCTGACCAGGGCGCGGCCCTTCCTTCTCGTCAGAGCCTCACCTCCGAACTTGCGCCATCGCCTAGCCCTGGGACCGCGATGGACGCCTCCTCCCAGGGACGGGGATGAGTGCGCTGGCGGGTTTTTCAGTCCACCTGCACGACCCGTGCAAAGCCATTGCGCGCGCCCTATCCGGCGCCGTGCGCGCAATCCGGGCGCCGGAGCATGGGGCGACGCGGCGGACTCCAACCATCAATCCTAGTTCAAATGAAGCGTTTTCTCTCCCTTCTGCAGTATCTCGCCGCGGTCGCCCTGGTGACCGCTCACAACCTGGTCCGCGCCGCCGGACTTCCCGCCTTCAGGCTTCACCTGGCCGTCGTGGACGATGACGAACTCAACGAAAGGCTGCTCCGGTCCATGGATCGCCTCGACGACCGGATCAAGAAGGTCGACACCCTGGAGAAGCAGCTCCAGGCCTCCGAACAGAGGACGGCCGAGCTCCAGGCCGGGTTTCTTTCCATGAGGAAGGCGCAGTTGGATCGTCCCCGCTCCGCGCAAGGCCGCAGCCCCGAAATTTCCGAACAGTGCGCCCGGTTCCTCGCCAACGTCATTCTCGCCGCCGGCGTCCGCCAGGGTAAGATCAGCGACGAAGTCGGCGGCAATGCGGAAAGGCAGCTCCGGAACGAGCTGGGCATTCACGAGAAGACCGCTCTTTCCTCGAGTGACATTCCGTTGCCCACGGGGTACGCGAGCGAGGTTTCCGAGCTGGTTTACGAGTACGGCGTGGCGCGCAAGATCGGCACGGTGTATCCGCTCGGCTCCGGGGTCGTGAAACTCCCGCGCCTCAAGACCGACCCCACCTTTGGATTGATCGCGCAGTCGGCCTCGGTCACGGAAGTCTCGCCGCAGACCGAGTGGGTGACCTTCACCCCGGAAAAGTTTGGTGGGCTCATTCGCATGCCGAGCGAGATCGAGGCGGATTCCATCGTCGAGATGGGCCGATTCGTCGCCAGGTATGCGGCTCGCCAGCTCGCCGCGGCGGAGGACTACAACTTCTTCCGCTCGACCGGTGCGGGGTCCGGCCTCAACGGCAGCGCCAAGGGTCTCACCAAGGCGGTCGTCGACGAGGAGATCGTCATCAACCAGGCTTCCACGAAAACGAGGCAGAGCGACATGACGCTCCAGAACCTGCGCGATCTGCGCAGTGCGTCGGGCCTGCACGGCGCAGTGCTTGCCCGCGCTGTGTACATGGTCCACCCGACCTATGAGGCGGCGTTCACCGCTTTCAACACGTCGAATTCGACTCCGTATCTGCGCGGCTCGCGCATGCAGGGCGCTACGCTCGACGGGTTTCCGATCGAATGGGTGCCTTCGTTGCCCGCGTATTCGACGACTGCGAGCGCCAGCCTCTGCCACGTTCTGTTTGGCGATCCGTCGTTCCAATACCTCGGCGTCCGTGGCGGCGTGCGGATCGATACCAGTCGCGAGGCCGCCTTCACGACTGATGAGATCCTGATCCGCGCGATCGAGCGTTTCACGGTCGGCAAGATGGCCGCCGCCTGCGTCGCGGGCTTGGTCACCGCCGCGAGCTGACCTCTCGCCGCCCCCTTTCAATCGGGGGGGGGCGGCAGTTCCGACACCCTATCCGGCCCCGCCCATGCATGCCCAATCGAATTCGCTGAGTTTGATTCGTGCGGGTGCGGAGATGCACGCCCTTCTGAGGATCGGGGTGGGGCGGGGCCGGATCCAGGTGCGAAGCCTTTCCCCATGAATAATCCGTCTATCTGCATCACCGAGGCAGAGCTTGCCTCCGCCTTTTTCACCTGGGAGCAGGAATATCGCGCGCACCCGGAACACTTCCATTCGGAGGCGACCAAGCTCCAGAAAGTGCAGCCGCAGTCGTACGCGAGCAGCTGCGCCCACTACATCTTCGCGATGCTGGAGCGCGGCAAGCTGGCGCGCGAAGCCAAGCGGATCGCGGACAACCTCCCCGCGCCGGCCGCGGACACCTCGGCCGATTCCGCCATCGCCCCCCAGGCTGCCACCCCATGATCGCCAGCCGGCACTTCACGCACCATCGGGCACCCTCCCGTGTCGCTGCGGCCCCCAGCGCCTCCCGCGCGCTCTCTTCCTCCGACGAAGGCCGGATTCAGGCGGCGGCGGACGAACTCGAACAGTTGGCGGAGGAGATCCGCAACCGGGGCATGCGCGGTCACCTGTGGAGAGAAATTCTGCCGCAGTGGAATCGCCTCCGGGAGATCGAACGCAGCTATCGACCGGCCATTGAAGGCGCCCCGGAGGCGGCCCCGATGCCCGCCGTGGGCGCGGAGACGCCCTGAAGACGCCCAACGCGTGCGCCGCCCTCGAAATCCCATGAATCCCCGCGAAATCGCCCGCGCCGAGTACCTCGCCCAGGAGTTCTCCCGGATCGCCGTCCGGGTCGACGCCGGGGCGAGCGTGGTGCGCGAGCTGCGTGCCCTCGCGCGGCGCCGGTCGCGGCACCTGCCGCACGGCAGGCTCTCCGAAGGCGCGATTCGAAATCTGTTCTACCTCTGGCGGCGCGAGCCGTCGCCACGCACCCTGCTCCGCCGCTACCAGGGCGCAAAGCGGACCGTGCCGGCCGCGCTCCTCCTGGAATTTCTCAATCGCATGTCCCAGGGCGAGGTGGTCTCGGCGCATGCGGCGTTCAATTCGCTGCGGAGCGACTGGCGCCGCGGGATGGCCCTGCCAGGGCTTGGCGCCTGGCGCGAGTTTGCCGGCGCCCGGCGCTGCACGCCGCCGCCGTTCCCGTTCGGCCGGTCGACATTCTACGAGCACCTGGCGCCTGGTTCCGGTCGGCGCTTCCAAAAACTCGCGGCCGCCGCCCTCCGCGGCCAGCGCGACGTGCGCCGGTTTGAAGCCTACCTCGAAACCCGCCGGGCCGCCTTCGCGAGCGAGACCAGGCACGACGGTCTCGCCCTCCCGCGCTCCCGCACGGCCTGACCCCCGGCACCTCCCTTTTGTCCGCAACCTCAACCACCCGCTGAAAACATGAAGACTAAAGCCACCCCCAAGCCCGCCCTGTCCGCTATTCCGGAGTTCAAGAAGACCGCTGCCTGTCTCAAAAACCTGGAATACGACTCGACGCGTGAGCCTAGTATCGCCGACCAAGACCGAGTTCTCATCGTTCGGGAAATTCTGGAGATCGCGATCAACAGCAAGTTTGAGGAGTTCCAGTATCGCATCGGGATGTTGGAAGGTGCGCAGATTCTCTCACGATGGGAACGCACCGCTCTGGGTAAGACCTACGACACTACGTTAAGGATTGCTGCACAGATCGACGACTTGATTCCCGAGGGCGCGGCCTATAGGCGGCGGCGCAATACGGTCACGTTCGCGGAGGACGTCGCAGCATTGCGAGAAATCGCCTATTGGACGCTCGGCGGTGCCAAGATGGATGAGATGGAGCAACTCATCTTCGACGCGAGGAATGAATACGAAGGAGCCGTCCGCGTTTTGCACGTGATCAACCAGGAACACCCGTGCCTTGCAGACAAGTTGCCAGCGCTGCCGGAGATCCCGCCGAACCCGTACTTGAAGATCACACGTCCGGAGGTGGCTGCCTGACACCACCGGCGCCGCGCCTGGATTTACCCGAAGCCCTCCGATGCTCAAGATCACCCTCCCTCCGCAATCCCGCGCCTTGCTCTCGCGGCTGCAATCGCTGCCGGCGGAGGTCCAGACGCGGATCATGAGGGCGATCGACAAAGAGAACGAATACTCGATCGGGGAAATCCAGCGCCTCCGGCTCTCGCAGAAAGGTCCCGAGACCCTGGGGGTGGATACCAATCGGCTGCGGCTATCCATCACCAGGGCGGACGCGCGACCTACTCCCTCCGGGTCGATCCTCTCCGCCATCGGCTCGAACGTCGAATACGCCGGAGCCCACGAGTTCGGGTTCCGCGGGAATGTGACGGTGCGCCAGCACACCCGAAGGATCTTCGGTCGCGGCCGGGGGCTGCCGCAAGTCACCGTGGAGAAGGTGAAGTACATGCGCCGCGATGGCCGGATCGTCGAAAAACGCACGACGAAGAAGAAGGGGCTTGCGGGCGAGGTCACCGTGCGTGCGCACACCCGCGACATGGACATTAAGGAACGGGCGCCGATTCGGCGGACCCTCGAAGCGAGGCTCGGCGCCTACTCGCGGAGTGTTTCGCGCGCGATCATCGCTGCCATCGAAGGGCGCAACACCTGACCCCCGGAGCTCACCATGGCAGACAACAAAGTCAGGGTCGAAGTCGAAACCGCGTTCAAGGATGCCGGCGTGAAGAACGCCAGCCAGGCGTTCAAGGACCTGGAAAAGAACGTCGCCGCTGCGGGGAAGGGATCGAAGGATGCCACTTCTGCCCTCGAAGCGATGGGCAAGGAAGGCAGCGCGGCGAAGAACGTCTTCGAAGGGCTGAACCAGACGATGAACGGCGGCACGGGCGCGGTCTTCGGCCTGGCCAAGGCGTGGCATGCGCTGAAGGCGGCGCTGGTGACGAATCCGCTTGCGGCCATCGGCGCCGTCATTCTTGGGCTGACGCCGCTCTTGATCGGCTTTGGGAGGCGATTGCTGCGGATCGGCGACGAGGCGAAGACGGGCGCGGGGAAGGCAGCCGACGCATTCGCAGAGGCGAAGTCGGCAGGGGAAAGGCTGAACGACGTCAAGTTTGAGGCGTTCAAGCAGGAGCTGGACGAAGTCGGCCGGCGTGCCGGCGCCGCCGCCGCAGTCCTCGAACGACTCTACGATCTCCAGACGCAGGGGGCCAAGGCCCAGATGGAGCTGGAACTTGCGACGATCGAGGCGAATCCATCCCTCACTCCCGAGCAGAAGAAAGGCCGTACGGCCGAAGTGCGGTCGCGTTACGCCGAGGCCGGTTTCCAGCGCGACGAGCAGAAGAGCAGCGATGCCCTGGCCATCAAGGAAAGGTCCGCGGCAGAGCTGCGCGCGCTCGCGGACCAGGCCGCCACGAATCTCTCGAGCCAGCGGAGTCGCGTTTCCTCCCTGCGGTCCGCTCCAGAGGACCGTTCGCGGGTCCAGGAGGAACTCCGGCGCCAGCTCGGCGAGGTGGTTGCCGAGAGGACCCGGCTCACGGTCATGGGGGGCGCCGATAACATCCAGCGCGCCGACTTTCTCGCCGTCGACCAGCGCAAGCTCCAGGAGGGCATTGAATACCTGAATACCAGGAGCGAAGTCGCACAATCTCCCGGTGCCCAGGCGGCGGCACGGACGCAGATGGACGCCCTGGCGAAAGCCGAGGCCGCGGCGAAAGACGCAGAGACTCGGGCACGGAAAGCGGAAGCCGAACTCACCGAGGCCCGGCGGCTGAGCGGCATCGAAAGGGAGTACCGGCCGATAATCCGCGGAATGCAGCGTCAGACCGAGTCGATCGAACTTGGGGCGCAGAGGCGTGAATCCCTCGGCTCGATCGGCCGAGGGATCAGCAAGACTTTGGAAGGAGCCGCGGGCGGGGCGTTTTCCGGAGCGGTGGAGCGTGCAAGGGCGATTGCCGACCGGCTCGGCGACGGGACAAAGGACGAGGAGGAGGCGCAGGCACTCAACGAACTGCTCACCCGGATTGGGAACTACCTCGATCGTTCAACGGTGAACCAACTCACCCCGCTGGTGCAGACGCTGCGCGAGCTGACCAGGCGAATCGAACGAAACGAGCAGGAGACGGCGAACGTGGGGAACCAGCTCAAGAACTTACGCAAATGAGTCCGGACACTCAGAAATTTCTGACGGCGGAGGCCTTCTGGGCGATGCTCGAAAAGCCACTCCCGGAATTGCCGGCGCTCGTGAAGCAGCTCGCGACCCTCTGCGCCGACGAATACGCCGAAGCCCACCTCAACGGGGTCGGCGAGAGTTTGGAGCGCATGAACGCGCTGTGCCAGGAGCTGTTCACTCGGCGCCCAGGGTTCAGCGCCCGGTTCGACCAGGTGCGGGCAGGGCGTCCGCTTGCGGTATTGGTCGCATGCATGCGGGCGTGCCCGATTGGCGGGGAGAACGCGAAAGCAGAAGAGGAGGCATGGCGGATGGCCTGGACGGCCCTTGCGCGTTCGGTGGAAACGCTGGCGACGGTCGTGATGACCTACGAGATGCGGGCGCTTCTTCGCGGGGAGGAGAAGTGATGGCACCACACTGTGAGACTCCAAGTGGCTCAGTGGGTCTTCCGGACCTGAACGGCCGCACCATGCTTCGGGTGCAAGAGGTCGCGGCCCTGTTCGATATCACGGCGGCGCATGTTATCAGTATGATCGAAGAAGGTTCGATCACCGCGGTTGATTGTGCCTCCGCAGTCTCGCGCAGCGCCCGCTCAACCTGGCGCATCCCTGTCTCAGAGGTGCGGCGTTTCGCGGAGCAGCGGTCGAATATGTCGGGCGTCGGGTTCCGCCGGGCGACCCAGAAGAACGCAGAAATCGCCCCGATTTCGCCCGAGGGGGTATCTGCGTGCCCGCCGCGGGGAGTTCGGGCCCTTGCAACGCCTTGCAACGGCAATTGCAACGAAGCCACAGGGGGAGGGGATCGGCCATGAAGTGGGAACGCATCGCTCCCCGGTGCCGGCAGTACGCCCACAAGCTCCGCCAGGCGCTTGCCGGGGCGCTGGAGCTGCACCGGGATTCGAAATGGGGGCGCGACGAAATCGAAGCCGCGGGGCTCCGGGATTATGCTCGGGTGTTCGGCCATGAGGTCACGCCGCGGCACTTCTGGCGGCTGTTCGACCGCGTCCTCCGACTGGACGGCGGAAAGAGGGACTTTGCCCGGCTCGAACTTTACCTGCCGGCCACGATCAGCGCGCGACCCAAGACGAGCCTGTTCGAGAAGGTCGCGGCGCAGATGCCGGATCTGTCGACGCAGGTGCAGGGGGCAGCCGATCCCCTCAATCCCTCGCCCGCGGAAACCCAACTGATTTGGGAGGCCGCCTGCCAGGAGTGGCAACGCCTGGTCTCGGCCGGCGGTTCCCAGGTGCAGGCGAAGAAAGCGGTGCTGGCGGCGCTGGACGCGAGCGGAGTCACTCTCGCGCGGAGCTACCCGGCTTTGCGGCGAAACCTCGGGTACAAGATCGAACGTTGGATCGAGGAAGGGCAGAGCGTCGCCGCACTGCGGGACCGCCGCGCCGAGAAAAACCGTGAGCGCCGGCCCCTTCCACTTTCAGACGAGGATCGAAAGCTCCTCACGGCGCGGGCGCTGACCGGGAGCCTGGCGCGCGCCTGGCGCGAATCGCTCGCCAACGGGGAACTGTCGTCCGAGGCAACGGCGACCTACCTCGGGAATCCGGCCAGCAAGTCGTACGTGCCGCATCGGGTGCGGGCGCTGATCGCGCCGGATGTTTCCATGCTCGACGATATTCACCACGGGCCGCGACAGGCGGCGCTCCGGGGTGCGTACGTGTCCCGCGACTGGTCGAAGGTCACTCCCGGCGACTGGTACTCGGCCGATGATACCACGCTTCCCTTGTACTACTGGGAGGAAGGTTCGGACGGCCGTCCCCGCATCCTGCGCGGACAGTGCCTGGTGATGAACGATTGCCGGACCAATCGGGTGCTCGCTTTCGCCCTGCACAGCGAACGCAACTACACCGCAAAGGTCATCCGCGGGTTGATCCTGCACACGCACGACACCTACGGACTGCCGCGCGAGGGCTACTTCTTCGAACGGGGAACCTGGGCAAGCGCGAGACTGCTGAAGGGTGCCGCGGATGAGGTTCCCGGTGAAGAGACAGAGCTCGGCCTGCGGGAGTGGGTTCGGTTCTCCCATGCGAAGCCGGGCAACGCCAAGGCCAAGACGATCGAGCGAATCATCGGGCTACTGCAGGACCGCATGGAGGATCAGCCTGGCTATTGCGGTCGCAACGAGCAGACGGAGAAGTTTGAGCGCGTTCAGCTCGCGAAGCGGGAGGCAGAGGCGGGCAAGCGGGACGTGAGCGGCAGCTTCCTTCATCGCGACGAATGGGTGCAGCGGCTCGCGCAGCTCTGTGAGGCCTACAATGATGAGGTGCAGGAAGGTCGCATGATCGGAGGCATGTCCCCGCGGGCGGCCTGGGATCAGTTGTTCGAACACTCCCGGCCTCTGATGAAGCTGACGCCTGAAACCCGCTATCTCCTGTCGAATCATCGCCGTCCATTGAAGATCACGAGGAACGGGATCTGCGTGCAGCTCGGGAAGGAGCGGCGTTGGTTCCGCGATGAATTCACCGGGCGCAACATCGGCCGGACCGTCCAGGTGTATTTCGACCCGGAGCGCCTGGAGAGTGTCTTTGTGAAGGAGTCGCCGAGCGACTCGTTTGCGAGAGTCGTACCGGCGGCGCCGGAGCCGCCCGCGATGGGCGCCACTCGTGAGGAGCTGCAATCTGCTCTTGAGAGCGTGGCGGCGCAGAATCAGCCGGCCCGGACGCTGTACCAGGAGATCCGGCCCTTCTTCCGCGACACTTCGCCGTCGCCCTTCCGGCGCGTCGTGGCGGACGCGGACGCGGTCCAGCTCGGCCGCGACATCGCAGCCGATCAAGATGCCATCCGGAACGGGCAGGAGCAGCGCGGAAGCATCGATCGCCGGCTGTCGAGCTACCGCCGCCGGTTCGGAGCGACGCCGACCCAGGATGCCGTCGACCGCCAGGCGCAACTCGAAGCCTACAAGCTGCTCGAAGGAGCAAACACCGATGCAGACTAGACGACAGGACCCCGAAAACCGCACGTTCCGTCAGAGCGCATTCGCGTCGTCCACGGAGTTTGAGCGCGGGATCGTCGGAAACCTGGTGGCGGCCCGCTGCCACCGGTTGACCGACGCGGAGGAAATTTCCGTGCTCTGGTGGCTCCAGGGGATTTCCTGGCGCGATGGGGGCCTGGAGAAGTTCGCGACGGACCTTTGCGCGCGGCATGCTGATCGGATCGGCACTCCCACTATGCACCGACTCGGCCGGGCGCCAGAGCGCGTTTACACCGCCGACGAGGTGCGCGCAGTCCGAGTCGAACTGCCGAATCGGACTTCTTTTCCCCTGCGGGGCGAACGTGCCAAGGACCTGGACCCGCTGGCCGGGCTCGACCTCGGCGGAGGCTACGGTTCGGACGACTCATGGGATGAGGCCCGCCGGAATCCGGAATCGTACCGCGCGGAGCGTTTTGTCGATGCGTGCGAGGTGGCGGCATCGGGCCTGGCCGACACCATCAAACAGGCGCTGGTCGATCCGGCGTCGGCCAGTCTGCGCATGGGGCTGTGGTATTTCCCTTCACTGTGGACCACGCTGATCGAGCGGCGCGATCGCGAACGGATGGAGGCCGGAGCACGACTCGTCGAGACTGCGGTCACCAGGCAGATCGCTGAAGAACTGGACTTCGCCCTCGAGACGCGGAGTTTCATCCTGCTTGAAGGGCGCGAGGGTATTGGAAAGAGCGAAGCGGCCCGCGTCTGGGCGGAGCGCAATTCAGGACGGGCGATTTACATCCGCCTGGAGGCCGGCTCGGACGAAACGACGCTGTACCGCTCGATCGCCCGCCGTGTAGGAACGGCCTGCACTTATCAGCGCAAGGCGGTCGAGATGCGGGCTCGAATCCAGGACGCCCTCCAGGGCGGACACCTGATGCTCGTGCTTGATGAAGCGCACTTCCTTTGGCCCCAAAGCGACCGCAGCGAGCGTGCGGCGCCCAAGCGCCTGGACTGGGTGCGCACGGCCCTGGTGGATTTCGGGGTGCCGGTGGCGCTGATCAGCACCCCGCAACATTTCTCGCGGCAATGCGACCGGTTCCGAAAGGGGGGCTGGAACGCCAATCAAATTCAGCGCCGCCTGGTGCGGACGGTGGCCCTGCCGGAAACGATCACCGCCGCGGATGCCCTCAAGGTCGCGAGGGCATACTTCCCGACCTGCCCGGATCGCCTGTTGCGGCGGACGGCCGGCGCGGCACTGCTCTCGGTTTCGCGGCTGTCGCTCTTTTCTCACATGCGGAAGCGGGTCGACTTCCTGGCGGCACGCCAACAGGGCGCCGTCGAGGCCGAACTTTTGGAGACAGCCTTGGACGAGATCGGGGCTCCTGGCGCGGCAGCTCCGGAGCGCAAGACCGTCGCAAGCGCCTTGCAGGCACCTCGCGACCGCGCTGCAAGTCCGATTCAGGAGTCCGTACCCGCCCCGCGCCGCGGTGGCTTCGACCTGGCGACTTTACGCACCGATCAGGAGTCAGTTCTCAGCCCGATCGGCGCGACCTAGCCCCCTGAAATCAGGGGGATCCTCCCCTTCACCCCGCCCTGAGCGAAAACCAGCTCGGCGCGGGGAATACCTGTTTTTGGGGGTTGCCCGGACATTTTTTTGCCCGAAAGTGGAAAAGTCGTCAGCGAAGATACACCAACCCTGTCCGAGGATTAGCCTGCCGTGCCCGCCGATTAGTCTCACTGTAACGACAGGCCCTTCCCGCACAAAAGCCTCGCGGAACCGCATGGCGCTTGCCAGATCTCCCAGCCGTTAGCGTTCACATAGGTCAGGTCGATTCACGTCCAGCGACTCGTTCCCGCTCCCTCAATCCCTATGACCGTCAAAACCGTACTCAAATGGGCTGTTGCCGCTGCCGCGGTGGCCGCCGCGTCCGCGCTTCGTGCCAGCGAAGCCGATATCAACATCCCTGATCTGACCAAGGTCAGTTTCGATGGACTGGGGGGCATGAGCGGACTGACGCTCATGTACCTGGGCATCGCGCTCTGCGTCGTGGGGGCTGTTTTCGGACTCATCCAGTACCAGCAGACCAAGGCGCTCCCCGTGCATGCCTCCATGCGCAATGTCTCCAACACCATCTGGGAGACCTGCAAGACCTACCTCTTCACGCAGGGCAAGTTCCTCGCCCTGCTCTGGCTCCTCATCGGCGCCTGTATGATCTATTATTTCGGGTTCCTGTCGCACATGGGCGCGGGTCAGGTGATAGTCATTCTGCTCGCCTCGATCCTGGGCATCCTCGGGTCCTACGGCGTCGCCTGGTTCGGCATCCGCATCAACACGGTGGCCAATTCCCGCGCCGCCTTCTCCGCCCTGCAGGGCAACCCACTCGCCACCCTCGGCATCCCACTTCGTTCCGGCATGAGCGTGGGTCTGCTCCTCGTTTGCGTGGAGCTGTTCTTCATGATCTGTATCCTGATCTTCCTGCCGCGCGACCTCGTGGGCCCCTGCTTCATCGGCTTCGCCATCGGCGAGTCGCTCGGCGCCTCCGTGCTCCGTATCTGCGGCGGCATCTTCACCAAGATCGCCGACATTGGCTCCGACCTGATGAAAATCGTCTTCAAGCTTCCGGAGGACGACCCAAAGAATCCTGGCGTCATCGCCGACTGCACGGGTGACAACGCCGGCGACAGCGTCGGTCCGACGGCCGACGGCTTCGAGACCTACGGTGTCACGGGCGTGGCGCTGATCGCCTTCCTCGCCCTGGCCCTTGCGGCCAATCCTGCGACCTGCGCCATTCTCATCATCTGGCTGTTCGTGATGCGCGCGCTGATGATCCTCACCTCGCTCGTCTCCTACTTCGGCAACCAGGCGCTCAGTCAGGCCAAGTACGGAAAGGAAAAGGACTTCGACTTCGAAGCGCCGCTCACCCACCTCGTCTGGATTACCTCTGCGGTCTCGATCGCGATCACGTTTGCCGCCTCCTACTTCCTGCTGGCCAAGCAGGCCGGCATTCATCCGAGCCTCTGGTGGGTTCTTTCGACGATTATCAGTTGCGGCACCGTCGCCGGCGCGCTCATCCCCGAGTTCACCAAGATCTTCGTCAGCACCAATAGCCGGCACGTCAAGGAAGTGACCAACTGCTCGAAGCACGGCGGGGCGTCGTTGAACATCCTCTCCGGCTTCGTGGCGGGCAACTTCTCCGCCTTCTGGATGGGCCTCGTCATCATCCTGTTGATGTGGATCTCGTACTTCTTCTCCCAGAATGCCGGCCTGCTCTCGATCATGCCGGAGAAGTTTGTCTTCGCCGCGCCCATCTTCGCCTTCGGCTTGGTGGCCTTCGGTTTTCTCGGGATGGGACCGGTGACCATCGCGGTCGACAGCTACGGGCCCGTCACCGACAACGCGCAATCCGTCTACGAGCTCTCACAAATTGAGGCCAAGCCCGGGATCGCGGGCGAGATCGAGAAGGACTTCGGTTTCAAACCCGATTTCGAGAACGCCAAGTACCAACTCGAGAAAGGCGACGGCGCGGGCAACACCTTCAAGGCCACGGCCAAGCCCGTGCTGATCGGCACGGCGGTTGTCGGCGCCACCACCATGGTGTTTGGCATCATCATCCTGCTTGAAAACCTCTTCGGCGGCGTGATTCCGAAGCTCTCCATCGTACAGCCCGAAATCATTCTCGGCCTCATCATGGGCGGCTCCGTAATCTACTGGTTTACCGGCGCCTCCTGCCAGGCCGTCGTCACCGGCGCCTACCGCGCCGTGGTTTATATCAAGGAGAACATGAAGCTCGATGCGACGACCGCCTCGGACAAGGACAGCAAGGAAGTCGTCCGCATCTGCACCGAATACGCGCAGAAAGGCA
>CAZDGC010000045.1:0-26497 GCA_964504885.1 uncultured Opitutus sp.
GCTCAGCGATCCCCAACTCGAAATCTTCGAGGGCGCCACGCGCGTGGCAGGGAACGACAACTGGTCCGAGTCGCTGGCGGCGCTGTTCTCCTCGGTCGGAGCCTTCGCGCTCACGGCCGGCAGCCGCGACGCCGCGCTCGTCGTCAGCCTGCCGCCGGGCGGCTACACCGCCCAGGTCCGCGGCGCCGGCAGCGGCACCGGCGAGGCGCTGATCGAGATCTACGAATTGAAGTAGGGAGCCGGGAGCAGGCGGTGGGCCTCTGCCGGCGGGCGGTTACCTCGTCTGAGAACCCCTCCTGGAGGGCTGCGCTCCGTCGCAGCCGCCTGCCGCGATCGATTCTCCGCCCGATCTTTCCGGCGACGACGAAGCGTCCCCTCAGGCAGACAACCGCCCTCCGGCAGAGGCACGGGCGTCGACGCGCCGCCCTCCTCCCCGCACTTGCGCGGACCGGGCTCTCCGCGTTTTCTTTCCGCCATGTGGATCACGGGGCGTCAGTTTTTCCTGCTGGTTTTGGGCTTCACGCTGCTGGGGTATGTGGTCGGCTCGCTGCTCGCGCCCGCCTCGGCGCCGGGCTGGAGCCACGCCGCCGGCCTGCGCCGCACCGACGCCGAGCCGCGGCCGGTCGCCCCGCGCACCGACCTCCTCGCAGCGGAGCGCCACACCGTCGACCTGTTCGCCCAGGCCTCGCCCTCCGTCGTCTACATCACCACCCTCGCCGTCCAGGCCGGCGACGGCTTCTTCTCGCCCCGCATCGCGGAGATCCCCGTCGGCACCGGCTCCGGCTTTGTCTGGGACACCCAGGGCCACATCATCACCAACTATCACGTCATCCGCGGCGGCAGTGGCGCGCGGGTGACCCTGGCCGATCGCTCCACCTTCGAGGCCCAACTGGTGGGCGTCGCGCCGGAGAAGGATCTCGCGGTCCTGCGCATCAAAGCGCCCGCCGACAAGCTGCGCCCGATCCCCGTGGGCGCCTCGCACGATTTGCGCGTCGGCCAGGGCGCCTATGCCATCGGCAATCCCTTCGGCCTCGACCAGACCCTCACCACCGGAGTCATCAGCGCCCTCGGCCGTGAAATCGAGTCGCTCGCCCGCCTTCCGATCCGCGACTGCATCCAGACCGACGCCGCCATCAACCCCGGCAACTCCGGCGGCCCGCTGCTCGACTCCGGCGGACGTCTCATCGGGGTGAATACGCAGATCTACAGCCCGTCCGGCGGCTCCGCCGGCATCGGTTTCGCCATCCCCGTGGACGAGGTCAACTGGGTCGTGCCCGACCTGATCGAGTTCGGCCAGGTCCGCCGCCCCTCGCTCGGTGTCGAGCTCCTCGACGGCGCGCGGCTCGGGGTGGGCGGCGCCCTCATCACCCGCGTGCATCCCGGCTCCGGCGCGGCCGAGGCCGGATTGCGCCCCACCACCCGCACCCGCCTCGGGGGCATCGAGCTCGGGGACGTGATCGTCGGCATCGAAGACCGGCCCGTGCGGTCCTCGGCCGATGTGCGCCTCGCCCTCGAACGCCGCCAGCCGGGCGAAACGGTGACCGTAAAGGTGCGGCGGGGCCGCCGCGACGTCGAGGTGCCCGTGACGCTCAGCGCGTCGAAGTGAGGCGTCCGTTCGCGTCCCCGGTTCCTTTCCAGCCTTTGCAGCGCCGCAAAAAGTGGACTAGGTTCCCCCCGCCATGATCGACACCCTCAAGAAAACACTCCTGGCCGGCGTCGGCGCCGCCGTCCTGACCAAGGAAAAGGTCGAGTCCGCGCTGGGCGACTTCGTCAAACAGGGCAAAGTGACCGCCGACGAGGCGCGAACGATGGCCGAAAAAATCGCCGACGACGGCAGACGCGAATTCGACACCCTCAGTCACGAGCTGGGGGAAAAGCTCCGCGACACCTTCGCCGGCATCGATCGCCGCGCGCAACAACGGATCGACGCCCTCGAGGCCCGCGTCGCCGCGCTCGAACGCGCCGCCGCCGCCGCCGCGAGCGAGGCGGCTGACACGGTCGAGCCCCCGACGCGGGAGTGACGGGTGTTTGACGTCCTGCAGCACGCGGTCCGCGCGAAGGAAATCCTCGCGGTCCTGGCGCGGCACGGGTTTGCCGACCTGCTGAGCAAGATCGAGTGGCCGGCGGGGGTCTGGCAGCGCCTGCTGCCCACCCCGGGGCCGCACCGCAGCCTGGGGGAGCGGATCCGCCTCGCGGCGGAGGAGCTCGGCCCGGGTTTCGTGAAGCTCGGCCAGCTCCTCTCGATGCGGCCCGACATCGTGCCGCACGATCTCATCCTCGAGCTGCGCAAACTCCAGGACCGCGTGCAGCCGCTGCCTTTTGCCACGCTGCGGCCGGTGCTGGAAAGCGGCCTCGGGCGCGACCCGCGCCACGTGTTCGTCGAGTTCAACGAGACGCCGGTCGCCTCCGCCTCGCTGGCCCAGGTGTACTTCGCGCGCCTGCACACCGGCGAGGACGTCGCCGTCAAGGTGCAGAAACCCGACCTCCACCGCAGCCTGGAGGTCGATTTCGACCTGGCGCTCTGGCTCGCCGGGCTGGTGCAGCAGCACGTGCCGGCGTTGCAGGCGGTCGATGTGCGGGGGGTGCTGACCGAGGCGCGCGACGGGGTGATGCGCGAACTCGATTTCCGCCACGAAGCTCGCCATCAGGAGTATTTCAACTCCCTCAATCCGCACCCCGAGCGCGTCTATGCCCCGCGGATCTTCGACGACCTCTGCAGTGAAGGTGTGCTGGTGATGGAGCGCATCGCCGGCGCTCCGGTCGGCCAGCTCGGCGCCATCGCGGAGGCGGAGCGCCGCCGCCTCGCCGGGCACGGCGCCGAGTCACTCGTCCGCCAGGTCTTCATCGCCGGCTTCTTCCACGCCGATCCCCACGCCGGCAACCTCTTCCTCTGCCCCGACGGGCGCCTGTGTTTCCTCGACTGGGGCCTGGCCGGGCACCTCACCCGCCGGCTGCGCCACGCCCTCGCCGACTTCTGGATCGCCGCCGTGGAGCAGGACAGCGAACGCATTGTGCAGATCGCCGCCGACCTCGCCCCGGTGGACGCCCGGCCCGATCTCCGCGCCATGGAGAAGGAGATCACCCTCGCCCTCCGCGAGGAACTCAATTTCGCCATCGGCCGCGCCGCACTCGGCCGCGCCATGCTGCGACTCCTCTTCATCTTCGGCCAGAGCGGCATTCCACTCTCCCGCGATTACGCCCTCATGGCCAAGGCCGTGATTTCGATCGAGGAGGTCGGCCGCATGCTCGACCCGCAGTTCGATCTCCGCCGCCACACCGAGCCCGTCCTGCGCGAACTGCAGCGCGAACGCGCCAGCCCCCGGGTGCTGCTGCGGCGCACCCGCGAGATGCTGCGCCACACCGTGCTCGGCCTGCAGGATCTGCCGTTCGAACTGCGCCGCCTCGTCCGCCGCCTCGAACACGACAGCCTCGCCATCAACCTCCACCACCGCGGCCTCGAGGACCACGACGACGCCGTCAAGATCGCCGCCAACCGCATCGCCCTCGGCGTGATCATCGGCTCCCTCATCATCGGCTCGTCGCTCATCGTCACCACCGGCATCAAGCCCCACCTCTTCGGTTACCCGGCCCTCGGCATCATCGGCTACCTGCTCTCCGCCCTCCTCGGCCTCTACGTGGTCTGGGACATCATCCGCCACGGCCGGCACAAGTGACGCTCCGGAGCGCGGACGGATCGCCGCAGGCGATCGTCCGCCGCGCGCCACCTTCTCGGCGCCGACGAAGCGGCGCCCTCCCGGAACGCCACCGTCATCCGGGAGATGCACTCGCGATCCTCCGCGGCATCCTTCCGGCTCGTCGGCGCGCGGGAAACCCACTCTCGTCTTCCCGATGCCACGACCTCCTGCCCTCGCCCTCCTGCTCGCCGCGGCCACCGCCTCGCTGCTTCCCGCCGCGGCCCCGACCTACGACGTCGTCATCTACGGCGGCACCTCCAGCGGCATCGCCGCCGCCCTTCAGACCGCCCGCCTCGGCCGCACCGCCGTGCTGATCGAGCCGACCCAGCACCTCGGCGGCCTCACCACCGGCGGACTCGGCGCCACCGACATCGGCAACAAGAAGGCCATCGGCGGGATCGCGCGCGAATTCTACGGCCGCATCTGGCAGCATTACCAGCAGCCCTCCGCCTGGAAACACCAGCGCCGCGAGGACTACGTCAACCGCCGCGGTGGCGCCAACGACCCCGCCGAGACCACGATGTGGACCTTCGAGCCGCATGTGGCCACCAGGGTCTACGACGACCTGCTCCGCGAGGCCGGCGCCCGCGTCACCGTGGTCCGTGGCGAGCGACTCGATCTCGCGCCCGGCCGCGGCGTGATCAAGGAGGGCGCGCGCATCGCGCGGATCGTCATGGAAAGCGGCCGCAGCTTCGCGGGCCGCCAGTTCATCGACGCCACCTACGAGGGCGATCTGATGGCGAAGGCCGGCGTGAGCTACCACGTCGGCCGCGAGGCCAACGCCGTCTATGGCGAGACCCTCAACGGCGTGCAGACCGGCCACGCGTTCAGCCACCAGTTCATCAAACCCGTCGACCCCTACGTGAAACCGGGCGATCCGGCCTCCGGCCTGCTCCCCGGCATCAACCCCGCCGGCCCCGGCGAGGAGTTTTCGGGCGACCGGAAGGTGCAGGCCTACAACTTCCGCATGTGCACGACCGACGTGCCGGAAAACCGCCGCGCCTGGGAAAAACCCGCCCGCTACGACCCGCAGTGGTTCGAGCTGCTCCTGCGCAACTTCGAGGCCGGCGATCACCGCGTGCCCTGGAACCCCGTCTGGATGCCGAACCGGAAAACGGATACGAACAACAACTACGCCATCAGCACCGACTTCATCGGCCAGAACTGGGACTACCCGGACGGCGACTACGCCACCCGTGCCCGCATCTGGCAGGCCCACGAGGACTGGCAAAAGGGCCTGATGTGGACCCTCGCCAACCACCCGCGCGTGCCGGAAAAAGTCCGCGCCGAGTTCCAGCGCCTCGGCCTGGCGAAGGATGAGTTTACCGACCACGGCAACTGGCCGCGCCAGCTCTACGTGCGCGAGGCCCGCCGCCTGATCAGCGACTACGTGATGACGGAGCAGAACTGCACGCGCGCCGTGGTCGCGGCCGACAGCGTCGGCATGGGCGCGTACAACATGGATTCGCACCATATCCAGCGCCATGTGACGAAGGAGGGTTTCGTGCGCAACGAGGGCGACGTCCAGGTGCGGGTGCGCCCGTACCCGATCAGTTTCCGCAGCCTCCGCCCGCGGGCCGCCGAATGCACCAACCTCCTCGTGCCCGTCTGCCTCAGCGCCTCCCACATCGCCTACGGCAGCATCCGGATGGAGCCGGTGTTCATGGTGCTGGGCCAGAGCGCCGCCACCGCCGCCGTGCAGGCGATCGAACAGGGCGTGGACATCCAGCGCATCGACCCGGCCCGGCTGAAGGCGCGCCTGCTCCAGGACGGGCAGGTGCTCGACTTCGAGAGCCCGCCCCTCGAACCGCGCCTGCGGGTGGCCCGGTCGAAGCTCGCCGGCGTGGTGGTGGACGACCTCGACGCCGCGCGCCACGGCTTCGCCCGGATGAGCTCCGCCCACCACGTGTATGTGGATGCCGGTTACCACCACGACAACAACGAGGGCAAGGGGCTGCAGACGGCTCGCTTCACCCCCGACCTGCCCGCCGCCGGGCGCTACCGCGTGCTCGTGGCCTACCCGTGGAACGCCAACCGCGCCGCCCACGTGCCCGTGACGATCCGCCACGCCGACGGCGAGACGAAGGTGACGCTGAACCAGAAGCGGAAACCGACCGTCGACGAACTGCTCGAGCCCGTGGGAACCTTCCGGTTCGCCGCCGGCCGCGGCGGTTATGTCGAGATCACCAACACCGGCACGGAGGGCTATGTCGTGATCGACGCCGTGCAGTGGGTGCCGGAGAAGTGAGGGCGCGGTCGGACGGGCCGCGCCTGCGGCGATGCCATGGGAGCGTAGCTGCGTTGGAGCATAGCGACAACGTGGCCTCACACCCGGCCACGCTTTCGCACCGCTCAAGCGCGGCTACCACCCATTCGGCTCCTGTTCACCGCCCCGCCTGCAGCGGCTTGACCACCGCGGCCATGTCGAGGTCGCCGTGGCCGGCGGCGATGGCGGCACGGAAACGCCCCAACGCCGCCGCCGCCAGCGCGAGCTCGACGCCGGCCTTCGCGCCCTCGTCGATCGCATACCCAAGGTCCTTCGCCATCAAACGCAGAAAAAAGTGCGGCGTGTAATCGGCCGCATCCATTCGCGCGGCGATGGCCTTGACCACCGGACTGGCCGTGGCGCCGCTCGTGAGCATCGCGAGAGCCTGCGCCCGATCGAGTCCGCTGCGCTCAATCCAGGCCAGCGCCTCGCCGAAAGCCGACACCTGCACGCCGGCGAGGAAGTTGTTGATCAGTTTCATCAGCGCCCCGCTGCCAGTCGGGCCAAGGTGCAGCACCGCCCGCCCCATGACATCGAGCGCCGGCTGCACCCGCGCCAGGGCGTCCGCCGGACCCCCGGCCAGAAAACGGAGCTCGCCGCCCGCCGCGGCGTCCTTGCTGCCCGCCACCGGCGCGTCAACCAGCGCACACCCGCGCGCCGCCGCCGCGGCGGCCAGCTCCTGGATCCACGAGACCGTGAGCGTGCTGCATTCAACCAGCACAGCCCCGGAGGCCGCGCCCGCCAGGGCCCCGGCCTCGCCGAGCCACAACGTCCGCGACGCGGCATCGTCCGCCACCATGGAAAAGACGAGATCCGCCCCTGCGGCCGCGGTCCGCGGTGACTCCGCCACCCGGGCGCCGGCCGCGCCCAGCGGGGCCGCCTTCGCCGGGTTGCGGTTGTAGACGGTGAGCGGAAAGCCGGCGCCGAGCAGCCGGCGGGCCATGCCGCCACCCATGATGCCGAGTCCGAGGAAGGCGATGCGCGGGGAGTTCATGCCCCGTTTTCAACCCGATCCGCCGCCGCCACCCAACAAAAAAGCCGCCGGGGTCACCGGCGGCGGAGCGAAAAGCCAGGATGAGACGCGGGCTTATTTCTTTTTCTTGTCGTCCTTCTTGAAACTCTTGTGCCCGGCCTTCTGGGCATCGCCCAGTTGGGCGCACAACTTCTCGGCCTCGGCATTGTTGTTCGCCTTCAGCGCTGCCTCGAGTTTGCCGCAGAGCGCGATGAACTTCTTCATCTCCGCCTGGTAGTCGGCGACGAACTTCGCCTGCTTGGCGGCCGGGAGATCCTTCTTCATCGCGGGATCGAGCTTGAGCGAGGCCTCCGCGTGCTGGCGGATGGTCGCCACCTTCGCGAGCGAGTCGGCGTTCTTGGACGCATCGGTGATCTGACGGCGCAGCGCGCGGAAGGCGCCGCCCATCTTCTCCATCTTTCCTCCCAGTTCGGTCTCCACCTCAGCGGCGACAGCGATCGGGCCGGGGATCAGCACACAGGCCAGGGCAAACAACAAAGCACGGATTTTCATGATGTGATTCTTGGGTGTAGGGCAAAATGCCGGGCGGCAGAGAAGGCGTATCCCCCTGGCGGGTGCAACTGGAAACTGGAGCGTCCGGCCGGCAGGGGTCCAGCGCCGGCCCCCCCTGAAGATCACGGGACGAGCCTACCCCGGCCGCTTTGGAAGGCGGAACCCGCCCGGAGAGGCGCCCGACGGGTGTCCTAGGACCGCGTCTCTTCTCCGGGCGAAGCCGGATCGTGGGACAGGGTGGGCACGTGTTCGTGGACCGCCGGGCCTTCGGCCTTTTTCGGAAGGTTGGCCTGCGAGGCGGTGGCCGTGGCGACGGCAATGGCGGCGGCGGCCGGCATGACCTTCTTGAGTGACGAATTCTCCGGATGCACCTCGGCGGCGCGGCGCGCGGCGGCGATGCTGTTGAGGTGATCGCAACGGGCGGCCTCCTCCATGATCGACTTCGGCACCGGCTTCAGTCCCCAAATGAAGCCAGTCCACGAAAGCGCCTTGAGGCCGTAGTAAGTGAGGTCGATTTCCCACCAATAGAAACCGTTGCGGGTGGAGCTCTGGTAGCGGTGGTGGTTGTTGTGCCAGCCCTCGCCGAGGCAAATCAGCGCGAGGATGAAACTGTTGCGGGAATCATCGCTGGTGTTGAACCGGCGGCGGCCCATGAGGTGGGCCATCGAGTTGATGCAGGCCGTGCCGTGGAACAGGAGCGTGGTGCTGATGAAGAAGCCCCAGACGAGCAGTTGCCAGCCATTGGTGCCGAGCTGCGGCGCCCACGCCTCGAGCGCCACGCCGGCGCCGAACATCGCCAGCGCAAAAAGGAACGGCACCACCGTGTCGAAGCGGTTGAGCCAGACCAGCTCGGGGTACTTCGCAAGGTCCTTGATCGTCGAGTAGTCGGTCGGGAAGTTGCGCCGGCTCGTAATCCAGCCGATGTGCGACCACAGGAACCCGTGCACATGCGGCGAATGCGCGTCCTCGGGCTCGTCCGAATGCTGGTGGTGATGCCGGTGATGGTACGCCCACCAGAGGGCGCCACGTTGCACCGTCGTCGCGCCCCAAAGCGCGAGCAGGAACTGCCCGAAGCGGGTCGTGCTGTAGGTCTTGTGGGAGAAGTACCGGTGGTAGATGCCCGTGACGGCAAACATCCGGAGGAAATAAAACGCCACCGCCGTCCAGACCGCGACCGGGCTCGCCCCCACCCAGATCACGCCCAGGCACCCGGCGTGCAAAATGATGAACGGGATGCAGCGAACCCAGTCGACCTCATCGGGCTCCTGCCTCATGCGGGCGGCCCCACCCGGGGCGTAATCGGAATCGATCCACTGAACCAGCGCCGAAGCGGCGCGACGCAAGGCAGACGGACGGGAAGCAGCTACGAAATCAGACATGCAAGTGAGGGCGACGAGAAAAGGGCGGAAACAAACGCGCGCAAGCCGAGTTTCAGAAAATAATCCGGCGCCGCCACCCTGCGGGGAGCGGCCCGGCGCGTTAAGTTCGGGTGACGGCGCTGGAATGGCCTTGGCGGGGCGGCATGGCACCTGCTTAACCCGACTCGCTTTCAAAGTGCCGCCCCCAGGGCGTTCTTTGAGTTTCCGCCCGACAGCGCCGACCTGGCGCGGTCGCGCGGGAGATTGGGCCGGCGGTCGTACGCGACTCCCGCCGGCGATGGTTTCCCCAAGACGGACCCTTTGGCGGTGGCCGGCGCAAGCCGGCGGCCGCCAATGCCGCCCAAAGCGCCGGCCGGTTTCGCACCGGCCGGTGCGCGGGCGTTCCCACCGAAAGAGAAAACCAAACTCTCCGCCTTATCCGCGGAGTTTAATACCATGAAAGCAGCGCATAAGTTCGTCGTCCTCCTCCTCGTGGGCGTGTTTGCGTCGGTCTTCGCCTCGGCGATGACCACGGAAGCCGCCTACCTCGAGTCGTGTCGCAAGGAACCCGGAGTGCCGGTGCCCGTCGCGGTGGTTTCCCCCGCTGTCGGAGCCCAGCACAACGGGGGCCATGTGCACCTGGAGTTCCTGGTCGACATCAACGGCCGGCCGGCCGGTTTCAGTGTGAAGTCCGCTTCGGACGACGCGCTGATCGCCCCGGTCGTCGCCGCCGTGAAGCAGTGGAAGTTCCTCCCGGCCGAATCCAACGGCGTGCCGGTGGCAACCAAGGTGTTGCTGCCGGTGCAGATCGTGGAGCCGCGGGAGGAGCTGCCTTGGTTCCCCGGCGCACGGTAAGCCGCGCGCCGGCGAAATAACAACGTAGCCAACCACCAGGGGCGCCCTCGTTCGCGGGGGCGCCCCTGTCAATTGGTCGCAAAGCGACGGGCGCCGCGGCTACGGCGCAAGCCGTCCAATCCGCCACCTGTCCGCGGCCTCGCGCCGGTAGACGATGCGATCGTGCAGGCGGTTCGGCCCCCCCTGCCAGAACTCGATCTCCTCCGGCACCACCCGATAACCGCCCCAAAAATCCGGCAGCGGCACCTCGCCCGCCGAAAACTTGCGCTTCAACGCCTGCCACTCGAGCTCGAGCACCTGGCGCGAGGACAGCGGTGCGCTCTGCTGCGACGCCCAGGCGGCAATCTGGCTGTCCCGCGGGCGTGTCACGAAATACTTCAGGGTCTCCGCCGCCGACAGCCGTTCGACCGGCCCGGAGATCACGACCTGGCGCTCCAGCAGCAGCCAGGGAAACAGGAGCGAAGCCCGCGGGTTTTCGCGCAACTGGCGGGCCTTGCGGCTGCCAAGGTTGGTGTAAAACACAAAGCCCCGCGTGTCGTAGTTCTTGAGCAGGACCGTGCGCAGCAGCGGCCGCCCGTCGGCGCCGGCGGTCGCCAGGCTCATCGCATTCGGCTCCAGGACCTGCGCCGAAATCGCGTCGCGAAACCAGGCCGTGAACTGCGCGATCGGATCGGCGAGCATCCGCTCCTCGCACAGGGCGCCGAGGTTGTACTGCCGCCGCATCGCGGCGACATCAGGGGGCGTGGACGGGACTTCCAGCATGGCCGGCGCAGGTTCGGGGAATCCCCGGGCGAAGTCAGGCCCGGATTCGCACGGGGCGCGGACGTATCGCCACAGGCGATCGTCCGCCCGGGCAGCCGCGAAAACCGGCATCGACGCCGGCGCCGCCGCGTGGCTCAACTGCGCCCGCATGCCGGACATCGTGCTCGCCACCCTCAACGCGCGGTTCATCCACGCGTCGTTCGGCCTGCGTTACCTCCGAGCCAATCTCGGCGAACTGCGGCCGCGGTCGGAAATCCTCGAGTTCACGATCCAGGAGCGCCCGCTCGACGTCGCAGAGCGGATCCTCGCGCGGGAGCCGAGGATCGTCGGCCTCGGCGTGTACATCTGGAACGTCGCGCCCACCACCGAGCTGGTCGCCCTGCTGAAGCGGCTGCGGCCCGACCTCGTGGTGATGCTGGGCGGACCCGAGGTGAGCCACGAAACCGACGCGCAGGAAATCGTGCGTCTCGCCGACCACACGATCACCGGCGAGGCCGATCTCGCGTTTGCCGCCCTGTGCCGCGACCTGCTGGCCGGCCGGCACCCGCCGGCGAAGGTCATCGCCGCCCCCCTGCCCGTGCTGGGCACGCTCGCGTTGCCGTACGACGAATACACCGACGCCGACCTCGCGCACCGGCTGGTGTACGTCGAGGCCTCGCGCGGGTGCCCGTTCGAGTGCGAGTTCTGCCTCTCGTCGCTCGACCTCCCCGTGCGGCAGTTCCCGCTCGAGCCGTTGCTCGCCGCCCTCGACCGGCTGCTCGCGCGCGGCGTGCGGCACTTCAAGTTCGTCGACCGCACCTTCAACCTGAACCTGGCGGTGAGCCGCGCGATCCTCGAATTTTTTCTCGCGCGACTGCCCCCCGGGCTGTTCCTGCATTTCGAGATGATTCCCGACCGCCTGCCGGCGGGGCTGCGCGACCTCATCGCGCGCTTTCCGTCCGGGACGCTGCAACTCGAGGTCGGTATCCAGACTTTTAATTCCGAGGTCGCGGCGCGCATCAGCCGGCGCCAGGATTACGCGCGGCTGGAGGACAACCTCCGCTTCCTGCGCGAGTCGACGGGCGTGCATGTGCACGCCGATCTCATCGCCGGCCTGCCGGGCGAAAGCCTGGAGAGCTTCGCCGCCGGCTTCGACCGGCTGGTGGCGCTGGGTCCGCAGGAAATCCAGGTGGGCATCCTGAAGCGCCTGCGCGGCACGCCCATCGTCCGCCACGACGCCGAGTGGGGCATGGCCTATTCGCCGCTGCCGCCCTATGAAATCCTGCGCACGCGATTGATCAATTTCGCGACGATGCAGCGCCTGCGGCGGTTCGCGCGCTACTGGGATCTCGTCGGCAACAGCGGCAACTTCACCGTCACGCTGCCGCGCTTCTGGGCCGGCGGCGGGTCGCCGTTCGCCGGGTTCATGGCGTTCTGCGACTGGTTCTTCGCCCGCGAAGGGCGGCACCACGGCATCGCGCTCGCGCGGCTGACGGAGCGCGTGGGGGAATTTCTCCTCTCCCAACTCGGCCAGCCGCCCGCCGAGGTCGCCGCCGCCCTTGCGGCGGACGTCCGCCGCACCGGCCGCGCGGAATTGCCCCCCGCGTTGCGCGGGTTGCTGCCGGCAGGAACCGCGGTTGTCGTCTCACCCGCGGGGCGAAGCCGCCAGACCGACTCGACAACCAAACGCCAGGCGCGCCACTCATCGTCCCCCTGATCGTGGCCCGCTTTGCCAGCCGCGGGAGGACGCCGGTCGGTAGTGGTCAGGGTCCCGGCTGTGACCAGCCGGGCCACGGGCTCGGACCGCGAGGCCGCAGGACGGGCCCGCTCCTCACCGCACCAGCGCCTCGAACTCGC
The DNA here is from genome assembly GCA_964504885.1 of uncultured Opitutus sp. Classification (GTDB taxonomy): domain Bacteria; phylum Verrucomicrobiota; class Verrucomicrobiia; order Opitutales; family Opitutaceae; genus ER46. The sequence goes on from CAZDGC010000045.1 coordinate 12,298, forward strand.
TCCAGCGCGGCACGCCAAAGCGCGGCCGCACCACGGCGCCGCGGGCCTGGGCCGCGAGTTCGTGGTAGGCGCCGTAGAAGTTGCTGTTGCAGTCCAGCCAGAGCGTGAGGCGCCGACGATCCCCGGGCGGCAGCGCGACGTCGTGGTGGCCATCCGCGAGCAGGCGATAGAGCCGGCTCACGCGGGCGCCGTCCTGCCCGGGCACGCTGTACTGGCGCTCCTTGAGGGCGATGCCGTTGCCGCCGCTCATGCCCCAGGCGAACGGGCGCAGCGTGTGAAACGCCTCGCTCCAGCCAAACTTGCCGAAGCGATCCCCGCGCAGCGACGGCGCCTTTTCCGACTTCTTCTCGTCGTGGCAGCCGACGCAATGGCGATCGAGCACGGGTTGGACGAGGCGCGGGAACGACAGCGGATACGAGCCCGGCGCCTCGGGCTGGAGTTCCGACGGCGGACGGCCGAGTGCGAGCGGCATCCGGCCGGTCGATCCGTTGCGCACGGCAGCGTGTTTCGATTCGTGGCAGCCCACACAGGTGAGCGTCTCGCCCGGGTGCAGGTAGGTGGCGGAGCGCATCGTTTGCACCGCCAGGCCGTGTTCGTCGAGCGCCTGGAAGTAGAGACCGGCGCCGGTCGGGGCGCGGAAGTGGGCGCTGCCATCGGCCTCCACCGGCACGGTGCCGAGCACGCCGCGGGCGAGCGACTGGGAGGCATGGCCGATGTTGGGCTCGTCCTGAACCGAGTTCTCCTTGGGGAAGAGGTTGATCACCCGGAGCTGTTTGATCGTGGTCCCGGCGGGCCAGGGCCGGTCGCTCTCGTAGACGTTCATCACCATCACCGTGCCCAGCGAGAGATCCGCGCCGGCCGGCCGGTCGGCCGCCGCCTGGATGGTCCGCACCGGGGCCACATGCGGGCGCGGCCGGGGACGCAGCGGGATCGGGTCGAGGCAGGCGATCCGCGGGTCGCGGTAGAGCAGTTCGCGGTTGCCGAAGCTGTCGACCAGGTAGATCCCGTAGTTCGCCCGGCCCGGGTCGTAAACCGCGAGATAAAAGTCCTCGCTCAGCGGCCAGGGCGTGCCGAAGACCTCGGCATTGGGCTGGTGCTTGCCCTTGGGATGCGGCACTCCGGGAGCCGACTCCGCCTCGGCAAACGGCACCTCGGGGGTGAGCCGACGGAGCTGACCGGAGGCGCCGTCGTCCGGCTCGCGCACGTCGATCAACACCAGCGAACCGTAGGCCTGGCCGTGGTGCGCGCCGGTGACCGCCACGTAGCGGTGCGATCCGGGGATGGCGCGGATCGACATCTCCATCCACGGGCGCGATTCGCGACTGCTCGGGTAGTTGCCGTGGAAACTGCGCGGATCGCGGCCGTCCGGGTGGCAATGCCAGATGTGGTGGGCGACGTCCGAATCGCGATCCACGTAGTCCCAGCGCGTATACACGATCATGCCGTCGTGGTCGACGCTCGGGTGCCACTCGTTGGTGTCGTGGAAGCTGAGCGGGAGGATGTCGCTGCCATCCGGCTGCATGGCGTGGAGCGTGTACGCGGGATCCGGCCGGAAGCCGCAACGCAACTGGCCGCCGATGCGTGTGGAGATGAAGGCGATCCGCCCGTTGGGCAGGAAGCAGGGGTCGAAGTCGCTCCACGGCCCGTCGGTGAGCTGGGTGAGGCCGGTGCCGTCGGCGTTGAGCCGGAAGAGGTGGTAGCAGGTCTCGGGACGGAAATGGTAGAAGGCATGCTTGGGGCTGCGGGCGGCGTCGGCCTCGGTCCAGAGGTTGGTGTCGCAGACCACGCCGGGCGGCAGCTCATGCTCGGCCTCGGTGAAGGCGAAGAGCAGCGTGCGGCCGTCGTAGTCGAGCTCGAGGGAGAGGAAGCTGCCGGCGTCCTCGAGCGTGCGGCCGGCGAGGCGGCCGGCGGGCACGCGGGCGCCGGCGAGCAGGCTGCGCACGACGGGGCGGTCGCCGAAGGGCTGCTCGAGCACATAGACGCCGCCGGCCTTTTCTGCGACGAACCCGAAGTACTGGTCCACCATGTGGCGGTCGCCGCGCACCTGCTTGTTGTGTTTGAGAAAAACGATGCGGTCGAAGTCGAGCAGGGGGTTCCGGAACGCGATGCGCCGGCGAAGGGCGGTGAGCCGGTCGAAGGTCGCGCGCGAAGCGTCGGCCGGCAGCGCGGCCAGTTCCGCGGCCTCGCGGCCGAGATCGGGAGCGCCGGGCTGCGCGCGCAGGTGGTCGAGCAGGGCCCGGGTGCGGCGGCGCACCACGTCGACCGGCGTGCGGTCGGTGGCGAGAATCAGGGCGTCGCGCCGCCAGGCTTCGCGTTCGAGGCGCGGCAGGTTCCAGGTGGGCCGGGCGGCGATCTGCGCGGCGAGCTCGGCGTATTCGTCGGGTGGCGACGCGGGCAGCGGGGCGGAAAAGGCGATCGCCAGCAGGACCAGTGCGGCGGCACGCGCGGGCGGCGGGAGAACGGGACGGCGGCTCATGAGGCGGGAGGAGCGGGCGGCACGCGGGCGCCCCAGGATGGCAGATTAAGGCCGCCGGCCGGGCGACGCCATCCTTATGCGCGGGGCGCGTTACGGAAACGCGCTGGACCCCCGGGCCGCCACCCGGCGTGCTCGGGGCCAAACGCATGCCCAGCCGCAGTGCCCTCATCCTCGCCTTTGCCGCCATCTACCTGATCTGGGGCAGCACCTATCTGGGCATCCGGGTCGCGGTGGAAACGATGCCGCCGTTCCTGATGGCGGCGGCGCGTTTCCTGATCGCGGGCACGCTGCTGTTCGGGTTCCTGCGACTCCGCGGCACCCCTTGGCCGAACGCGCAGCAGTGGCGGGCGAACGCGGTCATCGGATTCTTTCTGCTCCTCGGGGGCAACGGCTCGGTGGTCTGGGCCGAGCAATGGGTGCCGTCTGGCATCACGGCGCTCATCATCGGGATCGGCCCGCTGTTCATCGTGCTCGCGGAATGGGCCTGGCCGGGCGGACAACGCCCCTCGGCGATCACGCTGGCGGCGCTGCTCCTCGGCTTCGCCGGCGTGGCCTGGCTGGCCGCCCCCTGGCAGCGCGACGAGGCGGGGGCCCCCGACCTGGGCGGCATCGGCGCGATCCTGCTGGGCTGCGTCGCCTGGGGCATCGGCGCCATCTACTCCCGACACGCGAAACACGGAGCCGAACCGGCGCTGGCCGCCGCCCTGCAGATGCTCGGCGGCGGCGGGTGGCTGCTGGTCGCGGCGCTCCTGCATGGCGACCTCGCGCGTTTCGACGCGGCGGCCGTCTCGGCGCGCTCCTGGGCTGCGTTCGCGTACCTCGTTGCCGCGGGCTCGCTCATCGGCTTCTCCACCTTCGTCTGGCTGATGAAACACAGCACCCCCGCGCGGGTGGCGACTTACGCCTATGTGAACCCGATCGTCGCAGTCGTCCTCGGCTGGCTGATTCTCGACGAGCCGGTGTCGGCGCGCACCCTGGGCGCATCGCTCGTCATCGTCGGCGCCGTCGTTATCATCACCATCCAGAAGACGCGGACCGAAGCGGCACGCCGCCCCTGAGTTTCCCGCCATGCCCCCCGCCATCACCCTCGCCCGCACCGAGGCCGACATCGCCCGGTGCTTTCCCGTCCGGCAACACTCGGGGGTGCAGCGGCGGGAGGCCCACCGGTTCTATTTCCGCGAGCGCCTGCACATCAGCCCCTACCATTTCACGCTCGCGTTGCAGTGAGTCGCGCCGACCGGCCCGGCATCCAAAGCCGCGCGTCGAACGAACCAGCGGCGTGATCTTCCAGCTTCGACGCCAGCAGTTCCTCCCGGGCGACCCGCGCGCCATCTGGGAATTCTTCGCCACGCCGCGCAACCTCGACCGGCTGACGTCGCCGGAGGTGCGCTTTCGCATCGTGGGCGACGTGGCCCCGCGAATGTACGCCGGTCAGATCATCGAGTACCGCGTCGGCCTGCTGCCGGGCGTGTGGACACGCTGGCTGACGGAGATCACCCACGTGCGCGAGGGCGAGTACTTCGTGGATGAGCAGCGGGCGGGACCGTACCGGCTCTGGCACCACCAGCACCAGTTCGCCCCCGCGCCGGGCGGTGTGCTGATGACGGATACAGTGACTTACGATCCGGGCTGGGGCTGGCTGGGCGGCCTGGGGCACGCGCTGTGGATCCGCCGCAAGCTGGCGGCGATCTTCGACTACCGCGCCCGGCGCGTGGCGGACTTGTTCTGCGCCCCGCCTTCCTCGCCTGCGCCGGCGCCCACCGCGACGCCCGTCAATTGATCCGTGACGGGCCGAGGTGGTGGCGCCGGGGTTTGATCGGGCCGGCTCCCGGGACTTGTCACGTAATACGTGACAAACGGACCCGCGCCCGGCGACCGTCGGCGAGGCAGGGGGCGACGCCTCCCAAAAAAAGCGGGCGGGCGGCCATCCGCAGTGCGAATGGCCGCCGGAACTGCACCGCCGAAGCGCTTGACGTTGGAGCAAGACCAACCGGCGTGTCCGTGGCGTTTTCCTGACAAATCGGATCCCGGCAGCCGGCCTTGTCGAGGCCGGTCCGGAGTCGGCGACCCCGGCAACCGGCGGACCGAGGTCAAGTTTGCCACGCGCTTACATCCGGCAGATCAGGAGTTCGCGCTCGTAGATGAGCTCCTTCGGCAGGTGCGAGTGCAGATCGAGGAAGAGCTCCTCGTGCCCGATCACCTCATGGCGCCAGGCGGCGCGGTCGAAGTGCTGGAGGGTCTCGAACTGCTCGCGGGAGAAGTCGAGGCCGGTCCAGTCGAGGTCCTCGTAGTGCGGCATCCAGCCGATCGGGGTCTCCTTGGCGAGGGCGCGGCCGCGGGCGCGATCGACGATCCACTTGAGGACGCGCATGTTTTCGCCGAAGCCCGGCCAGAGGAACTTGCCATCGGGGCCCTTGCGGAACCAGTTCACGTGGAAAACGCGGGGGCTCTCGCTGAGGCGCTTCTGCATGCCGATCCAGTGGCGGAAGTAATCGCCCATGTGGTAGCCGCAGAACGGCAGCATGGCCATGGGATCGCGGCGCACCTTGCCGATGGTGCCGGCGGCGGCGGCGGTCATCTCCGAGCCCATGGTGGCGCCCATGTAGACGCCGGAGGTCCAGTTGAATGCCTGGTAAACGAGCGGCATGGTGGTGGCACGGCGGCCGCCGAAGACGATGGCGCTAATCGGCACGCCGTTGGGATCCTCCCAGGCCGGGTCGATGGTGGGGCACTGCGCGGCCGGCGCGGTGAAGCGGGCATTCGGATGCGCCGCCTTGGCGCCGGTGGCCTTGGCGATCTCGGGCGTCCACTCGCGGCCCTGCCAATCGATGAGTTTCGCCGGCGGCTCGGGGGTCATGTCCTCCCACCACACGCCGCCCTCGGGGGTGAGGGCGACATTGGTGAAGATCGTGTTCTTGGCCAGCGAGGCCATGGCGTTCGGGTTGGTCTTCACCGACGTGCCAGGAGCGACGCCGAAGAAGCCGGCCTCCGGATTGATGGCGCGCAGCCGGCCATTCGCGTCAGGCTTGATCCACGCGATGTCGTCGCCGACGGTCCAGACCTTCCACCCCTTCTTCTGGAAGGGCGCGGGCGGGATCATCATGGCGAAATTGGTCTTGCCACAGGCGCTGGGGAAGGCGGCCGCGACATAGGTCTTTTCGCCCTGGGGATCCTCGACGCCGAGGATGAGCATGTGCTCGGCCATCCAGCCCTCGTCGCGCGCCATGTTGGAGGCGATGCGCAGGGCAAAGCACTTCTTGCCCAGCAGGGCGTTGCCGCCGTAGCCGGAGCCATAGCTCCAGATTTCGCGGGTCTCGGGGAAGTGAACGATGTACTTCTCGTGGTTGCAGGGCCACGGCACGTCGGCCTGGCCGGGCTTCAGCGGTGCACCCACGGTGTGCATGCAGGGCACGACGCGCTTCTCGCCCTTTTCGATCTCCTTCAGCACCGGCAGGCCCACGCGGGCCATGATGCGCATGTTGACGACCACGTAGGGCGAGTCGGTGAGCTCGACGCCGATCTGGGAGATGGGGGAGCCGATGGGCCCCATGCTGTACGGCAGCACGTACATCGTGCGGCCTTGCATGCAACCGGTGAACAGCTCGCGCAGCTTCTTGCGCATCTCGAAGGGGTTCACCCAGTTGTTGGTCGGTCCGGCGCCGTCCTTGGAGTTGGAGCAGATGAAGGTGCGATCCTCGACGCGGGCGACATCGTTGACGTCGCTGCGGGCGTAGTAGCACCCGGGCCAGAGCTTTTCGTTCAGCTTGATGAACGTGCCGCTCTTCACCATCTGCGCGCAAAGGGCGTCGTTTTCCGCCTGCGAGCCGTCGACCCAGTGGATGGCGTCCGGCTTGCACAGGGCGGCCATCTTTTCGACCCACTTGATCAGGGGCTCGTTAGAGGTGAGGGGCTTGTTGCCGATGTGTTTACTCATGGAAAGGAATGGGCCTAGTCAGTCTTTATTGAACCGAAAAAGGCCGGGGCGGGCTGCGTGGAATTGGGAATTCTCTGCGCAAATGTTGCGGGAAAACCCCCGGCCAACGCCGAGGATGAAAACTCGACGCGACAGAGGGGACCGGTCCGACCACAGCGAGCCCTCCAAGGAGTGGAGGGCGGTGCCGGGCCGGACCGTTTGCAGGCGGGAGCCGCGCCTGGTGACGCGGTTCGCCGGCAAGAGCCGGCGAGAGCGCCGCGTCCCAGGAAGCCCCCGGCTCAGAGTCGCTTGGTGAGCTGGAGCGAGTAGGTGCGCCCGCGCGCCATGACGTTATACACCGACGGGTCGTAGCCGCGGGAATCGCTGGAGAGGGGCGGTTCGGCGTTGAACAGATTGTTGATTCCGACGCGGACACCCAGGCCGTTGAGCCAGCGGCTCGCCGTCGCCACGCGATAGGACACGTAGAGGTTGTAGGAGCGCGAGTCGGAGACGAGGTAGCGGTAGGAGTAGGCTCCGTTGTTGAAGATGGGCTTGATGTAGGCGGGCTGGCCGAGGGACTCGTAAGTGGCCGCCGTGGTGGTGGCGCCAAGATCGGTGTAGCTGCCGATGTAATAAAAGCCCAAACCGGCGCCCCACTGGTTCCGGCGCCAGGTGAGCGTGGCGCTGCCGCGCCAGGGGGGAGTCGCCCCACCGGCGTTGGCGCTGTTGCCGTCGCGGTAGTTGGTGCGCACGCGCCGGGGATCGCCCGCCGGCAGGCTGTAAGCGTGGAAGTCGTTGAGGCGCGTCCAGCTCGTGTTGAAGTTGAACTGGCCGACGGCGAGGGCCGGGAAGCGATAATTCACGTCGAAATCAAATCCGTTCACGAACTGCTCCGCCTTGTTGAAGTAGCTGGTGCGCAGGTAATCGATGGCGCCCACCACGGCCCGCTGGTTGCCCGGGGTGCGGGTGGCGTTGTAGGCGGCAAAGAAATCGCGATCGGCCTGGGTCGGGGGCAGACGGACGACGGAGGGGTCGCCCCGGTACGCGGCGGTGCCGCTGCCGAGGTCGATCTGGCCGATGGTCTGGCCGGCGGCGAGGGCGGCCTGGGTCGCGGCCTGCAGGGCGGCGGTGTCATCGGCGATGCCACCCCCGGAAGCGATCACGTCCTGCTGGCGGATCTCCCAGTAGTCGACCGACACGGAGAGCCCCTTGATGCCCGGTACTTCGACGACCAGGCCCGCGGACTTTCCGGTGGACTTTTCCGGCTGCAGATCGCGGTTGCCGGAGGCAATGCTGCGACGGTTGGAGGGGCCGTCCGTCACCAGGCCGGTCACGACATTGCGGTAGGTGTCGGTGCTGCCGGTCTGGGTGCGGATGAGGGTGCCGATGAAGAGCTGGGCGAGGTTGGGGGCGTGGAAGCCCTCGTTGTAGGAGCCGCGCACCATGAGCCAGGGGGCGGGCTTCCAGTTCACGCCATACTTGGGCTTGGTGGTGTCGCCGAAGTCCGTGTAGCTCTCGTAACGCAGCGAAGCGCTCAACTCGAGGGACTCGACGAGGGGCAGCCGAAGATCGCGTCCCACCAACGGCAGCACGGTTTCCGCATAGAGGGCGGCGACGTGGCGGTTGCCGTGGGTGTCGGAGTTGGGGGAGAAGCCGAGGAAGTCGTTCGCGTTGGGATCGAGGCCGGAGCCCGGCGGATTGAGGCCCGCATAGGGCGGGCGGTAGTCGTCATAGGCCTCGAAGCGGAACTCGCCGCCGAAGGCGCCGCCGGCCTTGTTGCCGCCCCAGAGGGGGAAGAGATCGCCGCTGGCGCGGAAATCACCGCTGCCGAGCCGGGTGATGCCGTTGCGGATGAAGCTGGAGCGGAAGGTGGACTGGACGCTCTCGGGGTTGCGATACGGGCCGGTGACAACGAGCTGGCCGCTTCGCACCGCAAAGGTGTGGGTGAAGGGGTTGAAGGCGCGCGCCGGGTCGGTCTGTTCGATCGCCGCCTTGAGCAGGCTCTTCCGGCTGGGGCCTTCCTCGTTCTCGATCACGCGGGCGGCGGAGTAGAGCAGGGCGGCTTCCCAGTTCCAGGAGTCGAGCAGCTTGCCGCGCAGGCCGGCCACGCCGCGGTAGACGGCGGTGTCGACCCAGTCGACCCGTGGCGCGAGATCGGTGAGGCGCTTGTTGGTGATGGAGACGGCGGAGGGCGTGCCGGTGAGGCGCGGCGTGCCGTCCGCGTTGGGTGCGCCGGTGGGCGACCAGAAGCGGGTGCCGAAGGGGTTCCAGGGGTTGGTCTCGGGCACGATGATGAAGCCGTCGGTGCTCTGAGTGATGCCGTCCATTTCCCGGTAGGTCACGGAATGGGCGCGGTAAAGGCTGGCCTCCGCGAACAGCGTGAGCCGCGGGCTGGCGTCGAATTCGGCGCTGGCAAAGGCGTTGGTGCGGGCGGTCTCGGGCTGGATCACGCGATAGTCGTTGTTATTCCAATACCACTCGCGCGTCGGCCCGGTGCGAATCGGCGAACTGGTGCCAAACACCACGGTGCCGGCCGCCGTGGGCTGCAGGTTGAAAAGGCCGGAAGCCGCCGTCAGGGACGCGGGCACGCCCGGCGGCCTCCCGCCAGTGAACCCCGTCACCTGGCCGAACTGGTTCGTGGCGGTCACCCGGCCGGCGAGGAAGTTGCCATAAGGGGTGGTGGCGGAACGGGCGTTGAAGGGACTCGCGGCCGTGACGTTTCCCTGTTTCCACGGGTCCGGCGCGCGGGCGCTGTGATCGCCATCCTTCGCGAAACTCCGCTCGCGGGCGAACATCGCCTCGCGCTGGTAGTAGTCCGCGGTGATCACCGCCCGGCCCCGGCCGGCGGCAAACGTCAGTCCATGCGTGAGAGTGGCACGATGATCGGCGCCATCGCCGTAGTCGGTGATGCCGAAGCGCAGTGACAGCTCGGTGCCGCGAAAGCGCCGCGCGGTGGCGTAATTCACCACGCCGGCGACGGCGTCGGTGCCGTACACGGACGACGCGCCGTCGCGCAAGACCTCCACCCGGTCGAGGCCGCGGTTGGGCAACTGGTTGATGTTGGTGGAGAGCGTCGGCACCCCGGCCTCGTTCTGGCTGATGGGGTGGGGCACGAGGCGACGGCCGTTGAGGAGGATGAGAGTATTGCTGGATGGGATACCCCGGAGGGACACGCTGGCATTGTCGCCGCGGGCGGTGGCGCCGAGCGTGGCGGTTTCGTTGCCCGGCAGGCCGGTGACCTGGGGCAGGGCGGTGAGGAGGTCGGAGGGCTGGGCGGCATCGCGCACCTCAATCGCCGCGGTGTCGATGACCGTGACGGGCAGCACCTGTTCGACTTCCAGGCGGCGGATGTTCGAGCCGGTCACGGTGAATGCCTCCAGTTTGACCGTCTCGTTTTCCGGGGCCGCGGCAGGTCTCTGCGGAGTCGTCGGGGCGGATTGAGCGAGGAGGAAGGCAGGCAGGACACAGGCGGCGAGGAAGCACGCCCGGAAACGCGCGAATTGCTGGGTGTTCATGGTGGCGGAAAGGGAGTGGCGGCGACAGGGGCCGGCGGCCGGGGATCGGGAAGAGGGGAAACGGGACGAAACACGGAAAGGAAGTGAGGTCAGTCTGGACCTCGTATCACGGCAGGATGCGCAGCATGACGCTGGCCAGAATGAGAATGATCGCGCCGCCGAGCCGGGAGGAAATCTGGGCGAACGGCATCAGATCCATCCGCCGCGCCGCCGACAGCACGGCCACGTCGCCGGTGCCGCCCATGTTGCTCATGCAGAGGCCGGCGCTGAGGGCCGACTCCACCGGATAGAAGCCCACCCAGTAACCGACGAGCCCCGACCCGATCGCCGCCCCGAGCACCGCCAACACCACCAGCAGCAGATACTGGGGCGTGAGCGCGCCCACCACCTGGCCGAGATCGGTGTAAGCGATGCCGATGCCCACCAGCAGCACCGCCGTGAAATGGTTCATCACAAAGCGAAACCAGGCCCGCGCCAGCACCTCCGCCGACGCCGGCAGCACGCCGAAGTACTTCACCGCCGCGACCGTGAGGATCATCCAGGCATAAGGATGCACCGACGGCACCCACTTCCCCATCAACTGGCCCCAACTGAAGAACGCCACTGCGAGGAACAGCCCGCCGGCGAGGACGCGCGGTTCATCCCGCGCGTCCGTCCCGCCCAGCGAAGTCACGACCTCGACCCCGCGCCGCCGGATCAACTGTCCGTTGCCGGTCAACGCCGGCCATGCCCGACCCAGCCGATCGAGCAACCCTCCGCCCACGATGGAGAGCGCGTTGCCCAGCGCCACCGCGGGCATCATGATCGAGAGCATCTCCGTCGGGCTGCGCTGCACACCCTCGCCAAAAATTTTCGCCAGCGGCACCGCGCCCGCCCCCAGGCCGCCGCCGATGATCGGCAGTCCCACAAACAAGACTGCCTCGCGCGCTCCGTAGCCGCTCAACCAGCCGCCCAGCGCAGTCAGGCCAAGCGCGCAGATCACGCAGCCGAGGATGGCCGGCAGGTAGCCGACGACCGCGCTGATCAGCAGGCGCCGCTCCATGCCGAGAATGCTGCCCGTCACCAGCGCGCAGATGAAGAAGTCCAGGAAGCCCCCACCCCCCATAAAGGTCTTCACGTTGCCCGCCACGTCCGCCGGCAACACCTGGTACGTGGCCAGCCCCGCCGGCACAAAGATCGCCAGGATCGCCCCGCCGCCGAGGTAGTCCTTGACGATCGGCAGGCGGTTGCCGCCCCACTCGCAGAGCACGCCCAGGGGCAGCATCAGGGCAAACGCCCCCACCATCCCGCCCGGCAGCGCGCCCGTGACGAGCGCCGCGAGCACGAGGGCCGCGAACGCCCCAAACCAGCCCAAGGGCAGATCGAGCAACCTCAGCCCGGCGTCCGCGGCGGGCGACGCATTTCCCGACGGCGGAGAGGAACCAGCGGCAGCGTTCGGTGAGGCTTCGGGAGGCACGGAAACTGGGGTAGATTCATCTACCTCCGCCTGATTGCCCCCGCAAATGCAAGCCCGGGTTGCCGCCCGCCCGCAGCCGCGAGGCCGCCCGCCGGCGCCTACTGCTCCGGCTCCACGTGCACCGTCACGTCGCCAATCCGGTGCCGCACCGATGCCATCAGCGCATCCTTCACCCGGTGCGCAATCTCGTGCCCGGCCCGCACGGTCAGGTCGCCATCCACGCACACCTCGATGTCGACCAAGTGGCTCAGCCCACTCTTCCGCATCCGCACCTTGTCAAGCGACCGCACGCCGGGCACCGCCAGCGCCAGGGCACGCACCTCCGATTCGAAGCCGGCCGGCAGCGCCGCATCCATCACGTCCGACAACGCCCGCGCGATCATGCTCGCGCCATTGAACGCGATCACCACGCAGGCGAACAACGCCGCCCAGTCGTCCGCCGCCTCCCAGCCCTCGCCGCCCACCAGGGCGATCACGATGCCCACAAACGCCGCCGCCGAGGTCGCGGCATCGGACCAGTGATGCAATGCCTCCGCGCCGAGCGCCGTGCTCCCCTCGCGTTCGCCTTCCGCCCGCAGCCGGCGCGAAAACCACAACTTCACCGCCACCACGCCCGCCAGCACCAGGAGAGTCCACCACGCCGGGCCATGATGGGGCGTGATGATCTCGCGCACCGCCTGCACGCCAATCAACCCCGCCATCGAGAAAACAAACGCCGCCACCGCCAGCGCCGCCACCGCCTCGGCCTTGCCGTGCCCGTACGGATGGTCCGCATCCGGCGGTCGCGCCGCCACCCGAAAGCCCGCCCAGACCAGCAGCGACGAAAGGATGTCCAACAGCGACTCCGCGCCATCGGCAATCAGCGCGTAGGTGTTGCCCAGCACCCCGCCCGCGAACTTTACCGCGGCGAGCGCGGCATTGAGCCATACGCCCCGCAGCACGAGGCGCGCGCCCCGCTCCGCACCGCGCTGCGCGGCAACCTGCGAACTGGACGGGGGTGGCGACATGCCGCGCGAAGTTGGCCGGCCGGCGTGCCGGACTCAATGCCCATCCCGTCTCCGCGCCCCGACCGGGCGCCTCTCCACGGCGATGTCAAAGTCGCCGCGCCCATCTTTCTCTTCCACTTTATCGTTCTCTTTCGTCAGGGTCTGGCCGCGGGGGAGAAAGATTCGGAGAAAGAGGAAAGAGAACGATTGCGAGGCAGGCACCGGACTTTGACGCCGCCCGGAGAGACGCCCGCCGCGACACCGCCGTTGACCCTGACACGGCAATCCCGCAGCCTGCCGGTCGATGGCCGCGCCAATCTCGATGTCATCGAACGATCCGGTGAAACAGTTCTCGGTCTTCGCGGAAAACCGCGTCGGCCGCCTCCACGATCTCACCGCCCTCTTCAAGCAGCACAACGTCCACCTCATGGCGATCACCGTGCTCGACACCACTGACAGCGCGATCGTGCGCGTGGTGGTCGACGATCCGGACCTCGCGCGCGAGCTGATGGTGAACAACGATTTTCCCTACACCGAGGGCGAGGTGCTGGCCGTGGAGATCACGGACGAGTCCGAACTCAACGGCGTGCTGGCAGCGCTGTTCGAGGCCGAGATCAACGTCCACTACGTCTACAGCTTCATCAAGCGCCCCGAGGGGCGCGGTGCGCTGGCGATCAACGCCGAGGACGCCGACGTGGCCGCGCAGGCGCTGAGCGTGCGCGGTTACCGCATCCTCACACAGACGGACATCGCGCGTTGAGCGGCCCCGGGCCGCCCAGAAGTGCGGCGCACCCGGCCCCGGGAGGCCCCCTGACCCGGAAATCCTACGCCTGCTGGACAATCGCTCGCGCTGCTTCCCTCGCAGCCACGAGCGTGACTGCGAGTGGGGCTGTCCGGTCAGCCCTGGACCTCGGCCATTTTCTCGCCTTCGAGCTCGTAGAGGCCCGTCATGTAGCCGTTTTCGAACATGGCGCCGACGCGGAGCTGGCCGTAAAAGGCCACTGGCACATCCATCAGCGGCGGCACCCCCTTCTTCATCTTCACCACCACCCACTCGTTCATGTTCGGCACGGTGCCGAAGCAACAGGCGAGGGTGTTGCGCATCAGCAGAAACTCGGTGACGAGCCCCTTTTCCATCTTCACCGGCACCATGTAGCCGGTGACGACCGCTTTCTTGCCGCTCCACGATTTCACGAGGGGCGGGATTTGCTCCTCGCCGGTCGGTGGCTTGGCGTTGGGGTCGGCCGCGGGGTCAAAGGGCGGCGGCGTGAAGACGTAGGAGGCGAGGTAATCGAAGCCGAGTTTCAGGTATCCCTCCTCCATCGGCGGGGGCTCCTTGACCGGCGGGGCCGGATAGGGGGCGGGGATGTTCGGATCCGGCGCCGGCATGGCCCCGGGATTGGGAAGGTCGACCGCAGTTACCGACACCGGCACCGCCAGCGCGGCCGCGAATAGGAAATACGACAGGCGGAAGGGGTTCCTCATGGATTCGCCGGACGCTATGTGCCCTCCGGTTTTCGTCAAAAACGATTTGCGGTTGACCGCGGCGGAACGCTGACCTTGCCTGCCCCCTCGCCCAAAGGAGGGCCTTCGCTGCGAAGGCTGTCCTTTCCCTCCGGAGAGGTGACAGAGTGGTCGAATGTGCGTGATTGGAAATCACGTGTACTCGCAAGGGTACCGGGGGTTCGAATCCCCCCCTCTCCGCCAGCCTCCGCCAAGCCTACGGCTGGCAGGCCGACTCCACCGGCTGACTGACGTCAGCCAACAAAAGAGACAAAAACCTTGCGGAGGCTGCCCACCGTCTCGTCAGCCGTAGGCTTGGCGAAGGCTGAAGGCTCGGCGAAGGTGGGCTTT
>CAZDGC010000045.1:26597-48495 GCA_964504885.1 uncultured Opitutus sp.
GGTTCGTGTTAAAATCGCACTCGCTCCGCCAGCCTCCGCCAAGCCTACGGCTGGCAGGCCGATTCCAGTGGCTGACTGGCGTCAGCCGGCAAGAGGTGGAAAGCCTGCGGAGGCGCCCCATCGCCGGCCGGCGTTGACTCCCCGTGGGGCGTCGCCCGAATCTCCGCCCCGCTTCGTCCTTCCGCCCTTCCTGCGCATGAACCCCGACTCCTCCCCTCTTCGACGCCCGCCCTCGGCGGGATCTGCCGGCCTCCGCGTCGCCGTGGGCGCCCTCGCCTCGGTGGCGCTGGGCTTCACCTTCGCCGCCCGGGCGCAGGATCTGGCGGCCCCCCCCAAGGCCGCCCTGGCGGCGAGCCTGCCCCCGCAATCCCACTTCCGCGTCCTCTGGCTCCACCAGCCGTCCCGGCAGGCGGTGATTTCCTGGACCACGCCGGCGGCAGGGCAAAATCACGCCGTGCATTACGACACCCAGTCGCGCCAGGGCCGGGCCGGAACCTACGCCCACCAGATCGCAGCGCTTCCCAGCCGCAAGTACCCGTACGTTTCGAGCGACGCCGGTACGCCGGAGGGTTGGGCCCAGAATGTCTTCCTGCAGGAACTCCAACCCGCCACCCGGTATTACTTCGTCGTGGTCAGCGACGGGACGGTCTCACGCGAATTTCACTTCCAAACCGCCCCGGCCGACGGCCGGCCGTTGAAGCTGCTCTACGGCGCCGACTCGCGGCGGCCACCGAACCTGCCCGAGCCGCACCTCACCCGCCGATCGATCAACCGCCTCGTGGCCTCGCTCGTGGAGGAGCAACCCGACATTCTCGCCTTCGCCCATGGCGGCGATTACTGCACCCGCGACGAGTGGCGGTTCATGAGCGACTGGCTGTCCGACTGGGAACTGACGATCTCCGCGAGCGGCCGCATCCTGCCGATCATCCCCGCGCGCGGCAATCACGAGAGCAAGAACGGATTCGAGGAGGTGTTCCACTGGCCGGATTTCAAGGCGCCGTATTACTACGCCACCGAGCTCTCGGCGCGCGTCACCCTGCTCACCCTCAACACCAACGTCAGCAAAGCCGGCGACCAGCGCGACTGGCTCGCGGCCGAACTCGCCCGACAGCGCGCCGCGCCGGGCAAATGGATCGCCGCCCAGTACCATGTGCCGTCGTACCCGTCGGTGAAATCTTTCAACAACGGCGCCCAACAGCGCCAGCATTGGGTGCCGCTGTTCGAGCAACATCAGGTCAACCTAGTCTGCGAGGCCGACGACCACATGCTGAAGCGCACCGTCCCGATCTTCGCCGACCAGCACGATCCCGAACGCGGCATCGTCTACATCGGCGACGGCGGCGCCGGCGTGCCGCAACGCGCACCCGACCTCACCCGCTGGTACCTCAAGTCGCCCGGTTTCGCCAAACCCGCCCATCACGTGCACCTGATCGAGTTCGCCGCAGAGGAAATCCGCGTGACCGCCTTGAGCCCCGAGCGGGAGACGCTCGATCAATTCACCGTGAAATCCCGGGCTCCGGCGGCGCTCACCGCGCGCTGACGCAGAAGTTCCCGTCGCGGGTGGCGAAGCGCCTGACCCCTCCCACCGTGCCTCCGTCGTCGCTCCACCGTGATAGCCACGCGCGTGCGCGAGTGGTGCTTCGTCCACTCGCTGGCGCTCGTGGCTGCGACCGGGCCCGAGCGAAGCGAGAGTCGCGGCATCCGAGCCGGAAGAGATGAACGCCGCGGCCTCCGACCACACCCCGCCCAACGCCGGGCCGGCGCCGTCCTCCGCGCGGCCCGCGTGGGGCTCAGCCGCCGGCCTGCTCGGTCTGGCCGTGCTGGCCACGGCGGTGGGAACCGTCGCCACGACCTTTCGCGGCGACGGCACCGCCCTGAACGCGTACTTGTTCATGGAGCTCGGCCTCCCGCACGTCACCGCGGGGCGCCTCGAACGTGGCGCCGCGGCGCTGACGCTGATGGCGACGGCCGGCGCCCTCGTGTTTTTCCGCTGGCCCTGGTTTCTGCCGGCCGCCGGCTACATCTTCGCCGAAGCAATTGCCCGCTGGCACGTCCAGGGTCAGGCCTACAGCGAATGGGCGCCGCTCACCCACTCGGCCCGCTACGCGGCCCCCCTGGTGCTGGCGCTCTGGCTGGTCGCCGCCCGCCGGCAACCGGAAGCCGCCACCCGCTGGCAGTCCATCGGAGCCTGGCTGCTGCGGTTTGCGCTGGCGGCGGTGTTCGTGAGCCACGGCCTCGAGGCGTTGCAGGGGCATCCGGGTTTTGTGGACCTCATCCTCAGCAGCGCCCTCAACCTCGGCGGCTGGCGCCTCACCGAAGGAACCGCCACAGCGGCGCTGGAGTGGATCGGCGTCGCCGACTTCGCCGCGGCCGGCGCGCTGATCCTGCGGCCGCACCCCGCCGTGCTCGCCTGGGCCGCGTTCTGGGCCGCCCTCACCGCCTGCTCCCGCCTCACCGCCAACGGCTGGGGCGCCTACCCCGACGTTCTGCTGCGCGCCGCCTACTTCCTCGGCCCGCTCGCACTCTGGCGACTGCAACACCATGCTCCCGCGAAGGCGGGACAAGACGCCACCCGTCCCTTTCGCCCCATCTCTCCCGACTCTGACCCTGGTAGCCACGAGCGGGAGCGAGTGGAGCCGTGAGGGCCGTCGGCACGCTCACGCTCGTCGCGACACCAAACAAGCTGAAGGACAGCCGCGGAGTTTCGGACCCGAGGCAACAAAACCGCCGCCGGGGCAACCGGCGGCGGAAAGTGGCGGCAGCACGAGGGTACGAGCCTCAACGGGGCTATCATCCCGTGTCACTAAGACGCTGCCGAAGGTTTGAATGAGCAGCGCCATCCTAGCGAATACCCGCGCCCGCCCGCCGCGCATCGATTGGCCAACGCTGCGCGTATTCTTGTTGCTCCCGACCGGGCGGACGATCGCCGGCCGCGATCCGTCCGCGCCCCGCCGCGCGCTTCTCCCGGTCGGGAAAGTCGGAAGCACCCCGCGACCTCCGCCGCCACCGGAATTTGATCGCGCGCGTCGCCGCGGCCGCGTCATGGTTTTTCCACTGCTTCCGCCTCCGCCATGAACTCGTCCCGTCCCCCGACTCCCGCCGCCCCAGCGCCCGCGGTCCGCGCCACCCGCCGCCGCTTCCTCGCCTCCGGCGCCGCCGCCGGCTCGCTCCTGATTTTGCCCTCCGGCCTGTACGCCCAGGGCTCCGCGAGGCAATCGTCCCCCAACGGCCGCCTGCGCCTCGCCCTGATCGGCGCCGGCGGCCGTGGTGGCGCGGCGCTCTCCGGCCTGGCCGACGAGCAGTTCGTCGCCCTCTGCGATGTCGACGACCAGCGCAGCCGCCTCGCGATCGAAGCCGGAGCAAAGAAGAAGAAGTCGGAGGGCGCGGCCCGCCTCAAGGACGTGAAATGGTTCAAGGATTTCCGCGTGCTGTTCGAGACCATGGCCGATCAGATCGACGCCGTCTGCATCGCCACGCCGGATCACATGCACTATCCGATCGCGATGGCGGCGATCGCACACCGGAAGCACGTCTACGTCGAAAAGCCGATGTGCCGTTGCCTCACGGAGGTCCGCCGCCTGCACGCGGCCGCGAAGGCCGCCGGCGTCGTCACGCAGATGGGCAACCAGGGCCGCGCCGGTGAAGGCATCCGCCTCGCGCGCGAGTGGGTGCAGGCCGGGCTGATCGGCGACGTGCACACCGTGTACACCTGGACCGATCGCCCGCGGCTGCCCTGGTTCCACCCGGCCGATTTCGATCCCGACGCCAACGCGAAGGACACGCCGGTGCCGGAGACCCTCGATTGGGAGCTGTGGCTCGGCGTCGCGCCGAGGCGCCCCTACCGCCCGGAGCTCGTGCCGTCGTTCTGGCGCGGCTTCAGCGCCTACGGCACCGGCTCGCTCGGCGACATGGGCTGCCACCAGCTCGACGCGCCGTTCTATGCGCTCGACCTCGGCTCGCCGCTGAGCGTCGAGGCCGCCACCACTGCGCGATACCCGAAGACCTTTCCCGCCTCGACCTGCGTAACCTGGAGGTTCCCCGCCCGCGGGCGGCGTGGCCCGGTCGAGTTGAAGTGGTTTGACGGCACGATGAAACCGCCCCTGCCCGTGCCGGATTTCAAGCTCTCCGAGGGCGGCGGCAGCCTCTTCCACGGCACCCGGGGCATCATGAGCGTCACGTCCCACAGCGGCTCGGTGCGGCTCCTCCCGGAGCAGCGCATGCAGGAGCTCTCCGGCGCGATGCCGCCGAAGACGATCCCGCGCGTGGCCGGCGGCCCCTTCAAGGAGTGGGCGGCCGCGATCCGCGGCGGTCCCGCACCCGGATCGAACTTCGACTACGCCGCCGGGCTCACCGAGCTCGTGCTGCTCGGGGTCGCCGCCCAGCGCGCCCAGGCCCGTCTCGACTGGGATCCGATGCAGCTCCGTTTCCCCAACCGCCCCGACTGCGACGCGCTCACCGGCCCCGGCTACGACTATCGTCCGGGCTTCGGCGTGTGACCTGCCGGCACGCGCCCGGGATAGGGCTCGGACTCCGTTCCGCGCCGCAGGCCCGGGCCCAACTTTCCCACGCCCACGCGGCGGCCAGCGGAGTGGCCGCCCTACCCACGATCGCCGCACCCCCATCAACGTACCCACCGACCGTCCCGGGTGGGTTCCAACCGAATCCCGCGCCCGGGTAGGGCGCGGACTGGGGGCTCCGCACCGGCTCCTGCTGCCGCCAACCGGCAGATTCGCCCCCCTCGGCAACCACCTCGCACCCGCGCTATCGACGCCCGCGCCCTGATCTGTTCCGATCCGAATCCCCCCCGCCTCCTCCATGCACCCCCCCACCCCCCTGACCCGCCGCGGCTTCCTCGCCGCGGGCACCGCCGCCGCCGTCTCCGCTCCCGCCATCCTGCGCGGAGCCGACCTGACCAAGGAACCCGTGCGCCTCGGCCACATCGGCCTCGGCACGCGCGGCTGGGATCTCATCCGCTACACTGGCGGCGTCCCCGAAGCCAAGGTCGTCGCCCTCTGCGACGTCTACCAGCCGCACGTGAAGCGCGCCCAGGAGGCCAGCGGCAATCCCGCGGCGAAGGTGTATCAGGATTACCGCGACCTGCTCGCCGACCCGCAGGTCGAGGCCGTGGTGATCGCCACGCCGGATCACTGGCACGAGCGGATGGTCCTCGACGCCGTCGCCGCGAAAAAGGCCATCTACTGCGAGAAGGGTCTCACCACCTCGATCGCCGCCGCCAAGCGCATGCGTGCCGCGGTGAAGAAGGCGGACACCGTCTTCCAACTCGGCCATCAGGGCCGGCAGTTGCCGGCCACCGCCGAGGCCGGCCGCCTGATGCGCGAGGGCCGGATCGGCGACGTCACCGTGATCCACACCGGCCGCTTCTTCAACGGCTCGAAGGAAAAGGCCCCGTGGCGCTGGTACGGCTACTACAGCCAGTGGGATCGCCCCGATCCCGCGCAGGTGGTGCGACAGGTCGACTGGGAAAAGTGGCTCGGCCCCGCGCCGAAAATCGCCTTCAACGAACGCCACTTCTGGCACTGGCGCTGTTACTGGCCCTACGGCACCGGCCAGGCCGGCGACCTCCTTTCCCATGAGCTCGACCACGTGCAGACCGTATTGGGATGGGGAATACCCGACACCTGCATCTGCACCGGCCTCAACACCTACTACCACGACGATCGCGAGGTGCCCGACACCTGGGCGGCCGCGTACAAGTTCGAAAAGCGCAACTGCCTCCTCACCTTCGAGGGCAGCATGAACTCCAAGCGCGAGCAGCCGCCCGAATACATCGGGCGCGAGGGGCGGCTGATCTTCAACAGCATCGGCCAGAGCGCGAACCGGTTCTGGATCTACCCCGACGGCCCCGCCTTCCCGCACATGCAGCGCAAGCCGATCGAGCCGACCTACGTCTATGATCTGGCCAAGGCGCCCAGGTGGCCGAGCCACATGGACGACTTTCTGCAGTGCGTGCGCACCGGCGGCGCCCCGAAGTGCAACATCGACGAGGCCTTCATTGAAATCGCCACGGTGCTGATGAGCACCGAGTCGTATCGCCTCAAACGCGAGGTGCGCTGGGATCCCCGGCGCGAGGAGATCGTCTGAACGGCCCGCCCTGGTTGCCCTCGCTTCCGGCCAAACGACCCCTGCGCAGCCCGGCCTCCGGGCAAGCGCAGGTTGGAACGTGGCAAGCCACGGGGAACGGCCCCACCGCCGAGTGAACACCCGCTCTTCGCTTGGCCACCCCGGCGCAAGCTCGGGGCATCACGACCAGGCGACCGCTGCGCGGACCGGGCTCGTGGAATCGCCGCCAAGTACGAAGCAAGCTTCGGGGAATGGACCCGGCGGCGATTCAACGGTTGCATTCCCGACTCCGCCATCCCAGGGGTCGAACCTTGACTCCCGGCTCGGCCCGGCCGCCCTCTGACCGCCGCTCCTCTCCCCGCCTGCTCTCCCCATGCACCTCCTCGCCACCCCGGAAATCTGGTTCGTCACTGGCAGCCAGCACCTCTACGGACCCGAGACGCTCGCGCAGGTCGCCCGCGACTCGCAGGCCCTGGTCGACGGCCTCAACGCCTCCGGCCGCCTCCCGCTGCCGGTGGTGTTCAAGCCGGCGCTGAAGACGCCCGAGGAAGTGCGCGCCCTCTGCCTCGACGCCAGCCACACGCCGGCGTGCGGCGGCCTCGTGCTTTGGATGCACACGTTTTCGCCGGCCCGGATGTGGATCGGCGGGCTCTCCGTCCTGCGCCAGCCGTTTGTCCACCTCCACACGCAGTTCAACCGCGATCTGCCCTGGCGCACGATCGACATGGACTTCATGAACCTCCACCAGTCGGCGCACGGCGACCGCGAAGCGGGCTTCCTCCACACGCGCCTGCGCCTCGGCCGCAAGGTCGTCGTCGGCCACTGGCGCGATCCGGAGGTGCAGAACCGCCTCGCCGCCTGGATGCGCGCCGCACGCGCCTGGCACGATCTGCAAGGCGCGAAGTTCGTCCGCTTCGGCGACAACATGCGCCAGGTCGCCGTCACCGAGGGCGACAAGGTCGCCGCCGAGGCCCGCTTCGGATTCGCCGTCAACGGCCACGGGATCGGCGATCTCGTGGCCAAGGTTTCGCATGCCGCCATCGACGACCGCCGCGTCGACGATCTCTGTGCCGAATACGCCGATCGCTATGCCCTCGCAAAGCCCCTGCGCCGGGGCGGAGCCCGCCATGATTCCCTCCGCTACGGCGCCCGCCTCGAGCTCGGCCTGCGCGACTTTCTCACCGAGGGTGGTTTCAGGGGTTTCACGACCACGTTCGAAGATCTGCATGGACTGCGCCAACTCCCCGGACTTGCCGTGCAGCGACTGATGGGCGACGGCTTTGGCTTCGGCGCCGAGGGCGACTGGAAGACCGCCGCCCTGCTGCGCGCCATGAAGGTCATGGGCGCCGGCCTCCCCGGCGGCACCTCCTTCATGGAGGATTACACCTACCACCTCGCGCCCCAGGGCCACCAGGTGCTCGGCGCCCACATGCTCGAGATCTGCGAGAGCATCGCCGCCACGAAGCCGAGCCTCGAGATCCATCCGCTCGGCATCGGCGGCCGGGAGGATCCCGTGCGCCTGGTCTTTGACGCCCGCACCGGCCCGGCCCTCAACGCCTCGCTGCTCGATCTCGGCAACCGCTTCCGCCTCCTCGTCGCGGAGGTCGACGCCGTGAAGACTCCGCGCCTCCCCAAACTGCCCGTCGCCCGCGCCGTCTGGCAGTGCCGGCCCGACTTCAAGACCGCCTGCGCCGCGTGGATCCTCGCCGGCGGAGCCCACCACACCGGCTACAGCTACGCCGTCACCCGCGAACACCTCGAAGACTTCGCCACCATCGCCGGCATCGAGCTCGCGGCGATCGGTGCCGACACCCGACTCGACCGTTTCCAGCAGGATCTGCGCAACAACGAGGTCTATTACCACCTCGCCCAAGGCGTCCGCGGCGGCTGAGACGAAGGAGGGTGAGGTTGAAAGTGAGAGTGAAGGTGGGTGCGAAAGAACGCACCGGAAGGCCAAACCGGAGACGACCCGGGGGAGTCTCGCAGAACCGCTCTTCCCCCGTCCCGCTTTTTGCCTCCGACCTCTCCCGCACCTTCACTTTCACTCTCCCGTTCCCACTCACCGCACGCCATGCTCACTGAACTCAAGCGCGAGGCCTACGAGGCCAACGTCGCCCTGCCGCGCCACGGGCTGATCAACCTCACCTTTGGCAACGCCTCCGCCCTCGACCGCTCCCGTGGCATCTTCGCCATCAAACCGAGCGGCGTCGACTACGCCGCTCTCCGGCCCGCGCAGATGGTGCTCGTCGATCTCGATGGCCACGTGGTCGAGGGAAAACTCAGTCCGTCGTCCGACACGCCGACGCACCGGCGCCTCTTCCTCGCCTTTCCGGAAATCGGCGGCGTGGTGCACACGCACTCCACCCACGCCACCGCCTTCGCCCAAGCCGGGCGCGCCATCCCGATTCTCGGCACCACCCACGCGGACTACTTCAATGGCGACATTCCCGTCACGCGCCCGCTCACCGCCGGCGAGATCCGCAGCGAGTACGAGTGGGAGACGGGCAAGGTGATCGTCGAGCGGTTCGCGGCCGGCAACCTCGACCCGCAGGACTTTCCCGCCGTGCTCGTGCAGCGCCATGCGCCCTTTGCCTGGGGCCACTCCGCCGCCCGCGCGGTCGAAGTGGCGGTGGCGGTCGAGTGTATCGCGGCGATGGCTCTGCACTCGCTCCAGCTTGAGCCGCGCCGGCGGCCGATCGAGACGGCGCTGCGGCAGAAACACTTCAAACGGAAACACGGCCCCGGCGCGTATTACGGGCAGAGGGCAGCGCGTCGGACTTAGCGCGCGTCTGAAAACATCTCCCGTCGGAGGGCTGCGCTCCGTCGCCGCCGGTCCCATCAGGCCCGGAGCGCCCGGCCGGCTCAACGGTTTATCGTTGCGGCCCTTGTTCGGACCCGCGGACGCGGCAGGCTCGGTCCGCGCGAGCTCCCTTCCGGAGCCACGCCCACTCCAACTATTCCCTTATGCCTCTGAAGATCGCCATGATTGGCGCGGGATCGATCGGCTTCACCCGCCGTCTGGTCCACGACATCCTGTGTGTGCCCGAACTGGCAGACACCGTCTTCTCCTTCACCGACCTTTCGGAGCGAAATCTCCAGATGGTGACGACCCTGTGCCGGCGGGACATCCGCGCCAATCGGCTGCCGGCGCGCATCCTCGCCTCGCGCGATCGGCGCCGCGCCGTGGCGGAGGCCGACTTCGTGATCTGCACGATTCGCCAGGGCGGCCTGGAGGCGTTTCAAACCGACATCGACCTTCCGCTGCGTTACGGTGTCGACCAGTGCGTGGGCGACACCCTGTGCGCCGGCGGCCTGATGTACGCCCAGCGCTCGATTCCCGTCCTGCTCGATTTCTGCCGCGACATTCGCGAGGTGGCGAAGCCGGACGTCCTGTTGCTCAACTACTCCAATCCGATGGCGATGAACACCTGGGCGTGCAACCGCCATGGTGGCGTCCGCACCCTCGGCCTTTGCCACGGCGTGCAGGGCGCGCATTGGCAGATCACCCGCGTGATCGAGCGTTGGGCCAACTGCGAGGGTCTGCTCCCGCGCGACGCCACTCTGCACCGCCGCGAGGTCGACGTCGTCGCTGCCGGCATCAATCACCAGACCTGGTTTCTCCGGGCGCAGTGGCGCGGGATCGATTTCATCCCGCGGCTGCTCGAGCTCTTCGAGGATCACCCCGAGTACCGCCGGCAGGAGAAAGTCCGGATCGATGTGCTGCGCCGCTTCGGGTACTACTGCACCGAGTCGAACGGCCACCTCAGCGAGTATCTGCCCTGGTACCGGAAACGGCCCGGCGAAATCCGCCGCTGGATCTCCCTCGATCGCTGGATCAACGGCGAAACCGGCGGCTACCTCCGCGTGTGCACCGAGGGTCGCAATTGGTTCGAGACCGACTACCCCAACTGGCTCCGCGAGGAACCGCCACCCATCACCGCCGAGCGCCGCAGCGAGGAGCACGGGAGTTACATCATCGAGGCCCTCGCCACCGGGCGCACCTACCGGGGTCACTTCAACATCCAGAACCGCGGTCACATCCCGAATCTCCCTGAGGACTGTTGCATCGAAATCCCGGGCTATGTGGATCGCACCGGCATCCAGATGCCGGTGGTCGGACCGCTGCCGCTGGCCTGCGCCGCCACCTGCGCCGCCTCCGTGCGCGTGCAGGAAATGGGCATGGAGGCGGCCGTGCGTGGCGACGTCACCCTCCTCAAGCAGGCCATGCTGCACGACCCGCTCGTCGGCGCGGTCTGCAATCCGGAGGAAGTCTGGCAGATGACGGACGAGCTGTTGGTCGCGCAGGCCCGCTGGCTGCCGCAATTCCACGACGCCATCCCCGCCGCCCGTGCCCGGCTCCTCGGCCACGAAAAGGCCGGCACGCGGGCCAAGCTTCGCTCCTGGCGCGGCGCCGCGCGGCTGAAGACCAAGAGCGTGCGCGAACTCGCCCGCGACGTCGCCGCCGCGCGCGCCAACGCCGGCGCCGCCGACAAGGGCAGGATGACCCTCGACCACCACATCGCCCGCCTCGTCACCCTCAACCGGAAGGAATTCCGCGCGCAGTCCGCATGACCTCCGCGTCCGGCAGGTGCTTGCCGCCCACCCATTGGCCTCGCCTCTCCTGTCTGCTGGCGTTGTGCCTCAACCTGGCCGGCCTCGCGCTGGCCGCTCCGGAGTCGCGGGTGTTCCGTTATCAGAATCCCATTTCGGACGGGCTTGATCCTCGCGGCGTGCGCGACTGCCAGGTGTTCCGCGACGACGACCGCTGGTACCTGGTCGCCACGTCCTTCCCCCACTGGCCGCGGCAGGAGAAGGACGGCGAACTCAACCCGGGCGTCGTGCTTTATTCGTCCTCCAACCTCACCACCTGGCGGCGCGAGCGTGTAATCGTACCGCGTCCATCCGCCGACAAGTGGTACCACCGGCGCTTCTGGGCGCCCGAAGTCCATCGCATCGCCGGCCGCTACTACGCCACCTTCAACTGCAGCAACCCCGCCGCGGGGTATCCGGGCCAGCATTTCGGCTACGCCGTCGCCGACCGCCTCCTTGGTCCCTACCGGGTCGTCACCGAAAACCGACCCCTCGGGCCCGGCAACGACTTCACGCTTTTCGCCGACGACGACGGTGCGGTCTGGGCGTTCTGGAACCGCGGCCGCGACTTCGGCATCGGGTTTGCCCGCCTCGACCTCGCCGCCGGCCGCCTGCTCACCGAACCGCGCTCCGCCATCCTGCCCGGGGCGATCGACTACGCCACCAACCCCGACGGTTCCCCGGCCATGGAACCCGGCTACGACGGCCGGCCCCAACGCAAGGTCGGCCGCGCCCATGCCTGGGACAGCATCGGCATCGAGGGCGCCTACGTGATCAAACGCTCCGGCACCTACACCCTGTTCTACTCGTCCTGGACCCGAGGATACGAAATCGGCTCCGCGACGGCGTCGCGGGTGACCGGTCCCTGGACCAAGGCGCCGGGCAACCCCTTTTACGGCGAACAGAGCGAGGCCGCCTGCCGCAAGAACGGCCTTCCCTACACCGGTCGCGGCGACGCGAGCCCGTTCAATCAGGTCGGCCACAACGAAGTCTTCACCGGCCCCGACGGCCGCCTCTGGCTCTCCTGCCACGGCATCCTGAAGGCCCGGCCGGACCAGCCGATGCTGGTCATCGATCCCGTCGATTTCGACGCCGCGGGCCGCCTCCTCCCGCGGGCGCCGTCGTTCACCGCCCAGACGATCTCACTTCCCTGATCGGCCGCCGCGGGCCTGCCTTCGCCGGATCCACCCCGCCCGGTCGCGCCGGCGACCCCGGGTCCAAGCTATGGGGTCGGCCTCTGTGGTATGTGGACGTAGGATGGGGCAAGGTTGAGGCTGGCTCCGTCGCCATCCGCAGAGCTTTCGGCGAACCTCGTCGCGGGCGCTCCAATGCAGGCGGTCTCCGAGCCAATGGTTGGTGACCGTCGTTCCGGCCCTCAGCCCCGTGGCCAGCCGCAGTGTCTGCTCCGCTGACTTCGACGTGGAAAGGAGCTCCGCGTACTCGCGTCCGAGCGGAAGAGGGCGAGCTGGTAGCTGCCCCGAGTGAAAGGGAAGAGGGAGTGTGGGGAACACCGACGCAAACACCTGCGGCAACGCGCTTCCGGGGTACGGCTGAATAACCTTCGTGAAATGGTACGAAAGGGATTGATATTAGCCATACCACAGAGGCCGACCCCATCGGATTGTCGCGCACGCAGGATGCCGGGAGGTTGCGATCTTGGGACGGTGGAATGTGGACCCGGCGTGGCCGGCGGCCAGCCGGAATCGCGGCGCGGAGATGCGCGCGCCGGGTATCGACCACGACTTCTTCCGCGTCGGGAGGGAGGGCCGCGTCGAGATCGCACCCGGCGATCACCACCGGAAGTGCAACCGCGCCCGAGTTCGACCCGGCTGAACGGTTCATCGTCGGCAAGGTTGCCCGTCGCCGCACCGGCGAGATCGTACGAGCCAGCCGCGCCGCCGCACCATCTCCCCTCCTCGAGGCGCCGTGCCGCCCGCCTCCCTGCCCTTTCTCTTCCATGAAATTCCTCCGGCCCCAATTCCTCCCCGCTCCTGCCTCCTGCCATCTCCCGCTCACCCTCACTCTCGCTTTCACCCTCCCTCTCACTGCCCAATCCCTCCCGCCACCGCCCGCCGCCACCGAGCCACCCGTCGCGCTCTCCCCCTTCGTGGTGCAGGAGGAAAAGGACGAGGGCTACGTCGCCACCCACACGCTTGCCGGCAGCAGCCTCAACACCCCGCTGCGCGATGTCTCTGCGCAGGTCTCCGTCATGACGGGCGAATTGCTGCGCGATCTCGGCGCCACCAACATTGAGGAGGCCTTCCTCTATTCCACCAACCTCGAAACCTCCCTGGAATACACCGACGCGCAAGGCAGCGACAACGCCGGCGTCTCCGATCTCCGCAACAACAACCGCATCCGCGGGCTCGGCAACGCCTCCTCCCTCCGCGGGCTCTTCCAGACGAACATCCAGCCCGACCTCTACAACACCGAGCGCCTCACCATCGCCTCCGGCGCCAACGCCATCCTTTTCGGCCTCGCCAACGCCGGCGGCAGTTTCGACAGCACGCCGCAGGGGGCCGCTTTCCGCAACTCCCGCAGCCTCACCCTCTCGACCGACGACGTCGGCTCCCGCCGCGCCGCAATCAATCTCAACCGCGTCCTGCTGCCCGGCAAACTCGGCCTCCGCCTCGCCGGCCTGATCGACGATCAGCGCCACTTCCGCCGGCCCGCCTACGACGACCAGCGCCGCCTCTACGCGGCCCTCACGTATCAACCGTTCAAGCACACCACCGTGCGGGCCAACAGCGAGTGGATCGCCCGCGACGCCTCCCGCGCGAGCCTCGTCGTGCCCCGCGATTGGATCTCCCTCTGGCTGCGCGGCGTCGACGGCCGCGAGGGCACACCCGACGATCGCCCGCTCTTCGACAATCGCGTCAACGCCAACGTCCCCGCCTCCAACCCGCTCTTCCCGATTCTCGGCACCCTCGCCCAGGCCACTGCCCCCGTCTACACCTACGGCGGCACCGGCTTGGCCCCGGGCGTCTACTTCTACCGCACCGCCGTCGACCCGAAGCCGCCGTCCAACGCCCAGGTCAACAATGCCTTCGACCGCTTCCCGCGCTCCCTCGATCGCCCCGACCTCTACGATTACCGCGACGTCAACACCTGGGGTCTCGTCCGCCGCAACGACATCCACGGCTATGTCCGCCAGATCGTCGTCGAACAGCGCCTCCTCCCCGGCCTCCACCTGCAGCTCGCCGCCGCCGACGAGCGCCTCGACGAGCGCAACGGCGGCTTCACCGGCAGCACCAACACCATCACCGCCGCCGAGATCAAGGCCGACCCCAACCTCTACCTCAACGACAGCGGCCGCCTCACCCCCAACCCCAACGCCGGCAAGCTCTACATCGAACAGCGGTCCCTCGGCCAGCTCAGCCGCGACGATATCGAGCAGTTCCGTGCCAAGCTCGCCTACGAATTCGATTTTGCCGCCCGCCCCGGCTGGCAGCGCTGGCTCGGCCGGCATCAGCTCGGCGCCCAGTGGTCCGATGTCACCAAGGAGGAAATCAGCCAGCAGTTCTACCGCGTGATCGGCGGCCAGCCTTCCTGGACCCGCCGCGCCGACGGCACCTACGAACCGCTGCGCCACAACTACGACCCGCAACGGTTCCGCCTCCGCTACTACCTCGACGGCAGCAACCGCAGCGCGCCCAACCCCTTCGCCGGCGACGTCCTCGAGACCGCCACCATCACCGACCCCGCCGACGGCAAGCCGCTCCCCGTCTATATGTTCGACGCGCCCAACGGCGGCTTCCGCGACGCCGTCTTCCGCCGCGCCAACACCCTCACCGATCAATACTCGATCCACAGTCGCTTCTGGGGCGACCGCCTCGTGCCCTTCTATGGCTCCGTCCGCACCCGCGTGCGCAACAGCGCTCCTTTTCTCACGGACAACCCCACGGCCAACCCGCGCGGCATCGACAGCACCGGGTTCTTTCCGCGCTACGACCGCCTCGCCCATGGCCCCTACAACTTCTGGGCCGAGGGCCGCCGCACCAACTGGGGCGTCGTCGTCCGCCCAATTTCCTGGGTCAGCCTGCGCTACAACGAATCCGAGAACTTCAAGGTGAACGAAGACGGCTCCCTCGGGCCCTTCGGCGAAATCCTACCCGGCGGCATCGGCAAGAGCGAAGACTGGGGCATCCGCCTCGAGGACCGCGCGGGCCGGTACCACTTCAGCCTGAATTTCTTCACCAACAGTCAGCTCAACAACCGCACGCCGGGCGACATTCAGGTCTACGTCAACAACGGCCTCCTCCAACTGGAGCAGGCGGTGCTCGCCGCCAACCAGAGCGCGGGCCGAACCACGCCGCTCATCGGCGTCGACCTCGCGAAGAACGGCACCAACCTCTACCGGTCGGTCAGCGACTACGTGTCGAAGGGCCTCGACGCCGAACTCGTCCTGCGCCCCTCCCGGCAGTGGCGGATTCTCCTCAACGTCGGCCAGCAAAAGGCGATCGACACGAACCTGCTGCACGCCTGGAACGAGTGGGCCCAGCTCCGCCTCCCCGTGTGGCAGGCCGTCGCCGGCGGCTGGGACAACGTCATCGTCCCGTTCGCCGGCCGCACTGTGCAGGAGGAGTACGATCTCTGGATGAGCCGCTACGGTCCGCTCGCCGCCTCCAACGGCCGCCGGCGCGACAACCAGCGCGAGTGGCGCGTCAACACCTTCGCCAACTACACCGTCTCCACGGGCCGGCTGCGCGGCCTCGAGCTCGGCGCCGGCGCCCGCTGGCGCTCGTCCAATGTCATCGGATACGGCCTGCTGGCCGGGGCGCCGGTCCTGGTACTCGATCCGAACCAGCCCTACCGGGGGCCGGATGAACTCACCGTCGACGCCAAACTCGGCTACCGCCTGAAGCTCGGCCGGAGCATCGCGGCCCTCGTCCAGCTCAACGTCAAGAACGCCCTCGCCAACGACAACCTCGTGCCCATCCGCGCCACCACCGCCGGCACCCCCGGCCTGCTCTCGATGCAGATGCCCCGCGAGTTCATCCTTTCCACCACCTTCGAGTTTTGATGGCGGTCGACCGCGGACTCCTCGCCCTGCACGCCCTGCTCTGCCGGAATTTGCTGATGGGATTGGAGGCGGTTTTGGGCTCGGTAGTTGAAGGCAAGAGCCGCCGGGCCATCAATTTTCAAGGCGAATTGGACATGGGAAATCGGATTCCCGCACGACTTGGGCCAGCGTTTCTAATACGTTGGATATTGGGACAACTGAAAATCAGGGGAGTAGAGGCTCACCGCGCGCCCGTCCTTCGTACCGCCATCCACCGTGGATCTATCGCCAGACTAATGCCCCTTGAGAAAACGACGACGAGCGTAGCCCCAAAAAATCGGGCGACGACGCTGGCTAGCGAATCCGTTACCCACCGAGTGGAAAAAGGCCAAGGACGTGCGCTTTGTTGACCGCGGCTGGGGCATTGCGCACGCCGAGGCGCTCGTAGATGTGGGCGACGTGTTCGTCGACGGTCGCGTAGCTGATCTTGAGACGCTCCGCGATTTCCTTCTTCAACAGCCCTTCGCCCAGCAGGGTGAGAATCTCCATCTGCCGATCGGTCAGGAGACCTGCGGAGCTGCCCGTGGACAGCCGGGTTTTCAGCGTGTTGATGATGAAACGGGCCACCCCGGCATCCAGCGAGGCGCCCCCCCTCATCACCGTTCGGATGCCTTCAGTGATTGTGGTGACGGTGGAGGATTTCAACAGGTAGCCTGAGGCTCCCAGTGAAATCGCCCGCAACACATCGGCTTCGTCGTTCGACTGGGTGAGGATCATGATCTTGGCCGCGGGGGCGCAGGCGAGGAATTGGGGCAGAGCTTCCAGCCCGTCCATGCCCGGCAGTCGCAGATCCAGCAGGACGAGGTCGGGCAACTCCCCGTTCGACCGATCCCGCAGGCTGCGCAACGCGATCTCGGCGGTGCCGAACTCACTGGCTAGTTGGATGCCCGGCTCCTGTTTCAGAGCGAGGGCTATCACCTCTCGGTAGCGTGGATTGTCCTCCACCAGCATGACCCGGATCTTGCTTTTCATGGCAGGATCCCGAACCAGCGGCGTTTGAGCCGCAATCCAATGCGGGTGCCCTTCGAGTCAGAGGGTCCGGCCTCAAGGTCCGCACCCAGCAGGCGCGCGCGGCGTTTCAATGACGCGGGAACCTGGCCCTTCAGGCCGCGGCCATCGTCAGTCACCGTGAGGATGATTTCACCGCCGGTCGCATTCAGCCGGGTGTGGACGCGGGTGGCGCCCGAATGACGGATGATGTTAATGAGGCTTTCCTGGTAAAACAGGAGCAGGTCGATGCGTTTCCGGGGACTCAGGCGGCCCAGCCTGGCCTCACCTTCGAATTCGATTTCGTGCTCCAAGTCCGCCAGAATGCGGTTGGAGGCGTGGCGCATGTCGTGGACGAGATTTCCGTAAAGATCTTTCGCCTCGAGCATGTTGGTGCAGTGGCGGGCCACCTTGCCGGTGCGCTCGGTGAGCGACCGCAAGCGTCCGAGGAGATCGTCCAACCTGTCCGGTGACGTCTGAGCGGCCTGGGCGAGATCGCTTAGGAGTCCGATGGCGTGGAGATCGGCCCCGAGTTCGTCGTGCAAGTCGGCCGCGATTCGTTTTCGGGTTTGCTCGATGGCGCGTCGCTGGCGGATGCGGTTGACCACAACGATCACCACGACCCCGAAGGTGAGCACAGCCGCCAGCACGGCCAATCGGGTCGCGTTGGCCTGCTCTCGGACGTAGCGTTGATTGAGTTCCGCGCTGATCAACGGACGCTCGCGTTCGAGTTCGTGCCGCAGCGCCAGTTCGTTCAACCAGTTGCGGACGGGCAAAATTGTGCCGAAGGAATTCCGGCCGTCGGTCAGGCTGGACAGCGGGCGGACGGGTTGGTCGGTCTGGAAGCTGGCGGTGACGGGTCGGTGCAACGCGACATTGCGACCCTGCGAGAACAATTCGATTTCGGCAAAGCCCAGCCGTCCGGAACCCGACCCGAAGAGCGGGTCGGTGTTGAGTTTGACGGCGACCAGCCGCACGTAGCGACAGTGGGCGACGGGAAACGTCCGGTGCAGGATCGGCCCCACGTCGTAGAGAGTGTCGTGACGCAATTCGACCAACACCCGGGCGTCCGAGAAATCCGGCGCGTTGGCCCCGTCCACCCGGAGCACCCGCGGGATGCCAATGTCGCCGGCAAAGGCCTGCGGCACGGTGCCGCTTTGGTCCACGGCATGAAGGTGGAGACGGGAGAGAGGATAACTCGCGCCCAAATCGATCGTCAGCGTGGGATCGTCGCCGAGCTTCGCAGGGCCGAGGAAGGCCACGCTCTTTTGCCCGTGGGCCGCCGCCATCAAATAGGGCAGAAATCCATCCACCACCGCGGCATCGGCCCAGCCCTGAACCGGGTAGGATTGGAGATAGCCAAGGGATCTGACCGGTTTGTGCAGCGCTACATTGTCCTGGCCGCTAAACGCCAGGATCTCCGAGAGCTGGAGAACATATTTTGAGTCAAACTCGCGCAGGGAAAGGAGCGTGGTTTCAAGGCGGATCCAGGAGACGATCACGCCGTGGCAGGGAATGACCAGCGGGGCGATGCGGGGCAGCAGGCCATCGCGGCTGGTAAACTCGGCCACAATCTTCCCTGTGCGGTCAGCGATGGTTCCGGCCCGCAATCGAAAGGCCCGGGGAAAGCCGTCCGCTTGGAATCCGTTGATGCCGTCGCGGCGGATCGCGGGCACCAGCAGGACCTCATCGAGGGGAACTGCGTCGCCCAGTTCGATTTCAATCCACTCCGTCTGGCTGGCGGTTTTGTAGGCGCGGGAACGAAAGCCGATGGCTCCGATGCCGCCGCCGAGGTTGTAATTCGCCAAGCGCGCCAGTTGCCCGTCGATTTCCTGCCGGCGTTGTTCCAACTCGGTCAGGGAAAGATTTTCCGGTGGAGTCGCCGCGGATAGCCTGGCCAGCAGGCCTGCCAGCAAGAGGGTCGAGATTTGCCGGGCGGTCGCGCGCACCGGCCCTTACAACACCTCGCCGTCCGAACAGTCTAGTCGTTTCCGTGGCGCGGTTCGGGGCCGCTGCATGTTCGCGGACCCTGTGAACACAGGGTAGCAGTGGGTTGATCTTCTGGCTAAGGTACGGGCATGCCGAACAGGAGCAACGGCTGCGCGCCCCGAAGGGAAAAAGCAGCTGATCTCAACCGGGCATTTCTACACCAGACCCCATGAAACACACCCTGGCACTGATCACCGCCGTGCTTTTGGCGCCGCCAGCCGCGCTTCACGCCGCCGCCGCCCAGCCCAACATCCTCTTCATCTTCGCCGACGACCAGCGCGCCGACACCATCGCCGCCCTCGGCAACGCGCACATCCAGACGCCCAGCCTCGACCGCCTCGTGCGTCGCGGCGTGTCGTTCAACCGTGCCTATATGCAAGGCGGTATGAATGGCGCGACGTGCGTGCCCTCGCGCGCCATGCTGCTCTCCGGTCGCTCGCTCTTCCGCATCGACGAGAAGCTCACGCGCGACGAGACGTGGCCCGCCGCCTTTGGCCGCGCCGGTTACGCGACGTTCATCAGCGGCAAATGGCACAACACGCCGGCATCGGTCCCCCTCAGTTTTCAGCGGGGCCGCAGCCTCTTCACCGGCGGCATGACCAACCCGCTTAAAGCCCCGCTCAGCAATTTGGAAAAGGGCGCGCTCACCAAGGCCGAAGTCAGCCCGAAACACGCCTGCGAAGCCTTCACCGACGAGACCATCGCCTTCCTGCAGGAGCAACACACCCGGCCGTTCTTCGCCTACCTCGCCTTCGACGGCCCGCACGATCCGCACATTGTGCCGGACGACTATCCGGTGCGTTACGACCCGGAGAAGCTTCCGCTGCCGGCCAACTTCCTCCCGCAGCATCCGTTGGACAACGGCGAGATGACCATCCGCGACGAGAAGCTTCTTCCCTGGCCGCGCACCTCTGCCGACATCCGCGCGATGCTCGCCGACTACTACCGCTATATCTCCTACCTCGACATGCTCATCGGCCGCGTGCTCGACACGGTCGACGCTGCGCCCTACGCGAAGAACACCATCGTCGTTTTCGCCGCCGACTCCGGCGTCGCCCGCGGCAGCCACGGCCTCATCGGCAAACAAAACCTCTACGAACACTCGCTCCGCGTCCCGCTCATCATCGCCGGTCCCGGCATCCCCGCGAACCAGGCCACCGACGCGATGTGCTATCTTTTCGATGTATTGCCAACCCTCGGCGCGCTGAGCGGTGTCGCCGGCCCCACGACCAGTGAGGGGCTCGACCTCAGCGCCACCCTGCGCAACCCCGCCACGCCCGCCCGCACGTCGCTGATGTTTGCCTACCGCAAGGTGCAACGCGCGCTCCGCGACGAGCGCTACAAACTCATCCGCTACCCGCTCGTGGATCGCACACAACTTTTCGACCTCCGCGCCGACCCGCACGAGTTGACCAATCTCGCCGATCAGCCGGTGCACGCTGCGAAAGTCGCCGAATTGACCTCCCGGCTCGCGCAGGAGATGGCTGGCTACTCGGACACCTCGCCTCTTGTCGTCGCCCATCCCCAACCCGCCGCTTGGACGCCGCCCAGGTAGTTATCCGCCCGTTGCCGGCCCAACCGTCCGGCTTTCCCGTCGGCCGCATCCGTGCTGCGAACCACTCCCACCCTGTAAACACGGGATAGGCACCCGCTCATTTTCGGCCTAGACTACGGGTCGCTGGAGCGAGCCGCCACCGCCCGTGGCTGGGACGGCGGCGGTTGGCTTCAGCGTTCTTTCCCCCAGGTACGCCCGCCTTCCGCATCCTAGCCCCAACCTGGAATCATCCGTGCACTCGCACCACCACGCATGAAAAACCAATACCCCCAAACAAAACTACTTTCGATCGGGCTGCTGATGGCCGCGGCCTATTGTGGCAATCCCGAAGCGTCCGCCCAAACCACCACCACTCCGGCCGCCCCGCTAACCGCTACCCAGGGCGAGGCTGCGGTGGTCCTCAGTCCCTTTGAGGTTAATAGCGCAAAAGATACTGGCTATACCGCCGAGAGTTCCCTCGCTGGCAGCCGACTGAACGCGAGCCTGCGGGACACCCCCGCTGCCGTCCAAGTCTACACGAAGGAATTATTAGAGGATCTCGGGGTGGTCGATCTCAAGGATGCGCTCGCCTATTCCGCGAATGTCCAAGATGGCGCCGGTGATGAGCAGGGCTTTTTTGGCGGCGCTTTCGCCCAGCGGGGATTTGTGAGTTACCAACCTCTCAGCCGCGGATTGCCCTCCTCCATGGCGCGCGACTATTTCCGCTATGAGTTGCCGATCGACAACTATCTGACGGAGCGCATTGAGGAATCACGCGGGCCGAATTCCCTGCTGTTCGGCATCGCCGCGGCGGGCGGCATCCAAAATCAATCGCTGAAGAAGGCTTCCGTGGCCCGAAATCTCTACAAGGCGACCTTCATCACGGATAACAACGCGTTGAAGCGGGCGGAACTTGATCTCAATCAGGTGCTGATCAGGGGAAAACTGGCACTCCGGTTGAACTCCCTGTACGCCGACGGCGACGGCTGGCGCTCCAACACCTTCACCGAAAGGAAGGCCGTGCATGGTGCGATCACTTTTCAACCGGACAAGAAGACGGTAATCCGGGCGGCGGCCGAGTCGTTCAAACAGCACGACGCGGTCTCGGGCATCTTTTTGGAAACTGATTTCACCTCGCAATGGATGGCGGCGGGAGCGCCCGTCTATGATCTGTTCTCGGTCAACCGGGTTCCCCAGGCCGGCCTCAGTGGAGCCATCAGCGCCGCGGATCGCGATAGGCTCTTTCGCAAGGTTGGCACCACGCCCAATGGCACCGCTGCGCAGGTGGCC
The DNA here is from genome assembly GCA_964504885.1 of uncultured Opitutus sp. Classification (GTDB taxonomy): domain Bacteria; phylum Verrucomicrobiota; class Verrucomicrobiia; order Opitutales; family Opitutaceae; genus ER46. Next base: position 48,131 of record CAZDGC010000045.1, read on the forward strand.
ATCTTTCAGGGAGGAGACCCATCGTTTGCGGGAAAGCCTGTCAGCCTATTTAACGCACTTTCGACGGCTCAGTTTTACTCCCCGGCTGGAAATGGCGTCTATAATGGGGCACTGAGCCCCATCGCGCGGACCGAATCGCTCTACCCATACGACGTGTCTGCGCTTGGTCCGGCCGCCACGCGCCAACTGACATCGACCGACTACACCGTCACCCTGCAGCGCGAACTGGTGAAGAACTTGTTCGTGCAACTGGACTACAACAAAAACAGCTACGTTTGGGATCCGCTCTCCAGCGAGCGGAAGGTGCTGGGCGATCCCAACACCTACTTCGCGGGCGCGACGCGAACCCCGGCGAGTGCCATCCC
>CAZDGC010000046.1:0-26869 GCA_964504885.1 uncultured Opitutus sp.
GCCGGTTTGACGTCGTCTTCATCGATGTCTGGAAGGACCGCGAGGCCGGCAAGCCCTACGGCATCTCGGTGATCCCGACCCAGATCTTCTACGACGCCACCGGCAAGGAGCGTTTCCGGCACGAGGGCTTTTACTCGAAGCAGGACATCCTGAAGAAATGGCGCGAACTCGGCGTCGACCTCGACGCCAAGCCGACCGCGGGCCTCGTGCGCGACCGCCCCGTCTCCCCCGACGCGCGGCCGCGCGATCGCGTCTGCACGCTGTGCGACGGCGACATCGATCCCCGCAGCCGGACCGTCGTCCGGGGCCAGGCCGAGCAGCGCCTGCTCTGCTCGCCCCACTGCTATTTCATCTACGAGACCAGCCTCGTCGGCGCCGACCCGGCTGCCCAGGCCGCCCGCGTCTCCGTCACCGACTGGAGCAGTGGCCGCCCGATCGCCGCGACGACCGCCACGTATCTGCTGGGCTTGGACGCCATGGGCCGGCCGACCCTCCGGGCCTACGCCGATCGCGCCGCCGCGACCCGCGATCAGGTTTCCCACCCGGGCAGCCTGCTCTCCTGGGAGGTGCTGCGGGACAAGGAACTCGCCACCCGCTGCGGGTTCTGCGATCGCGCCGTCTATCCCGAGGACGCCTGCCGCGTGAAGGTCGGCGCCCTCCACACCTGGGGGTGCTGCACCCACTGTGCCCTCGGGGTCGCCGCCCGCCTGCAAAAGGACATCACCGTCGAGGCGCGCGACGCCGGCACCGGCGCCCCCATCCGCGTGACGACCTTCAACGGCAAGGTCGCCTCGCTGGCACCGTCATCCGCCGTCGCCTGGTTCGGCCAGAAGCAGACGCCCGACGGCACCTGGATCTCCGCCGGCTGCTTCAAGCAGGGCTTCTTCGTCGACCGGACCAGCCTCCAGCGGTGGCTCGAAGCCCGCCCGGCGATGACCGGGCGGGAGATCACGATCGAGCAGGCGCTGGCCGACAAGATGAAGCTCAGCCCCCAGCAGATCGCGCAGGCCTGCAAACTCGGAGAATGCAAATGAAACGACTCCCAGCCATGACCACCAACCTCACCCGCAGAAACTTCGTCGGCGCGTCGGCCACGGCCGCGCTCGCCGGCTCGCTCGCCGCCCTCCCGTCCGCCCGGGCCGCCGCCGGCGGCGCCCCGCTCAAGATCCTCGGCATCTCGTGCAGCCCGCGCCGGGGCATGACCACCGCCAGGGCCGTCCAGATCGCCCTCGACGCCGCGAAGGGCGTCAGCCCGCGCCTCCAGGTCGAACTGATCGATCTGGGCGGACTGAACTTCTCCGGCTATTCGCCACAGCCACCGCAGGACGAGTTCACGCCGCTCCTGCCCAAGCTGCAGGACCCGGCGGTGGCGGGGTGGATCATCGGCTCGCCCTCGTACTTCCGCGGCCTGAGCGCGCTCTGCAAGGCCTTCATCGAACGCTGCGCGCCCCTGCGCGAGCCGAAGATGCTGCTCGACGGCAAGCCGCTCGGCGTGATCGCCACCGGTGGCTTCCGCAACGGCGGGCAGGAACTTGTGATCGAGCAAATCCAGGTCGCGATGCTCTGCTTCGGCATGCTGCCGGTCGGAGGTCGGCCGCCCGCCTTCCAGGGCGGCACCGTGCTCTCGACCAAGGACAACATCGACGGCGACGATCTCGGCCTCACCACGGCACGGAACACGGGCCTGCGCGTCGCGGACCTCGCGCTGCGGCTGGCGAGGTAGGCTCCCGGCGTGGCGACGAGCGGGAGCGAGTCGGCCCACTCGCTCACGCTCGTGGCTACGACCGACGCGGAGGAGAGGCGGAAACACCCGCCTTCCGGTCATCCCGCCGTCTCCCATGGAAAGATTATTTTCCTTCCTCTCCGAAGCCATCACGGGCGCGCCGCTGATCGCGCTCGCCGCCGCTTTCGCCTGGGGCGTGCTCAGCATCGTGCTCAGCCCCTGCCACCTCGCGAGCATTCCGCTGATCGTCGGCTTCCTCCAGGGCGGACAGACCGTGGGCCCGCGCCGCGCCGCGGGGCTGTCGACCCTGTTCGCCGCCGGCATTTTGATCTCGATTGCGCTGATCGGCGCCGCCACTGCGGCCGCCGGGCGGATGCTCGGGGACCTCGGTGCCTGGGGCAACTATGCCGTCGCCGCGGTGTTTCTCGTGTTCGGCCTGCACCTGCTGGATCTTCTCCCGATGCCGGAGGCCTGGCGGCCGGCGCCCCACCAGCCCCGCCGCGGGGCGCTGGGGGCATTGCTCTTCGGGCTGATCTTCGGGGTGGCGCTGGGGCCGTGCACCTTCGGTTTCATGGCGCCGGTGCTGGGCGTTACCTTCGGCCTCGCCGGCACGGCGCCCGCCTTCGCCCTCGGCGTGCTCGCGCTCTTCGCCGCCGGCCACTGCGCCGTCATCGCCCTGGCCGGCGTATCCAGTTCCTGGGTGCAACGCTGGCTCGCCTGGCAGCAGGACACCCCCGGCGCCGTCTGGCTGCGCCGCGCCTGCGGCTTGCTGGTGCTCGCCGGCGGGGGCTGGCTGGTGATGACCGCGGCGTAACAACGGGCGTGGGCGGAGCGAGCCCGGCAGGGAGACAATCGGCCCGCGCCGCAGGACGCCGGGCCCGGTTCGCCGCCGCCATCCTGATCTCAATCGCCCTGATTGACGCTTCCGCGATCGCCAGGGCGCAGCCACTCGCGCCGGGCGCCACCCGCTCCAGAGTCGCCACGCCGTCCGTGGTCGAAGCCCCCATCCTGCCTTCCCGTGCAAATCCGCTTGCTGCACCCCGGGCCGTTCGGTACTTCCCTCCCCATGCCTTCGGCGCCGCGACCGACCGCCAGGGCCGGTTTTCCCATGTTCCCTTCGCGCCTTCTTTCCATGCTCCTGCCAACGTCCCATCCCTTCCCTGTTGTGGTGCGCGCCGCCTTTGCCGGGATGGCGGTGCTGGCGTGCCTGTTTCTGACCGCCTGCTCAGGTCCGGCCGCGATGCCGGCCCAGGCCAACGCCGAGCCGGAACCACAGATCCTCCAGTCAGGAGACGTCGTGCGGGTCGCGTTCCCGGGCACACCCAACATGGATTCCACGCAGACCATCCGCCGCGACGGTCGCATCAACCTGGAAATCGTGGGTGAAGTGCGCGCCTCCGGCAAGACCCCCGCCGAGCTCGAAAAGGAGCTGATCCAGCTCTACACCCCGCATCTCGTGACCAAGGACGTCAAGGTGACGGTGGTGTCCTCCACGTTCTCGGTGTTTGTCACCGGCGCGGTGATGCGTCCCGGCAAGCTGCAGCTCGAACGGGCGGTGACGGCGTTCGAGGCGATCATGGAGGCCGGCGGCTTCGACATGGAGCGGGCGAACATGAAAGCCGTGACCGTGATTCGCAACGAGGGCGGGACGACGCGGAACTACAAACTCAATCTCAAGGCGGTGCTCGACGGCAAGCCGAGCGAGCCGTTCAAGCTGAAGCCCTTCGACACCGTGTACGTGCCGGAGAAGTTCAACTGGTTCTGACCGCCCGCGCCCTACGCGCCGGCCCCGACACGCGACAGGACCGCGGACTCGAGCCCCGGCAGCCTCCCCGCCAGGCGAAACAGGCGCCGCAGCAGCGGATTCACGATCAGCAGGCGCGCCGGCGGCAGCAGCCGCGGCCGGGCGCCGAGACGCAGGTTGAACATATCGCGACTCCGCAACTGGGCCGCATCAAGCTCCCGGCCCGCCAGGATGGTCTCCGCAATCCCGGGATCGATGGCGGCGAAGTCCACGGTTTGATAGCCCCAATCGCACGCCCAGCCCAAAGCCTCGACGTTGAGCAGGGTGTTGATGTAGGCGCGTGAGGCGAGTGAGTTCCAGCCCTTCTTCCAGAAGAAGAGCCGCGAGCCGTGCCCCACCATCAGCAGTCCCGCGGACAATTCCCCGTCCACCGTGCCCAGACCGAGGTACACGCGAGGCGAAAACTCATCCCACAGGGCCTCCAGCAGGTCGAGCCGGTGAGGGTTGGGACTGGTTCCCTGGCGCCGGCAACTCCCGAGCATCAAGTCAAAGAACCGCGGCAGGTCCGCCCGCCCCCCGGTAAAAACCCGCGCTCCCCGGTTGACCGCCTGGCGTGCCTCCCGCCGGGTCTGCCGGCCCATCGACGCCAGCAGGCCCTCCCGGCCCGGCGCGAGATCGATCTCGGCGGTGGAGCGGATGATCGTGGGAACGATCTGCCGGCTGTAACCCCGCTGCGCCAGCAGTTCACCCGGAATCTTGCTGTGATCGGGCGGCTGCAGGAGGATCGCGCGCAGGCGCAGTTGCCGGAGCCGGCGCTCGAGTTGATCAAGGAGTCTGCCGACGTCGCGAGGATCCTCCCCCGGCACCACCGGTCCCTTGGAGACGTAACCGATCCGCCCCAGACGGGACACTTTCCACAGCAACTGGACCCCGCCCCGCTCCGGATGAAGACCATCGAGCAGCAGGCGCTCAACGCCCCAGCCATCCCGCGACTTCACCCGCGCCCAGCGGGAGGATTGCTGGAACTGTCCAAGTGCGGTGCACTCCAGAAACCGATCCCATCCGATGGGCTGGTTGTCGCCCGATGCTCCGGTCTCCGCGCCCCGCGCAGGCTGGCTCATCCGCCACCACCTTTCAACCGTCGCAGCAGTGTGGGCCGTACGATCCGCAGGATAATGCTCGCGGCGGCATTCACGCACAGTCGCGCCGGGCGGGTCTCGATGGTTGCGCCCCGCAGCAGATAAAACTCATCCACCGAGCGCGCCTGGCCGCTTTTGCGCATGCCGGCAAACACGGTCCGGATCTCCCGGTGGTCGCGGGCCGCCTCCCGCACCGCGTGCAACATCAAGCTGGATACGTGGTGCCGCATCGCCTCGTAGCGCGCGAAGAAAGTCGAATAAAGCAGCGTGTCGTCGACCCGCCGCGATACGCTGGCGGCCACCATTTCGGTTCCAGAAAAGGCGCCGAGCACCAAGGCACCACCGTCCCGGAAGAGCGCTTCCGCCCATCCCCGGAATCGATCCCGTTTCACCCGCTGCGAAAGGTACGAGTAGCCGGTGCGCTCGAAGAAAGCGACGTAGATTGGGTGTCCTGCCTCAGCGAATTCACGCGCCTCGACGATGGGACGGACAACAAACCGTTTGGCCGCACTCCGAACCTCCCAGCGCCGGCCGGCCTTGAGCTCCTCGAGATTGTATCGGTCCGCCGCGCGAAATACCAGGAAGTCCATGGCTGAATTCGCCGCCGCTTCCGCCGACACCAGGTACTGGAACCCCCCGATCGACGCCCGAAACGAGGGGGGCGCGACTTCATTGGAGAGCACCGCGAACGGCAGCACCGGACGGAAGAAAAACGGCCGCACCTCCCGCCACCAGACGCCCTCGCGCTCCACCAGGACGGCTCCGTCCGCCCGAAGGGAACGGGCGTAGTCGGCGGCGGAAAGTTGCGGGAGCTCGATCTTCAATGGTCCGAGTAGGGAAGTCGGGGAGAGTGCCTAAGCCGCCGACTGCGAAAAGACAATTTCCGCGCGCAGCCCGCGCCGCGGCAGCAGAGTCACAACCGACTTCGCGCCTCGCGATCGTTCTCCCGCCTTATTCCAGGTGACGGTCTCTCCGGCGCTCAATGACCTGACGAAAGAGAAAGCTGAAAGAAAACGCGGAGGCATGGTTCGTTGAACCTTACGTCGCCGTACCCTTGTTCCGTGTTTCTCCGTGTCTCCGTGGTCCACTGTTTCGCGCCCTGCCGCGAGGGCGCTCGCCGTTTCTCCTTTCGCTTCCGGGATCTCTCGGTTCAGTTCGCGTCATGTGGCAGTTGTTCAAGGAATACCTCGCCTACCTCGGCCGGGAGCGGAAATGGTGGCTGATCCCGCTCGTGGTCGTGCTGCTCCTGCTGGGCGCAGTGCTCATCTTCGGCTCCAGCACCGGACTCGGCTGGGCCATTTATCCGTTCATGTAAGCCATGTCCGGCGCGCCTTACGTCCTGGGAGTCTCGGCCTTCTATCACGACGCCGCCGCCGCCCTGATCCGCGGACCCGAAATCCTCGCCGCCGCCCAGGAGGAGCGTTTTTCGCGCCGCAAGAACGACGAACGTTTCCCCTCCGCCGCCATCGCCAGTTGCCTCCGTCACGCCGGCATCGGACCGGCCGATCTGTCCGCGGTGGTGTTTTACGACAAGCCGCTGATCAAGTTCACCCGGCTGCTCGAGTCCTACCTCGCCGTCGCGCCGGCCGGGTGGCGCACCTTCGGCCAGGTTCTGCCGGGCTGGCTCGGCGAAAAACTGGAACTGCGAGGCACCCTCCGCCGCGCGCTGCCCGGCCTTGCCCCCGGATGTGAGCTCCTCTTCACCGAACACCACGAGTCACACGCCGCCAGCGCCTTCTACCCCAGTCCCTTCACCGACGCCGCCATCCTCACGGTGGACGGTGTGGGCGAGTGGGCCACGACCGTGATCGCCGAGGGGGTGGGCGACGAAATCGAGCTGCGGCAGGAACTGCGGTTTCCCCACTCGCTGGGCCTGCTCTACTCGGCCTTCACGGCCTACTGCGGCTTCCGGATCAATTCCGGCGAATACAAACTGATGGGACTGGCCTCCTATGGCGAACCCCGCTTCGCGGGCGTCATCCGGCGCGAGTTGATCGATCTCCGTCCCGACGGATCCCTCTGGCTGAACCTGGACCATTTCGAGTTCCTGCGCGGAAGGACGATGACCAACGAGCGCTTCCATCGCCTCTTCGGCGGTCCACCGCGCCGACCCGAGGAACCGGTGACGGATCGCCACTGCGACGTCGCCCGCTCCATCCAGGTCGTCACCGAGGAGGCCATGCTCGCGCTGGCCCGACACGCCCGTGAAGTCACCGGCCGGCGCCAACTCTGCCTGGCCGGCGGAGTCGCGCTCAATTGTGTCGCCAATGGTCGCATCCGGCGGGAGGGGCTTTTCGATCGGCTGTGGATCCAGCCCGCGGCGGGCGACGCGGGCGGGGCGCTCGGCGCGGCGCTGCTTGCCTGGCACCGGCATTTTCGGGCGCGCACCGGCGGAGGCGTCCGCCGGGTCAATGGCTGCGACGCCATGCGTGGCGCGTTGCTCGGGCCGGAATTCACCGCGGAAGAGATCCGGACGGCGCTCGATCGCCACGGCGCCGTGTACCGCGAAGCGGAGGGGTCGACCGTGCTCGACGACGTCGTGGCCGCACTCGCGCAGGAGCAAGTGGTGGGTTGGTTTCAGGGGCGGATGGAATTTGGTCCGCGGGCGCTGGGCAACCGCTCGATCCTCGGGGATCCGCGTTCGCCAAGGATGCAGTCGGTGATGAATCTGAAGGTGAAGTTCCGCGAGTCGTTCCGACCCTTTGCCCCGGCGGTGCTGCACGATCGGGCGGCGGAGTTTTTTGAACTCGAAGGCGAGTCGCCGTACATGCTGCTCGTGGCGGCGGTGCGGCCAGAATGGCGCAAGACGCCCCCGGCGGATCTTCCGAGCCTGGAGCGAATCAAGCATCCGCATTCGACGCTGCCCGCGATCACCCATGTCGACTACTCCGCGCGGGTGCAAACGGTGGCTCCGGAGACAAACCCGCTGTTTCACGACTTGCTGACGAGGTTCGAGCGCAGCACGGGTTGTCCGGTGCTGATCAATACCTCGTTCAACGTCCGGGGCGAACCGATCGTGTGTTCGCCGGACGACGCGTATCGCTGCTTCATGAACAGCGCGATCGACCTGCTGGTGGTGGGCAACTTCATCCTGGAGCGCGCCGCGCAGCCCTCGCGCCCCGTGCCGCGCGGGCAGGAACTGCAGCCCGATTGAGCGCCCGGCCCCACAGGGCGCGTCACCCCGTCTACAGGGGAGGCACGGGGCAAGGCCACGTCTTAGCCCGTCGGACTTGAACCATCACGCTGGGGAGAGCCGCGCATCATTGCCGGCCGCCCGGTGTTCAGGCTCGACCGCAGGACGCCGGCACGCACCTTGGCCGGCGACTCACCATGCATCCACGCCTCGAGGAAAGTCCCCGTGCCTGGCGCCGCTTCGCGCTGCAGGTCTGCGCCGTGTTCGCGCTGGCCGGCGTGTGGTTCGCCTGGCGCGGCTCCCTGCAGTTGCCGGCATTCCTGAGCCTGCTGGTGGCCCTTGCGATCGTCGCCCTGGCGGCCGTGGTTCGTCCCGTCTGGTTTCGCTCCCCCTATCGCGGCGGAATGATCGCCAGCGCCTGGCTGGGCGAGCACGTCGGCCGCGTGCTCCTCACCGCCTTCTTCTTCCTCGCGGTCGCGCCCCTCGGACTCGTACTGCGGGCGCTGGGACATGATCCGCTCGCGCTGCGCCGCCGCGCGGACGAGTCCAGCTACTGGCGCCCGGCGCGTCCCCAATCCGATCTGACGAAGCTGCATTAGCCCGCTGCCGCAAAATGGGTGCCCCACCCTCCTCCCTCGATTCACAACAGCGACTCGCTTTCCGGCTGATCACCCTCGCACTGATTGCCGCCTTCGGCCTGGCGGCGACCGAAATCGGGCTCCGCTGGCAGCAGGCGCGGATCGAGTCCAGCGATGACCTGGCGCCCGGCCTGATCCGTCCCGACCCCGACCTCGGCTGGAGCCTCACTCCCTATTGGAAAGGCACCCATCGCCACCACGACTTCTCCGCCCACTACCACACCAGTGCGCTCGGCCTGCGCGCGGACACGGCGTGGCCCAACTCCAGCGACCGACGTCCGGTCACGGTGGTCGTCGGCGACAGCTTCACCTTCGGCTTCGGAGTCGACGAGGCGTCGACCTTCGTGCACCGGCTCGATCGCACCGCACCGGGTGGCCACGCTTTTGCCAACGGTGGCCTTCCCGGGACCAGCACCGACCAGCAGGCGTTGTTGATCGAGCGCCGGCTACTGCCCTTGCGACCGGCCCGCATCCTCCTCGTCGTTTACCTGGGCAACGACCTGTTCGACAATCTCCGCCCTGTGCCACTGCAGGTGCGCCTTCCGAAACCGTACTTCGAAGTGAAGGGAGACGCGCTGCACCTGCGCAACGTGCCGGTGCCTACCCGGCCCGTCGCGATGCCGGACGACGCCGGTCTCACCGCCGCCGTGCTCGGGCCGGATGCCTCGACCTGGCCCTGGCGAGTCCGCCTCGAGCAGCAGTCGGCGTTGTTCCGGTTGCTGAGTCCGCCTCTGCTGCCGGCGCCGCCGCCAGTCTCCGGTCTCGAAGCCAGGCTGGAGCCGGCGATCCGGCTGTTTGGCCTGCTGCTGGCAAAGATTCAGCGCGACTGCCGCCAGGCCGGGGTGGCGCTGGAACTCGTCCTCCTGGCGGGGCGCTCGCATGCGCTGCAACCCGGGTCGCTGTCGGCGCAATACCAGGAGATCCTGCGCCACGGAGCCCGGCGGGAAGCCCGGACACACGGCGTGGCAGTTATCGATGTCGCCGCCGCCATCCGCGACTCCGCCGCCGCGAAAGCCGCCACCTGGTTTTTCCCCCACGACGGCCACCTCACAATCGCCGGCCACCAGGCAGTCGCGGATATCCTGATACGCCACTTCGCGCGCGACGGAAGGGAATGACGCAGCCGCGTTCCGCAATCGGGACCCGTCCCTCCTCCCCGGCGCCGACAACGCGGCGCCCTCCGGGAAGGCCACCGCCCCACGGCACCCGGCACGCTTTCCGGACTGGCCCTTGTTCCACGGGAGCCTTCTGCTAGGAAAGAAAGCGCCCGGTCCACGCGCACCTCTTTCCCCATGCTCACGCTCGTTTCCCCGTCCGTCCTCTGTTACATCAGTGCCCTGGCGGCATTTCTGGTCGCCTTGGGTGGCGCGGTGCGGGCGCGACGCGGGATCGCCGACTGGACCTTTGTGGCCGGCATGCTGGTGCTGGCGGCGGACCGCGTGCTCGCCGGATACAGTCTCGAGGCGGCCACCCTGGGCGGCGTGGAGCGCTGGCAGATCTGGCGCCTGCTTCCGCAAGCCCTGCTCCCGGGTGTCTGGCTCGTGTTCAGCCTCACGTTTGCCCGCTTAAACGCCGAGGTTTTCCTGAAAAAATGGCGGCTGATCTGGCCGGCCGCGCTGGCCGTGCCGCTGGTCCTGGTGCTGGGCTTCCGCACGGATCACTTCCGCGGACTGGAGAGCGATTCGACCACCCGTTGGATTCTCGTGCTCGGCTGGTCCACGACCGTGCTCTACTGCGTGCTGCTGCCGCTCTACGTGCTGGTGTTGGCCAACCTCGAGCGCACCTATCGCGCCTCGGTGGGGACGATGCGCTGGCGGATCAAGTTCATGCTGCTGGGGGTCGGGATTCTCTTCGTCACCAAGCTCTACACCGACAGTCAGGCGGTGCTTTACCGCAGCATCGAGGCGTCGATGGAGACCTTCATGGCGATCGCCGTGCTGCTCTCCTCGCTGGTGCTCGCCCGCCACCTCTTCCGCACCTCGCGCTTTGACAGCGAAGTGTACCCCTCGCAGGCCGTCCTCGAAGGGTCGGTAATCCTCGCCCTCTCCGCCATCTACCTCCTCGGCGTCGGCGTGTTCGCCAAACTCGCCACCCTGGTGGGTGGAACCTCCGCCTTCGAACTGAAGGCGCTGGTGATGTTAATCTCGCTCGTGCTCCTCGCGGTGCTGTACCAGTCCGACCGCGTGCGCATGTACATGCGACGGGCGGTGAGCCGGCACTTCCAGCGCCCGATTTACGACTATCAGGTGATCTGGCGGAAGTTCTCCGACGGCACCGCCACCTGCGCCGATCCGGTGGAGCTCGCGCGCGCGGTGGTGACGCTCTCGGCCGAGGTGTTCCAAGCGCTTTCGGTGACTCTCTGGCTTACGAATGAAACCCGCGACGCCCTCACCGTGGCGGCGTCGACGTCGCTCACGGGTGAGAAGGCGCTCGCCGCCGCGCCCGAGGCCGCGGAGGTGCGGGCGGTGCTGGCGCACTTCGAAGCGAAGACGGCGCCGATCGACATCGAGGACGTCGCGGAGCCCTGGGCCGAGGCGATCCGCCGCTGGCATCCGCGGGAGTTTCCCGATCGCGGCGGCCACCGGCTGGTCGCGCCGCTGTTGCGCCAGGGCCGGGTGGTCGGCATCATGATGGTTGGCGACCGGGTGGGCGGCGTGTCGTTTCCCGAGCAGGACATGGACATGCTCGGCTGCGTGACCGACCACGCCAGCACCCGGCTGATGAACCTGCAGTTCGCCCAGCGGCTGGTGCAGACCAAGGAGCTCCAGGCCTTCCAGACGATGGCGACGTTCTTTGTGCACGATCTGAAGAACGCGGCCTCGACCCTGAACCTCATGCTGCAGAACCTCCCGCTGCACTTCAACGACCCGGCGTTCCGGGAGGACGCGCTGCGCGGCATGGCGAAGACTGTGGCCCACATGAACCGCCTCATCGGGCGCCTCGGGCAGCTCCGCCACGACCTCAACCTGAAACTCACTCCGGTCGATCTCAACGCGCTGGTCAACGAGGCCACCGCCAGCCTCGAGAAGACGGCCGGCCTGGCGCTCACCAAGGAACTCGGAACCCTGCCACCTGTTTCGCTCGATCGGGAACAGATGCAGAAGGTGGTCACCAACCTGGTGCTCAACGCCATCGAGGCCACGCCGGAAGGCGGGGAGATTCGCCTCCTCAGCCGCGCCACGGACAGCGAGGTGGTCCTGACCGTGGCGGACACTGGCTGCGGCATGTCGCCCGAGTTCATGCAGCGTTCGCTGTTCCGACCGTTTCAGACCACCAAGAAGGCGGGGCTGGGAATCGGGATGTTCCAGAGCAAAATGATTGTCGAGGCGCACGGAGGCCGCCTCACTGTCGCGAGCTCCCCCGGAAAAGGGACCACCTTCGACGTTCATCTGCCGCTACATGGAAAATAACGCCTCCGAAAAGCCCAAGTTGTTGCTCGTCGAGGACGACGAGGAGATTCGCACGCAGATGCGCTGGGCCTTGAGCTCGGACTACGAGACCCTCCTCGCCGGGGATCGGGCCAGCGCCGTGTCGGCCTTCCGCGCCCAGCGTCCCGCCGTGGCCCTGCTCGACCTGGGACTGCCGCCCGAGCCAGCCTCGCCCGCGGAAGGACTGGCGACGCTGGCCGAGTTGCTGGCGATCGATCGCGAAGCAAAGGTCGTGATCGTGAGCGGCCAGGGCGAGAAGGCCAACGCGCTGCACGCCATCGGCGCGGGCGCGTACGATTTTTTCACCAAGCCCGTCGAGATGGAGGAGCTGAAGCTGATGCTCAAGCGCTGCTTCCATGTGGCGTCGCTGGAGCGTGAATACCGCGGCCTTCAGGCCCGCGTCGAGGCGAACGCCTTCGAAGATCTGATCGGGAGCGGCAGCCGGATGCAGTTGTGCTTCGAGTCGATTCGCAAGGTGGCGTCGTCGGAAGCGCCGGTGCTGGTGCTCGGCGAAAGCGGCACGGGCAAGGAGATGACCGCCCGCGCGATCCACCGGCGCAGCAACCGGAAGGACGGCCCGTTCGTCGCCATCAACTGCAGCGCGATTCCGGAAAATCTCATCGAAAGCGAATTGTTCGGCCACGAAAAGGGCTCGTTCACCGGCGCCCACACCCAGCGCAAAGGGCGAATCGAGCTGGCCGAAGGTGGCACGCTCTTTCTCGACGAAATCGGCGACGTTCCACTGGCCATCCAGGTGAAGCTGCTGCGCTTCCTGCAGGAGCAGACCATCGAGCGCGTGGGCGGCCGCCAGGAAATCCAGGTGGACGCCCGGGTCGTCGCCGCCACCAATGCCGACTTGAAAAAGAAGATGGCCGAGGGCGGCTTCCGCGAGGATCTCTTCTACCGACTCGCGGTCGTGCAGATCAACCTGCCCGCCCTGCGGGAGCGCGATGACGACGTCGTCCTGCTCGCCAAGACGTTTCTCCAGCGCTTCGGAGCGGAAAATAGCCGCACGGGCCTGACGTTCACGCCGGAGGCGATTCGTGCCCTGCGCGAACACGGATGGCCGGGCAACGTCCGGGAACTCCAGAATCGCGTGCGCAGGGCTGTGATCATGGCCGACGGCAAACGCATCGCGGCGGCCGACCTCGAATTGACCGCCAGCCCCGGCGGCCCCAAAGGCACCTCGCTGCGCGAAGCCCGCGAGCGGGTGGAACGCGAGATGGTGACCGAGGCCCTGCGGCGCAACGGCGGCAAGGTAAGCGCCGCCGCGATTGACCTCGGTGTGAGCCGGCCGACCTTGTACGAGTTGATGGAGAAGCTCGGCCTGCAGAAGGCAGAGTAGGCGAACGGTTCTTCACCCCCTGGAGGGCTGTGCTCCGTCGCCGCCGCCCAACCGCGAACGCCACCTGGTCCGTCCTTCCCGGCGCGCAGCCGAGTCCGCGCCCTACCGGGACCGAGGGTCGAAGCAAGACCAACCGTCCCGGAAAGCCGACCGGGGCAAGGCGAACGAGATTCGGCGGTGGGACGGCCACTCCGCTGGCCGCCGCTTGGACGCGCGCAACGCGACCCTCGTAGAAACAATACGCCACAATTTGCTCGCATGCCCCAATGCAAAAACCTAGGAACAATACGTCGGCAAGGGAACCCACGCGAAATGCAGCGGAGTTGCGTCCAATCGCCCGACGGTTCTCTTTCCGGCCCGCCTCCCGCTTCTCCCCCACCACCTTCCTCGATGAACCTCACCCGCCGCCTCCTTCCGGCCTCTGCTCTGCTCGGAATCATCGGTCTCACCGCCACGCCCGCGCTGGCACAGACGACGTTCTATTACACGCCCCTCGACCAGTATGTTTGGAACTTCGTTAATGTTGACGATTGGGCAGCAGATCCGTTTTCAGGCTATTCCGCTTGGACAAACGGAGCTGGAAACAACACAGCAGTATTTCAGAATCCCTCAATCGATTCATTTAACTACCCCGCGGGCGCAGTCTCGGTGGTAGCTGCCATCGTCGCCGAAACCATCAGTTTTGCCACCGATGGCTGGTCCCTCACTCAGGGCACCGGCGGATCCATCCAAGTGGGCTCAATCCAGGTCGCCAACGGCAGTTCTGCTACGATCCAGACGGCCATCGCCAACAGCGCGACGGCGTTGGCCAAATCTGGCGGCGGCACATTGACCCTTTCGGGCGGCAATTCCGCGCAGATCCAATCATTGAGCGTCACCGCAGGTACGTTGATCCTCAACCGCAGCGCCGCGATCACCTCGATCAGCGCGGTATCGGTGTCCGGCGGCGCGACGATGCGCAGCGCCAGCACAGGAACCACCAGCATCTTCGACGGCACGCCGTCACTCTCGCTGAGTGGCGGCGCGACCTTCGACCTCGACAACGCCGCTGTGCAGAGCTTCAGCAGCCTCACCGTGGGGATGGGCGATGGAATCATCGATTTCAGCGGTGCCGGTGGGGAGCTCACGTTTGGCGGTGGCTCTCTCGGCGGATCCGGAAACCTTAGCGTCTCGAATTACACCAATGGCTCGGTGATCCGGATTGCCAACTTGGGTGGCGCCGACCTCGCCCGTATCACGATTGACGGATTCTCCGCAGGCTATCTGACCACCGCCGGTGAAGGCACCCTCGTGGCCGTCCCCGAGCCATCGACTTACGCCGCCATGGCGGGCGCCGCGGCGCTCGGCCTCGCCGCCTACCGCCGGCGACGCCAGCGGCAAGCCACCTGATCCAAGCCAACCCCTAAAGAAGGCCCCGCACCCGCGGGGCTTTTTTGTGCTCAGCCCTCCCCGGTGCGAGGGCTGGAGCCTTACAACCACGATAACCCGCTACGCGACTCAAGGCCGATACCCCGACGGGATTCGCCAGGAACCCGTCCGAAACGATGGCCGCGCACCTTGATGCGGTCACGACGACCGTGGGTAGGGCGCGGACTCCGCTCCGCGCCGAGGAACGACAGACCGGGTGGCGTTGGTGCCGGTCGGCTGCGCCAAAGCGCAGCCCTCCAGGGGGGGGCGAAGGATCGGATGCGACGCTTCGTCGTCGCCGGGAAGGTCGGACCGGGTGTCGTTGGCACCAACGCGGCGGCAAGCGGAGTGGCCGCCCTACCTACGATCGACGGTCCAGACCAGACGCCGGCAGGGGCAACGCCCCCCAAACAAAAAGGCCGGACTTTCGTCCGGCCTCGAACTGTCTCAGGCTGAAGGTGCGTTCAGCGCACAGACTTGCGCTTCAGGGCCACCAAGCCCGCGAAGCCCATGAGCGCGAGCAGCAGGGTCGCGCCGGTATCCGGAACCGGGGAGAACGGATCCTGGCCGGTGATACGGGCGACAGTGCCGACCGCCATCGTCGTCGTGCCGCCGCGGCCGTTCTTGAAGACCACCGTGCCGGAATGGATGGCCCAGAGGGAATCCCAGATGCGAGCGGGGTTGGCGCTGCCAGCGACCACCACGTCGCTCACAAACGGAGCGTAGGGGTTGATATTCCCGAACATCGCCGAACTCGGATTGCCCGCCGCATAATACCAACCGGACACGGTGCCGCTGTTAATCGCGGCATTCAGGTCAGCCGCGGTGATGGTCTCGCCGACCAAGGTCGAACCGGCGAAATATTGCACCCCGACCAAGGTGGCGTAGCTGCCGCCGCCCAAATCATAGCCCTGCAGCGGGGAGGCCGGATTGAGGCCGATGTTGATGGCCATCGCCGACGGGAGCGAGACTCCGAGGAGGGCGAGACCCAGGGTGATTGAGCGGATAAGCTTCATGATGATTAGTTTGTTTCGATTGTCTTGGATTGAAGTGAGAGGCGGAGCTGGTGGCTGAGGATAGTTTCGCAGTTCCTTGGCAAAAGCTTATCGCAGAAGTTATGCCAATCACGGGAAGCAAGAGCCGTCTTTATCGCAAAAGACTGCTAAAAAGCACCTTACCATTAATGCAAAACTTAAGGAATTACTTGGAGCTAACCTCGACAAAATCGGAAGTGTAAGGACCTCCGACACCAAGTTCAGGTCTCCGTCGCTGCGGAAACGCAGTCGCGCGTTTTGACCACAGACCAAGAGCTCCAGACACGTGCCCTCGTGAGGCGTCGCCTCAGTGCTCCGGCGTCCGTACTGGCGCAGAAGCCACAAAGTCGCGCCTTCACAAGCGCCGACCAGGAAGCTACTTAGGGAATCAACCCCCGGCAACCGGAATCTCCGGACTGTGCGAGCGCCCCTCCAGTCGGCGCTCCGCACCCTTGGGGGTGACGGCGAAAAACTCCAGCAGGTGGGTGACGTTCGAATAACCCTGAGCGCGGAGTGTCTGTTCCAACGCGCTAATCGCGTGTCGTACGGATTCAGAGAGCTCTGGGCTCAAATCGTCAAACTGTTTGGATTCCTTACAGAAAACCCGGTAACGCGGAATCTCATCTTTTCTCGGCTCGAAGACTGTCGTCCCGTTGAAGCGGTAACTGCGCTGCACCAACCCGTGGTCCTCGAAGACCATCATCGAGCGGTAGATGGTTACCAGATCGCAGGCCTGCTCGCCCACCAAGGAATGAAGCTCTTCGACTGACAACGGCTCGGAACTCCGACCCAAGACCGAAAGAAGCTGAATCCGCGACTGCGTGATCCGCAGGCCGGACTCCCGCAGCTTCTTCAGCGCCGTTTCCAAATAAGCCCCCATCCGATTTTCCACGGCGTCTTGCGGCGCAAAGGGTTGGTTGGTCTGAGTGGAGGCAATCATTGAGGGAGCGACAGGGTGGCAGGACAAAAAGCGTCCTGACCCCACTGGCCGCTGGACGGAACTACTTAGCATCCTTCGTACCAATGCGTATCGAATCATCTCTCCTTCTCTCCATCAGAAACTTGCAGTATACGTAGCGCTTAAGCCTCTCTTCAAAGTGTAAATTCATCCGACACGAAAAAACAGCCCACCGCGCGTGTGTGTTCAGGTCCGCAAGCCCTTGGGAAACAGGGGCACGGCTTCGAAGTGCCAAACGTCAACCGCCCGCGCCGTCGCTGCTCGCCGCGGTGCCGGCCCACCCGCCAAGGACACCTCGACCACGTCGAAGCGCACCATCGCGGGTTTGTGGGTCAACCGAGTGAGATAGGCGCGAACCGCCCGGAGCAGAACTCGCTTCTTGCGGCCATTCACCGCGTAGTAACCCGGCACCCGCGCCTCCGGCGCGCGCGTCTTCACCTCAACAAACACCAACACCTCGCCGTCGCGGCAGACCAGGTCGATCTCCTGTCGCCGGTCGCGGGGATTACGCCAGTTGCGGGCAACAATCCGAAAGCCGCGTTGGCAGTGCAGCCACTCGGCCGCCAACTGTTCGCCGAGATCTCCGGATCGCGCCGGGGAACGCCAGCCGCTCCACCAAGCCTGAAGCATTCGCCAGATCGCGTCCGGAGCGATCGTGCCAAGCCAGCGATGCAGTGGCAACCTGCGGATGAACCCGCCGGGCCGCGAAGCGCCGCCGGGCGCGCGGGAACAACGCCCGGCGTGGGGAAGGCAAGACGGTCGGCCCCCGGTTTTCCTCTGTATTCCGTCGCGCTCTTTGTGGTTGAACTGCATGGGGCCGGCCAAGTGGTGAAGTTCCTACCCCACCAGGCCGAACCGCACCAGCACACCGTGACCCCGAATCCAGGGTGAAGCCTCACGTGAGCCGACGGGCCGCCACCTGGGCTCGCAGGCAGAGTTCCGCTGCCTTGAAGGCGTGCGCCTGCGTCATCGCCTGCTCGGTGCGGTTCAGACAATCAAGGATTAACTCGCCGAAGAAGCGCGCGCCCACCCGGCCGGTCACGTTGACATGGTATTCCCCCTTGCCGTCGACGATGTAGACCTGCCCGCCCTGCCGTTCGCGCCCCACGTCGACATACTTGCGCAGCTCGATGTAACCCTTGGTGCCGAGGATGAAGGTGCGTCCGTCCCCCCAGGTGCTGAGGCCATCAGGGGTGAACCAGTCGACGCGAAACTGGTTGGTCGAGCCGTTGTCGCCGACGAAAGACGCCTCACCGAAGTCCTCCAATTCGGGCGTGTCCGGATTGGCGAAGTTTCCCACGGCGGCGTGGACGACCGTGGCGTCCCTGGCGCCTGAATACGCGAGATACTGCTCACACTGGTGGCTGCCGATGTCGCAGAGGATGCCGCCGTACTTTGCGCGCTCGAAGAACCAGGCCGGCCGCGTGGGTTTGTTGAGCCGGTGCGGACCGAAGCCCGCCACCTGCACCACGCGGCCGACTACTCCGGCCTCGACCAGATCGGTGGCAAACATCCCCGCTTCCGAGGTCAGCCGTTCACTGTAATACACCATGTACTTCCGGCCGGTGCGCGCGGCCACGGTCCGCGCCTGGGCAAGCTGCTCCAGGGTGGTGAAGGGAGCCTTGTCGGTGAAGTAGTCTTTCCCCGCCTCCATCACCCGGCAACCGATCGCACCGCGCTCGGAAGTCACGGCGGCGGCGGTCACGAGCCGGACTTCCGGGTCAACGAGAATCTCGTCGAAGGAGCGCGCCACCTTCACGCCCGGATAGCGCTTCAGGAAGGGCGCGTGCTTCTTCGCGTCGGGCTCGAAAATCCACTTCAGGGTGCCGCCGGCTTCGGCGAGCGCGCTGCACTGGCCGGAGATGTGCCCGTGATCGAAATACGCCGCGGCAAAAATGAATTCCCCGGGCTTGACCACCGGCTTCGGTTTCGGGCCCGGCTGGTAGGGGCTGGGGGCGGATTTCGCGTTCTTCGTCGCCTTTGCATCGGCGGCCAAGGCGGTGGGGGCGAGCAGGGCGCCGGAGGCGAGGGCACCCACGGAGCGGGCGATAAAACGACGGCGGTTCATGCCTTCAGGAGATGACGTCCGCGGTTCGCCAAGGCGATCCGCAAGTAGGCCACGCGCCTTTTCCGCGCTACCTCCCGCGGCGCTGCAGGGCGTAAAGATGCGTCATCGACGCCAGGTAGAGCACCCCGTTGGCCGCCACCGGTGTGGCGCTGACGCCCTTGTCGAGAGTCATCTCGTGGAGCAGGCGTTTCTCGCGGCTGGCGGCGAAGACCAGCACCTCTCCCCGTCGCGTGGCGGCATAAACCCGGCCGTCCGCCACCAACGGAGTGGCCCAGAACTCCCCCTTCACGTCGTGGGTCCAGAGCGGCTGTCCGGTGGCGGCATCGAGGCAGTGAAACCGGCGCCCCGAGTCGCCCACGAAAGCCAGCCCCTCGTGAATCGCCACGCTGCACATCGAATGGCGCTCCAGTGGCTGCGACCAGTCCTCGCGCGGTTCATCTCCGGGGCGCCCCGGTGGCGTGAAGGCCTTGAGCCGGACCTCGCGTTTGCCCCACCAGAGATCGCCGCCGGCGGTGACGTGCACGCGGCCGCCGTGAATCACGGGCAGGCTCTTGATGTTGCTCGGGCTCACCTGCCGGTTGCCGACATAGCGATGCACGTCCTCCTTGGGCGCAGAGGGGTCGCAATCGAAACGCCAGAGCCGCCGCAGCGCGCGCACCTCTCCGACCGGCGGCGGCGCTCCGAGCGGTTCGAAGCCGTAGACGACCCCGTCGCCTCCCGCAAACACGATGACCGGGCCAGCCCCGAAATCGCCCACCGCCGGCGAGGACCAGGTGCAGTGGAAAATGCGTGGCCCGATGCGCTCCGCGTCGGTGGCAACCAATCGGCCCGTCGCACGCTCAAGCACCACCAGGCTGGGCGCCTCCGGCGAAGCGATGTGCCGGTGGGTGTCGTCGACCCCGTTGGAGGTGTTGACGTATAAGTAGGGCCCATACGAGAGAATCGAGGCGTGGGCCGAATCGTGCTGGCGCACATTCAGTTCGCCGATCAGGTCGTAGCGCCAGAGGATGTCCGCGTCGAGCGGGCCGACGGGAATCGTCTCCTCGCCCGCCGGGGTCTGGTGGCGGGCCTCGTCGGTAAACGGCCCCTGGTTGCCGTTGGCCATGCCCTGCGGGTCGAGGCACATCACCTCGCCGCGATTGCTCACCACGTAGACCAGGCCGTCGACCACCGTCACCGGCGAGCAGATGCCCATGTTGGGCCAGTCCCAATAACGGCTGGTGGTGATCTTGGGCACGACGAGTTGCCAGAGCAGGCGGCCGGTGGCCTCCTCAAGACACATCAGCACGCCGCGGTCGCCCTGGTGGCGCGGATCGCGCGGCGCCCCGTTGTTGGTCCCGACGTAAACACGGCCACCGGCGATCACCGGAGTCGAATGCGTGTCGGTGCCGAGCCGGGCCGACCATTTCACGTTCACTCCGGTCAGCGGATCAAAGGTCTCCGGCAACCCGATCTCCCCCGACACCATATTGCGGGTGTGCGGCTCGCCCCACTGGGGCCGATCGCCGGCGGGCAGGTTGGCAACACCAGCCCACGCGCCCGCCGCCACCGCGGCAATCCGCCCTGCCCGCTGCCTCCACCCCGCCTGTAATCGCCTGCTCATGCGAAGAACTTCGTCACCCAAGTCGCCAGAGGCAATGGCACAGTACCGGACCGGGGCAGCCGAAGGCGCGACGGGCCGCCTCTGCGTAAATATTCGGTAGGAAATCGACTTGAGTCCGGATTTCACCGCCAGAAACCTGCCGCCACCCCTCCCGCGCCGCGCCTTTCACGATGAGGCTGGGACCAAGACCGACTGCCGGCCAACCACCGGTGCACCCAAGCCAGACCAAGACCATGAACTCGCTGTTCCGAAACCTCCCGTCGGCGGCTCGCCTCGCCGCCGGCCTCCTCGGCGCGCTCGCCGCCGCCAACGCCGTCGCCCAGACCGCCCCTGCGCCCCGCGCCGCCGCCCCCACGCCGAAGGATGACGCGATCCAGTTGTCCGTGTTCACCGTCACCGAGGAGCGCGACCTCGGTTACGAGTCGATGCAGACCACTTCCGGCCTCCGCACGGTGCAGGAGCTCAAGAACGTGGCCAACTCGATCTCCATCATGAATTCAACCCTGCTGGAGGATCTCGGCGTGATCGACGTGAACGAGGCCTCGCGCTGGTTCGTCACGGGCGAAGACAACCCCGATCCCGCACTGTCAAACCGCCTCATCTTTCGCGGCATCGTAAACAACTATGCGATGCGCAACGGCTGGATCTGGTATTCGCCGATGGATTCGTTCGCGACCGAGCGCATCGAGTTGCTGCGCGGCCCCAACGCCTTCCTCTACGGCGAGGCCGACCTCGGCGGCGCCAACAACCAGATCACCAAGCGCGGTCTGTTCACGCGGAACATCACCCGCGTCAAGCTGATGGCCGGCAGCCAGAACTTCCGCCGGGTCGAGCTCGACGTGAACCGCCGCATCGGAAACAAGGTCGCGATGCGATTCGCCGCGGTCGCGTCGGACAACGATTCCTGGATCGAACATGTGCGGCGCAACTTCGCCGGCCTTTACGGCGCGGTGACCTACCGGCCGTTCCGCAGCACCACGATTCACGCCATGGCCGAGAAATCGCGCATCGCTTCGGTCAATGCCCAGGGTCTGTTTCTCGACAACTTTTCGTTCACGAACGTCACCACCCTGACCAACACGGCGGGCTTCGTCTACGTGCCGGCCACCGGCCAGATGTTCCGCGCGGCCACGATGCGGCGCAGCAACGGCACGGGTTTCGCCGTGCTCGATCCGGCACTCGTGCCCAAGACCTGGCAGGTCAACGGCCCCAACGCCACCTACCACAACAGCTACAGTTCCTTCACCGTCGAAGTGGAGCAGAAGATCGGCAAAAACCTGAATCTCCAGCTCTCGGGCAACTTCTACCAGCAGCACATCGACCAATGGAACGTGGCGGCGGCGCGCAACGTCTACCGCGACCTCAACCCCACCCTGCCCAGCGGCACGCCCAACCCGCGGTTCAACGAACTCTACACCGAGTACTTCCGCATCCGTAACATCAACGGCAACACCGTGCGCGACGTGCGGCTCTCGGCGGTCTATAATCTTGAAACCAAGTGGATGCACCAGCAACTGGTCGCCAACCTGCAGCAGCACCAGGACACCCCGGGCCAGCGGAAGCCGAAGTGGGGCGAGTACCTCGATCCATCGCACCCCAATTTTGTCGGCACCGTGAACCCGGCGCCCACCCAGGCCGCCCACACCGCCAACCGCACGACCTTCACCAACAACCGCTTCTTCCGCCGCTACTACCTCCGCGACGGCAACGGAGACGATCTCACCGGCGACACCGGCCCGGTCCCCGGGGTCTCCAACTGGTTCCCCGATCTCTCCAACCAGGTGCCCGCCACCGGCAACATCCAGATGCGCCGCTTCTACACCCCGTCGTGGGGCGTCGGCGCCTCCGGCCGCTACTTGAAAAACCACTTGTATACCTTGGTTGGATACCGACGCGATCACTTCAACATGCGGACCACCGTCGGTTCGCCCGAACCCGTCCCGTACGTCTGGAACAACCGCGTGCTCGACGGCGCCTTCGCCCCCAACCCGGCGTTCGTCCAGTACAAGGTCGACGGCGCCAACTACGGCCTCGTCCTCCGCTGGAACGAGCACATCGCCTTCGCCTACAACCACGCCCAGTCGTTCCGCATCTCCCTCGGCGAGGGCAATCTCACCTACAACCCCGGCGTGCGCCAGAGCATCCCGACCGGCGAGGGCGAGGACTTTTCCGCGCGGATGACGCTCTTCGGCGGCAAGATTGAGTTCAACACCACCCACTACAACAACTTCCAGCCCAACGCCCGCTTCAATCCGGCGCCGGTCATCGCCGTGCGTGACGAAGTCTCCGCCCTCTTCCCGGAGACCTTCAATCCCACCGGGCAGGACTACCAGACCACCACCACCAAGGGCTACGAGGTCGAAATCGTGGCCAATCTCACCCGCCACTGGCGGCTCATGCTCAACGCCGCCACCAACAAGGTGATCACCGAGAATCGCGCCCCCCTGCTCAAGGGCTTCCAGGCCCAGGCCCGGGAACTCGGCCAACCCACGCCGCTGCTCGACGCCTTCCTCGAAACCATTCCCGAGGGCGTGCCGAACGCCGGCTACACCAAGGTGCGCGGCAACCTCTTCACCCGTTACACCTTCAGCCAGGGTCCGTTCAAGGGGCTCTACGTCGGCGGCGGCGCCAACTACCGCGAGCCAACCTTCCGCGGCAACGGGCGCCTCGTGCAAAACGGACCGCTCGTCGAACTCTGGTCGCCCTCCTATTACGTCATCTCCCTGCTGGCCGGCTACCAGACGAAAATCCTCAACCGCCCCACCACATTCTCCGTCAACGTCAGCAACCTGTTCGACCAGGACTATTACGTCTCCGCCACCACGACCTCCGGCTCGTGGGGCGCGCCGCGATCGTTCCGAATGACGGTAATCACGGATTTCTGAGCGGAGCCCGCTCGGGGGATGGCGGAATCCGCCGCCACCGCTAACCTGCTGGCATGTCTCCCCTCCCCGCCGAGCCCGCAGCCCACGCGGAAAACCCGACGGCGGACCGCGTCTGCATCGGCACCTACCCGGAAGCTTCCGCTGGCTTCGAACACAGCCTCGTCATCCTGGCGATGGGCCACTCGTGCTGGCTGGACACGGATGGCGGCGGCAGTCGCTTGCTGGTCGAGCGAGCCCTCGCCCAACCCGCCGCGGACGAACTTGCCCGCTACGACCGCGAATGTCTCGCCTGGCCTCCACCCCCCCCGCCGCCGGCCCCGGCGCGCCACCCCCATTTCCGCCTCGCCACCCTCCTGTGGGCCTCCCTCCTGCTCGCCGCCTTCTGGGGGCAGGCCCGGTTTCCGACGCTGGCCGCCGCCGGTTGTCTCGACGCCGCCGGGGTGTTTGTCCGGGGCGAATGGTGGCGCCCGCTCACCGCCCTCTTCCTGCACGGCGACAGCGGGCATCTGCTGTCCAACCTGATCGCGGGGAGTTTTGTCTTTCTGGCCGTGGGCGCGACGTTCGGCACGGGATGGGGCTGGCTCCTGCTGGCACTCTCCGCCGTCGCCGGCAACCTCCTCTCCGCCGCGCTGCTGCTCCCTGGCCCTTATCAGTCGCTGGGAGCGTCAACCGCCGTCTTCGCCGGGCTCGGCCTGCTGGTCGGACACGCCGCGGTGGCCGCCCGACCGACCGGCGGAATCCGGAGGTGGACTCGCGTGCTGGTTCCCCTCGCTGCCGGCGCCATCCTGTTGGCGCTTCACGGCGCCGGGGGACCGCGGGTCGATCTCGGAGCCCACCTCACCGGATTCGTCTGCGGCCTCGCCGCCGGCGCCGTTGCCGCAACCGCGGGTGCGTACCGACGACGATCGTCCGCCGCGCAGGACGGGGTGTTGTCGGTGCCTCCCAGCGACAACTGAAGGGTGTCCGGCCGGCGCCACGCTCCACGCCCCCCCTTTCCGCGCGCACGTCGTTGCCTTTTGTCCAGAAACACCCATCGAACACCACGCATGCATGCCACCCGCAGCGCCTCGCTCCTTTGTCTGGTTGCCTTCGTGGCGGCATTCGTCGCGGGTTGCGCGAGTCGGCCGGCAGCCACCTCCAACCCCGAGATTCCGGAAGCAGGTTCGACCGCACAATTGCGCCCCGGCGACAGCCTCAACGTCGCCATCCAGGGCGTCCCCGATCCGTCCTCCAACGCCCTGCAAATTGACGAACAAGGCCTGATCACCCTGCCCTTCATCGGTGCGGTGAAGGCCGCCGGCTCCACCACGGCCGAGCTCTCCCAGCGGATTCGCGAAACCTACCTGGCCCGCAAGTTCTACACCGCGGTGGACATTTCCGTCAGCGTGACCGAGCGGTACATCTACGTGGGCGGCGAAGTGCAACGACCCGGCCGGATCGTGTGGACACCCGACCTGACCGTGGCCAAGGCCATCCAGTCCGCCGGCGGCTTCACGCTCTACGCGAAGGAAACCGCCGTCAGCCTCGTGCGGGAAAAACAGGCGTACGTGGTCGACGTGAAGCTGGCCCAGCGCGACCCGCGCCAGGATCCGCGCCTGGTCCCCGGCGATTCGTTGCAGGTATCGCGTTCGCCGTTCTGAGCGCACGCAGCCTCGCCCTACCGCAGCGCCTGCGCCATGTCCCGGGCGAAGTAGGTCAGGATCAGATCCGCCCCGGCGCGCTTGATCGCGAGCAGCGACTCGTGCCGGCAGCGCGCAAGATCCAGCCAGCCGAGCCGCGCCGCCGCCTGGATTTGCGCATATTCTCCGGAAATCTGATACGCCGCCACCGGCTTGCGCGTCGCCTCGCGCACGTCGCGGATGATGTCCAGGTACAGCCCCGCGGGCTTCACCATCACAATGTCCGCGCCCTCGGTGTCATCGAGCAGCACCTCCGCGACCGCCTCCCGGCGGTTGGCCGGGTTCATCTGGTAGGTTGCCTTGCTGAGCAGGCGCGTGCCCGCCGCCTGCGCGCTGCCCACCGCCTCCCGAAACGGGCCGTAGTACGCCGAGTTGTACTTCGCCGAGTAGGCCAGGATGCCCGTGTCGGTGAATCCCTCCGTATCCAGCGCGCGCCGCACCGCGCCGACGCGACCGTCCATCATGTCGCTCGGCGCCACAAAATCCACGCCCGCCCGCGCCTGCAGCACCGCCATCCGCGCGAGGAGGCCGACCGTGCGATCGTTCTCCACGTCGTCCCGCGACGGCGTGAGCACGCCGTCGTGCCCGTGGCTGGTATAGGGGTCGAGCGCTACGTCGGTGATGACGGTCAGCTCCGGCACCGCCCTCTTCACCGCCCGCACGGCGCGCAGTACAAGGGTGTCCTCGTTCAGCGCCTGCGTGCCCTCCTCGTCCTTGAGCGCCGCGTCGAGCTTGGGAAACAGCGCCACCGCCGGCACCCCAAGCTTCCAGAGCGCGCGGCATTCCTTGACCAGATCGGCGACGTTCCGCCGGAAGACACCCGGCATCGACTGGATCTCCTCCGGCGGCGCCTTGCCTTCGACCACGAAGAGCGGCGCGATGAAATCGGCCGGGCGCAGCACCGTCTCCTCCACCATCGCGCGGCGGCTGGCGGTGCGACGGAGGCGGCGGGGGCGTTGGGTGAGTTCCAGTTTGAACGCAGATTCCATGGCGGCGAAAGCTGGAGCGATAACGACTCGCCGCCGCCGATCCACGCTTATCCGGAAAAAAGTTGTCGAAAGGGCGCCCCGATTCGCGCCATGGTGCCGGGCTCCGCCCGCGCACCATGCCCATCCGCCTTTTCGACTCGCTGACCCGCGAAGCCCGCGAACTCCAGCCGTCCCACCCGGACGGGGTCTTCCGCTTCTACAACTGCGGGCCGACCGTCTACGCGCCGGCCCACATCGGGAATTTCCGGACCTTCGTGGTGAACGATGTCCTGCGCCGCCTGCTCGAGCTCGAGTTCGGTGCCGACCGGGTGCGGCACGTGCGCAACCTGACGGACGTCGACGACAAAACCATCCGGCGCGCCCGCGAGGAGGGCAGTCCCCTCGCCGCGGTCACGCGGCAGTGGACGGACAAGTTTCACGCCGACTGCGCCGCACTGAACTGCCTGCCGCCGCACCTCGAGCCGACGGCCACCGGCCACATCCGCGAGCAGGTCGACATGATCGACGTGCTGATGCGGAAAGGGAACGCCTACCGCGCGGCCGACGGCTCGGTGTATTTCAAGGTGTCGTCGTTCGCCGATTACGGCCGCCTCTCCCGCGTCAAGGAGCGCGAACTGCAGCTCGGTTCGGCCCTGACCGGCAAGTCGCAGGCCGTTGACGCCGACGAGAAGGAGGACGGCAGCGACTTCGCGCTCTGGAAGGCCCACAAGCCCGACGATGGCGACAACGCCTGGGACAGCCCCTGGGGCCGCGGCCGCCCGGGCTGGCACATCGAGTGCAGCGCGATGAGCAAGAAGCACCTCGGCGACACCATCGACCTGCACACCGGCGGCGTCGACCTGCTCTTTCCGCACCACGAAAACGAGATCGCCCAGAGCGAGTGCTGCAACGGCGTGCCGTTCGCGCGCCACTGGTACCACAGCGAACACCTGCTCGTGGACGGCAAGAAGATGAGCAAGTCGCTGGGCAACCTGTACACGCTCGACGATCTCCAGACCAAGGGCTTTTCGCCTATGGCCGTGCGCTACGCGCTGCTGATGGGCCACCCGCGCAAACAGCTCAACTTCACGCTCGATTCACTGCACGCGGCGGAGAG
>CAZDGC010000046.1:26969-47430 GCA_964504885.1 uncultured Opitutus sp.
CTTGCCGCAAGCGAGGCAAGGATTGCCGCCCCCGCCGAAATCCTCGCCCTCGCCGAGCGTCGCTGGGCCGCCAAGCAGGCGAAGGACTTCGCCACCGCCGATGCCCTGCGCAAGGAGATCGCCGCCGCCGGCTGGGCCATGCTGGATCGCAAGGACGGCTACTCCCTCGAACCC
Organism: uncultured Opitutus sp.; assembly: GCA_964504885.1. Lineage (GTDB taxonomy): Bacteria > Verrucomicrobiota > Verrucomicrobiia > Opitutales > Opitutaceae > ER46. Next base: position 27,144 of record CAZDGC010000046.1, read on the forward strand.
GCGAAAAAGTGAAAGCATTGGCGGCAAGTTTCGCGACACTGGGCGCCTCTCCGAGCCCGCGTCGCTGCCATCCCCATTCCGCTTCTTCCGAAGCGGGCCACGGTCGCATCCAGCCCGTTCCAGTGGCTCGCCTCGTCAGAGGCGGGACCGTGACTCGCCTCGCCTCACGGCGCCTTCTGCAGCGACCGGATCGAGACGATTTGCTCGGGATTGATCACCAGCGGAAACAATCCGCCGTCCTCGGGGTAGATGAAAAGGTCGCGCGTGTTTGGGTGCATGTGCGCATGGTCCGGGTGCGGCAGGACGTGCTTGTCGCCGTTCGACATGGTGAGCTCGACCGGAAATTCCACCGGCCGCCCGATGATTCTGTCCAGGGAAGCTCTCATGACGCCACGCTGCGAATTTGGCGCCCGGTTTCAAGTCGACCCTCTCCCCGAATTCCGGGTTAACGCAATCTCCCCTCTTTCGGCCCGGCAATCGTACGCCGGACCAAATCCAACCAACGCCATGGCCATGACACCGATCGAAGAAATCCGCCACTCGTGCTCGCACGTGCTGGCGACCGCCGTCCTCCGCCTCTTCCCCGAGGCCAAGCTCGACATCGGACCGCCGACCGACACCGGGTTCTATTACGACATCGATCTCGACCACAAATTCACGACCGAGGACCTCGCCAAACTCGAGGTCGAGATGAAGAAGATCGCGGAGGAAAACCAGCCATTCCTGCGCAAGGAGGTGTCCCGCGACGAAGCCGTCGAGATCATCCAGCGCATCGGCCAGGAGCGCTACAAACTCGGCCGCCTCGCGGACATTCCGGCCGACGAGAAAATCTCGTTCTACCAGAACGGGGAATTCATCGATCTCTGCGCGGGCACGCACGTCCGTTACACGTCGAAGCTCAAGGCGTTCAAGCTGCTCTCCATCGCCGGCGCCTACCACCGCGGCGACGAGAAGAACAAGCAACTTCAGCGCATCTACGGCACCGCGTTCGCCTCGAAGGACGAACTCGCCCAGTACCTCCACCAGCTCGAGCAGGCGAAGCTTCGCGACCACCGCAAACTCGGCCGCGAACTAAAGTTGTTCCACATCGACGAGGAGGTCGGCCAGGGGCTGATCCTCTGGACGCCCAACGGCTCCATCATCCGTCAGGAGTTGCAGACCTTTATCAGCGAGGAGCTCCGCAAACAGGGCTACTTCCAGGTCTTCACCCCGCACATCGGCAAGCTCGAGCTCTACAAGACCTCCGGCCACTTCCCCTACTACAAGGAGTCGCAGTTCGCTCCGGTGATCGAAAACGAGTCCCTGGCGCAGGTCCTGGCGGAAAACTGCCCCTGCGGCGAGGTCTTCGCCCGCCTCGAGGCGGTCTCCGGGCAGTTGCGCGACCAAGTCAATGCGCGCACCGGGCGCGAGACCATCACGCCTGATCGCGTGCGGCCCGACGACCAGTTGCTGAACGGCTTCCTGCTGAAGCCGATGAATTGCCCGCACCACATCAAGCTCTACGCCTCCCAGCCGCATTCCTACCGCGACCTCCCGATCCGCCTGGCGGAATTCGGCACCGTCTATCGCTGGGAGCAGAGCGGCGAACTCAACGGCATGACCCGCGTCCGCGGCTTCACCCAGGACGACGCCCACCTCTTCTGCACCGAGGAACAGGTGGCGCAGGAGGTGCTCGGCTGCCTCTCGCTGGTGAAGATCGTGCTCACCACGCTCGGCATGCAAGACTACCGCGTGCGCGTCGGCCTGCGCGATCCCGACTCCAACAAGTACACCGGCGACGCCGCCAACTGGGACAAGGCCGAGGCCGCCTGCCGCGAAGCGGCCAAGACTCTCGGCGTGCCCTTCACCGAGGAGCCCGGCGAGGCCGCCTTCTACGGCCCGAAGATCGATTTCGTGGTCAAGGACGTCATCGGCCGCGAGTGGCAGCTCGGCACCGTGCAGGTCGACTACAACCTCCCGATCCGTTTCGACCTGTCGTACATCGGGGCCGACAACCAGCCGCACCGCCCGGTGATGATTCACCGCGCGCCGTTCGGCTCGATGGAGCGCTTCTGCGGCGTGCTGATCGAACACTTCGCCGGCGACTTCCCCGTCTGGCTCGCCCCCGAGCAGGTGCGGCTCGTACCCATCAGCGAAAAGACCCTCGACCATGCGCGTACGCTCCTGGCCCGGCTCCGCGCGGAGGGCCTGCGCGCCACGCTCGACGAACACAGTGACAAACTCGGCGCCAAGATCCGCCGCGCCGAAATCGACAAGGTGCCTTACACGCTCGTCATCGGCCAGAAGGAGGCCGAGGCCAACAGCGTGTCCGTGCGCTCCCGCGCCCGCGGTGACGAGGGCGTGATGACCGCCGATGCCTACGTCGCCCGCCTCAAACACGAGGTCGCGTCGCGCGCCCTGCCGGATCGCAAAAAGTCCGCGGCGCCCGCCTGATCGCCGGGCGATCCCTCAGCCGCGCTGGCGGAAATACTCGATCGTCCGGCGCAGCCCCTCGTCCAGCGGCACCCGGGGCTCCCATTGCAGCACCCGTTTCGCCATCGCGATGTCCGGCTGGCGCTGGCGCGGGTCGTCGGCCGGCAGCGCCTTGTGCACAATCTTCGACGAACCGCCCACCAGCCGCAGGGTGAGCTCGGCCAGTTCCAGCATCGTGAATTCGGCGGGATTGCCGAGGTTCATCGGACCGACAATCTCGGTCTGGGCCATGAAGCGGATGAAGCCCTCGATCAAATCGTCGACATAACAGAACGATCGCGTCTGCGTGCCATCGCCGTAGATTGTCAGATCCTGGCCGCGAAGCGCCTGGACGATGAAGTTGGAGACCACGCGCCCGTCGTTGGGATGCATGCGCGGGCCGTAGGTGTTGAAGATCCGCACCACCCGGATATCGACCTTGTTCTCGCGGTAATAATCGAAGAAGAGCGTCTCGGCGCAGCGCTTGCCCTCGTCGTAACACGACCGCCGGCCCACCGGGTTGACGTGGCCCCAGTAGGATTCCGGCTGCGGGTGTACCTGCGGATCGCCGTAGACCTCGCTGGTGCTGGCCTGGAAGACCCGCGCCTTGACGCGCTTGGCGAGGCCGAGGCAGTTGATCGCGCCCATCACCGAGGTCTTGGTCGTCTTGATCGGGTTGTACTGGTAGTGCGGAGGCGACGCCGGGCAGGCCAGGTTGTAGATCTGGTCGACCTCGAACTTGAAGGGATCAATGATGTCGTGGCGGACGAATTCAAAATTCGGATTCGCCAGCAGGTGCGCGATGTTCCGCTTCTGGCCGGTGAACAAATTGTCGATGCAGATCACCTCATGCCCGTCGCGCAGCAGACGGTCGCAGAGGTGGGAGCCGAGGAAGCCGGCACCGCCGGTGACGAGGACGCGCATGGGCGCGGACGGTGGAAGAACGGGGTCGCGCTTGCCAGCAAAACCTGCGCCCGGCGGGACGCGGAAACGTCCGGCCACCGGGCCGCGAGGATCTTGCGCCGGCGACTCAGAGGTTGGCGAACGCGTCCTCCGCCGGGCTTTGGACCCGGGAGCGGGCGGGCGGGCCCTTGCGCTCCGGCAGCGTGAGGATCGCGGGCGGATGCGCCCGTTCGGGGACCGGAGTCGGCGCCGGTGCGGCATGCGTCGGCGGAACCTGACCTTCAATCAGTCCAGCGAGCCGGGCCACCGTGTCCAGCAGCGCGGCCGACTGCGCCTTGAGGCCGGCGGCGGCGTTGGCGGTTTCCTCGGCCCCGGATGCGTTGCGCTGGGTCACCTTGTCCATCTGCCCGATGGCCTCGTTGATTTGACCGATGCCGGTCTGCTGCTCGGTGGATGCCCGCGCTATCTCCGCGACCAGTTGTTCAAGCTGGCGCACCTGGGCCTGGATTTGCTCAAAGCTCCGGCCCACCTCCGCCGTGATCTCGGCGCCCCGACGGCTGCGCACCTCGCTCTCCTCGATTTTCACGGCCGTCTCCCGCGCCGCTTCCGCGCTGCGCTGCGCCAGGCGGCGCACCTCGTCGGCCACCACCGCAAAGCCCATGCCCGCCTCGCCGGCCCGGGCCGCTTCAACCGCCGCATTCAAAGCGAGCACGTTGGTCTGAAACGCGATCTCGTCGATCGTGCGGAGAATCTTGGTCACTTCCCCGCTCGCCGTCCGGATGCCCTCCATCGCCTCCTGCAAGGTCGCCATTCTCTGCACGCCCTGATCCGCGGACTGACGGGCCTCCCCGGCCGCGGTGCTGGCGGATCGCGCGCTCTCGGCATTGTGGCGCGTCATCGCCGCCATCTCCTCGAGCGAAGAACCCGTTTCCTCGATCGAAGCCGCCTGTTCGCTCGCTCCGCTCGCCAGTGCATTGCTCGCCCCCGCCACCTGCCCGGCGGATGCCTCCAGTTCACCCGCCTCGCCGAGCAGCTCGTCGTTGATGCGACGCAGCGGACGGACCACCTGCCGGCGCACCGCCACGGTCACGACGATGCCCGCCAGGCCAAGCATCAGCCCGAGACTCACCGCGCCCTGGGTCAGCAGCGACCGCTGAAAATCGCTCTCGATGGCCTGCCACTGCTTCGCCGCCGCCACCACCCCGTCTGTGGAAAACCGGTAGGCCAGGACGCCGGTCACCTTGAGATCCTTGAAGTTCTTGTGGCACTCCAGGCACGCCTGCGCGGACGGCACGGGCCGGAAAATCTCGAACGCCTGCTCCGTCCGGCGGGTCCGCTCCTCCGTTTGGGCGAGCAACCCGGCCTGCAACTCTTCCGGCAGCTTTTGCTTCACCCGCGCGGCCGCCGAGGAATAGACCGCAACGCCGCGGCGATCGTGCAGCGAGAGATCGATCACGCCCGGAACCGACGCCTGGGCGGCGATGAGCTTCTGGAACCGTTCCATGTCGCCCTCCGCCATCGCATCGATCAGGGCTGATTCGCTCGCCTGCAGGAGCCGTTTCGCGACATCCCACTGCACGCCTTCCTCATGGCGCAGGCTCTCCGCCGCCAGGCGCGACATCATGCCCTGCGCCCGGGTCTGCTGATAAATCTGCCCCGCCACTCCCACGAGCGCGATCGTGCCGAGCAGGGAGGTGAGAATCTTCGCTTGGAGAGTCATGGCGACAATGGGTTCGCCCCGGCAAGGTACGGGAGGGAGCGCCCCTTCGCACCTGACTAGGGTTCGCCCCTGTATCGTCTCCTCAGGAGAATTCTGTATCACTTTCGGCCCCGGCGGGGGGCGGCAAGGGAGTTCACCCCATTCGCCGCGCCGCCGCACCCGACTCGTAGCGGGCGATCCAGTCCCGGTGCCACGCGCCAAAGTCACCGGCCTCCAGGTGCGCCCGCGCCTGCGCCATCAAGTCGAGGTAGAAATGGAGGTTGTGAATCGTCAGGAGCGTGCAGCTCAGGATCTCCCCCGCCAGGGTCAGGTGCCGCAGGTACGCCCGGGAAAACCCGGCGGTGTAGTTGTCCATCCCCTCCACGATTGGTCTTGGATCGCTGCGATACTGGAGGTTGCGGAGATTCATCGGACCGTCCGGGGTGAAGACCAGGCCGTTGCGCGCCACACGCGTCGGCAACACGCAGTCGAACAGGTCCACCCCGAGCGCCACCATCTTGAGCAGTTGCGGGGGCGTGCCGAGGCCCATGGTGTAACGCGGCTTGTTCACCGGCAGGAAGGCTGTCGTCGCCCCCACCTGCTTAAGCATCTCCGGCTCCGGTTCGCCCACGCTGACTCCCCCGACCGCATACCCCGGAAAATCGAGTGCCGCCAGCACCTCCGCCGCCTCCCGCCGCAGGTCGTCGAAGGTCGACCCCTGCACAATCGCAAACACGTGGTGCCCCGCGGCCAGAAACCCGCTGTCCACCGCCACCTCCCGGCACTGACCCGCCCAGCGCAGGCTTCGCTCGACCGCCCGGGCACAGGCGTCGCGCTCACAAGGCCAGGGTGGGCACTCGTCGAGCACCATCGCGATGTCGCTGCCCAGGTTTTGCTGGATCTGCATCACCTCGCGCGGCCCCAGGAAAAGCTTTGCCCCGTCAAGGTGCGAGGCGAACGCCACCCCGTCCTCGCGGATGTCGCGTAATTTCGCCAAAGAGAAGACCTGAAACCCGCCGCTGTCGGTCAGGATGGGGCCGTCCCAACCCATGAACGCATGCAGCCCGCCCAGATCGCGGATCAATTCACTGCCGGGACGCAGGTTGAGATGGTAGGTGTTGCCCAGGATGATCTGCGCGCCGAGCTCGCGCACCTGCCGCGGGGTCACCGACTTCACCGTGCCCTGGGTGCCCACCGGCATGAAAATCGGCGTCTCAACCACGCCATGCCGGGTCCGGAGCCGGCCACGGCGGGCGGCGGTGGCGGTATCCGTTTTCAGGAGATCGAAGGCGTCGGGCATGGGCAGCGGCCCACCCTACCGCCGCGCAGGTCCCCGCTGTCAATCGCGCGCCGCGCCGGCGAATCCGGAGTCGACGCGGCCCGGGTTCCCTGCCTTAACCACCAGCCACGACCAGAACCCAAGCCCTGCATCCGGTGCTCCTCGTCATCGACAACTTCGACTCGTTCACCTTCAACCTCGTGCAGTACTTCGGCGAGCTCGGGGTGGAGCAGCGCGTGTACCGCAACAACGAGATCACACCCGCCGAGGCCGTGGCGTTGAATCCCGACCGCGTCCTGCTCTCCCCCGGCCCCTGCTCCCCCCGCGAGGCCGGCGTCACTCTCGCCATCATCGAGGCCTTTGCCGGCCGCAAACCGCTCTTCGGCGTCTGCCTGGGGCACCAGTCGATCGGCCACTACTTTGGCGGCCGCGTGGTCCGCGCCGACCGCCTGATGCACGGCAAGACCTCCCCCATCCTGCACCACAACACCGACGTCTTTCGCGGACTGCCCCAGGGCTTTGCCGCCACCCGCTACCACTCGCTCCTCGTCGAACGCGCCTCCCTGCCCTCCGTCCTCGAAATCACCGCCGAAACCGCCGAGGGCGAAATCATGGGCCTGCGGCACCGCACCCTGCCCGTCTGGGGCGTGCAGTTTCACCCTGAATCCATCGCCACCGAGGGAGGCCGGCGGATCCTGCAGAACTTCCTGGAATTGAATTAGGCCCCAGGAACACCCGCAACGCCCTCCAGCCGGGCGGACCTTCCGCATCTTCCGGGTGTTCCGTGAGCCACTCTCCCCCATGCGTTGCCCGAAGTGCACCTCAATTGAAGACAAGGTCATCGACTCGCGCATCAGCAAGGATGGCGCATCGATCCGCCGCCGTCGCGAATGCCTCGAATGCGGCCACCGCTACAGCACCACCGAGGTGCTGGTGCGCGACGGCGTCGTCGTGATCAAACGCGACGGCCGGCGGGAGGACTTCGATCGCGAAAAACTGGTCCGCGCCGTGCGCGCCGCCTGCCACAAGCGCCCGGTCGACGGCGAGCAGATCGCGATGCTGGTCGAGGACGTGATGGACGCCCTCGAGGCCCAGTACGAAAAGGAGATTCCCTCGCGCGCCATCGGCGCGGGGGTGATGCAGCGCCTGCGCGCCGTCGACCAGGTGGCCTACGTCCGTTTCGCCAGTGTGTATAAGGAATTTCGCGACGTCGCCGAGTTCGTCGACGAGGTCACCCTGCTCGCGCGCAAGCCGCAGCCCTGACCCGCGGCCATGACGCGCGATCGCCACGACTTGCGGCGGCTGCACTTCATCAACGCGCTCTTCGCCCACGCCACCGGCCAGGACCTCTATCTCGCCGAGCAGATCAGGTCCGCCATCGCCCTCAGCCTGACCGACCTCGAGGCGCAGCTCTCGTCCGACCCCGAGTCGGCCGCGCGCTACGACGCCGCCTTTAACGCCGCCGCCGCCGAATTGCTCGCGCGGCTGTTTGCGCGGCACCCGCGCCACGGGTTCTACCACTGGGACGCCTCCCTCACCCACGCGGCCGCGACCCCGCTGTTCACGCGAGCGGAGATCATGCAGGGACTGCGCCGCCTCGCCGGCTACCGGGAGGCCACCCTGCTGGTCACCAACCTGCGTCCCGCCCTGCTCCCCCCCGGGCGCCGGGCCACCGCCCGGCGGAGGCGCGATTACGAAGAAGCGCTCGCCTTCATCCGCAACCTCGCCGCCGCCCGCACCGCACGGGGGGCGACCCTGCACCTGCTTTTCCTGTGAGGAGCCGAGGACGGTCGCCCGCCACTCCCGGCGGTCAGCCCGCCCTCCCGCTTGCGGACGAGGTTGCGCCTACGTCCGCGCTCCCCAAGCGCACGCTTCCATTTCGTGTCTTTCGTGTCTTTCGTGGTGCCTCTGACCACCCGCTTCTCCGCCATGTCCAAGACGATTTTCCAACGCATCATCGATCGCGAGATCCCCGCGAAAATTGAGCACGAGGACGACCACTGCGTCGTGCTTCACGACATCCAGCCCCAGGCGCCGGTGCACCTGCTCATCGTCCCCAAGAACCCAATCCCGCGGGTCAGCGCCGCCACCGCGGCAGATCAGGCCGTACTGGGCCATCTTCTGCTCGTCGCCGGCGCGGTGGCGAAGAAACTCGACCTGAGCCACGGCTTCCGCCTCGTGGTCAACAACGGCCCCCATGCCTGCGAGTCCGTGCCGCACCTCCACATCCACCTGCTCGCCCAGCGGCAACTGGGCTGGCCGCCGGGTTGAGTTGCGCGCCGCGCGCGAACCTCACCGCAGCCATCTCGCCAGCCAGGCGTGCACCTCGCCGTACCAGAAGCGGCTGTTCTCACCCTTGAGGATCCAGTGGTTTTCGTCCGGGAAAGTGAGCAGGCGTGACGGCACCTGCAGGCGCTGCAGGTACGCCCAGTATTCGTAGGCGTTGCTCGCCGGCACGCGGTAGTCGAGTTCGCCCACCGTCACCAAGACGGGCGTCACCCAGCCGGTCCGCTTCGCGTGGTTGCCCGCCAGGCGCACCGGGTTCTGCTCGCGCCAGATCGGTCCCTGCTCCCAGATCGGCCCGCCGTTGTTCAACTCGCGACTGTAGATGGTGTCGCTCGCCGCCCACTGCGACTCGAGATTCACGAGCCCCGCGTGGGAGACGAAACAACGGTACCGCGTGGTCGTCGCCTGCAGCCAGTTCGAAAGATGGCCGCCGTAACTCGCCCCGCCCGCCGCCTGGCGCGTCGCGTCGATGAACGGAAACCGCCGGATCGCCTCGTCCGCCGCCGCGTTGATCTCGTCCGCCGGCCCCTTCAGCGGATCGCCCTGCACCGCCTGCCCAAACGCCTCCGTGTATCCACTCGACCCGGAATAATTCGTCAGCAGCACGACATGACCCGGCGCCGCGAACAGGTGGTAGTTCCAGCGCAACACCCACTGGTCCTTGAACTGCGGCGCGGGTCCACCGTGGATCATCACGAACAGCGGATACTTCTTCGCCGGATCGAATCCGGGTGGCCGCACGAGCAGATTGTGAATCGGCCAGGGCCGCGACGGCGATGCCGACGTGAACGGCTCCAGTTCCGCCAGCTCCAGCCCCGCCACCCGCTCCGCCGTGAACCGCGTCAGCTCATGGAGGCGGCCACCCGCGGGATCGACCCGTACGACCTCCGGCGGCCGCACCGCGCTCTCGTGCGTCGCCACCAGCGACGCCCCGCCGCGCGCCAGGTTGCCCAGCACCCCGCCCGTTGCCACGGCAGGGCTGCCAATCGCTCCCCCGGCCGCCGGGACCGATCGCAGCGTCACCCGGTGACCGTCCTCCACCGTGAAAAAAATCGTGCGGCTGTCCGCCGCCGCCGCAAAGCGCGCCACCGAAAGGTCGAGCGCCTCCGTCAACTCCAGGCGCCCGCCACCGGACCACGGCCACGGCAGCGAGGCGAGCCGGGTGTGATGATAGGTCCGGCCGTCGCCGCCGCGCGTGTAGGCCACCAGCAGGGCGCCGCCATCCGGCCGGAAGGCGAGCGCGCTGTAATTGTCGGCATCGTTCGTCAGCCGCACCGGCTCCCCGCCGCCGGCCGGCACCTGGAACACTTGGGTGCGCAGTGATTCAAACGCCGCGCGGTCGCGGTTCAACTGGGCGAGAAACACCACCGACCTGCCGTCGGGAGCCCACTCCGCCGGCAGGTCTTCACCCGAATCGGTCAACCGCCCGCCCGACCCCGGCCGCCGCGCCCACTCCGAACCCGCCAGCAGATCCTTTGCCTCCGCCCCGGGCCGCGCCTCCTGCACGAACAGGTGCGCGCGCCGTTCGCCGAGCCAGCGATCCCAGTGCCGGATCGGAAATCCCTCGTACACCCGCGCACTCGGTTTGCGCTCCCGGGCCGCCCGGGCCGCCCGCCGGTTGGCCGCATCGTCCGCCGCTTCCGGATACACCTCGCTCACGAACAGCAGCCGGCCTCCGTCCGGACTCCAGCGCGGCGCCCGCGCCCCGGTGGACAGCGCCGTGACCCGCTCCGCCTCTCCGCCCCGCCCGAGATCGAGCACGTGGATCTGCGCCGCCTCGTCGCCCTCGCGCCGCGAGGAAAACGCCACCCGCTGCGAGTCCGGACTCCACGCCGCCCCGCTCTCCGTCGCCCGCGTGTGCGTGAGCTGCCGCGGCGAACCCGAACCGTCGATCGCCACCAGCCAGAGATCCGATGACTGCTCCCGGGAATCGTAGGCCGGCCGCGTCACCGGCACCACCGCCCAGCGTCCGTCCGGGCTCGGCACGGGCGCGCCGACCCGCGGCATCAGCCAGAGGGCTTCGTGGGTGATGGGCTGCCGGGAAGGTTCCGCCGCGAACAGCGCAGTCAACAGCAGCGGGAGTAGCAGGGCACAACGCGACCGTATCATCCGCCGACTCTCGCCCCGGTCCCGATCGGGTTTCGATGCAAAAAATGCGGCCGCGAGGGGGTCAGGCCGGCACGGCGCTAAGATAAAGCCCACCGGTCGACGTTCGCAGCATGGACCTGTCGTTCCATCGCGACTACTGCCCTATCCCCGCGCCTCGAAGGTGCCGTCGGCCCGCTTGGCCACGCAGCGCTTGAGTTCGAGCATCATCAGGATCGCCGAGAGTTCCGCCGCCGGGCGGCCGGTTACCGCCGCGAGCGCGTCGAGCGAAAGCAGCGCCCCGCCGCGGAAACAGTCCAGCACCCGCCCCTCGTCGGCCGTCAGCGTGCCCGGCTCGCCCGCGGGTGCGGCCCCCGGCTTTTCCGGAATCGGCGCGGGCCGCAGACCGTCGAGGTAGTTCAGCTCGCTCACCAGATCGTCGACACTCGTCATCAAGGTGGCCCCGTCGCGGATCAACTGGTGGCACCCCGCGCTGGTGTTCTGGTCGATGCGGCCCGGCACCGCGAAAAGCAGCCGACCCTGCTCCCCGGCAAACCGCGCCGTGATCATCGCGCCGCCGCTCACGTCGCTTTCGACCACGATGGTCGCCTCGCACAAGCCGGACACGATGCGGTTGCGCATGGCGAAGGACTGCCGGTCGGCGCGGCGACTGAAGGGAAACTCCGACAACACCGCCCCCGTCGCCTCGATCCGCCGGAAGAGATCCAGGTTTTCGGGCGGGTAGATGATGTCGATGCCGCATCCCAGCACCGCCACCGTGCGTCCGTTCACGGAGAGCGCGCCCTCGTGCGCCGCCGTGTCGATGCCCCGGGCCAGACCGCTCACCACGCAGAAACCGAGGCGGGCCAGCTCCGCGCCAAAGCGTTTGGCCACGCTCTGCCCGTAAAGGGTGGTGCGGCGCGAACCCACGATCGCCACCCCCGGCGCACCCAAGTCGTATCGGCCCCTCCGGTAGAGCCCGATCGGCGGATCGTGGATTTCCTTCAACAGCCGCGGATAGACGGCGTCGCGCGCCGTGAGAAAATCCGCACCGCTGCGCGCCATTCGCTCCTCCTCGCGCGCCACGTCGAAGTGCTCCCGCCAGCCCGCGATGCTCGCCGCGATTACCGGGCCCACGCCTTTCACCGCCTCCAGCCGCCGCGGCGACGCCGCCAGCACCGCCCGCGGATCGCCGCCCAGTTCGTCGAGCAGGCGGTGGAGGGTAATCGGCCCGATGTTCGGCAGGGCATTCAACACCAGCAGGGCCTGCCGCTCGGTCAGCTCAGGTGAACTCATGTCGGGGAATCAGGGGCCGGGAAGCGACGGCGGCCGACGTTGCGCCGGATCGCGGCACACGTAAAGCGCCGGATTGCGGCGCGTGGAACGCAAACCCATCCCGCCGGTGACCAGGCAGACCACGCGTGCGAGAGGACGCCGGAGCGCCGCTTGGCCCGTTACGTCCTGGGTCGCCCCCTTCGTCAGCAAAGGATCCCTCTCTTCACGCCTCCCGCAGCGCCGCCGGCAGAAAGTCGAGCAAGTCCGTGGCGCCAACCGCCACCGCCCCCCGCGCCCGCGCGAGCGCATCGGCCGCCCGGCCTTGCCAGACCACTCCGCGCGCCGCGGCCAGCAGGGGCTCAGCCGGCGTTTGCGCGAGCAACCCGCCAATCAGCCCGGCCAGCACGTCGCCGCTGCCACCGCGCGCCAGCACCGGACCCCCGAAGGGCGAAACAGTCGCCGTGCCGCCCGCCACCACCCGCGTCAGCGGCCCTTTCTCGACCAGCACCGTGTCCGGGCGCTGCGCCGTCCGGCCGCCGATCCGCGCCAGTTCGCCGGCATGCGGCGTCACGATGCGCGGCGCCGTCCCAGCCATCACAAGGTCCGGCTGCAGGGCGTCGGCGTCGAGGACGAGCGGCACTGGAGCGCGCTCCACGATGCTGCGGGCCAGGGCGAGGGTCTCCGCCTCGCGGCCGAGCCCGGGACCAAGAAGGAGCGCGGTGGCGCGATCCAATTTTCGCCGCAAAAGCGGTTCGCCTTCGAGGGCCAGGCCGCCGGCCGGCGTCAACGGCCACCCGACCCACATCGCCTCCGGTGCCCGCGCCGCGAAGGCCGGCACGAGCGGCTCCGGCACAAACGCCGTCACCAGGCCCACGCCGCTGCGCAGCGCCGCCCGCACAGCCATGAGCACCGCGCCCGGAAAGTCGGCGGATCCCCCCACGATGAATACATGACCATGGGTCCGCTTGTCCGACCCCGGATCGCGCCACCCGGCGAGCGGCGCCAGCACCCCGGCGAGCAGCACCCGCTCCGACCCGGCCGGCGCGATTTCGGGTCCGGAGAAGAATCCGAGGTCGAGGTAACGCACCCGTCCAGCGACGGGCGAGGCGAACAGGGGAGCCTTGGCGATTCCGGTGGCGTAGGTGAAGTCGGCGCGGCACAGATCCGCACTCGGCAGATCCACCGCCGCCCGCAGGCGAATCGAGTGGCAGTTCACTGCTGCGAACTGCGCCGCCACGACCGGTTCGACCGGCGGCCGGAACTGAAAACCGAAGACGCCGTCGAGGCTGACGTCGTACGCGCCCGCCGGCGCGCTCACGATCCGCACGCGCTCCCGGCCCCGCTCCTGCAACTCGCGCCACGCGCGGTCGGCCAGCGGCCGCAGGCGGCGGCGGCCAAAGAAAAACCACACCTCCGCAGTCGCGCCGGGCGCGGCGGCGAGCAGATCCGCGGCGGCGAGCAGGGCGTCGCCGCCGTTGTGACCCTTGCCCACCAGCACCAGCAGGCGGGCGGCCGGCGGCCAGGGGCCGACTTCCAAGAAATCGCGGCGCACCGCCGCCGCAATCGCGCGGCCCGCCGCCCGCATCGCCGGCCATTCCTTCGCTTCGTCGCCGCCGAACAGGCGCTCCTCCAGACGGCGGGCGGCCTCGCAGGTGAGAATCGGGTGGCTGGGCAACGGGTTCATTGCGGCGGTTCCGGGGAGGACGGGGGCGCAGGACGCACTTCGGGGGACCGGTCGACTCCGACCGGCGGGACCGCGGGACCGGCGGAACGGGGCGGCGCGACGGGTCTGGGGAGCGGAGTCAGCTCGGGCGGGCGCTCGCGGCGCCCGAATTCAAGCCATTCGCGGTACTGCGCCTCCGTTTCGGTGAACTGCAGCGGGCAGTCAGGCAGCTCCCGGCCGCGGCGGATGATGCGGCGGGTGAGTTCCGGGAGGGACCGGAAGTACAGCCTGCCGCCCAACCGGCGCACCTCAAAGAAGTCGCTGAAGGCGCGCTCCTGCGGGTTCCACAGCGCAATCTCGGTGGTGTCCCCGGACCACACGGCGTGTTCGCCCCAGAGCTCGAAGACGGCCTCCACCGTGGTGAGTTGCGGCGGCCGCGGCGGGGCGGCGGCGGGCGGCGGATCGAGCGGCAGGGCGACCGCGGCCGGCGGAGTCGCGGGGCCGCGGTCCCGCATCAGCGCGTAGACGAAGAACGCGCCGAAAAGGAATCCGAGCATCACCCAGGACGGGGTTCTCGAAAGCCCGGCCGCGGAGTCGCGGGGACGATCGTACTCGCTGCGCGGCCGCTCGGAGTCGTCGTCCATGGGCATGGCCTCCCCCGCGAGATCTTACGCCGCCGGGCCCACGGCCCGCACCAGCGCGGCCACCGCCAGGGCCATCGTTTCGGTGTGCGAAAGGGTCAGGTGCACGTCGGTGGCGCCAACCCGCCGGAGGAGCGCCCGGCCGCGTTCATCGAGGCGCACCAGGGGCTGCTGGCGTTCGCCGTGGTGGACCGAGACCGAAAGCCAGCCGAGTTCGGCGCCAATGCCGGTGCCGAAGCACTTCGACACCGCCTCCTTGGCCGCGAAACGCGCCGCGTAATGCTTATGCGGATGCGCCTTGCCGGCGCAGTAGGCCTGCTCCTCCGCGGTGAACACCCGGTCGAGGAATCGCCGCCCCTGGCGCTCCACCACGCCCCGCACCCGCTCGACCTCGATGAGGTCGGCCCCGAGGCCCACGAGGATGCCGCCCGGCGGCAGGGTCAGGTCGGAATTCACGGGTTCATCCGGCGCTTCATCTCGCGCACCGCCTCGTCGACCCCGGTGAAGAGCGCGCGGCTCACGATGCTGTGGCCGATGTTGAGCTCGTGCAGGTGCGGCAGGGTGCGAACCTCGGCGATGTTGACGTAGTTGATCCCGTGGCCCGCGTTGACGACGAGGCCGAGGTCGTGGGCGGCGACGGCGCCAAGTCGCAGCCGCTGCAGCTCCGCGGCGCGGCGCGGGCCGAAGTAGGCCTCCGCATACGCCCCGGTGTGCAGTTCCACGAACGGCGCGCCGAGTTTGGCGCTGGCCGCAATCTGAGGCTCGTCGGGGTCGATGAAGAGACTCGCCTTGATCCCGGCGGCATTCATCGCGTCGACACACGCCCGCACGCGCTCGAGGTTGCCCACCACGTCGAGACCGCCCTCGGTCGTGACCTCCCGGCGGTTCTCCGGCACAAGGCACACGAACTCGGGCCGCAACTCGAGGGCGAACCGCGTCATCTCCGGCGTGCAGGCCATCTCGAGGTTGAGCCGGGTGCCGAGGCATTCGCGCAGGCGCCGGACATCGCGATCCTGGATGTGGCGGCGATCCTCGCGCAGGTGAACGGTGATCCCGTCGGCCCCGGCCCGTTCGGCCGCCAGGGCAAAGGCCACCGGATCCGGCTCGATCGGGCCGCCGGCCGCGCCCGCCGCGTCGCGGTAACGCGCCTGCCGGATGGTGGCACAATGGTCGATGTTGACGCCAAGGAGAATCATGGGGGGTGGAGACGCTGAGCAGGTGCAGGTTGGCCGGAAAGCCGGAAAACGCGAAGTCGGAATTTCCCTTGCTAGGCCCGGTGCCTTGCCTCTTCTCGTCGCCGAATGTCATTCCGCCAGCCGAAGCGCGAAAACCTCCTGCTGAACCTCGTCTGCAACCTCGTCGTGCCGACGATCGTGCTGACCAAGCTCAGCGGCGACCGCTGGCTGGGACCGCAGTGGGGCATCGCCGTCGCGATCCTCTTCCCCCTCGCCTACGGCATCTACGACCTCCTGCTGCGGAAGAAGTGGAACCTGTTCTCGGTCGTGGGCGTCGCGAGCGTGCTGCTCACCGGCGGGCTCAACCAGCTCAAGGCGGACGTCTTCTGGTTTGCGGTCAAGGAAGCCGCCATCCCCACCCTCTTCGGCGTGGCCGTCATTCTCACCAGCCGCAGCCGGCGCCCGTTGGTGCGCGAATTGCTCTGGAACGAGAGCGTGATCGACACTGCGAAAGTCGACACCGTGCTGACCGAGCGCAATCAGCACCCCGCCTTCGAACGCCTGCTGGCCGACGCCACGCGCGGCCTCGCCTTGTCGTTCCTCGTCAGCGCCGTGCTGAACTACGGCCTTGCGCGCTACCTGCTGGTCAGCCCGCCCGGCACCGAGGAGTTCAACGCCCAACTCGGCCGCATGAACCTGCTGAGCTGGCCGGTGATCGTGATCCCCTACATGGCGGTGACGATGTGGGTGCTCTGGCGCCTGCTCAGCGGCTTCACCCGCCTCACCGGCCTGCCGCTGGAGGAGATTTTCCACGGCTCGAAGCCGAAGGCGGAGGACGGCCCGGGCGGCGGCGCCGGCCGTTAGCGCGGGAGTTGGAGCGCATCCAAGGAAGTCTCCCCTCCGAGGGCTGCGCTCCGCCGCCGCCGTCTTCTTCAGTCGTGGCGCCGACAACACGGTGCCCTCCGAGGTGAACACACGCCCTTCGCTGTCGCCACTTCCCGTCCGCCTGCCGGCACCGCCCGCCGGGCAGAGCGCCTGCCGGAACTCCTCCATCCATCCGACTTGACAAGCTATCTAAGTGATATCATATCGATAGCCAGCCACCTCAACATGAACACTTCATCCTCCCCTCACACCCGCAGTCAGGAGCGCCCGGTCGCCGCCGCCAGCGGCTGGCTGATGCTGTTTGTCACGCTCGCCCTTTACGCGGCGGCGATCACCGGTCTGGTCAGCGCCATCCGGCAGAAGAATGTGCCGCTGCTCCTCGGCAGCCTCGGTCTGCTGGTGACGGCCTTCGTCGTCTCGGGCGGCTTCTTCACGCTGCAGCCCAACGAGGCCGCCGTGCTGGTGCTGTTCGGAGCCTATCGCGGCACGGTGCGCGACAGCGGCTTCTTCTTCACCAACCCGTTCAACAAAAAGCTCAAGATCTCGCTGCGGGCGCGCAACCTCGACGGCGAACGCCTCAAGGTGAACGAAAAGCGGGGCAATCCCATCGAGATCGCGGCGGTCGTCGTGTGGCGGGTGCAGGACACCGCGCAGGCCATGTTCGACGTCGACAGCTACGAGGCCTATGTGAAGGTCCAGAGCGAGTCCGCCGTGCGCCATGTCGCCAGCAGTTATGCCTACGATGACGGCGAGCCCGACGAAGTGACCTTGCGCGGAGGCGCCGACGTTGTATCCGAGGCTTTGACACGCGAGCTGCAGGATCGCCTGGCCAAGGCCGGGGTGCGGGTGGAGGAGGCGCGATTGACGCATCTCGCCTACGCCCCCGAAATCGCCCAGGCGATGCTGCGCCGCCAGCAGGCCGAGGCGGTGATCGCGGCCCGCCAGAAAATCGTGCACGGCGCGGTGAGCATGGTGGAGATGGCGCTCAATGAACTCTCCGCCAAGCATGTCGTGTCGCTCGACGAGGAGCGCAAGGCCGCCATGGTCTCCAACCTGCTCGTGGTGCTCTGCGGGGAATCGGAGGCGCATCCCGTCATCAACACCGGCACGCTGTATCACTGATCATGAGCGACCCGTTCAAGCGTCCGATCCACCTGGTGTCGCCCGCCCCGGGCGGGCTTCGCTCCGGCCGCCCGCCGGCGGACGAGGATTTCGCCGCGCTGGTGGGCAAGCGGGTGCGCTGGACCACCCGGGTCACGCTCGGACTGCTCGGCGCCTTTGTGATCTTCGATGTGTGGCTCGCCTTTTCCGGCCGGGTGCCGGCGTCGGCGCGGTGGGTGTTGTTGACGGTGCCGCTGCTGGCCGTGGGAGCGGTGGCCGCGATCGCCTGGTACTCGCGGGTGCTGGGCTACCGGCTGACGGGCGGCGAACTGATCGTCCTCCGGCCGCGCCGCGAGACGCGGTTCGCATTGGCGGGCCTCCAGTCCGCGGAGGCGGACCCAAAGGCGATGGACTGGTCGATCAAGACCTTCGGCAACGACGGCCTCGGCGCCATCACAGGGCATTTCCGCAACCGGCGGCTGGGCTCCTACGAGGCGCTGGTGACGGAGCGCGCACACGCGGTGGTGCTGCGCTGGCCCGCGCGCTGCCTCGTCGTGTCGCCGGACCGCCCCGAAGAATTCGTGCAGGCCATTCGCACGCGGGCGCGCCTCGCTTCCTGAGTCATGGCGGAGGAACGCAAGGCCTTTCTCCTGCGGATCGACCCGAAGCTTTGGGCCGAACTCGAAGCGTGGGCCGCGGACGACCTGCGCTCAGTCAACGGCCAGATCGAGTACCTCCTCCGCCAGGCGATTGCCAAACGCAAACGCGCGTCGGCCGCCGGGGAGGATGGCGGCGAGAGCTGACGCGGCGGCTCCGGAAACCCCCGGGAGCCTTCCCCACGGCGAATCGCCACCACTCCTGCACCCCGACTTGTCCTGCGGCGGGCGGCGGCCCAGCCTTCGCCTCCGGTGATGCTGCATTTCAAGAAATCGTCGCTGGTGGAACAAGTGGCGGACGCCCTGCGGCGCGAGATCGAGTCCGGGGCGTGCCGGGGCTGGCTGCCCACCGAACGCGCGTTGTGCGAACAACTGCGCGTGAGCCGGCGGACGCTCAGGTGCGCGTTGGAGCAGCTCAAGCGGCACGGACTCGTCTCCGCCCACGTCGGGGTGGGCACGCGGGTGCATGAACCACGCGCAACCGCGGCGGAGCGCGAGGGGAGGGCGGACGCCTCCGTCGGCCTGCTGATGCCGGAGCCGATCGACGTGCTGCGGCCGTACGTCACGCTCTGGATCGATCTGCTGAAGACCGAACTCTTCGAGGCGGGCGTCGCGCTGCGCGTCCACGCGGGCCGGCAGTACTTCCGACCCGGGGCGGCCCCGGCGCTGCGCCGTCTGGTCGAGCAGCACCCGCATGCTTGCTGGGTGCTCGCCCTGTCGCACGCGGAATTGCAGCGCTGGTTCGCGGCGGAGGCGCCCACCGCGGTGGTGGCCGGAGTCCCGGCACCGGAAGCGAACCTTCCGGCGGTGTATGTCGACAGCGGCGCCCTCGGCCGCCACATCGCGGGGCGCATGCTGGCCCTGGGACACCGGCGGCTCGTGATGCTCTCGGAGTCGAAACCCTCGCCCGGCGCCGCCGCGGCCGAGGAGGGATTTCTCACCGGCATCGCGGGCGCGGCCGGAGCCCGCGGCGAGGTGCTGCGCCCGGAGCCAACGCCAGCGGGCTACCGCCGCGCGGTCGAGCGCGTGCTCCGGATTCGTCCGCGAGTGACGGCGGTGCTCTCGCTCAATCCGCTGCTGGGGGCGACGGTCGTGACCGCGGTGATGCGGCAGGGTTTGCGCCTGCCGGACGATCTTTCCTTTGCCACGACGTACGGCGATCCGTTCATGCGCTTCCTGTCGCCGGAGCCAACGCGCTACACCTACCAGCCCGCGATGTTCGCCCGCAAACTGGCGCGCACCGTCCTGCAGCTCGTGCGCGGCGAGCCCCCGAGCGTCCGGCACGCCTCTCTCATTCCAACCTTTGTAAAGGGCGAGACGCTGGGGCCGGTGCCGCGGGGAGTGAGAGGGCCCGAAACCGCACCTTAATCGCCTGCATTGGAGGGCGGCACGCTGGCCCCCTGCCTTGCGGAATAGTCGCCAGCCGCGAGCAACTCGCCCGAGCCCCAACCGCAGCCGAAAGGGCACGAAAAGAGCCGAAAAGGGGGGAAGTGGGTCGGGCTGCGCACTGCCGCCTTTCACCACTCGCCGCGCCGGGAGAACTTCGCGCGCGTGTTGGTGCCAAACTGTTCCGCGGCCCGGTCGAGATCGGCGCAGATGCGCCGCAGCGACCTGCCGGCGGCACCGCGCGCGGCGGCGATCAGCGTCTGGCATTCGTTGCCGTCCATGAACCGCGCCGCCTCGAGGAGGCGCGCCTCCTCGCCCTCCGGCACGGCGAGGAAACCGTGCTTGTCCGCGTGGATGAGCTGCCCGGGGCGGATTTTCCGCCCGAACACCTCGACCTCGCAGTCCCAGCGCACCGGATACGAGTGGGCATGCCCGACCGCGAGCCGGCGCGCGAGCGCCTTGAACCCGGCGTTGGTCATCTCGTCGAGATCGCGGATGGCGCCGTCGCAAATCGTGCCGACACAACCGAGCGCGCGGTGGACGTTGCTGTTCACCTCGCCCCAGAACGCGCCGAGAGTCGCGGGGCGATCGAGATCCTGCACGACCACGATCTTCGGGCCGGGCCGGCTGGCGACATAGCGGCGGTACTGCGACCAGGCGCGCGGATTCTTGCGCGGGTGCTCCGCGTTGCCCGGCTGGCAGACCACGGTGATGGCATAGCCGACCATCGGTCCCATCTGCGGCATAAAGTCGCGCGTCTCCTCGAGGTTGAACGCGTCGGCCGCGGCATTGTGCCGGGTGA
>CAZDGC010000047.1:0-37679 GCA_964504885.1 uncultured Opitutus sp.
GGGGTGGGACAAATACGGTCCTACCTCGGTGAAATCTTCCAACTCCGGGCGGCGTGGCGCCGGCCACGGCGGTCGTAACTCAGGGTCGTCACGCAAGGTGCAGGGTGGGACCGTATTTGTCCTAGGCTGTCTGGCATCATCGGGGCATGGTGACAGTCGTGAACCGCGAAGGCACCCGCAACCGCGGTAGGTCGCGCCGGGAGCAGTACCGCTCGATGCTGCGCCTGGCGGCGGCGCACTCTCCGCGGCGGGAGGCCCTGGCGACCGATGGCGTCGACGAAGTCTGTGCGGTCCTGCGGAGGCACGACCGGATCGTCTGGTTCCTCCGGCTCTGGAGCCGCGACCTCTTGGAGCACGGGGAGCATATGCCGTCGTTCACAGTCAGCCAACGCCGGAGGAAGCGGAGGCTGGAAAAGGCGCTCGGGCCACGGCGCTACTTGCCGGACTGGCGGGATCGCCGGAATTTCCTTCAGCGCTGGTGGCGCCTCGAACTTGCGGCGGAAACCGTGCCCTACCTCCGCCGGACCCTGGCCGCCTACCGGCTCAGCGGATATCGGTCGTTCCAGGCCGCTGGCGAAGGCTTGCGGGCGCTGGAAACCGCGGTGGAGCGGATGAGGGACCACCAACAGGCGGTCGACGTCATCTGGATCTTTCCGAACGGCTGGCGCTGGGTTCGCTGCGCCTACGACAGCTCGGTGATTGAGGGCAGGGCTCTCGGGCACTGCGGCAACAGGGCGAACCGCGACCCCGATTGTCAGCTTCTCTCGCTTCGGGAGCCAGTCTGGCGCGACGGCATCCTGTTCTGGCATCCTCACCTCACCTTCACTCTCACGAATGGGTACCTCGGGGAGATGAAAAGCCGGTTCAACGAAAAGCCTGGCCGGCGGTACCACTCCTACATCGTGAACCTGCTCCTGAACCCGATGGTGAAGGGACTGAGCCCGCGGCTGGGAGCGATGCCGGACCGCGACTTCGAACTCTCGGACCTGGATCGTGGTTTGTGGCTCAGGGTGATGCTGCGAGTCCCAAGTCTGAAGTGGGAAGAGAGAGTGCGGGCGATGGCCAACTGGCGCGCCCGCTACCAGCCGGGAGCCGGTAAGGCAGCGCCGAGGCAGGCGCCGGCACCGCAGCCACGGAAGGTCGAAATCAGAGAGCAGATTCTGACCTTCCTCACGCTCGTCTTCATCCTCGGCCCCGCCTGGCTGCCGCTCACCTACATCTTGTGGCACGCCTTAACGCAATCCGTGCGCCCCCTTTTCCAGCCATGAAAACCACCGTCCAACTCGACTACCAGGCGATCCTCGCGAACACCGCCCGTCCCGTCCACCTCGTGCTGCAATTCGACGCCCCCGCGGTACTCGACCAGCGCACCCGGCCGGTGGCGTTCGCGCTGGTGATCGACCGCAGCGGATCGATGGCGGGCGCCCCGCTGGAGGCGGCCAAGCGTGCCGCCGGCACGGTGATTCAGAACCTGCGTCGTGATGACCTATTCTCCGTCGTCGTCTTCGACGAGACCGCCGAAACCGTCCTGCCGCTGGCGCCGGTGGGGTCGCGCCAACGGGCCAGTGCGCGGGTCAACGCCATCGCGGTCGGCGGCAGCACCAACCTCTGCGGCGGCTGGATGCTGGGCCGCGACAATCTCAAGGACGCGCCCGCCGGCTGCCTCAAGCGGCTGCTGCTCCTGACGGACGGCCAGCTCAACGTCGGCATCGTCGAGCCCGCCCCGGTGAAACGCGTGGTGACGGATGGCCTCGAAGCCCACGGCATTCGCACGAGCTGCCTCGGATTCGGAGGCGGCTACAATGAGGACCTCCTCGCCGCGCTCGCCGAGGCCACCGGCGGCGGCTTCTACGACGCCAACCATCGCGACAAGCTCCCCGGGATCTTCGCCGCCGAACTGGACGGGCTGCAGAAGACGGTCGTCATGAACCTGCGGATTCGCGTCCGGCTGACGGCGTTCGTCGATCAGTTCGCCCCACTGGGCGAGTACCCCGTGGTGTCGCTCCCCGACGGTCGCACCGAAGTGCAGATCGGTGACCTCGTGAGCGAGGAGCAACGCATCGCAGTCTTCGGGCTCCAGGTCCTGCCCATACCGCTGCTGGCGCCGGGCCGGCCGGCCGCGAGCCTCGACGGCGAGGCCTTGATGGAGATCGAGGTCCTCTTCGACGAGGTAAGCGAGACGGGCATCGCGTCACGGGCCGAACGACACACCCTCCGGGTCCGCCCGACCCAGGACCCGGCCGACGTGAAGGTCAACGAGACGGTCCTGCCCTGGGTGAGTTCGCAGCAGGCCGCCCGGACCCTGGAGCGCGCAATGGAGCTCCGCGACCGCGGCGACCTCGACGGCGCCCGTCACCTCCTGGAAACCGGCCTCGCCGACGTGAAGCAGTACGAGAGCGAGACCCATACGGCCGACGCCTACCGCCTGCTCGTCGACGCCTTAAACACCGTCGACGACGCCGTGGCATACTCCGCCACGCGGAAGATGATGAAATACTCCTCCAGCGCGATGCGCCGCATGCGCAGCTCCGAGCACTGGGTCGGCGAAGGCCCGGCACCAAGCTTCGTTAAGCCGCCGCCCACGCCCCCTACCCAGCCTGCGGAGCCGACGGACAAGGCAGGCGAGGGCCAAACCGCGAGTTGATCGCGGCGACCGCCACGGAAACGTATCCGACCAGCGGATTCGGTCGGCAGCGCCAGCGCGATGAGAGGGAATTCTCGACGAGGCTGAAGTCCACGACCATGCCTCCGTGCGCGGCCATCGAATCGGGGTAGAGTCTGGCGACAATCACGGGGATTCAGGACCATCCCCCGCCCCGACTTTCACGGACAAATCCCCGCCCGCTTTTGGCCTCGGAAAGTTACCCCATGAACCTCCCGAACTACCTGAACTAGCGGCGTGCCTGTTGTAAGTTTGTTGTAAGTTTAGGCATATTTTGGGATACGAAAAACCCGCTATCTTTTTGAGATTAGCGGGTTATGAAACTGGTGCGGGCGGACGGAATCGAACCGACGAGACCTGCTTGGAAGGCAGGAGTTTTGCCACTAAACTACGCCCGCAAGGCGCGTGGGCGTGAGCTTCACGGCCAGCGCGCCGCGGTCAAGCCCGCTCCGCAGCTTTGACCGCGCCACCGCCCGGCGTCACAACCTCGCTCCGCCCCGCCGGTCACTGTGAACCTGATCCTCTTCGAACCCGCCGAACTCAACCGACCCCTCCCCTGCCACGACCGGCGCGCGCGGCACGTGCTCGACGTGCTCCGCCGCCGAGTCGGCGACTCCTTCGACGCCGGCATTATCAACGGCCCGCGCGGCCGCGCCACTCTCACGTCACTCACGGACGACACCCTCGCGCTCGCTTTCACCGCCACCACACCGCCGCCCGACCCCGCACCCGGTACCCTGTTGATCGGCCTCCCACGACCCCAGACCGCCCGCGATCTCCTGCGCGACACCACCTCCCTGGGCATCGGGAACCTGCGCTTCGTGCACACCGAAAAGAGCGATGCCAACTACGCCGCAAGCACGCTCTGGACCAGCGGCGAATGGCGTCGCCAGATCATCGCCGGCGCCGAACAGGCCTTTGCAACACGCCTGCCGGAGGTGACTGTCGGCCGCACCCTCGCCGATACCCTTGCCGCGCTGCCGCCCGGCGGGGCGCGCGTCGCCCTCGATCTTTATGAGGCTTCGGACCGCCTCGGGGCCGCCCGGCTGGACGCGGACGGTTCCTGGACGCTGGCCCTCGGCCCCGAACGGGGCTGGGGGTCGCGCGACCGCGCCCTCCTGCGCGACGCTGGATTTCAATTCCATCACCTCGGCTCCCGCGTCCTTCGCGCCGAGACCGCCTGCACCGCGGCCCTCGCCATCCTGCACTCACTCCGCGGACAGATGTGAAGGCCGGCCGGCACGTGCGTCACCCGCCTCCCCCCCCCGTCGCGCCCGATCCCGGCCCGGTCTCGCGGCGAAAAAACGCCACCGTCGGTTGCCGCGCCCCTTTCCCCAGCCGTTTCAGCAGTCTCCATCCCTCGGGCTGCAGCGTCAATTCGCCCGGGAGTTCGAACACCACAATCGCGTCCGGCTTGGGCGCCAGCAACTCCGTCAAACGACCGAACAACGCCGGAGCGATCCCGCGAATGAGTTCGTAAGGCGGATCGACAAACACCAGGTCGGGGACTTCCGCCACGGTGCCAGCCGCCGGCGGATGGCGCGCGTCACCCGGCCGCACGGTCACGCTCCGCCCAAGCTCGCCCGCGTTCCCGAGACTGCGGGTCACCGCCTCGAGGTTGCGACGAAGACACGCCAACGCGCGGGCATCCTGCTCCACGAATTCCCCCCCAGCCGCCCCACGGCTCAGCGCCTCCAGACCGTAGGCTCCGCTGCCAGCAAACAGGTCCAGGAAACGTGCGCCCGGCACCACCGCCGCAAGGCTCGAAAACACCGCCTGCCGCAGGCCGTCCGTCGCCGGCCGCACTTTGTCACCTTTCGGGACGGCCAGCACAATGCCGCGGGCCCGGCCGCCACTTATCCGCACGTCTGGTCCCTCCCCGATTCTTCCGATTCACCGCACCCGTCTGCCGAGTCGCAGGCTCTGACAGAGGGGACGGCCACTTGCACGCGCTGCAAATCGAGATTCATAAATCGGCATGCATGCCACCATCGGCCTTCCGACGCTTCAACGGGAAACACGCCCGTCACTCCGGATGCCTGCCCGCCGGCCCGGCAGGCGCCGATCGACGCCACCGGCCGACCCCGTGGAACTCCCCGCTCACCAGGCTTTCCCAACCGTGACACAACGCGATTGCGCGAAAGTGGCCGACTGCCAATAGTCTGCCCTTCCGCTCGCGGTGGCGAGAGGCCCGCAAACTTCCCACCACTACCGCGAACCGCCTGTCCCGGCCGCCCGCGCCTGCCAAACCATGAACCGCTGTCAACTTGCCACCCTAGCTGCCCTGAGCCTCGCTCACGGCGCGGCGGCGGCTGGCTCCGTCGCCCCGGCGGAGCGCGAGTTCAATGGGTGGCCGTTCGTGGTCGAGCGATCCCTGCCGGGGGCCGGAAGCCTACCCAGCACCTGGCAAGCCGCCGGCCCGGTGCTCTTCCGCCAACCGGCCGGCGGCCCCGCCGCGCCCGGCACCGCCCAGGGCTTGCGTCCCTTCTGGGTGGAGTTCGAGCGCGCCGACCGCAGCGCCCGGTCGAGGCATTTTCTCTACCCGCTCTTCAACTGGAGCGAGGACGACAGTCGCGTGCGGTGGAGCCTGTTCGAACTGGTTCGACGCGAGACGCCCAAGCCAGGGGTGGCGCGCGACGAATTTCGCCCGCAGGACGAGTTCGATATTTTCCCCTTCTGGTTCGAACGGCGCTTCGCCGACGCCAGCCGCGACTACCGGGCCTTCTTCCCCTTCCACGGCACGCTGCGCGACAAGCTCTGGTTTGAACGCGCCTCGTGGACGCTTTTCCCTCTCTACGCCGAAAGCGAACGGCGCGGCGTCCTCACCCGCCACACTCCCTGGCCGTTCATCCGCACCATCAGCGGGGAGGCCCGGGGCTGGGGCTTCTGGCCTTTCTACACCACCTACGAGCGGCCCGGCGTCCTCCGCGCCACTTCGGCGCTGTGGCCCCTGCTCTATCACACCACCCGGCTGCCGCATCCCGACGATCCCACCGGCACCGCCGCGCGTGAAGACGCCGGCGTGCTGCCGTTCTACAGCCGCAGCACCGGCCCGAATTTCGCCAGTGAGAACTACCTGTGGCCCCTCTTCGGGTACACGGACCGCACCGCGCCGAAACCCTACCGTGAACGCCGCTACTTCTGGCCGCTCCTTGTGCAGGGCCGCGGGGAGGACCGGTTCGTCAACCGCTGGGCGCCGTTCTACAGCCATTCGATCCTGCACGAGCGCGAGAAACACTGGTACCTGTGGCCGCTGCTCCGCGAAGCCGCCTGGACCGACGAAGGCGTCGACCGCCGTCGCCGCCAGTTCCTCTACTTCCTGTTCTGGCAGGAGCAGCAGCGCGCCGCCGGCCGCGCCGACTCTCCGGTGGCCGAACTCACCCATGTCTGGCCGCTGCTCAGCCACTGGGACAACGGGGCCGGCCGTCGCCAATGGCAGCTCCTCAGTCCGCTGGAGGTCTTCTTCCCCGCCAATGAGAAGGTCCGCCAGGCCTGGACGCCGCTCTTCGCCGTGGCGCGCCACGAGGAACACGTATCCGAGAACCGGAAACGCACTTCGCTGCTCTGGAATGCGATCACCTGGGAGCACGACGCCCGCGAGGACCGGCGGGAGTTTCACCTCGGGCCGCTGCTCGGGTTCACCCGGTCCGGCACGGCCGCCCGCCTGTCGCTGGGCAACGGCCTGGTCGGCTTCCACCGCACCGCGGGCGCCGGCTGGCGGGTGCGCTGGCTTGATTTCCCCGCCCGGCCCGCCCGCCCCACTTCACCATGACGATGCCGCCGCCCCCCCCCACCCGCCCCGCCCCGCCGGACCGGCCGCCCGCCGTCGGAGGACAGCCATGAACGCCGCCACCACCGCCCCCGGGATGATCGACCGGTTTCTCCGACTGTTTCCGCGGCCGCTCGCCCGCGTCCTCGAAGGAATTGGCAGCACGCTGATGCTGCTGTTCCGCTCGCTGGCGCACCTCCCGACGCTCCCCCGGCAGTTCGGCCGGTTCATCGAGCAGTGTTATCTGATTGGATACACGACGATGCCGATCGTGGCGATTCTGAGCTTCTTTATCGGCAGCGTGCTGGCGCTGCAGTCGGGCCATGCCGGACAGAATGTCGGCTACAAGCAGTTCATCGGCGCGCTCGTGGGCCTGACGATGGCGCGCGAACTCGGCCCGGTGATGGCCGCCGTCCTGCTGGCCGGTCGCGTCGGTTCCGCCATCGCCGCGGAACTGGCCTCGATGAAAGTGTATCAGGAGGTCGATGCGCTGGAGACGATGAACATCCCGCCCGAGCGCATGCTGGTGCTGCCGCGGCTCGCCGCGGTGCTCGCGATGATGCCCGTGCTCACCATCATGGCGGATCTTGTGGGCTGGTTCGGCGGCGCCATTGTGGCGAAGTACACCCACTTCATCTCGATCGAGCCCTCCTCCTACTTCGCCAATCTCCGCCAGTACATGGATTTTGGCGACGTGCTCAACGGCCTGATCAAGGCGGAGGTCTTCGGCTTCACCGTCGTGCTCGTCTGCTGTAACATCGGACTCAATACCCGCGGCGGACCGCGCGAGATCGGCGCCTCCGTCACCCGCGCGGTTGTCACCTCCCTGATTCTCATCCTCGTGCTCGATTTCTTCGTCACGAAGGCCCTGATGTAACATGCCGACGCCCACCGCTGCCGCCCCTCGTTCGCCTGTCTCCCGGGCCGGCCCCGCCGCCGCCCGCGTGGGAATCGACCGCCTGTCGAAGAGCTTCGGTTCCTTCGAGGTGCTCAAGGAAATCTCCTTCACCGTCGAACCGGGCGAGATCTTCGTGCTGATGGGCCCCAGCGGCTCCGGCAAAAGCGTGCTCTTGAAGCATATCGTCGGGCTAGAGTTCCCGACCGCGGGGCGGGTGACCGTCGACGACCTCGACGCCTCCCACCCCGGCACGCGCGAACAGGTGCGCATGGCCCTCGTCTTCCAGGCCGGCGCCCTGTTCAATTCCATGACCGTCTACGACAACCTCGCGCTCTACCCACGCGAGCACCGCCTCGCGAGCGAGGCGGGCATCCGCGACAAGGTCATGCGGGCGCTGCAAATCCTCTCCCTCGAGAACGCCGCGCACAAGGTGCCCGCCGAACTCTCGGGCGGCATGAGGAAGCGCGTCGCCATCGCCCGCGCCCTCGTGATGGAACCCCAGCTCCTGCTCTACGACGAACCCACCAGCGAGCTCGATCCGGTGATGTCCGCCACCATCATCGAGATCATCGCCACCCTCCGCGAGCGGTACCACGTCACCTCGATGGTCGTGACCCATGACCGCGACCTCGCCCTCAGCATCGCGGATCGCGTCGGCATCCTCCTCGGCGGCCGGCTGGTCTCGCTCGGGCCCCCGGCGGAGCTCCGCCAGCCGAAGGATCCGCGAGTGGCGGATTTTCTCAACCCCCGCATCGATCTGCAGAATCCCCGCTTCAAACAACTGGAGACCTGAACCCATGCAAAACGCACAACAAACCGCCCGTGTCGGCCTCTTCTTCCTGCTCGGCATGGCCCTGATCTGGGTGACCTTCGAGACGCTCAGCGGCGGCAAGCTCTGGTTCAAGGACAAGGGCTATGAAATCATCGCCGGCTTTGAGAGCCTGAAGGAACTCAAGGAGGGCGACGATGTCCGCATGGCCGGCGTGAAGATCGGCGACGTTGCCCGCACCCGTCTGGCCGGCCGCCGCGCCGAGGCCGTCCTGCGGATCGACTCCGACAAGCGGATTAAGAGCGACGCCCACGCCACCATCGTCACCCAGGGTCTGATCGGCACCGGCTACGTCAGCATCGACCTCGGCTCGGAAGGTGCTCCCTACCTCCGCGAGGGCGCTGAAATTCGCACCCGCAGCAGCGCCGACCTCAACTCCGTCATGGCTCAGATCGGCGAACTGGGAAAGAAGCTCGAAAGCGCCCTCGGCAACCTCGGCACCGCCCTCAGCGGCGACGGCCGCGGGCCCGGCATCGTGCAGAAGATCGACACCATCCTGACCGAAAACCGCGAGAGCCTCCAGCGCACGACCGCCAACCTTCAGCAGATCACCGACAAGGTGAATCAGGGCGAGGGCACCTTGGGCCGGCTCATCAACGACTCCAGGCTACACGACGAACTCCTCGCCGGCGTGGCCGAGATCAAGAGCGGCGCCGCGCAGGCAAAGAGCTTCCTCGCCAACGCCCAGTCGATCCTCGACGAAGTCAAGTCCGGCAAGGGCACGCTCGGCACGCTGGTCTTCGACCAAAAGGCCGGCGACGACCTCAAGGCCTCGCTCGCCAGCCTGCGCAGCGTATCCGAAAAACTCTCCCGCGGCGAAGGAACGCTCGGGCAACTCATCAACGACGACGGGCTCGCCCGCGACGCCCGCGCCCTGATGAAGAAGGCCAACCGCGCCCTCGACGGGCTCGACGACAGCGGTCCGATCACCGCCGTCGGCGTGATCGCCAACGGGCTGTTCTAAGGCCTCCGCCGACGGCGGCAGCCTAGACCTTCGGTCCGCCTTGGGCCAGGGTGCGCGCCCGGAGCCGCAGACCGTTCAGGCGGATGAAACCGGTCGCATCGCTCTGGTTGTACCAGCTCTTCACACCCTCCATCGAGGCGACATTCATGTCGTAGAGCGAGTACTTCGACTTCCGCCCGCAGGTGATGATGTTGCCCTTGTACAGCTTCAGCCGGACGGTGCCGGTGACGTATTTCTGGCTCTCGTCGACGAGCGCCTGCAGCGCCTCGCGCTCCGGAGCAAACCAGAACCCGTAATAAACCAGTTCGGCGTATTTCGGAATGAGCGAGTCGCGCAGGTGCATCACCTCGCGATCCATCGTCAGCGACTCCACCTGGCGGTGGCCGTGCATTAGGATGGAGCCGCCGGGCGTCTCATAAACGCCGCGCGACTTCATGCCGACGAAGCGGTTTTCGACCAGATCGACCCGCCCGATGCCGTGCTTGCCACCGAGCTTGTTGAGGGTCTTCAGCACGCCGGCGGGCGTCAGCCGTTTGCCATTCACCGCGACGCAATTGCCTTGCTCGAAGTCGAGCTCGACATACTCCGCCTTGTCGGGCGCGTCCTCCGGCGAGACCGAAAGCTTGAACATTCCCTTGTTCTCCTTGGTCGTCGGGTCGAACCACGGATCCTCGAGGATGCCGGCTTCGTAGGAGATATGGAGAAGATTGCGGTCCATCGAATACGGCTTCTTGAGCGAAGCCTCGACGGGAATCTTGTTCCGCTCGCAGTAGGCGATCATCTCCGCCCGGCCGGGGAACTGGGCGCGAAACTCCTCCATCTTCCACGGGGAGAGGATCTGCAGGCGCGGGTTGAGCGCCATGTAGGTCAGTTCGAAGCGGCACTGATCGTTGCCCTTGCCGGTCGCGCCGTGGGCCACCGTGTCGGCCTTCTCCTTCCGCGCGACGTCGACCTGCGCCTGGGCAATCAGCGGCCGCGCAATCGAGGTGCCGAGGTAGTACTGACCCTCGTAAATCGCGTTCGCCCGCACCATCGGGAAAATGAAGTCCCGCGCGAACTCCTCGACCAGATCCAGGGTGTAGTGCTTCGCCGCCCCGGTCGCCCGCGCCTTCTGCGGCAGGCCCTTCAACTCCTCCTCCTGGCCGATGTCGGCGGCGAAGGTGACGATTTCGGCGTCGTAGGTTTCGCGCAGCCACTTGACGATGACGGACGTGTCGAGTCCGCCCGAGTAAGCGAGGACGATTTTCATGGTGGGAGGGGCACTGTGAGCCTCCGGCACCGCGGCCGGCAAAAGAAAAACGCCGGCGCTCCGTAGCGGCACGTAGCGTGGGATTCACTTTCTCCTTACCTCACCGCAGTTGCGCCGCCGCCGCCGCCCCGCCACACTCCGGCTCAGAACTTCGCCCCTTCCGCCCGTGCCAGCCCGATTTCGCACCTCCCATCGCCCTGAGCCCGCCGGTTTCACCCTGGTCGAAATCATGGTGGTCGTCGTGATCATCGGACTGCTGGCGATGATCGCCCTGCCCGCCTTCAACCGGGTGCGGCAATCCGCCCAGAACAGCCGCTTCATCTCCGATCTGCGCACGTTCGCCCAAGCCTTTGAATCGTACACGGCCCTCAACGGCACCTGGCCTCCCAACGCCGGCTCGGGCTCGGTTCCGAGCGGCATGGCCGGCGATTTCCGGGCGGCGGCCTGGACCGGCGTGAATTCCCTCGGCGGCCGTTGGAACTGGGATCGCAACCTCAACGTGTCGGCCGGCATCTCCACGACCAATGTCACTGCCGGCGAGGCCCAGATGCTCGCCATCGATCGGGCCATCGACGACGGGAATCTGGACACCGGCCTCTTCCGGCGTTTCAGCGGCCGCTACACCGCGATCCTCGAGCCCTGATCCGCCTTCGCCAAGCCTACGGCGGACAGGTCCGCCTTCGCTGGGCCTACGGCAGTCAGGTCCGCCTTCGCCGAACCTGCGGCGTTCGAAGCCGCGCCGGCCGGACGACTACCGCGCGGCGGTGGCCAGGGTGGCCAGAATCGCCTTCTGCATGTGCAGGCGGTTTTCCGCCTCGTCGAAGATGATGGCCCGCGGGTTCGCCAACACCTCGGGCATGACCTCCTCCCCGGCGTGCGCCGGCAGGCAGTGCATGAAGAACGCGTCGGGCTTGGCGGCGGCAAACAGCTTCGGCGTCACGGCGTAGGGCGCCATCAGGCGGCGGCGGTGCCGCGACTCCTCCTCCTTGCCCATGCTGACCCAGACATCGGTGTAAACGACGTCGGCCCCGCGCACGGCCGCGAAGGGATCGGTCGTGAACTCGTAGCCGTCCGTCACTCCCTCGGCCGCCAGCCTCGCGTCGAAATGCTTCGTCGGGGCAAACCGTCGCGGCCCGGCCAGTGCCACCGTCATCCCGAAGAGATGCCCACCGAGTATCCACGAATGGGCGACATTGCAGGCGGTGTCGCCGAGAAAGGCGATCTTCCGGCCGCGGAGGGAATTCACCAGACTGGCGCCGCTTCCGCCGCGGGCCCAGCGCTCGGCCAGGGTGAAGGCATCGGCATAGATCTGGCACGGATGCAGGAGGTCGGTCAGCGCATTAATCACCGGAATCGTGCCCGCCGCGGCGAGGGTCTCGACGTCGCGATGATCGAAGGTCCGCACGATCAGGCCGTGCACGTAGCGCGACAGCACGCGCGCGGTGTGCTCGATGGTCTCGCCCCGTCCGAGCTGGATGTCGTTGCGGTTTAAAAACAGCGGGTTGCCCCCCAATTCGTGGATGCCGACCTCGAAGGAGACGCGCGTGCGCGTGGACGATTTGGAAAAGATCATCGCCCAGGTCTGGCCCGCGAGCGGGCGCGTGACCGCCGGCTTCGCCCGCCGCCGCTTCAGCTCCCGCGCCAGGGCAAACAAGGCCGGCAGCTCGGACCGCTGAAAGTCGGTTTCTTTGAGGAAATGCTTCATCGGAAGCGGACCAACCTACAGGGCGCAAAGGCGGCGAACGAGGAAAAACGCCGCAGCGTCACGCCAGCGCGGCCAGGGTCTCGCGCAGGATCTCGACCGATCGGGACAATTCGTCCGCCGTCGCGGTCAGCGGCGGCAGCAACCGGATCACGTTGCCTCCGGCCGAGGGCACCAGGAGTCCGCGTTCGCGCAGCGCCGCCACCAGCGGCACCGGATCACCGGTGAGTTGCAGGCCGACAAGGTAACCCAGTCCCCGGATGCCCGCGACGCGCTGGGGAAAATCCGCCGCCAGCCGGCGCAGGGCAGAGTGCCAGGGGCCGCTGAACGCACGCACCTGCTCCAGCAGCCCGTCGCGTTCGATCACCTCGAGCACCGCCAGGGCGGCGGCACAGGCGAGGGGTGTGCCGCCAAAGGTCGTACCGTGGCTGCCGGGCTGGAACAGCTCCGCAAATCGATCGCGCACCCACATCGCGCCGATCGGGACGCCACCGCCCAGCCCTTTGGCCATCCCAATCGCATCCGGCACGATGCCCGCGTGTTCGTACGCGAAGAAACGCCCCGTCCGGCCAACCCCGCACTGCACTTCGTCAAGCAGCAGCAGCAGGTCGTGCTGGTCGCACAAATGCCGCAGGCCACGCAAAAACTCGGGCGTGCAGGGGTTGACGCCGCCTTCGCCCTGGATCGTCTCCACGAAGATCGCGGCGGTGCCGGCATCGATCTGGCTCGCAAACGTCTCCAGCCGGTTGAGCTCGCCGAAGGCAAACCCGGGCACCAGCGGGCGGAACCCGCCCTGGATTTTCTCCTGCGGGGTGGCGCTCATGCCGCCAAAAGTCCGGCCGTGGAAAGCCTGTTGGGCGCAGAGGATCTTGATGCAGCGCCCCTCCTCGCCGCCGGCCTTCTTCCGGCCGTGCAACCGGGCCAGCTTGATCAACGCCTCGTTGGCCTCGGCGCCGCTGTTGCAGAAGAAGACGCGCCCGGGGCCGGCCTGCCGCACGAGGCGCCGCGCGAGTTCACCCTGCAGGGGGTTGCGGAACAGGTTGCTGACGTGAACCAGCTCCGCGGCCTGCCGCTGCACCGCGCTCACCCAGTGCGGGTGGCAGTGCCCCAGCGCGCTCACGGCGATCCCGGAAGTGAAATCGAGGTAGCACTGGCCCGCATCGTCCCAGACCTGCGCGCCGCGTCCGCGCACCAGCGTGAGCGCGGGGCGGGCGTAGTTTTTCAGCACGTGGGCGTCATAGAGCTCCGCCGTACTGGTGCGGACGATACTGGGCGTGGTCATGAATTCCGGGGCGGCGGCTCAGCCGTGCACGATTTCGGTGCCGATGCCCTGGTCGGTGAAAATCTCCAGCAGCAGCGAATGGGCGAGCCGGCCGTCGATGAAGTGCACCCGCTGCACGCCCTCCTGCAGCGCGCGCACCGCGCTTTGCACCTTTGGGCGCATGCCTTTGTCGATCACACCCTTCCGCTTCAGCTCCTCGACCTGGCTGGTCTTGAGCGTCGAGATCAGCGACGCCGGGTCGGCGGGGTTGGCGAGCAACCCGGGCACGTCGCTCATGTAGACGAGGCGCCGCGCCCGCAGCGCACTGGCGACACGGCCCGCCGCGAGATCCGCATTCACGTTGTAGGGCTTGCCATCGTAGCCCTCGGCCACCGGCGAGATGATCGGGATGAAGCCCTCGCCAATCTCCTTCTTGATCAACTTCACCTTCACTTCGGTGACGTCGCCGACATAACCGAGGTCGACGGTGTTGCCGTCGTCGTCGGTGGTCAGCTTCTGGCACACGAGCACACTGTCGCCGGGCAGTCCCTTCGGTCGTGCCTTGGCGGAGGCCACGGCTTCGCACACGTCGCGGTTCACGACCTCGTCGAGCGTCTTCTTCACCACCGCGATGGTGGCCTCGTCGGTCACGCGCAGGCCGTTCACGAAGTTCGCCTTCAAACCCGAAGTCTCCATCGCCCGGGTGATGGCCTTGCCGCCGCCGTGCACGACCACGACGTTGATCCCGCAGGCGGCCAGGAACGCGAGGTCGTACGCGACCCGCGTGCGCACCGCGGGATCAGGATCGTCCATGAAGCTGCCTCCATATTTCACGACGAACGTGGAGCCGTGGAAATCCTGGATGTAGGGCAGGGCCTCGAGCAGAACCCGGGCCTTGGCGGTGACTTCGGTAACGTTCATCGGCGATCAGCCCCGCCGGCCAGCAGCCGGCAGGGGATGGGAAGGAACTGGAAGGGCGTTCACTTGGCGGAGGAAAGGACGCGAATTAGGCACACGCGCCGGGCATTTCCATCAAAAACTGCGCGGCGCCGCCATTCGTAACCTCCGGGCGCGGCCGGCCGAGAATCTTCTTCCCTCCGCGCCGCGCGAACCTCACTTGTTCGGCGTGTCCAGCACCAACCTCACGTTCGCCGACCGCGACGCCCATCGCACGTGGCTCGCCGCCCAGGCCGCCCTGCCCGCGGGTTTCCGCGTCGGGCGCTCCCAGTTCGAGTTCGTTCCGCGCGAGGCCCCGAAGCCCGCGAAGATGAATCTCACGCTGATCGCGCTGGACTCCCCCACCCCCGCGTTTGCCGCGATGTTTACGCGCAACGCGTTTCCCGGCGCCCCGGTGGTCATCGGACGCCGCCGGCTCGCGGAGCCCACGCTCGGGGCCATCCTGATCAACAACAAGATTTCCAACGTCTGCGCGCCCGGCGGGCTCGAAACGTCCGAACGCCTCTGCGCGGCCGTCGCGGCACCCCTCGGCCTGACCGCCACCCAGGTGCTGCCGAGTTCCACCGGCGTGATCGGCTGGTCGCTGCCGGTGGAGGAAATGATCGCCGCCCTGCCGGCCGCGGTGGGTGCGCTCTCGGCGGGCTCGGTGCTGCCCGCCGCCGAGGGCATCGTGACTACCGACCTTTATCCGAAGATCCGGCGCGCCACCGTCGGCGCCGGCAGCATCGTCGGCATCGCCAAGGGCGCCGGCATGATCGAGCCCAACCTCGCCACGATGCTGGTCTACCTGCTCACCGACATCGCCGTGCCGCGCGCTGAACTGCGGCCCATGCTCGCCCGCGCCGTCGACGCCAGTTTCAACGCCATCAGCGTCGACAGCGACACCAGCACCTCGGACACCGTCGTCGCCCTTTCCTCCGGCCGGGTGCCGTTCGGCGACTGGGGCGCGTTCGAGCGGGGCCTGCACCAGGTGTGCCGCGATCTGGCCGAGGACATCGTGCGCAACGGCGAGGGCGTGCGGCATGTGATCCGTGTCACCGTGCGCAACGCGGCGAGCCTCGGCCTGGCGCGGGCGCTCGGCAAGGCGGTGGTCAACGGCCCGCTGTTCAAGTGCGCGGTCGCCGGCAACGATCCCAACGTCGGCCGCCTAATCCAGGCAATCGGCAAGTACGTCGGCGCCCACGCCGCCGGCACGGATCTCTCACGCCTCCGCGCGCGGCTCGGCGGGGTGGAGATTTTTTCCGGCGGCGTGTTCCAACTCGATCCGGCCAAGGAGACCGCCCTCGTGGCGCATCTCAGGGGCGCGGAGCTCTACGCCAGTGCGCCCACCGCGGAGGGCTTCTTCGCCCCGCCGATCGACTTCCCGCCGCACGAGCGGGCGGTGGAGCTCGAAATCGATCTGGGCAACGGCGCCGCCTCCGCCGCGGTGATCGGCGGCGACCTCACCCACGAATACGTGAGCGAGAACGCCGACTACCGATCGTAGTCCCTGCCGGGGCGATCGCCCCGGCTCAGATCAGCCCCGCGGTTTCCTCGAAACCGCACCAGAGGTTCATGATCTGCACCGCCTGGCCGCTCGCCCCCTTCACCAGGTTATCCTCGGCCGCGGTGATCACGAAATTGCCGGTGCGCGGATCGTGCACGGCGGACAGGTCGACGCGGTTCGTGCCGACCACGTGGGCGGTGTCCGGGGTTTCGCCGCTTGCCAGCACCTGCACGAACGGGCGTCCGGCGTAGGCCGCGTTCCAGGCCGCGTAGAGCGCCTCGATGGTCGCGCCCGCCGCCGCCGGCACCGTAATGGTGGTGGCGATACCGCGCCGCATCGGCGCCAGGTGCGGGTTGAACTGAACCACCGTCTTCGCCCCGGTGTGCAGCGCGAGTTGCTCCTCCACCTCGGCCAGGTGGCGGTGCTTCACCAGGCCGTAGGCCTTGATGCTCTCGGCGCGCTCGACGTAGAGGTACATCTCCTCGGCCTTCTTGCCCGCTCCGCTCACCCCGCTGTACGAGTTCACCACGATGTGCTCGCGCGACACCACCCCGGCCCGCAGCAGCGGCACGAGCGGCACCAGGATGCTGGTCGGGTAGCAGCCGGGCGCGGCCACCAGCTTCGCCTCGGTCCGCCACGCCGGCGGCGTCAGCTCGGGCAGGACGAATCGCGCCGCCGGCAGCAGTTCCGGCGCGTGATGTTTGCCATAATACCGCTCGTAGGTGGCGAGGTCGGCGATCCGGAAGTCGGCACTCAGGTCGATCACGCGCTTGCCCGCCGGCACCAGCACTTTCGCATAGCCGGCCGCCGCCCCGTGGGGCAACGCCAGAAACAGGAGCTCGAGGTCGCTGGCCGCCAGCGCGGCCGCATCGGAATCGGCAAACGTCAGGCCGCGATCCGCGCCCCGCACCGCGGGAATCACCGCCGCGAGGCGCTTTCCCGCCTGCGTGCGCGACGTGACCGCCGCCAGCGTCACCCGCGGATGGGCGAGCAGGAGTTTGACGAGAACCTCGCCGGAGTAGCCCGACGCACCGACAATGCCGACTTTCATAAGGGCGAGGAGCTTCAGAACCCGCCGCCCGGGACGCCAGAGCGAAGTGCACCCGCCGGCGCTGCGAAAACAGAGGCGCCCCGCGAGCGGGGCGCCTGGGGCGAAAAGAAACTCCGTCCTACCCCGTCAGAACGACAGCGAGTACGCGACCGTCGCCACCCCCCGGCCGACGGCGAGGCTGTTGGCCGCCTTGCCGAGGTTGCCCTGCTTGGTGAAGGCATCGCGGCCCTCGGTGTAGGCAAAGCCGAGCGTGAGCCTGGACTCCTTCGTGAGCTGGAACGGCATGGAAACGCCGATCTGC
This sequence comes from uncultured Opitutus sp., assembly GCA_964504885.1. GTDB lineage: Bacteria > Verrucomicrobiota > Verrucomicrobiia > Opitutales > Opitutaceae > ER46. The sequence continues at coordinate 17,130 of CAZDGC010000047.1, forward strand.
CAGTAATCGCCCCACGACTTCACCGCCGGCGAAGTGTCGTTCGCCGCGTCCTTCAGCAGAAAGGTGCCGAAGGTCGCCGCAAAGCCGAGCTCCGAGCCGATGTCCTTCAGCGGCACGGCATACGCCGCGGTGAGCTCGTAGGTCGCACCGTCAAGCACGGTGTCGTAATAGAACTTCGGCGTGAACTTGATCCCCTCGATGGTGTAGTTCAGCGCCAGGCTCGGTTCGAACGTGGTGCGGTAGAAGCCCGCGGCAGTCGGCGCGCTCGGATAGGTGTAGAGCGTGAAACCGGGCACCAGGGTGAGATCCTTGCCGAGGGAGAAGGTGTAGGATCCATAGAGATCGATCTCCGGGTCGGAGCTGTCGGGCACCTTGTCGTCGAGGACGAAGTTCGCCCAGACGCCGGCGGTGAAGTTGCCCGCCGCCATCTCGACCGTCGGCTGAAAGCCGGCGCCGTTCAGCCGCTGGCCACGGAACATGTACTGCGACACGAACGTGCCGGTGGCGGTAAACGACACACTGGGAGCGGCGGCCGGAGCCTGCGCGAGCGCTGTGGCGCCCGCGAGAATTCCAAGCACTGCTGTGAGGAGTTTGTTGTTCATGAGTTCTCTAATTGAATTGGACCCTCGGAAGTGAGGGCCGTCTGAAAATCCCTGAAAGCAAACGGCGGGCCAGAATCGCGCCGATCGCAAATTCGCCGCCCCCCGAAGGGCTGCTCGATGTATCAGGCGGGCGCAGACCCGCGCAATCCTCGCATCAGCACAAGCTGTTAAGGCCCGCCAACCAGGGCACTTGGACCACGCTTGGCAAGCTTGCTGCTAAACCGCTCCCCGGCTCCGGCCCACACCGGGCCTCATCCAAAAAACCAATACCAGACCATGAAGAACCGCTACAAACTCGCCGCCGGACTCGCGTTCGCCGCCGGCACGTTGACCGCCTCCGCCGACGTGAAGGTGAACGACAGCCTCTCGGTCGGCGGCTATGCCGTCGGATCCTACCGGATCACCGATCCCGATCCCGGCCCGGCCGTCGACAAGTTCGATCTGGATGCGGTGAAGACCCTCTTCACCACCAGCTTCAAGCCCGTCACGGGCACGATCAGCCTCTTCTACCAGCCGGGCGCGCCCAGCGACGTCACCGTGCTCGACGCCTACGCCACGGTCGACGTCGGCGGGGGCTCGACCGTCACGGTCGGGAAGTTCCTCAGCTACCTCGGCTACGAGGCCTTCGACATCCCGAACATGTCCCAGATCTCGTACGCCAATGGCGACTTCCTCGGGCCCATCCCCGGGTACCACAGCGGCGTGAAGTGGGACTACTCCGACAAGGACGTCGGCTTCGGCCTGGCCGTGGTCGACTCCGTGTATTCGGGTCCCAATTACCTCAAGGGCGACGGCGAGCTCAAGCACAACGGCGGCTTCGAGGGCTACTTCGTCTACAAGGCGGTCACGGACCTCACAATCTGGACCGGCTTCGCCTACGAAACCAAAGGCAACGTCATCCACAAGAACGACGACATCCTGACCCTCAACCTCTGGCTGGGCTACAACCTCAGCAAGGAGGCGACCCTCGGCCTGGAGTACGTCAACAAGGACGGCGGCCCCGGCGACAAGGGCTACAACTGGCTCGTCTTTTACGGCTACAAGTTCGACGCCAAGACGTCGGCCGCCTTCCGCGTCAGCGGCGAAAAGATGAAGAGCGGCCCCGGCTTCACCAAGTTCACGGTGGCCCCCGCCTACGCGGTGAACGACAACTTCCTCGTTCGCGCCGAGGTGTCCTACTACGACTATTCCTCGCATACCGCCGACAGCGCCCTCTTCTTCGGCCTGCAGAGCGTCTTCAAATTCTGAGTACGCCGGTCGCGCGGTCCGTCCACGTTCCCGCGACCGCCTCCCCTCTGCCTCCTGACTCCGGCCGGCGGGCCGGAACTTGCGGCCGCACCCCGTTCCGCGGGGTGCCCAGGCCACTGCCGTGCCCGCCCGGACCGGTCCTCGTCCCTCCGCCCCGGTTTCCCACCCACCCACCACCACGATGAAATCAGTTCCCTCCCTCCTCGGCGTCGGCGCGCTTGCGCTCGCCGCCTCGCTCGGCTCCGCCCGGGCCGCCGACACCGTCAAGGTCGGCGTCCTCCATTCCCTCTCCGGCACGATGGCGATCAGCGAAACTTCGCTGCGCGACATCCTGCTCTTCACCTTCGACGAGATTAACGCCAAGGGCGGCGTGCTCGGGAAAAAAATCCAGCCCGTCGTCGTCGACGGCGCCTCCAACTGGCCGCTCTTCGCCGAGAAGGCGAAGCAGCTCCTCGAGCAGGACAAGGTCGCGGTGACCTTCGGCTGCTGGACCTCGGTGTCGCGCAAGTCCGTGCTCCCGGTCTTCGAGAAGAACAACGGCCTGCTCTTCTATCCGGTGCAGTACGAGGGCGAAGAGGAGTCGCAGAACGTCGCCTACACCGCCGAGGCGGTGAACCAACAGGCGACGCCCGCCGTCGACTATTACCTCAAGGAGGGCAAAAAGAAGTTCTACCTGCTCGGCTCGGACTACGTCTACCCGCAGACCACGAACCTCGTCCTGCTCGAGTACCTCCTCAGCAAGGGCGTGCCGCTCGCCAACATCGGCGGCGGATTCCGTCGCGACGGCGCCGGCAAGATCATCTCCGCCGGCAAATACACCCCGTTCGGCCACACCGACTACCAGCAGATTGTCGCCGAGCTCAAACAGTTCGCCGCCTCCGGCGACGCCTGCGTCATCTCCACCCTCAACGGCGACACCAATGTCCCCTTCTTCAAAGAGTACGCCGCCTCCGGCCTGACCGCGGAAACCTGCCCGGTGGTTTCCTTCTCCATCTCGGAGGATGAATTCCGCGGCCTGCCCGCCGACAAGCTCGTCGGCCAGCTTGGTTGTTGGACCTACTTCCAGTCGATCAACACGCCGGCGAACAGGAAGTTCGTCGCCGACTTTCAGGCCTGGCTGAAGAAGAGCACCGTGCCCGGCATCGTGAAGGAAGGCCGCGTCACCTGCTCGCCCATGGTGCTGAGCTACGTCGGCGTCTATCTCTGGAAAGCCTGCGTCGAGAAGGCCGGCTCCTTCGATGTCGACAAGGTGCGCGCCGCCTGGAAGAGCGGCATTTCCTTCGACGGCCCCGGCGGCAAGGTGACCACGCAGCCGAACATGCACCTCACGAAAAACGTCTACATCGGCGAGACGCGCGCCGACGGGCAGTTCAAGATCGTGAGCAGCTTCAACAACGTCTACGGCGAGCCCTGGCTGAAGGGTAAGTTCAAGTGAGCCGCCGCGGCCCGCGCGTCTGATCGCGCCGCCGCGAAACTCACTCCGGGGGCGGACGCCAAAACGCGTCCGCCCTCTTTGTTTGGCACGACTCTAGCATACTCCCCGCCACCCGATGTTTTCCCGCGTCCCTGCCTTCGCCATGGCCCTGCTCCTGGCCGCGTTGCTCCCGCCGCTCTCTGCCGCCGACTCGCCGCGGGAGATCATCGCCCGCGCCGCCGTCGCCGGGGAGGCCGCGCAACAGCGCGACTTGCTCGGCACTCTGGCCGGCCGGGCCGACGACGCCATCGCGCCGCTGCTCGACGCCTGGCGCAAAGACGCCTTGTTCGTCTACACCGCACCCGACGGTGCGAAGGTCGCGGTTCAGCTCGCCGGCGAAAAAGACGAAGCGGGCGCCCAGGCCGCCACCCGCATCGACACCGGCGCCGCCCTGCTCGATCCCGCCGGCCGCCCGCTGCACCTGGTCGGCGCCGATCTCACCGCCGTCGAACACACCGCCTCGCTCCGTCGCGTGATGAAAGCCGTGCTCGATCTCGCGGACCTGGCCGCGACCGATCCCGCCAAACGCGCCAAAGCCATCGCGGCCTTCGGTCTCGCCCAGGACACCGAGAAGCTCCCGGCCCTAATCGCCCGCCGCCAAATCGAGCCCGACCCGGCCGTGCAGCGCGCGCTGCGGGAGGCCATTGCCCTCATCCAGCTCAAGGACGCCAAGGAGGAAGTCCGCCTCGCCGCGCTCGGCGAGCTCAAGGAGCTCCGCTCCCTCGCCAGCGCCGACTTCATCAACCGCGCCCTGAAGGAGGCTACGGCCGCCGAACAGCCCGCGGTGATCGCCGCCGCGCGGGCCGCGTCGCGGGCCGTGGAAACCCACCGCTCCGCGGTCGACTTCTTCGGGACACTGTTCCGCGGCCTCAGCCTCGGCAGCATCCTCCTCGTCGCCGCCCTGGGACTGGCGATCACGTTTGGTCTGATGCGGGTGATCAACATGGCGCACGGCGAGATGATCGCGGTCGGCGCCTACACCACCTATCTCGTGCAGAATCTCTTCGCCGACGGCATCACGATTCCGTGCTTTGGCCTCAGCGTCGGCTTGCCCGGGCTCGGCCTCACCGGCAACGCCTTCCAGGCCTACTTCCTCGCCGCGATTCCGCTCAGCTTTCTCACCGCGGCTCTTGTGGGCATCGCGCTCGAGCGGAGTGTCATCCGGTTTCTCTACCGGCGCCCGCTCGAGAGCCTGCTCGCAACCTGGGGGGTGTCGCTCGTGCTGCAGCAGGTGTTCCGCCTGATGTTCGGGGCCAACAATGTCCAGGTCTCCAGCCCGACCTACCTCAGCGGCAACTGGCTCGTGCACGACGTCATCCTCGGCTGGAACCGCGTCTTCGTGATCGGCTTCGCCATCCTGATCGTTTTCGGCATGTGGCTCGTCCTGACCAAGACGCCCCTCGGCCTGCTCATCCGCGCCTCGATGCAGAACCGCACCATGGCCGCCTGCATGGGCGTGCGCACGGAGCGGGTGAACATGCTGACGTTCGGCCTCGGCAGCGGGCTTGCCGGGCTCGCCGGCGCGTTCCTCAGCCAGATCGGCAATGTCGGCCCGTCGCTCGGTCAGGGCTACATCATCGACTCCTTCATGGTCGTCGTGGTCGGCGGCGTCGGCAGCCTCGGCGGCACCATCCTCAGCGCTTTTGGCATCGGCGGAATCGACCAGGTGCTGCAACAGTACCTGCCTCACGTCGCCCCCGGGCTTACCTGGGTGCCGGGCATCGGCGGCTTCCTGCAAAACCTCGCCCAGGACGCCGCGGTGTTCGGCAAGATCCTCGTCCTCGGTGGCATCATCCTGTTCCTGCAATGGCGGCCCGCGGGGCTGTTTGTCATCCGCAGCCGGGGCCTTGAGGTCTGTCCCATGAGCGCAACGCAGGTCCGACGGGTCGAACTCATTGCGGTGGCGGCCATCGCGTTTCTCCTCATTGTGGTGGTGCCGTTTCTGCACGCGCAAGGCGCCATCAGCACGTTCACGCTCGGCGTCTGGGGGAAGTATCTCTGTTACGCCCTGCTTGCGATTTCAGTCGACCTGCTGTGGGGCTTCACCGGCCTGCTTTCGCTCGGTCAGGCGCTGTTCTTCACCCTCGGCGGGTACATGCACGGGATGTACCTGATGCGGATGATCGGCGATCTCGGGCAGTACAAGAAGCCGATCCCCGACTTCCTCGTGTTTCTCGGCTGGGAGCGCCTGCCGGGGTTCTGGGAGCCGTTCGCCAGCTTTCCGTTCGCGCTGACGATGGTGTTCCTGGTGCCGGGGCTGCTCGCCTACGTCTTTGGCTACCTCGCGTTCCGCTCCCGCATTAAGGGCGTGTACTTCTCGATCCTCACGCAGGCGCTGACGTACGCGGCCTCGATCATGTTTTTCCGCAACAACCTCCTGCTCGGCGGCAACAACGGCTTCACCGACTTCAAGTTCATCCTCGGCCACCGCCTCGCCGATCCCGCCACCTCGCGGGCCCTCTACATTGCCACCGCCCTGACCGTCCTGCTCGTGTACCTGTTCTGCCGCTGGCTGAGCCGCACCAAGTTCGGCCTCGTCCAGCAGGCCATCCGCGACGGCGAGAACCGCGTCCTCTTCAGCGGCTACGCCACCACGCACTTCAAGCTGTTCGTCTTCGTCGTCGCCGCCCTGATCGCGGCCGTCGGCGGCGCGCTCTACACCCCGCAGGTCGGCATCATCAACCCGGGCGAGATGCAGCCCGACAAGTCCCTCGAGGCCATCGTCTGGGTCGCGGTTGGCGGCCGCGGCACCCTGCTCGGCCCCATCGTCGGCGCCGTGAGCATCAACGCCCTCAAGAGCTGGGCCACCCGCGCGTATCCGGATCTCTGGCTCATCATCCTCGGCGTCCTCTTCATCCTCGTGGTGCTGTTTCTGCCCGGCGGACTCGTCAGCCTGCCCGCACGGCTCCGCGCCGCCTGGACTCGCCTGCGCCAACCCGCCGCGGCCGAGGTCGCCGCCGCCCCCGCCGTGAAATCGGAGAGCTGACATGCCGCATCCCCTGCTCAGCGTCGAGGACGTCTCCAAGACCTACGATGGCTTCAAGGCCATCTCCAACCTCACGTTCTACCTCTTCGAGGGCGAACTCCGCACCGTCATCGGCCCCAACGGCGCCGGCAAGTCGACCTTCTTCGACCTCATCACCGGCCGCGCCAAGCCCGACCGTGGCCGCATCGACTTCGGCACCGACTCCGCCCGCAGCCACGACCTGACCGAGCTCAACGAATACGAGATCAACCGCCTCGGCATCGGCCGGAAGTTCCAGACGCCCAGCGTCTACGCCGAACACTCCGTCTGGGACAACCTGGTCCTTTCCCTGCGCGGCCCGCGCGGCGTCTTCGCCTCGCTCTTCCACCGCCTCGACTCGACCGGCCGCGATCGCCTCGACGAGATCCTCCGCACCGTGCGCCTCGAGGGCAAACGCGACTGGAAGGCCGGGCTCCTCGCCCACGGTGAGAAACAGTGGCTCGAGATCGGCATGCTCCTCGCCCAGGACCCGAAGGTGCTCCTGGTCGACGAACCGGCCGCCGGAATGACCGACGACGAAACGGACCGCACCGGCGAACTGCTGCTCTCCCTTGCCGGCCGCCACAGCCTGATCGTCATCGAACACGACATGGCCTTCGTGAAGCAAATTGCCCGGCACGGCCAGGTCACCGTCCTGCACCAGGGCACCGTCCTCTGCGAGGGTAAGTTCGACGAGGTCCAGGCCGACCAGAAGGTCCGCGAGGTCTATCTCGGCCGCGGCAAACACGGCACGCGATGAACCCCCTCCTCCAGCTCTCCGGCGTCGAAACCTACATCGGCGGCTCGCGGATCCTGCGCGGCGTCGACCTCGAGGTCCGCGCCGGCGAAGTTGTCGCCCTGATGGGCCGCAACGGCGTGGGCAAGACCACCACCCTGCGCTCCATCACCGGCGTGCTGCCCCTCAGCGCCGGCTCGATCCGACTCGCCGGCCAGCCGATCGAACGCCTCTCGATGGACGCCCGCGCCCGGGCCGGCCTTGGCTATGTGCCGCAGGGCCGCGACATCTTCCCTCACCTCACGGTCGAGGAAAACCTCCAGATCGGCCTCGTCGTCCGCGGCACCCGCGGCGCCGCCGCCAAGTCCGCCCTCGCCCGCGTGTTCGCCCTGTTTCCCGTGCTCAAAGAGATGCTCTCCCGCAAGGGCGGCGTCCTCTCCGGCGGCCAGCAGCAGCAACTCGCCATCGGCCGCGCGCTGCTCACCGATCCCAAGCTGCTCATCCTCGACGAGCCCACCGAGGGCATCCAGCCGTCGATCATCGAACAGATCGGCGACACCCTGAAGAAACTGAAGCGGGAGGGGTTCAACCCCGACCCCAGCGAAGAAATCCGCCATGCCATCAAGGTGCTCAAGGCTGAGGGCCGCCTCGCCATCCTGCTGGTCGAGCAGTTCGTCGACTTTTGCCGCGAATGCGCCGATCGCTTCTACGCCATGGATCGCGGCGCCGTCGTCGTCTCCGGCGCCATCGCCGATCTGACCGACGCCGTCGTGAAGGAGCACCTGCAAGTCTGATTTTCCCATGCACCTGACCCCGCGCGAACGCGAAAAACTCCTGATCGTCGTCGCCGCCGACCTCGCCCGCCGCCGTCAGGCGCGCGGCGTGAAACTCAACTACCCCGAGGCGGTCGCCGTCATCACCTACGAAATCATGGAGGGCGCCCGTGACGGCCGCACCGTCGCCGAGCTCATGAGCTTCGGCACCACGATCCTGAAGCGCGACGACGTGATGGAAGGCGTCGCCGAGATGGTCTCCGAGGTGCAGGTCGAGGCCACCTTTCCCGACGGCACCAAGCTCGTCACCGTCCACCACCCGATCCGGTGATTGGGATTTTCGGTCTTCGATTTCCGATTGATTCCTCGGCTCCTGACATCCCTCCGGTCCGCGTTCGCCCCATCAAAATCCAAAATTCCAATTCGATGAGTGCCATGATTCCCGGCGAGATCATCCCGGCCGAGGCCGACGCGCTCCCCGCCAACGCCGGCCTCGCCACGCTCACCGTCGACGTCACCAACACCGGGGACCGCCCGATCCAGGTTGGCTCACACTTCCATTTTTTCGAGACCAACGCCGCCCTGCGTTTCGACCGCGCCGCCGCCCGCGGCTTCCGCCTCAACATCCCCGCCGGCACCGCCGTCCGCTTCGAAGCCGGCGACTCCAAATGCGTCGAACTCGTCGCCCTCGCCGGCGCCCGCGAGGTCTACGGTCTCAACGCGCAGGTCAACGGCCGGCTCGACCCCGGCGCCTGAACGCGCCCGCACGGCTCTCCGTCCCCCGCCCGGATCGGAAATCGTCAATCGTCACTCGCCCATCGGAAATCCCATGCCCCTCCATCTCTCCCGCCGCCAGTACGCCGAGATGTTCGGTCCCACCACGGGCGATCGTGTCCGACTCGCGGATACCGAGCTGTTCGTCCAGGTCGAGCGCGACCTCATCGCCGAGGGCGGCGGCTATGGCAACGAGATCAAATTCGGCGGCGGCAAGGTCATCCGCGACGGCATGGGCCAGTCGCCCACCGCCCTCGACGCCGACTGCCTCGACCTTGTCATCACCAACGCCCTCGTCCTCGATCCCAGGCTCGGCGTCCTCAAGGCCGACATCGGCATCAAACACGGGCTGATCGTCGGCCTCGGCCACGCCGGCAACCCGGGCATCCAGTCGGGGCTTGGTTCCGCCTTCGCCGATCCGCGCACCGGCCGGCGAAATCCGATGATCGTCGGCGCCGCCACCGAGGTCCTCGCCGGCGAGGGTTGCATTGTCACCGCCGGGGGCATCGACACCCACATCCATTTCATCTGCCCGCAGCAGGTCGACGAGGCGATCAGCTCGGGCGTCACCACCCTGATCGGCGGCGGCACCGGCCCCGCCCACGGCACGTTTGCCACCACCTGCACGCCCGGCCGCTGGAATCTCCACCGCATGCTCGAGGCGGCCGAGGCGTACCCGGTCAACCTCGGCTTCTTCGGCAAGGGCAACTGCGGCACCCCCGAGCCCTTGCGCGAACAAATCCGCGCCGGCGCCCTCGGCCTCAAGCTCCACGAGGACTGGGGCACCACCCCCGCCGCCATCGATGTCTGCCTCGGTGTCGCCGACGAGTTCGACGTCCAGGTCGCCATCCACACCGACACCCTCAACGAGGCCGGCTTTGTCGACGACACTCTCCGCGCGTTCAAGGGCCGCACCATCCACACGTTTCACTCGGAGGGCGCCGGTGGCGGCCACGCCCCCGATATCATCCGCGTCTGCGGCGAGGCCAACGTCCTGCCGTCGTCCACCAACCCGACGCGCCCGTTCACGATCAACACGATCGATGAGCACCTCGACATGCTGATGGTGTGCCACCACCTCGACTCGAAAATCCCGGAGGACGTCGCCTTCGCCGAGTCGCGCATCCGGCCCGAGACGATCGCCGCCGAAGACTGCCTGCACGATCTCGGCGCCATCTCCATGACGTCGTCCGACTCGCAGGCCATGGGCCGCATCGGCGAGGTGATCCTCCGCACCTGGCAGACGGCGCACAAAATGAAGCTGCAATTCGGGCCGCTCTCCCACCCGTCCCATCCGGCCGCCGACAACTTTCGCGTGCTGCGCTACCTCGCGAAATACACCATCAACCCCGCCATCGCCCACGGCGTCAGCCATGTCGTCGGCTCCGTGGAGGTCGGAAAACTCGCCGACCTCGCGATCTTCAGGCCTGCCCTGTTTGGCGTGAAGCCGGAGACGGTGCTGAAGGGCGGCTTCATCGCGTGGGCCAACATGGGCGATCCCAACGCCTCCATCCCGACGCCGCAGCCGACCTTTTACCGCCCGCAATTCGGCGCCGCCGGGCGCGCCCTGGCCTCGACCTGCCTCACGTTCGTCAGCGAGGCGTCGCTGCGCGAGGGGACGCTCACCGCGCTCGGCCTGACGCGCCGCCTCGAAGCCGTGAAAAGCTGCCGCCGCATCGGCAAACGCGACATGGTGCTCAACGACGCCCTGCCCCGAATCGAAGTCGACCCCGAGACGTACACCGTGAAGGCCGACGGCCGCGTCCTCACCTGCGAACCCGCCCGCGTGCTGCCGCTGGCCCAGCGCTACTTCTTGTTTTGAGACACGAAGACCCTCCGCGGGAACTCCAACTCAACGCCCTGGCGGCCTACTTTCCTGCCTCCTCCCAATCTCCCGCTGCAATACCCGCCTGCCCGAGGATTCGCTTTGTCAGCGACCAGTCGATGTCCCCGCGATGGTGATTTGGGATCGGCACTTTCAGCCCTGTCAGCGGATGGCGCATCAGCGCATGACGTCCACCGGAATAGGAACCTTCCCAGCCCAGCTCCCGGAACCGACGGATGAACTCACGCCGACTGACGGGCTTTGGGATGGCGACCAATCCGATTCAGGTCGATGCCGCCTACGACCGGCACCTCGTCGCCACAGCGGATCGCCAGCAGCAGCCAGTCCTCCAACGTACTGATAAGCTCCCGTCGCGCCAATTCCACGGTCCTGCCCTCCGCCCAAAGACCCGGAAATCCCGGAATCGTGGCGAAATAGCGGCCAGTCTCCGTCCGCTCGTAGTCTGCCTTCTCCACGGCAACGGCAATGTAGTCAGCGAGCATGATCAAAGCAGAGCAGCCTTACGTTTCCGTGGCAAGGAGACGCTCCTCCCTCTGCGATCTGGCGTTGAGATTGCTCTCGCCTGGAATCCTGGTGCTTCCTTCCGCTCATGCTGGCCTTGATTCAAAACCTAGTGACCTCGCCCGACCCGGCCCTCCCCGAGGTCGCGGTGCGCGCCGATCGCCTGACCCTCGCCAAGCGACTCTGGCGCGGCGCCGCGGACGACGGGCGTGAGTTCGGCTTCGAACTGGCGGCCCCGCTGAAGCACGGCGACGTCATCTTCCAGTCCGAGTCTGCGCGCTACGTCATCCGCCAGGCGGAGGAGCCCGTGGTCGAAATCGCCCTTGCCATGGCGCCCTCCGCTGCGGCCGGCATCGGGTGGGCGATCGGCAACCTGCACCTCGAACTCTCGGCGGAGCCGGACCGCCTGCTCGCGCCCGACGAACCCGCCGTCCGTCAGCTCCTCGAACGCCTCAAGGTCCCGTTTCGCCCGACCACGGCCATCTTCCGCCCGGGGCGCTTCAGCCGCGGCAACCTGCCCACCCATGACCTTGGTCCCGGCCACAAACACTGAGGTCACGGCGGACTCGGCGAACCCGGCGTGGGTTCTCGGCCTGCTGCAGGCCGGCGACTCCTTTTACCCGACCGGGAGCTACGCCCACTCGTTTGGACTCGAAGGCCTGGTGCAGGAAGGCGTGATTCGCGACCGCGACTCGCTGCGCGAGTTCGTCCTCCTCGCTGTGCTGCCGGCGCTGACCCATTGCGATCTCCCGCTCGCCGCCCACGCCTGGCATGCCCTTGGCGGCCCGGATTGGGAGGAGGTGGGCGAACTCTGCGTCTTGTCCTCCGCCCTCCGCGCCCCGCGCGAACTGCGCCTGGCCTCGGAGAACATCGGTCGGCAGCGCACCGAGCTCCTCACCCGCCTGCACGAGCATCCACTCGCGCTCGAATTCGCCCGGCGCGCCGCCGCGGCAGACTGGCCCGGATCCGCCCCGATGGCCGCCGCGCTCGAAGGACGTGTCCACGGCGCCCCGCTGCCCGCGATGCTCGCCGCGGTGTGTTATGCCACGCTGGCGTCCGTTCTCTCCGCGGCGATGAAACTCCTCCGCCTCGGCCAGAACGGCGCTCAATCCCTGCTCGCCGAGTCACTCGCCCGCGCCCCGGCCGCGATCGCCGTGGTCACCGCGGTGGCACGGGAGGACATCGGCTGGTTCAACCCCTGGCTCGACATCGCCGCCGCCCGCCACGAACGGGCCGACGCCCGGCTGTTCATCTCCTGATCTCATGCCTCCCGCACCCACCCGTCCCCCCCGCATCGGCATCGGCGGCCCCGTCGGCTCCGGCAAGACGATGCTCTGCCTCAAGCTCTGCCAGCGCCTGCGCGATCGGCTGTCGCTCGGCGTGGTGACGAACGACATCTACTGCGCCGAGGATGCCCAGTTCCTCATCCGGCACAGCGCCCTGCCCGCGGAGCGTATCGTCGGCGTGGAGACGGGCGGCTGCCCGCACACCGCAATCCGCGACGACACCACCATGAACGAGCAGGCCTGCCGCGGGCTGGAGGCGAAGTTTCCCGACCTCGACCTGCTGCTGGTCGAAAGCGGCGGCGACAACCTCACCGCCACCTTCTCCCCGGAACTGGTCGATGCCTTCATCTACGTCATCGACGTGGCCGAGGGGGACAAGATCCCGCGCAAGGGCGGTCCGGCGATCCGTTTCAGCGATCTGCTGCTGATCAACAAAATCGATCTCGCGCCGCTGGTGGGCGCCGACCTCGGCGTGATGGAGCGCGACGCCCGCGCCCAGCGGGGCACCCGGCCTTTCCTCTTCTGCGATCTCAAACGCGAGCACAACCTCGACGCCGTGATCGCCTGGATCGAGCACCACGTGCTGTTCGCCCGCCACGCCCGGAGCTGACGGCTGAACTACATGGCTGAGTTTTCCGGCCACTTGCACCTGCGCGCCACGGCGCGTGCCGACGGCATCACCGCGCTGGGGGCGCAGTCTTTCCGCGCCCCCTTTCATCTCAGCAAACCCTATTGGGACCCCGACGCCCGCACCCTGCAGGTGCAGGTGGTGAACCCGACCGCCGGCATCCTCGAAGGGGATCGCCTCGAGTCGGAGATCGTTGTCGACCGCGGCGCGGCGCTGCTGCTGACCACGCCGAGCGCCAGCCGGGTCTTCCGCATGCCGGGCGGCGCCGCCGCGAGCGAGCAACGAATCCGCGTGGCCGCCGGCGGCTGGTTTGAGATGCTGCCGGAGCCGCTCGTGCCCCACCGCGGTTCGGTTTTTCGGCAGTCGACCGCACTGAACGTCGAAGCCGGCGCCGCGGTCCTCTATGTCGACCAGTTGCTGGCGGGCCGCGTCGGCCACGGCGAGGCGTGGTTGTGGTCGCGTCTGCGCGTGGAACTGGCCCTGCGGATCGACGGCCGGCTCATCCTGCAGGAACGGCTGGACTCCTCCGGGGAGGAACTGGCGGCGTTGGCGCGGCTGCATGGCTTTGGCGCCGCAGCGGGATTTGCCAATGCGGTGATCGTGGCCCCCGGCGCAACAGAACCGGAGCCGTCCTGGGTCAGTGCGGTCGCGGCGCTGCACCGCCCCGACGCCTGGCTCGGAATCAGTGCACTAAAAAGCGGAGGCTGGAGCCTCCGCGTGGTTGCCCGGGATTCGGTTGCCCTGCGGGCAACCTTGGGCGCAGTGCGGGCGATTCTCGCCCCACCGTTTCCTCACTGCTCGTCGGACTTGCGCAAGCTCTGAGGCGCGTGGTCGCGAGCGGAGTGCAGGTGGCTCCAGGCCGCCCAGCCCAGCGCCGCCAGCAAGGCGACGCAGCCGAGCGTCGCCAACGGGTACGCGGCGAGGTGGCTGAAATCCCAAGTCAGGCCGCCACTCTCATGACCGTCGTGGCCCGGATGCGCGTGCGCCAGGGCGGTGACAAGGGAGGAAAGAGCGAGCAGTGAAACGGAGCGGCGGAAAGTCGTCTTCATGGCGCCACCAACTGAGCAGGAGCCGTTCCGATTGGCCATAAAAAAGTGCGCAATCGGTGGCGCGGGGGTGCATCTCAGTTTCTTTCACCCACGAGGCGAGACGCCTCGTCCACGATTGAAACCAGTCGGAGGGCGTGGGTGGCTGAGGCGTCCCGCCTCAGCTCGGCGGTCGCGACGTGGCGCCGCAGGGAGAGGCGTGCTGCGGGTGTCCGAAAACTGAGATGCGCCCGTGGCGCGGGTAAACAAAACGCCGGCCCCAGACGGGAGCCGGCGTGAAAGGAGGGAGCTCGCGAGGCGCTCAGCGCTTCGAGAACTGGAAGCGCTTGCGGGCGCCGGGCTGGCCGGCCTTCTTGCGCTCCTTCTCGCGCGGGTCGCGCTTGAGGAAGCCGGCCTTCTTCAGCTTCGGGCGGTGTTCGGCATTCAGCTTCTGCAGCGCCCGGGCGATGCCGTGGGCGACCGCGCCCGCCTGGCCGGCCACGCCGCCGCCGACGACGTTCACCGCCACGTCAATCTTGTCCCGCAGTTCCACGGTGAGAAGCGGCGCGTAGGCCTGCTTGGCGAAGTTCTCGTGCGAGAAATACTCGTCGAAGTTGCGGCCGTTGACGGTGAGTTTGCCGGATCCCTCGGAAAGGCGCACGCGCGCGGTCGAGGTTTTGCGGCGGCCGGTGCCGAGGAAGACGTTGGCGGGAGTAGCAGCGCTCATGGGCGTTCAGATTCGGGTCAGACGGAGATTTTCTGCGGGACGTTGGCCTCGTGGGTATGGGTGGAGCCCGCGAAAACGCGGAGCTTCTTGAGCATTTTCGCCGCCAGCCGGTTCTTCGGCAGCATGCCCTTGACGGCATGCTCGATGATGAATTCAGGGTGGCGCTCGCGCATCAGCGAGACCTTCCGGTAGCTCTCGCCGCCCACGAACCCGGAGAAGAACATGTACTCATTCTGCTCTTCCTTCCTGCCAGTGAGGGCCACCTGGGCCGCATTGATCACGACCACGAAGTCGCCGGTGTCGACGCTGGGGGTATAAGAGGGCTTGTGGCGGCCGCGGATCAGATTGGCCGCCTTGACGGCGAGACGACCGAGCGGCACCCCCGCGGCATCAATCAGATACCACTTCGGCTGCACCGTCTCCTTCTTGGCGAGGTACGTTTTCATGCGAAAAGAGGTCAACTGCTAGGGTCGGCCGGCGATGTGTCAACCGAGTTTTCGCCGCGGTTTCCGGTTGGGGGTGTTTCCCACTTCCCAGACCGCGAGGAGCGTCGCGACGGGGAGCGGACGTATCGCCGCAGGCGATCGTCCGCCCAGGCAAGCAAGGCTTCGCCTCTGCCTGCGCCCCGCCGGCCAGAAACCGAGATGCGCCCTTCCGATTGAGCGAAAAGCGGGCGTTCGCGGCGCCTCCTTCCGAGCGGAAAGCGAAGGAGCCTGACGCGCCTCGGGTCTTGTTTCCGCCGGGTGTTGTGCGACCTTTGGCGCCATGTCCCCCGCCTCGCCCGCCCACCGTTTTCCCGCTGCTGCCGCCGGCCTGGCCGGACTCACCGGCGTCGCCCTCGGCGCCCTGGGCGCCCATGCCTGGAAGGCCACGCTGGTCGCCCGCGGCACGCTCGACGCCTGGCAAACCGCCGCGAACTACCACCTGCTGCATGCCGTCGCGCTGCTCGGGCTGGCGGCGTGGCTGCGGGCCCGTGCGCCGGGTGCGCCAGCGACACTGGTCTGGGCCGCCCGTTGCTGGGTGGTTGGCATCGTGCTGTTTTCCGGTTCGATCTACTGGCTCGCCCACGGCGGCCCGCGCTGGCTCGGACCCGTCACGCCGCTTGGCGGCGTGGCTTTCATCATCGGCTGGGTGCTGATTGCCGTCGCGGCGCTCCGACGCGAACCCGCGGCATGAACCGCCCGCTGCCTCTGCCGCCCGACCTGCGCGCGATGCTCGACGCCGTGCGCAGCGTGGGCCGCCCGCGCATCGTCGGCGGCGGCGTGCGCGACTGGCTCCTGGATCTGCCGGCCAAGGACTTCGACGTCGAAGTCGGCGGGGTGGACTTCGAGACTCTGCACCGCGTTCTGGCGCCCTTCGGCGCCACCGATGTCGTCGGGCGCAGCTTCGGCGTCATCAAGGTACGCAGTCGTGAGAGCGGCGAGGAATATGACTTTTCACTGCCGCGGCGCGAATCCAAGACCGGCGCCGGGCACCGCGGCTTTGCGGTCGAGCCGGACCCGGCGTTGAGCGACGCCGAGGCCGCGGCGCGGCGGGACTTCACGGTCAACGCCATCGCGGTCGACCCGTTCACCAGCGAGGTGATCGATCCGCACAGCGGCCGCCGCGACCTGGCCGCCCGTGTGCTGCGGCACACCGGGCCGGCGTTCACGGATGATCCCCTGCGGGTCCTGCGGGCGTTTCAGCTCGCGGCGCGGTTCGATTTCACGCTCGCGCCGGAGACGGCGGTGCTGTGCCAGCAAATCTCGGATACGTTTGGCGAGCTGCCGGTGGAGCGCGTCTGGGGCGAATGGGAGAAGTGGGCCGGCAAGGCGGTCCGTCCCTCGCGCGGGCTGGTGGTGCTGGAAGAAACCGGCTGGCTGCGGCACTTTCCTGAAATCGCCGCCCTGCGCGGCACGCCGCAGGAGCCGGCCTGGCACCCGGAGGGCGATGTCTTCGATCACACCCGGCACTGCCTCGACGCCCTCGTCGCGCTCGACGGCTGGCGCGACGCGGAACCCGGGCGGCGCCAGGTGCTGATGCTGGCGGTGCTGGCGCATGACTTCGGCAAGCCCGCGACCACCGTGCGCACGGAAAAACACGGCGTGCTGCGGTGGACGAGCCCCGGCCATGAGGCTGCGGGCGGTCCGCTGGCGGAAACTTTCCTGCGCCGCCTGGGAGTGCCCCTCCGCTTCGACGCGCCGGTGCGCGCCCTCGTGGTCAACCACCTGGCCCATCATCACGGTCAGACGGAATTCTCGGCCTCCGCCGTGCGCCGGCTCGCCCGCCGGCTGGAGCCCGCCACCATCGACGATCTTGCCCTCGTGATGCGCGCGGATGCCAACGGCCGGCCGCCGGTACGATCGCCGGAGATCCATGACCGCATCGACGAACTCCGGCGCATGGCGCACGCCCTGGAGCTGGAGCGGCTGGCGCCGAAACCGATCCTGCAGGGTCGGCACCTCGTGGCGCTCGGGCAGCGGCCCGGTCCGGCTTTCAAGCCCATCCTCGAGGCAGCCTTCGAGGCCCAGCTTGACGGGGAGTTCGCGGATGAGGCCGGAGCCGTGGCATGGCTCCAGCGCCAGATGAGCGGCTCCTGAGAGCGGCCACTCAGTCCCCGGCAGATGGGTGCTCCTCAACGAACGATGTCGTTGACCGCGATCGCATGCGCACGCGAACCGGCCGGGATCACTTCGCCCTGCCGAAACACGCGCGATTCGGAATACTCTTCTCCCACCGGCAAACGGCGCACTTCCACACAACGATCAACCAGGTTGATATTCCAGTACTCGGGGACCCCGTCCCGGGCATAGACACGGAGTTTGCGGCCGCGATCGGTCACCAGGGAGGTATCGACGACTTCAACCACGAGCTCGGCGCAGCGCGGATGGGAATCCAGATAATCGGAAGCTGACCCGGGAACCACCGCGATGTCGGGCTCCGGCACCGACTGTTGCCCGAGGCGCAGGGGCTGTTGTTCCCGCACATAATAGCCGCTTCCAAACGCTATCCTGAGCGCTTCAGCAGTGAGTGAAACAGTGGCGGCATGCAGACTGCGTTGAGGACTCATGTGCGTGATGATCTCTCCGTCGATGAGTTCGATCGGATCCTCCGGGGTGAAGATCCCCCGCGCCACCGCCTCTTCATACCGGTCGGCATCCCAACGGAAGCGCGGGCCGGACGCATGCGGGGTGGCGGTGTCCATGATGGCTACGGTGCAGCGTCGCGATGCGCGCGCAAGTCCAAGAGGGCGGCAGCCCGGCAACGGAGGAGGTATCTCCCGGCTGTCGGCATCTTCCCACCCGTCCCGCTTCTCCCGAAGCGGGCCACGCGCAACGCAAGTGGGATTGGGTGGCTCGCCTCGGGAAAGACGGAACCGCCAACCCGCAGAGCCGCTCGACGATCAACCGCCTCGAATCACTCCCTCACGGCCCTGATTTCGCCGGCATTTCCAGGACCCGGGTCGGCCCGACCTCGACCCGCCCGGCCGCGGGACCGACCTGCTGCGCGAGGAAACGATCGACCGCGCGGTAGAACGCAATCCGCCGCTCCTCCATCCGGAAACCATGGCCTTCGGCATCCTCGATGATCATCTCGTAAACCTTGCCCGCCTGCTTGAGCGCCCGCTCCATGTCGAAACCGTGCTCGATGACGACGCGCGGATCGTTCCGGCCGTAGGCCATCAGCACCGGGGCGCGGATCTGCGCCGCGAAATGCACGGGGGAGGTGCGGCGAAGGCGTTCGCGATCGGCCCGGTCGGTCAGGTCGCCCAGTCGCGACTCGCGCCACCAGGTGCGGTCCCGCGGCGCCGCCTTGGGGATCAGCAGCTCGAGATCGGTCACCCCCACGTAATTGATGCCGGCGCGGTAGAGCTCCGGCGTGAAAGCCAGCCCCGCCATCGTCGCATACCCGCCGTAACTCGCCCCGGCGATGATCACCCGCTCCGGGTCGGCAATCCCCTCACCCATCGCCCACTTCACGCCATCGGAAAGGTCGTCCTGCATCTCGAGTCCCCACTTCTTGAAACCCGCCATTTCGAAGGCGCGCCCGTAGCCGCCGGAACCGCGGTAATCGATCTGCAGCACGGCGAACCCGCGGTTGGCGTAGAATTGCACCTCCGGATCAAACGTCCAGTCGTCGCGCGGCCCGTAAGGACCGCCGTGCGGATGCACCACCAGCGGGAGGCGCCGCGGCTCACGCCCCCGCGGCAGCGTCAGATAGCCGTGCAGGCGGAGCCCGTCGCGCGCGGCGAAGGTGACGGGCTTCACCGGGGCCATCTGCCCGGGATCGATCTGCGGCGAAATCACCGCAATTTCGCTGAGCTTGTTGCGCGCCCGATCGAAGAGGTAGTACACGCCCGGATCGCGGTCGCTGTATGAGAGGAAGAGGATTCGAGAGCCGTCTTCCGAGATCTGCCGCGCTACATGCACGGTGTCCGGCAGCGATTCCTCGATCCGGCGATGCAGCGCCGCCATCTCCGCATCGAGCCAGTGGAAGCGCGTGCGTTCCGCCTTGTAGCCGAAGCCGAGGACTTTCTGGCGCGCTGGATCGTAGATGGTCTGCAGCCCTTCATCGAGGGAGCTCATCACATCGTAGGTGTCGTCGCCGAACACGAGTTCACCGAGTTCCCGGCGCTGGGTGTCGAAGCGGTACAGTGCGCGCGTCCGGCGGCCGAGGTCTGAGACGACGTAGGCGGTGCGGTTGTCGCCGTCAAAGGCGACGGGCTCCCAGCCCGGGGCGTCGTGATCGCGCTCGGCGAGCTGCTGCCATTCCTGCCGGCCGTGGTCGCGGTACAGCACGCGGCGGAGGCGGCCCTGCTGCACCACGGCGAAACGCACCTCGTCGCGGTGATCGAGCACGTAGCGTTGCACATCGCCCGGGGCGCGGGCGACCACGGTCATCCGCCCGCTCCGGACGTCGAGGCGCGCGACGTCGGGCCAGTCGCGGTGGGTGAGATGCGCCCGCACCAAAATGGAACGCGGATCGTGCTGCGACCGGCGGAGGATGTCGCGGAAGCGCAGGTTGATCTCGTCGTTGGTCGCAGCCTTCGAGTAACCGGACGCGAGGACGACCGGATCGGAGCCGTCGCGGTTGACGGCGTAGAGGGCAAACGACTCCTTCCCGTCGTCGTCGACGCGGAAAAGGATGCGGTCGTCGTTGGCCCAGGTGGGTTGCTGCGCCTGCTTGTCCTTGAAATTGGTGAGCAGGTTCTTCGTCCCTTTTTCAAGGTCGATGACCGCCAGGTTCAGCCGGCGCTCGTGGGGCACGAGGCAGAGGAGATGTTTGCCGTTGGGGGAGAAGGCCAGCGAGGTAATCGCGGGCGCCTGGAAGAAGGTCTCGACCGGCAGGACCGGAGGCGGCGCGGCCGCGGTGAGCGACCCGGTTCCGGCGCTGGCCAGCAACCCGGCGAGGATCAATCGACACCATTTCAGCAGCTTCCTCATTCCGGTGAAGTGAGCCAACGGCCGGCCCGGCGCAAAAAAAAAGCGCGCCCTCCGTTGGGGAGGGCGCGCAGATCAAACGGAACCGCCAGGCTCCGGAATTCGCTCAGAACTCGCGGCGCACGCGGATGTAAACGAAGCGGCCGAGCGCGCTGGCACCGTACACCTCGGGCGAGAAGCCGCTGGTGTCGCGGCCGTTCGGGGGCGGCAGCTTGTCGAGGATGTTATTGGCGCCAAGGGTGATCGTGCTGTTCCAGAGCCCGCGGTAGGTAATCTGCGGGTGCAGGATGGTGTGCGGATTCTCACCCCAACCGGCCACGGTGTAGCCGTCGTTGAACCACTTGCCGATGTAGTCGGCAGTGACCGAAGCACTCCAGTCCTTCTGGCGCCACGAGATCGAGGCGGTGCCCTTCCACTTCGGATTCACGTACAGGCCGGTGTTGTTGAAGTAGCCTCCACCGAAGCCGCTGTCGAAACCGGTCTCGATGATGCGGGTGGTGTCGACC
>CAZDGC010000047.1:37689-46885 GCA_964504885.1 uncultured Opitutus sp.
GAAGGCGAAGGTGCCGTGGCGGGTGTTGTTCAGGGTGTACCGCACGCCGAAGTCGACGCCCTCGTAGGTGAGGAACGCGTTCGGGTTGTTGGCGGGAACCGTCTCGAGGCGGACGATCGGCCCCGGGTTGCCGAGGGTGCTGTCGCGCACGATCGCCTGCGGGAAGGCGGCGAGTCCGGCGGGGGTCAGCAGGTAGTTGGCGGTCGGCGTGCTGATGATCTGGTCGATGTCGAACTTGAAGTAGTCGACGTTGAAGGTGAGCTCCTTGATCCGCGGGATGTCGGCCACGAGACCGAGGTACTTCACCTTGGCCGTCTCCGGCAGCAGGTTCGGATTGCCGCCGCTGATGATGCGCAACTGCGTCGGCGGATCCTGCGGACGGAGGGGATCGGAGAGGACGGTGGACGAGAATCCCGTGGTCTGCGAGGCGTAGAGGCGGCCCAGATCCGGCGCCTTGAACGACTCGGAGTACGAGCCGCGCAGGATGATGTTGGCCAGCTCGGTGTTGGGCAGGCGGAACTTCGCGCCGATCTTCGGCTTGGTGGTGTCACCGAAGTCGCTGTAGTCCTCGTACCGGCCGGCCGCCTGGATTTCGAACGAGCGGGTGATCGGCGCGGTGACTTCCACAAAGAGCGAGGAAACCGAGCGCTGACCGCGAAGCGGGAGGCCGCCACCGGAACCGAGGTAGGCCGCGGTATCCGGATTGGTCTGCAGCTTGTCGCGGCGGTACTCCACGCCGGCCGCAACGCCGATGTCACCACCCGGCAGGCTGTAGACGGAGCCGTCCACGCGGGCATCGTAGGTGAGCGACTCGACCTTGTTCATGCTGGTCGAGCTGGTGAAGAGGGCGTTCTCGAGCGCGGAATTGGCCGAGGGACCGAAGGGGTTGAAGTACTGGCCGGCAAACCCGGCGAGGGTGCCGTTGAGCGCGGCCTGGTAGGTCGTCGCGCGGATGGCGTTGCGGGCCACCGTCGAAACCTGGTTCTGGCCGTAGGAGGCGGCCGCCTCCCAGTTCCAGTTGTTCCAGACCGTGCCCTTCAAGCCGCCGAGGAAGCTGCCGGTGGTGGACTCGGTGTCGAACTTGCGGACCGGGCCGAAGTTGGTGCGGCCGAGCAGCGAGGTGAGCGGGATGCGGAATGGATTGTACGGGCTCGTCGCCGGCAGGGTGAGGCCTTCGGGGCCGTACTGGATCACGCCGGGCGTGAAGGCATAGTAGGTGCGGTTGTTGGAGTAGAGAATCTCCGCAAAACCGGTCAGGTTGCCGGAAAACTCGTGCTCGAGCGTCGTGTAGGCGCTGGAGTAGTCATAAGACGGATACCGCTGGTAGGTCTGGGCGAAGTTGTAGCGATTCTCGTTCGGGATGGCCGCCACCTGTTGGAAGCTCGCCAGGGTCGGGTTGGCCGTCGGCTGGCCGCCGCGCACCACATAGGTGCCCGCGGGCAGGCCGAGCGAAGCCGCCTGCGCGGCGGAGAGCGAGAGATTGGCCGGCCAGTTCAGCGAACTGTTGAGGTTGGCGCCCTTGTTCGTCCCGAGGTCGCTGTAGTCGGTGGAACTGCGGTCGTAGTCGCGGAGGAAGTTCGAGTTCTGGGTCTTGTAGTCCAGCGCGACAAGGATCTTGGTCTTGCCCGCCCCGGCGCCCACGAGGGCGTTGAGGTGGAGGAAGCCGGAGTCGTGGCCGAGGGTGTTGCCGTAGAGCGAGGACACCGTGACGCCGCTGTAGTTCTTCTTCAGCTTGATGTTGAGCACACCGGTGACGGCGTCGGAACCGTAGATCGCCGAGGCGCCGTCCTTCAGGTACTCGATGCTGTCGATGGCCGAGGGCGGGATGCTGTTGAAGTCGAAGATCGAGTTGTTGGTGCTGTTGGTGAGGCCGTAGGTGATGGCGCGCCGTCCGTTGATCAGCACCAGGAAGCGGTTGGAGCCGAGGCCGCGCGGGTTGGCCGTGGCCGCGCCGCGGGTAAAGCTCGCCGTCTGGTAGATCGAATTCGCGCCGCCCGAGTTGAAAGGCAGGGCCTGGATGAAGTCACCGATGTTGGTGTAGCCCTTCGCTTCAATGTTCTCGATCGTGAACGATTGCACGGGGGCGGGCGTTTCGACGTCGAGGCGGCGGATGCGCGAGCCGGTGACTTCGAATTTTTCCAGTTTTTGCGGTTCGGACGCGGCGGCCGGAGCGGGGGTCTGCGCAGGAAGCGCTCCCAAGCCCAGCACCGCCAGCAACCCGTAGCGCGCGACGCGCGCGGAGGCAGTCAGGTACGGATGGATCATGGTTCGTGTATGGTCGTTGTGTGTGTTTGCCGCCGGCTCAAACCCGGGCGGACTTGTCAAAACCCTTTAGGTTCAGTCGGGAGGTCGGAGCATTTGCAATGCCGAACTGAAGCCGGCACCCACCGGAGGCTTGGAAGGCGTCGAAAGAGTCGAAGTTGCCCGGTCGATGGAGGGCGCCGGTCTCTCGGCGCCGCAGGTAAGGTCGCGGCGGCGACAGAGCGCCGCCCTCCACTGATTGGACAACCTGTTACTGCAGGCGCTTCACCGTGATCCAGGCCCCGTCGTAGCGGAGCCGCCAGTACCCGTTGCGCGACTGGTAGATCTCCACCTCGGCGTCCTGGCGAACCGGCAATTCGTACGATTCCGTGCCCACCTGCTTCCACACCTGGCCATTCTCCAGCGGGAAATAGGTGCCACCACTCCAGCCGCGAAATGGCCCGACCACGCGCGCCGTAAACCGCTCCTGCCGGTCCTCCTCCTGCCGCTGCTTGAATGCCGCGAGGGTCCGCGCAATCACCCCGGGTTCCTGCTTCTTCCGATATTCCTCGACCGCCGCTCCGGCCGCGGTCACCGCCTTCTGCTCCGCCGCCTGCGTCTTACGCTCCGCCTCCTGCATCCTGGCGGCGGTCCGCCGCTCCACCTGCTGCACGGCCTGCTGGACGGCCACCGATATTTCGCCGGAGGCATAGGCGCGCACGGCGGCGTCCAGTTCGGCAAGCTGGCCGGCGGAAAGCCCGGCGAGGCCGAGGCGCTCCTTCTGCTCCTGGGACAGCGTTTGGGAGAAGGGACGCGACGGCTCCGCGGCGGGCGCCCCCGCCGCGCCCGCCGTCAGCGCCAGCACCAGCGCCAGCCACCATCCGGAGGCAGCCCGACCGGGCAATCCCGATCGCCGTCGCCGAACGGGAATCGACGGTCGCGTTGGGTCTGACCGGCCGCGGACGATCGCCATCGGCGATCCGTCCGCGCTCCGGTTCGCAGGAAGGCGCGGGTTGAAGTTCATCGCGTGGTTGCGGGCGCAGCATGAGTGTCGCCGGCCGGCCGGCGAGGGCGAAAAAAAACGCCCGCCGCGACGAGGCGCGGCGGGCGCGAAACGAGACCCGGGGGCACTCCCGGGCGGCGCCCGCTCAGAACTTGCGGGTGACGGAAAGGTACACGAACCGGCCCTCCGAGTTGTAGAGGAAACCCGGATACCCGGTCGAGTTGCCGGCGAAACCGGAGGCGAACGGCGGGTCGCGGTCGGACAGGTTGCGCGCCCCGAGGGTGACCCGGGTGTCGTTGAGGAACGGCGCAAACCGGTTCTGGAAGTTGTACGAGAACTGGAGATCGAAGATCCAGGTCGGGCTGATGAAGAATTCGTCGCCGTTGGAATCCAGATCCCAGAAGCCGTCAGTGTAGGTTGTGCCGAAGACGGTGGTGAAGCCCTTGTAGGCCCACTCGAGCTGGGCGCGGCCCTTCTTGCGCAGGTAGCCGTTGTCGGAGCCCGTGCCCTCCGGCGTGGCCTGGTTGATCACCTCCTCGAAGGGTCCGCCCTGGGCGGAGCGGATGCGGTAATGCGAGAAGATGGTCCAGACCGTCGAGACGTCGAACCGGCCAAGGTGGTCGGTCCGCCACTGGTAGTTCGCCGAGTAGTCGAAGCCCGCGGCCTTGGTCTCGCCGAGGTTGAAGAACACCGAGTTGACCGTGCGAATGTCGCCATTGGCGAAGAGCACCACGCTCTCACCCGGGAGCAGCCCGCCCGGCGCCGCCTGGCCGGTCGGCGTGCGACCGAAGAACCGGTTGACGGTGTCCTGGTAGTTGTTCGTGACGGTGCCCTTGCGGTTGATGTCCCAGTAGTCGACGCCCAGGGTGAGACCCTTGAGGGCCTTGAACTCGGGCGACCAGACCGCGCCGACGTTGAAGTACTTGGTCTTCTCCGGGGCGAGGCGGCGGTTGCCGGCGACGGTGGAGTCCTGCTCCGGCTCGTTGAGGCCGGTGAGCGGATGCTGGATCGGGGTCAGGCCGGAGGTGGGCGTGGAGTACAATTCGTAGAGCGACGGCTGACGGAAGCCCTTGGACCAGCTCCCGCGGAGGGTGAGGCTCTGGTCGATCGGCTGCCAGCGCAGGCCGAGCTTCGGGACGGTGGTCGACTCGTTCTCGGTCATGAAGTTCTCGTGGCGGATCGCCGCGGTGGCGCTCAGGTCGTGGGCGCCGGGGACGTTGCGCAGCGCCGGGATGTTCCACTCGGCGAATGCACCCCAGGCCTTGCGGTGACCGCGGGTGATGGCGTTGGGCGAGCTGCCGATGAGGTCGCCGGTGGCGCCGTACGGATCCGGGTTCTGCGCGAGCTGCTCATGGCGGGCATCGGCGCCGAAGGCGAAACCGACCGGGCCGGCCGGAAGATCGAGCAGGTTGCCGGTGGAGATCACCGCGTTGAAGGCGTTGAGCTTCGACTCGTTGAGGTCCTTGACGTCGATCTTCGCCGCGCCCACCACCCGCTCGTTGTTCGGGATGGAGACCTTGTAGTATCCAAACGGATTGTACGGAACCGTGGTGCCGAGGTAGTCCGCGCTGCCGGGTTGGAAGAACGAATCATTGGCGTTCATCAGGCGGTTGAAACGCGCGGCCGACACGAGGGTGTTGCGCGAGGTGTCGCGGATCGAGGAGTGGGTGTAGCCGGCGTCGAAGTTCCACTTGCCCGCGATGTTTTCGCCCTTGATGCCGGTGGTGAGCAGGAACGCATCGGTCTGGTTGCGGAAGATGCGGTTGCCGAATTCCGCCAGGCGGGCGCGGGAGCCGTCGGTGATGTCCTGGTTGAACGGATTGAAGGGATTGTAGGCTCCCGCCGGCGCGATGCGGGTGCGACCGCTCGGACCAGGCAGCGGACTGGGCGTGCGGGCCGGAATCACCAGCTCCGTGCCGGAGCCGAAAAAGTTGCCGGTGGCGGACGGGGCGAGCTGATTTTCCGTCGCCGCGTTCTGGTAGTTCACATCGACGTAGGCCGTGATGTTGTCGGTGCCAAGAATCTTGCGCTCGGCGAAGGCGAACACGCCGCGGTTGTCACGCGACGGATACGACATCGAGAACTCGTTGAAGTTGAAAACCGAGGAGCGGCCGGCGGTGAAGCGGTAACCCGACACCGGTGTCGCGCCATTGTTGTTCGCAGAGGCGGGGCTGGCGGCGTAGATGCTGGCGGCGGTGCCCGCCGGCAGCGATGACGCCGGCACGCCGGCGGCGAGGGCGACGGCGCGGGTGATGTTCAGGTTGATCGGGCTGGAGTTCGAACTGAGGAACGGCGGAATCTCCGAGTACTTGCGGTCCTGGTTGAAGATCGCGTTCCGCTTGTAGTAATTGAAGCCGACCATCGCGCTCGCCCGTGCGGTCTGGGCGCCGGTGATCACGGAGGCGATGAACTCCGACGAGTCCTTGCTGGTCGTGTTGCCGTAGTTGACCATCACGGTCGTGCCGTCGTGGCCCTTCTTCATCTTGATGTTCACCACGCCGGCGACGGCGCCCGCGCCGTAGATGGCGGAGGCGCCGTCCTTGAGCACCTCGATGGAATCGATGGCGGCGAGCGGGATGGAGTTGAGGTCGACGAAGGCCGTCGTGCCGCCGTTGCCCACCGGGTAGGTGGCGACGCGTCGCCCGTTGATCAGCACCAGCGTGGCTTCCGCCCCAAGGCCGCGCAGCGAGATCGAGGAGGCGGCGGGAGTGAAGCCGGTGGCGTTGTTCGAGATCGGCACCGAGCCGCCGTTGGAAACGGTGATCCGCTGAAGCAATTCAGCGGTGTTGGTGAGGCCGGACTCATCGATCACCTTCTGATCAATCTTCACCACGGGCGAGATACCGGCGGAAAAGGCCGTCTCGGTGGTGGGAATGTACGATCCGGTGACGACGAATTTGTCCAGCTTTTGGGGCTGCGAAGCCGTCTGTCCCCAGGCAGTCGTAGCCGAATTGAGGGCGAGCGCCGGCCCGATCAGGGCAAACGCCACCGCTAACTTCCGCGAACGGATGTTCATGTTTGGTCGGATTGTTGGTTGGTGTGGTCAGGCTCGCGGTAGGCACCGCAGAGCTAATAGCCGGATACACCAAGACTGTCGGTTGTTCCCTGACAACAACAGAGTTGTCAGGTTAAGCCACCCGGCTTCGCCCCGACACCTTCCCTCCGGGCCAAAAAACCGCGAGCGGGCCGCCACTGCGCCGGTCCGGCTCTTGCCATCGCCGCAGGCCTGTCCGAACCTGCGGATGGGATGAAAGAAATCCACGCCCTCGTCGCCGCCTTGAACGATCGCACCGTCTATCCGGCCGTGCTGGCCACCCTCGTGAGCGTTGAAGGATCATCCTACCGCCGGCCCGGCGCGCGCCTGCTGGCGACCGCTTCCGACCGCCGCCTGGGCTCCATCAGCGGCGGGTGCCTGGAGGAGGATGTGCTGGTCCGCGCCAGTCGGGTCCGGGCCACCGGGGTGCCGGAGGTCGCCGTCTACGACACCACGTCGGAGAACGACCTCGTTTGGGGCGTGGGGCTCGGCTGCCATGGCGTGGTGCGAATCCTTCTTGAACGACTTCCCTCCCCGCCGGACTGGGCGCGCGTCCTGGAGGAAAACGCCTCCGCCCGGCGACCCACGCTGCTGCTCGTCCGCCATTCCGAGGGAGACCCCGCGTCCTGGGGAACCTGCCTCGGGGAAGGCGCCCCCAAACCCGCCGGCAGCGGCGTGTTCGCGGAAAACGTGCCGCCTCCCCGCCGCCTGATCGTGTTCGGCGCGGGCGATGACGCCCCACCCCTGGCCCGCCTCGCCGATGAACTCGGCTGGCGCGTGACCCTCGCGGATCCGCGCGCCGGTCTCGCCACCCCGGCACGTTTCCCCACCGCGGACTCCTGCCTCTGGGCGCCAGCCGATCGCCTGGTCGAGGCCTCCGCGCCCGGACCCGACGATCTCGCCGTCGTGATGACGCACCATTACGTGCACGATGTTCCCATCCTGCGTGATCTGCTGCCACTTCCCCTCGCTTATCTGGGCCTGCTCGGGCCCCGCCAGCGGGCCGAACGCATTCTGGCGGATCTCGCCCGCACCGGCCTGCCGATCACGCCCGTCCAGCGCCGCCGCCTCCACGCCCCGGTCGGGCTCGACCTCGGAGCCGACGGCCCGGAACAGGTCGCCCTCGCCATGGTTGCGGAAATGCTCTCCGTCCTGCGCCAGCGCGACGCCCGCCCCCTGCGGGAACGAACCCGCCCCATCCACGCCGAACCCGCCGCCCAGCCCTGAGCGGATTCCGTTCAACCCGCTTCGCCCCACCGCCGTCCGGCGCAACTCACACAGGAATCATGCGATGACGCCCCTTCCCGAAGCCACGGGGCCAACCTCACCCTTGCGCTGCGGCGCGGTCATTCTGGCCGCGGGCGCATCCACCCGGATGGGTTCGCCGAAGCAATTGCTCCCGTTCGAGGGCAAGCCATTGGTGGTGCGCGCCGTCGAAGCCGCCCTCGCCTCCCCGGTGTGGCCGGTCGTCGTCGTGCTTGGCGCCCACGCCGACCGGATCCGCCCGCTGCTGGCCGAACATCCGGTGCTGGTCGCCGAAAACCCTGCCTGGCCCGAGGGCATGGCGTCCTCCCTGCGCGAAGGCATCGGCACCCTCCAGCAATTCTCCCGCCGCCTCGACGCCGCCCTGATCGCCCTCTGCGATCAACCCGCCTTCTCCGCCCAAGTGGTCGCCCGGCTGCTCGCCGCGCAACAGGCCACCGGCCGCGGGGTGGTCGCCGTTCGCTATGCCGGTCGCAACGGCGCGCCCGCCCTGTTTCGGCGCGAACATTTTGCCACGCTCACGCACCTCACCGGCGAAGAAGGCGCCCGCGAACTCCTCAACGGCCGCCCCGACGTCGTGGCCACGGTGGATCTGCCGGAACTCGCCGTCGACCTCGATACGCCGGAGGACTACGCGGCGGCGACGCCGGCGGGATGAGCGAGCATCGCCCAACGGCCTCCCAGCGGGCGTCGAAAAAAATCCATGATGTCAGGTCGGTGGAGGGCGCCGGTCCCTCGGCGCCGCAGGTACGGTCGCGGCGGCGACAGAGCCCGTTCGGCTCAGGGCCGCGAGCTGGTCGAGGCGCGCCGCCCTCCGAAAATTCGACCCTTGGGACGCCGCCCCACCGGCTCACTGCCCCGGCAGTTTCGCCTCCGCAACCTTCTTCGTCTGGGCGGCGCGGTAATCGTCCAGCGCCTGTTTGATCGCCGCATCCCCGAGCGCGAGAATCGCCGCCGCAAACAACGCCGCATTGATCGCCCCGGGCTTGCCGATCGCAAACGTGGCCACCGGGATGCCCGCCGGCATCTGCACCATCGAGAGCAGCGAATCCAGGCCCTTCAGCGACGCGCTCTCCATCGGCACCGCCAGCACCGGCAACGGCGTCACCGCCGCGGCGACACCGGCGAGATGGGCGGCGCCGCCCGCCGCGGCAATGATGACCTTGAGCCCGCGCGCCGGGGCGCCCGACACCCATTCGATGGCGAGGTGCGGCGTCCGGTGGGCGCTCAACGCCCGCCGCTCGCAACCGATGCCGAGCTGCTCGAGCGTCTGCACGCAATGCTGCATCACGTCCCAGTCCGACGTGCTGCCCATGATGACTCCGACCAGAGGTGAAGAGGTGGCCATAGGATTTCCCCGAGGGGGTCAGGTCGCGACTCTCGACTCAAGCCGGATTTCCCCGAGGGGGTCAGGTCGGGCGCATCTGCCGGTTAATCCCGAGTAGACGATAATTCCGAGTTGGTGTGGGCGAGGAGGAGCGTTCTCGACTGGTTCGGGTCGGATTGGAAACAAACCATGGGTGTCCGGTAGTGCGATTACAAGTACGCCTCCAGACGTAGCTGAAACGAGCCGAAGGAAAAGAGCCGAAGGGGTCAAAAAAAAAGAGCCGAAGGGGTCAGGTCTAAACATTTGTGATCGTTGGGAGCGGCGCGCC
>CAZDGC010000048.1:0-46216 GCA_964504885.1 uncultured Opitutus sp.
CGCCCCCCCGCCTCCGCGCGCGCCGCATCCCTCCTCGTCACGCATTGCGTGACAACAGCGCCGCGCCGTCCCCGCGCGCTGGCCTCCGCCACTTGTCACGCATTACGTGACAACGCCGCCCCCCCGCCTCCGCGCGCGCCGCATCCCTCCTCGTCACGTATAACGTGACAAACGACGGCCGGCCGGGGCCGCGAAGGCACCCGCGGCGCGGCCGGCGGATCAGCCGGACTGGCCGGCCTGCCTGCCCTTGTCCTTCCGTCCGGGACGGCTGGCCTTTCGATCCTCCTCGCCGTCCCACCGCCGATCCTCCCGGCGCGGGGGCGCTATGGTGGAAATCCAGCGTTCAAAGAGCGCCTGCAAGACCCGCGCCCGCTCCGGTTCTCGCGCCGTCAGGTCGTGCTGCTCCGCGGGGTCGCCCGCGAGATTGACGAGCAGGGGCGCCATTTCCCGGGACGCCTTCACCAGTTTCCAGTCGCCCTGGCGCACCGCAAACTGCACCCCGATAAGGAAGTAGAGTTCGCGGAGCGGCCGGCGCCCGATCCGGCCCTCGAGCAGCGGCAGCAGGTTCACGCCATCGAGTTGTCAGGCGGGGTC
Source organism: uncultured Opitutus sp. (assembly GCA_964504885.1). Classification (GTDB taxonomy): domain Bacteria; phylum Verrucomicrobiota; class Verrucomicrobiia; order Opitutales; family Opitutaceae; genus ER46. The sequence continues at coordinate 595 of CAZDGC010000048.1, forward strand.
CACCACCACCCCGGCGGCAGCCAGCGCGGTCGGCAGCCCATCGAGCGGAGGAAACCCACCGTGCTTTCCGCGTTCCGCGGCCGGCCGCAAGGCAGACCTCAGATCCGCCACGGGGCGCGCAGCGGGCGCAGCGCCAGGCGGCGGTTCGCCTCGTCGTCGCCGGCGAAACGCTCGGCCCGCGGATCCCAGGTCAGCTTGCGTCCGGTCCGCACCGCGAGATCGCTGAGCTGGCACAGGGTGTCGGACTGGAACGCGTCCTCGATCCCGGCGATGGCCGGCTTCCGGCTGCGCACGGCCTCGAGGAAGTTGCGGGTGTGAAAATCGCTGTGCGGCAGGCGAACCCGGTAGGCGGAGGGATCCTCCTTCACGAGGTCGGCCGGCTGGGAGGCGACGTGGCTGCGGTCGACGTGCACCCAGCCGTCCGTGCCCTCGAAAGCGGTGCCGTGATCGGCGGTGCGACCATACTTCTCCTGCCACCGGCGGGCGCTGCGGATCGAGCTGGCGGCGTTCACCGCGATGGGCAGGCCCTGGAAGTTGAGCGTGACTCCCGAGCTGGCCCGCAGGTCGACGTTCCAAGAGGTCGCGGTGGTGCAGGCTCCCGCCGTGGGGATGGTCCCCGTGCCGCGGACCTCGAGCGGCCCGACCGTCAGCTCCGGGCAACCCCAGTACGCAATGTCCATCGGATGCACGCCCCAGCCGGAGATGAAGCCGAGGCAGAAGTCCGCGTTGAACCACCAGGTCTTGGCGGCGCCCTCGTGCGAGCACAGATCCTTCCAGTGCGGCCGCACCGGGGCGGGCCCCAGCCAGCGGTCGAAATCGAATCCCGGCGGGATCGGCACCGTCTCGGTCGAGCCCCCCGGCGCGCTGCCGATGCACCAGACGTTGATGTGCTTCAGCCGCCCGATCCGACCGTTGCGCACCAGCTCGCAGGCGCGGCGGAAGTACGCGCTGGATCGCTGCTGGGTGCCAAACTGGAACACCCGGCCCGTCGCCCGCACGGCGGCGCGCAACGCCTGCCCCTCGGCCACGCTGCAGCCCAGCGGTTTCTCCAGGTAGAGATCCTTGCCGGCCCGCACCGCGGCGATCCCGATCAGCGCGTGCCAGTGGTCGGGGGTCGCGACGATGACCGCATCGAGGTCGCGGCGCGCGAGCAAGTCCTCGAAATAATGATACGCCACGCAGTCCTGGCTGGCGTACTGCTTGTTCACGAGTTCGCGGGCCTGCTCGCGGCGGTCGGGTTTGACGTCGCAGACGGCCACCACCCGGGTGCCCTCCTCCGCCAGGAACCGCCGCATCACGCCGGTGCCCTGTGGGCCGGCGCCGATCAACCCGAGGGTCAGCCGCGCCGAGGGCGCGGCCGGGCCGGCGGCGCGGGCGACGGCGGGAATCACCGTGGGGAAGCCGAGACCGGCGAGGGCCGCCGGAGCGGTGCGGGCCAGGAAACGGCGGCGCGAGAGCGGGCGAAGGGGGCCGGAGGTTTTCATGGGGAAGTGAATTTTCGGGCGGCGGCTACTTCCGCTCCGCCACGGGGAGATCGGCCACCGTCACGGTGTACCGCTCGCGCAGCACCTCGCCGGCCCGGAGCGGCCGCTCCGCGAGGTTGCTCGGGCCGACGGCCAGGAAGGCGAACGGCGTCTCGAGGACGAAGAGCCCGTGCTGCTGCCCCTGCGCGAGCGTCACTCCGACCCGCGGCACCGGCCAGGTGCCGTCGATGTGCCCGATGTAGGTGACCCGCTGCGCCACGGCGCCCATGGCGGTGGCAAAGTCGAACGGCTTCGCGTTGCGATTCCATTGCACCGGCCCGTCGTCGAGCTGCAGGGCATTGTTGCGGGTGCCGCCGGCAAACTCCCGGCAGAAGCGGATCCCGAGACCGTGGTAGTTGATCAACCGGCCGTCCGGACTCTTCCGGCTCCACTGGCTGAGGATGAGCCGGGTGTCGCGCCGCACCGTCAGCTCCGCGTCCCAGGTCCATACATACGCCGCGCCCTCGCGCCGGCAGCCCACCCGCCGCAGCTCCGAAAACACCGCCTCGCCGCCGCCCGCCGGTTCCCAGGCCAGGGTCTGCGTGAATCCCACCTCGGCGCCGCCGGCGCGCACGTCGGCAAAGGCCACGTGCCGTTCGCGCCCGACCTGCTCGCCCGGCCGTGTCGCAACCTCCTCCCAGAAGTTCAGCTCCGGCGTGCGCAACGCGTACATCAGCCCCTTGTGGTGCCGGTGGTCGTGCGGACGCGCCAGCGACACGCAGTGGCCCGCCGGCGAATTCAAAGGATGCACGTAGGGCTTGAACGGATCGCCGTGGTGATACCGCCCCGCCAGGCGCCCGTCGGCGCCGACGAAATCCACGTGGTCCGCCGTCATCACCAGCTTCAGCGGTTGCGCCGCCGCCGGCGCCACGAAGACGGCGATGGCCGCCAGACTCAGGACGAGAAGAGGTCGCACCAGAAGCGATTGCGCAGGCATGGCAGAACCGGGAAACCGGTCTTCTGCTAACGCCGGTCGGGTTGCCAGACCACACTATTCGCACCGGCCCCGCGGGTGCGGGTTCAGCCGCGGATGAACCCCGCGGCGAGTTCGCCGATCAGCACGCACGCCGCGTGCGTCTGGGCGCTGACCACCGTGGGCATGATCGAGGCATCGGCCACGCGCAGGCCCGCCAGGCCGTGCACGCGCAACTGCGAATCGACCACGGCGTCGCCGCCGCGGCCCATGCGGCAGGTGCCCGCGGGATGGTAGATCGTCCCCGCCGTGCGCCGGATGAAGGCCCGCACCTGCTCCGCCGAGGTCTCGGCGTCCGCCGGATCCACGGCCGCGCCGCGCAACCGGTCGTAGGCCCGCTGCTGCGCGATCGCGCGCCCGAGCCGCACCGCCTCGACCGCGGCGTCGAGGTCGCGCGAGTCCGTGAAGTAACCCGCGCGAATCACCGGCGCCGCCAGCGGATCGGCCGAGCGCAGGGTGAGGGTTCCGCGACTGTACACCCGCGACACCACCACGGAAAATGCGATCGCCGGGTCGGGGGTGCTCAGGCCGCGGCCGACATAGAACTGCACATCGGGCACGCCCGGGTTTACGCCGCGCCGCGAATGGGTGAGCAGTCCCGCCGACACCGCCGAGCCGGGCAGCGTGGTCCGGCCCTGCCAGCGCAGGCCGATGCGCGGGTGGTCGTGCAGGTTGGCGCCCACGCCCGCGAGGTCGTGCACGACCGGAATCCGCGCCGCGCGCAACGCATCCGCCGGGCCGATACCGGAGAGCAGCAGGATTTTCGGCGAGTCGACCGCGCCCGCGCAGAGGATCACCTCGCGGGTGGCCCGCACCTGCGCCACCAGCGGCTTCTGACCCGCCGCGGCGCCGCCGCGAAAATACTCCACGCCCGTCACCCGCTGGCCGGCCAGCAGCAGGCGGCTCACCTGGCAGTAAGGGCGGGCGACGAGGTTGCGGCGCTCCAGCACCGGCGTGAGAAACGCCGCCGCAGCGGACTGCCGCCGGCCGTCCTTCAGGTGCTTCTGGTAATAACCCGCCCCGTTTTCCGGCCGGGCGGAGTTGAAGTCCCACTGCGGGTCCGCCGCGAAGCCGAGCGCGCGCGCCGCCTCGAGAAAGGCGAGATGCCCGGGATGGGGATCCGTCTGATCCGCGACCGCGATCGGGCCGCCCCGCCCCAGCGACTCCGTCTCGCCGCGGGTATTGTCCTCCAGTCGCTTGAAGATTGGCAGCACCTGCCGGTAGCCCCACGCCGGGCCCGCCTCCGCCGCCCAGCCGTCGAAATCGAGCGGGTGCCCGCGCACGTAGGCCGCGGCGCTGATCGCACTCGAGCCGCCATAGGTCTTCCCGCGCGGCCACTTCACACTGCGGCCCCCGAGGCCGGGCTCGGGCTCGGTCGCGTAATTCCAGTCGACCTCCGAGCCCACGAGGGACGTCCACTGCCCGATCACCGGAATCAACGGGTGATCGCCCGGCCCGCCGGCCTCGAGCAGCAGCACGCGAACGCCGGGGTCGGCGCTGAGGCGGTTGACCAGCACGCAGCCGCTGGACCCGGCGCCGACGACGACGTAGTCGTACGTCTCCTCCGCCACCGCGCCGCGACTGCGCGCCGCGAGGCTGGCAGTCGCTCCGGCCACGAGGGTGTCACGAAGAAAGGAACGTCGGGTGCGGGTCGGCATAAGGCGGTGGGAGGGGATTGAAGGCGCAGGTTTTCACCCGCGCGACAAGCGCGCAGTTGCCGCGGTTCCGCCGGCCGGCGCGAGGCGGCCTATTTCTTCCGGCCGGCCTTGCGAGCGGGCGGCGCGGCCTCGGGGGCCGCCGGCGCCTTGCCCTGCAGTTTCGCGTCCTGGGCCTTGAGCCAGTTGGCGTAGGCCTTGTTGCCGCCGCCGCCGACGTACTGGTAGCTTTCAAGCAGGGCGGCCTGCCCGAGCACGCGCGGATCCTGCTCCTCCTGCAGCAGGGCGAGCATCCGGCGGCGCAGGGTCTCGACCGTGCCGGCGTGAAACAGATCGTGCGCGAGGTTGTTCACGCCGTGCGGATCGCGGCGCAGATCGTAGAGTTCATCCGCCGGCCGCCTGCCAAACGACAGATCGTAAAACTCGCCGCCGATCGTCTTGAGCACCTCCTTGGTGGGGCTGGGGTCGCAGTTGCCGAAGTCGGTCTCGGGATTGCCGGCGGGCCAGCGTTCCGGATGGAAGTTGCGCACATAAAGGAAGTCCTTCGTGCGCAGGGCGCGCACCGGGTAACCGGCGTTGTTGGGGCGGCCGAGATCGTGGCGCTCCTTGCCCACGAGCATCTCGGCGCGGTTTTCAACCCAACCCGACTGCGGCGAGCGGAGGAGGGCGAGCAGGCTGCGGCCGGTCATCTGCGCGTGCACCGGCAGGCCGGCCATTTCGAGGAAGGTGGGCGCGAAGTCGCGCACGTTCACGAAGTCCTCGACCCGGCGGCCGGCCTTGATCACGTCGCCCCAGCGCATCGCCAGCGGCAGGTGGAAGCCGTCCTCGTGGATCTGGCCCTTGACGTACGGAAAGGGCATGCCGTGGTCCGACGTCACGACGACCAGGGTGCGGTCGAGTTCGCCCGCCGCCTCGAGGGTGCGCAGGGCGCGGCCGATGTGCGAGTCGGCATACTCCACCTCGATGGCGTAGTCGGCGAGGTCTCCGCGCACCGCCGCGAGATCGGGGAAGTAGGGAGGCACGGTGACGTCCGCGAGGTTCTTGCCGAGGCGCACGCCGGAGTCGCGCTCGTAGGCGCGGTGCGGCTCGTGGAAACCCATCCAGAAGCAGAACGGCTGTTCCTTGGGTCGCCGCTGCAGGAAGGTCTCAAAGTTTTTCGCGTAGTCCTTCCGATTGATGCCGGATGCCGGCGGCGCGGTGGTGTGCTCCTCGAAGGTCGGACCGGAAGGGTTGCGCTCGCGTTTCGCCAGCGTCTTGTGGTCGCCGGGCCCCCACCCTTTGCCGGTCAGGCCGACGAAATAGCCCGCGCGCTCGAGCAGGTCCGGGTAGACCTCGAAGCCGGCCGGGAAGTAGCCGTTGTGCGAGACCGCCTCGCGCAACTGCCAGGTGTTGCGGCCGGTGAGGATGCTGGCGCGGCAGGGGCTGCATTTGGGATTCGACGTGAAGGCGTTCAGGAACAAGGCGCCTTCGCGCGCGATGCGATCGAAGTGCGGCGTCTTCACCCAGGTTGAACCGTAGGCGCCGGCCTCGCGCCAGCCCCAGTCGTCAAAGATGATGAACAGGAGATTGGGCCGCGTCGCGCCCGCCGCGAACGCCGCGGCGGCACACTGCAGGACAAGCCAGCCGAACACGAGCCGGCGGCGCCAGCCGTGGAGGAGGGAGACAGGAGGGTTGGTCATGGTGAAAAGGGTTTCAGGGCGTTTTCTGCTTGTTCTTACCGGCCTTTCGGGGGCCTGTCGCGCCGGGCGGCGCGAAGGGCACGGCCGCCGGAGGCGCGGGAGTCAACGCGTGCGACGCGGGAAGCGCTCCCGCAAGAGACGCTCCGCCTCGGCCTGCGGGCCGGAGACCTGCGGCACGTCGATCTGGTTCTGCGTCTCGGCCGGCTCATCGTGGGCCTCGTAGAGCTCGCGCGCCACGGTGGCGCCGGTCCTCCAGTCGCGCCACTCCGTGTAGCGCACCGCGGCGGTGCGCACCGAGTAGCCCATGACCTTCGGCACCTTCTCCGGCTCGCGATCGTAGTAGGCTGGCCGCGGGTGCTGCGTGAACGCGGCCTCCTTCACCGAGCTCTCGGGATTGCGCAACACGGGCACGAGACTGGTGCCGTCGAGCCCGCGCACCGGGGGCAGACCACACAGCTCGACCAGGGTCGGGAAGAGATCGACCAGTTCCGCCAGCGACTCCGTGACCTTGCCGCCGTGCTCGCTGCCGGGCGGGGCGATGAACAACGGCACGCGCGCATCGTATTCGAAGGTCGAGGTCTTGCCCCACAACCCGTGCTCCCCGAGGTGATATCCGTGGTCGCCGACAAACACGAGAATCGTGCGGCTGGCCACGCCGCTCCGCTCGAGGGCGTCGAGCACCTTGCCGAGCTGCGCATCCAGATAGGAGATGTTGGCGAAGTAGCCGTGCCGCATCTCCTGCTCGAGCTCCGGGGTCGGGGTGATCCGCCCCGCACCCGGCAGCCCCAGGATCTCGCGGCTGTCGTGAAAGGCGATCTCGGGTGCGTCGGTGGGCCGGTGCGGATTCAGCGGCGGGAGATTCGCCCGATCGTAAAGATCCCAGTACTTCTTCGGCGCGTTGAACGGCGCATGTGGTTTCCAGAAACCGACCGCGAGAAAGAACGGTCGGTCCTTGATCTCCGCCAGCACGCGCACCGCCTCCGCCGCCACCCGGCCGTCGAAATACGCCTCGTCCGGCACGTCACGGCACTCCGTCAGCGGCACCTTGGTGTAGAGCCGCCCACCGCCCGAGACGAGGTTCGGCGGGAGGGCTCCCGTCACCTGCGGGGCGTCATGCCCGTGGCTCTCATAGTGCAGGAACTCCGGCGCGCTCCACGAACGGGCATCGCCCTTTTCCCTGGTGTGCCAGTTGTGGAAGATCTTGCCGACATTGCGCGTCACGTAGCCCTGCTGCTTGAAGTGCTGCGGGAGGGTCACGACGTCCGGCTTCAGCTCGCGGAAATGCGTGCCGTTGTTCCACAACCCGAGCGTATCCGGGCGCAGCCCGGTGAGCAGCGAGGACCGCGACGGATTGCACACCGCCTGCTGGCAATAGGCGCGCTCGAACTGCACGGCGCGCTTGGCGAGCCGATCGAGGTGCGGCGTGCGCGCGGGCGAGCCATACGACGCCAGCTCCGGCCGGTAGTCGTCGGCCATCACGAAGAGGACGTTGGGGCGCACCGGCGCAGCAGCGGCGCCGGCGCCCGGCACGAGCACCAGACCGCCGAGCAACCACCACCGCGGGCGGCCGCGAACCAGCGGGGGCTGGCCGGCGGATCCCACCGGAGCCCGCCGCAGGCCGCTCCCCTGGCCGGCCGCAGCGCACCGGGACGCGCGCGCCCACCTCGTTCGAGCCGCGGGCGGCACTCGCTGCCAAAAGATCCGCAGCAGAGTGAGGGTGGCACACACCAGTCGTCGACACAGGGAGGCAGGATTCATGGCGGAGAGTTCGGGCGGCACCGGCCCGGCCGCTTCGGTCCCGATCGGACACCCGCGGCGGCCGGCGGTCCGGGATTCAGACGCCCGCCCGCCGCCGGGGCGATGCAATTCCTGCCCCCGCCCACCTTCCGCCCGCACCCGCGCCATCCGCGCCGCCCGCGCCGCCCGCGCCACCCGCATCACCCGCGCCATCCGCGCCGCCCGTGCCACCCGTGTCCCGCCGCACCGTCCGCTTGTCATCCATTGGATGACAAGTCCAGCCGGGGTCGCCGCCCGGACCGTCGTCATCCAATCGATGACAAGCGATCGAGGGCGCCCGGCGCCGCTCGCGGACGTCCGAAAGATCTCGTTCGTAGTGGCAGCTCCCCGCGCTAAGGTCCCCCGCACCATGCCGACCCTCCTTCGCCTCGCCCCCATCCTGATCGCGCCGTGCGCCGCTCTGCTCGCGGGTGCCCCGCCGCCGGCGACGACGCCGGGTCTTTCGCTCTGGTACGACGCCCCGGCCGCGCGCTGGACCGAGGCGCTGCCGCTGGGCAACGGCCGCCTCGGCGCGATGGTCCACGCCGGAATCGAGCGCGAGCACCTCCAGCTCAACGAGGACACGCTTTACTCGGGCGAGCCGCCGGCGGATCTCCGCACCATCGACATCCGCCCGGACTTGGAGCACGTGCGGCACCTCCTGCGCACCGGGCGGAACGCCGCCGCCGACGCCCACATCACGAAGCACTGGCTCGGCCGCAACCAGCAGTGCTACCAGCCGCTGGGCGATCTGTTCCTCGACTTCACGGCCGACCCGGCCGCCGGCGCGGCCACCGACTACCGCCGCTGGCTCGATCTGGCGAATGCCACCGCCGGTACGAGCTTCCGCCGCGGCGGCGTCACCTACACGCGGGAGGTGTTCGCCAGCCATCCCGATCAAGTCCTGGTGGTGCGGCTGCGGGCCGACCGCGCCGGCGCCCTGGCGTTCCGGGCGCATTTCGCCTCGGTGCACCCGACCGCCCGGCCGGTGCCGGCCGGTCCCGGCCGCCTCGCCTTCCGCGGCCAGGTGCCGGCCTATGTGGGCCGCCGACCGCTGAAAACCATCGAGCAGTGGGGAGATCAGCTCCGGTATCCGGAACTCTACGACGCCCAGGGTCGGCGGCTGCCACGGGCGCGGCCCCACCAGGGCAACGAGAACAACGGCACCGTGATCTATGCCGGCGAGCTCGAGGGCCGGGGCATGTTTTTCCAGGCGCTGCTCGCAGCCACGACCGACGGCCGGATCGAGACCGCCGCCGACGCCCTGCGCATCAGCGGAGCGAGCGAGGCGATCCTGGTGCTGGGCGCGCGCAGCAGCTTCAACGGCCCCGACCGCAGCCCCAGCCGCGAGCCCGCCGACTTCGCCGGTGCCGTCACCCGCGACGTCGAAGCCGCCCTGCGCCAGCCCTACCCTGCGCTGCGCGAGCGCCACGAGCGCGACTACCGGGCGCTCTTCACCCGCACGACCCTGCACCTCACCGGCGACCCCGCCAAGGAGGCGCTGCCCACCGACCGGCGGATCGCCGCGTTTCGCGACACGGGTGATCCCTCCCTGGCCGCGCTCACGTTTCAGTTTGGCCGTTACCTGCTGATCGCCGGCTCCCGCGCCGGCACCCAGCCGCTCAACCTGCAGGGCATCTGGAACGATCAGGTGATCCCGCCCTGGGCATCCGGCTACACCGTCAACATCAACACCCAGATGAACTACTGGCCGGCCGAGGTCGCCGGCCTGCCCGAACTGCACGAACCCCTCTTCCGCCTTCTGCGCGAGGTGGCGATCCCCGGCCGGCTCGCGGCGCAGCGGATGTACGGTGCGCGCGGCTGGGTGCTGCATCACAACACCACGATCTGGCGCGATGCTTTTCCGGTGGATGGCCAGGCGCGGGCCGCGTTCTGGAACATGGCCGCGGGCTGGTTCGCCGCCCACCTCTGGGACCACTACCTCTTCGGCGGCGACCGCGCCTTCCTCGAACGCGAAGCCTACCCGCTCCTCAAGGGCGCGGCGGAGTTCTGCGCCGACTGGCTGCGCGAGGCGGGCGACGGCCCCGCCGGCTCCCCCCGCGCCCGCGAACTGGTGACGCCGGTGAGCACCTCGCCGGAGAACGCGTTTTTCGGCCCCGACGGCGGTCGCGCCGCCACCAGCCAGGGCTGCACGATGGATCTCGCGATCGTGCGCGAGCTCTTCAGCCGCACGGTCGAGGCGGCCGAACTCCTCGGCCGCGACCCGGACCTGGCCGCCGAACTGCGCGGCCAGCTCGCGCGCCTCGCCCCCTACCGCATCGGCGCCCGCGGGCAGTTGCAGGAATGGCGCGAGGACTACCGCGAAGCCGAGCCGCAGCACCGCCACGTCTCGCACCTCTACGCCCTGCACCCCGGCAACCAGATCAACCCCGACCACACCCCCGAGCTGTTCCGCGCCGCCGCCCGCACGCTGGAACTGCGAGGCGACGAGGCCACCGGCTGGTCGATGGGCTGGAAGATCAACCTCTGGGCGCGCCTGCTCGACGGCGACCACGCCTACGCCATTGTCCGCAATCTGTTCCGGCTCGTCGGCGGCCCCGGCGCCGGCGGTCGCGGCGGCGGCTTGTATCCGAATCTCTTTGACGCCCACCCGCCGTTCCAGATCGACGGCAACTTCGGCTACACCGCGGGCGTCGCCGAGCTGCTGGTGCAGAGCCACGCCGGCGTCCTGCACCTGCTGCCGGCGCTGCCGTCGGCCTGGCCGGAAGGCCGCGCCACGGGCCTGCGCGCCCGGGGCGGCTTCGAAGTCGACCTGGAGTGGAGCGGCGGCCGGCTCACCCGTGCGGTGGTGCGCTCGCAGCTCGGCGGTCACCTGCGGTTGCGCACCGCCGCAGCCGTCGCCGTCGACGGCGCCGCGCCGCGCCCGGCCGCCGGGCCCAATCCCAATCCCTTCTACCGCGTCGTCGCGGCCGGCCGGCCCGAAATCGCCGCACCGGCGGCGCTGCCGGAGGTGAAGGTGCCGCCGGCGGTCACGATCGATTTCACCACCACCGCCGGGAGCACGTACGAGATCCGCCGGCGGTAGACGCGTCGCGGAGCGGTGCGACGCGGTGGGGCGGCGCGGGTTCGGACCGCAGCCGGTCAGGGAAACGTCCGGCTCGACTGGATGGGGTTGATGGGGTCCGGGCAACCTCGCCCGGCCTCGTCCCGAGCACGCGGGGCGCGTCGCCCCGGCTACATCCTCCCGACAAAGAGCCGGGCTACCGCCCCTCGGCCAGGATCCGCCGCGCTTCCTCGCTCAACATCTCCGGCGTCCATTGCGGGTCGAAGACGAGATCGACCTTTACCACTCCCGCGCCCGGCAGGTTCTGGAGGGCCGTCCGCACTCCCTCCACGATCCAGCCGCCGGACGGACAACTCGGTGTCGTGAGCGTCATCACGACCGCGATGTCCCCCTCCTGGCATTCGACGCTGTAAATCAGCCCGAGGTCGACGAGGTTGACGCCGAACTCGGGATCGGGAATGGCGCGAAGCGCGTCCCAGACAGTGGTGGAATCGGGCGGAGTCATCGGGAAAGGGCGGGAAGGGAGGCGGGTTTGGCGGCGGGGCGGGGCGGGGTGGCGGGCTGGTGCCAGAGGTGGCGGAGCACGAGGGTCTGATTGACGGCGTACAAGGCCGTGCCCGCGGCCAGCAACCAGGCGCCGGCGCGCAACCAGCCCACCTGGAGGTTCCAAACGCCGACGAGCAGCGGCAGTGCGGCGGCATGCTGCAGCCCGAGACTCCAGCGCTCGAGGTGCGGCTGACTAAGGGCGCTGGCCGCCGGAGTGGGTTCGCGGCCGACGCGCGGGCCGTAGGCACGCATCCAGGTGAGGAAAGGCACAATTTTGCACAACATCCCGGTGAAGCACGGCAGCAGGCCACCGGCGAAAACAAGCACCGCGTAGGCCATCGCCCCGAAGCCTCCCGGCGCCGATCCCCACGGTGTGGTCGGCGCAACCAGCTCGACACCGGCGGCGGCCGCGATCAACACCCCGATCCCGCCGCGCAGAAAGGTGGCCGTCCCGGCGTCGAGCACGCGTTTCTTCCGGGTCTCCAGGGCCGCGCGCAGGGCCACGGCCGAGCAGACGAGCCCGGCGGCGACGGCGACGGCCGCCAGCCAGGAGACCCAGCCCCACCCCCACGCCAGCCCGGGGGCGAGGACCAGCAGGCCGCCCTGCGAGAAGACCAGCCCGAGGTTGGCGAGCCGCCAGTCCCGCACCTCGCCGAGCGTGAACATCGGAATCAACTGGAAGCCCACTCCCTGCAACAGCGTGACGAAGAAGCCGATCAGGCCGAGATGCGCGTGGGCCCGGAGCAGTGCCAGCGGATCCATCGGGATGAAGGCCCAATGCCGGTTGGCGCTGAGCAGGAGCCCGAGCAGCACCGTGAGGAGGAGCCAGCCGGCCGCGAGTTGCAGCGAGCGCGCCACCGTGCCGCTCCGGCCGGCCTGCTGCACGGTCCGCCAGGTGTTCACCGCAAAGAGGATCACCCCGAGGCCCACCGGCGCCCCGAAATGGCCCACCAGCCCCAGATCCCAGACCCAGAATGCATACACCATCCCCGGAACGCCCACGGCATGGAGCCCGAGGTGCCACCAGCCCAGCCGCTCGCTGCGAAGGGTCGTGCCCAGTGCGACCGGCGCGAGCTGATAGATGGCTCCACACGCGATCGTCACGAAGAATCCCAGCACCCAGGCATGCGTGAGCGCCACCACCTGCGGATGCTGGTGCGGCAGCGCCAGCACCTCCGGTCGCACGGCGAGCAGGCCGGCCCCGAGCACCAGCCAGACCAGGCCGACCCCCACAAAAGCGAGCGGCAGCCGGCCCTGCGCCGCCAGCCAGCTCGGGGTGAGCACGCCCGGCCGCGCCGCCGCCCCGGCGGAACTGGAGCCCGTCTCAGCCACGGGTGAGTACCGTGAGCCACCCCCCGTCGGGATGCGCCCCGCTGGTGTAGCGGAATCCACGCTGCACCGCTTCGCCAAACAGGTGGCACGGCTCGCGGTCGGTGCGGGCGCGCAGCGTCGCCCCGGCCGGCAGCGATTCCAAGGCGTTGAGAATCCGGATCAGCGGTTCGGGCGGTTCGAGGCCGCGGACATCAAGGCTCCCCTCGTCGTCGCCCGTGCCGCCGCCACACGTCGCCGGGGGCGTCGGCGCCGTCCCCGCCGTCGCCCGCAGCTTGGTGATCTTCACGCGGAACTCCTCCGGCCCGCGCTCGACGTATTCCCAGCCGACGGCGCCGGGAAACTCGGCCTCGAACTGGTAGCGCAGCGGCACCGGATCGTGGTCGTTGAGCAGGATGAAGTGGTGACCGACCGGGAGGTCGAGCCAGCGCTGGAAGATCTGCGCGTGCTTCACCCGGCAAGGGATGGGGCGCACGTCGAAGAGGACATCGGCGCCGGCGGCGCCGGCGATCGGGGAGGTGGGAGTGGCGAGGTTCATGAGGAGGGCGCCAGAATGACAGACCCGGCCGCTGCCCGCCTTGATCCAGATCAAAGGCCCGTGGGATCAAACGCCACGATCACGCCGGACGCGGGAACCCGGGTTCCCAGGCGAGTTTTTGATTGGAATTTGAAGACGGACCCTGCACGTTTCCGCCCCTCGTTGGCCAGAGTAGCTCAGTGGTAGAGCAGAGGACTCATAAGCCTTTGGTCGCCGGTTCAACCCCGGCCTCTGGCACCAACCTGTAGCCGGCACCCAGCCGACCCTCCCGCTCACGGGAGGGAGACGTCGACAAATTCACCGGGGCGCAGCGTCAGTCCGGGAGGAATTTCGATCTGCACCCGTAATCCCGGCTCCGGCAGCGGGGTGGGAGGCAGCCGCATCGCCGCCACCAGGGAGGGCGTAATCGGTTCCATGCCCGCCCCGACGTGCAAAATCCGCGACCGGGCGACCGTCCGTTTCCCCGCCCGGGTGCGGATCTCGACCGGCATCCCGGCCTCGGGCTGGAGAGACAGGGGCTGCCGCAGAAAACCGGTCAGCCGCTCCGGCTGGGTTCCAATCACCTGCAGAATCGGCTCGCCGGCGACCACGGCCTCCCCCTGACGCCGCGCCACCGCCGGCTGCCCCTGGCGCTGGACCAACAGGGAAACGACACCGCGGATCGGTGAAACCAAAGGTCGCGGCGCCAGTTGCGCCTCCGCCAGCCGGAGCCTCGCCTCCGCCACCTTGATTGACGAATCCAGCGCCGATTTCGCGGACAACACCGCCTCCTGCCCGTCCGCCACGTCCTTCGCCGTAAAGATCGGTTCGAGCTGCCGGACGAGGCGCTCCTGTTCGGCGACCTGGTCGCGGAGGGTGTCGCGCGTTGCCTTCACGAGGGCATGCTCGTCGTCGGAAACCACCCCGCTCCGGTGCAGCGGCTCCACCCGCCGGAGGTCGCCCTCGGCATGCACCAATTTGCCGCGCAGCGACGCCAGTTCCACGCGCGTCCCCATCCACTCCAATTGCAGCCGTTCAAACTCCAGCGCCACCCGCTGGCGATCCGTGGCGCCGGCCATGGTGGTCGAGAGCATCCCGACCTCGGCGCGAATCAAATCCAGGGTGGCCTCGAGGGTCCGGCCCTCGACCGGAGCGACCAGTCCCACCACCTCGCCTGCCTCGACCGCTTGAAAATCGGTGACCTTCAGTTCGACGATCACCCCGTCGTGCGGTGAACGCACCTCCGCCTGGCGCACCTCGACTTCGGCGACCAGCGTCGCCGGCGTCACCCAGCGATTCCACATCCAGGCTGCCAGCAGCACGCCCAGCACAAAGATGATCCGCGGCAGGTAGAGCAGCCGAACCTCCCGCCAGCGCTGCGAAGGGGGGATGGGGATGGTGGGAAGCGGCCGCTGCGGATCGTCCATGAATCAGATCTCGGATTCGTCCGCCGCCTGGACACTGGACACCCGCTCCACGCCCGGAAGATCGGAAATCTCGGTCAGCATTTCCGCCACGCGCGCCGGGTTGCGCAGCAGCAGGCGGTAGGAAAGGTCAATACCTTCCATGCCCTTGCCAAAATGCTGGTTGGCGACGTGGACGCGGAGGCAGTGGCGGTGGAGCAGGCGTGTCAGCGCCGGCATCTCCGCGGCCGCGCGCATCCACTTTACGTTGAGAATCAGGTCGAACCGGTGCCGGGTGCCGGCGGCCGTCATCCACAGAAAGAGAAAGAGAGCGAGCAGCACGAGGCAGCCGATCACCGCCGAGGAAAACTTCTGGGTGCCGCAGGCCGTGCCGAGGATGATCGCCGCCAGCACATAGCAGGTATCGAGGGTGTCGCGGAGGACGTTGCGGAAGCGGACGACCGCAAAGACCGCGATCAGCCCGAACGCCGTGATGAGATTGTTCGACATCACCAGGAGCACCAGTGCCACGAGCACCGGCAGCACGATCAACGAAACCACGAACGACCGCGAATACGACACGCCCGAATGCGTGTAGACATAGACCCAGGCCATCGCCTGGCCGCAGAGGTAAGCCAGCAGCATCGCCAGCAACAGCACCTGAAAGCTGGTCGGCGCGGAGCCAAAATCGCCTTGGAAAAGCGCGTTCATTGCCGGTTGGGCCCCAAGACTCCGCGAACCGCGGCGGAGTTGTCGAGCCAAGGAGCGCTGGTGGGCGTGTTGGTGATGGCGCTGCCCCATTCGAACCCGGTCAGCCGCCGCGCCACCCGCTGTTCGCCGAGAATCTCAACGCCGCGCACATACTTGGCCGCCCCGCAGCTCTTCAGTTCGAAGCCCCGCACCATCTCAATCAGCCAGACCGGCATGCGGTCCGTAAACTTGAGTTCGAGAATGACGACGCCGCCGAACACCTCGACCGGGTGGGCAAGCCGCGTCGCCAGCACGCCGCTGAACTCCGGCTCGATCCGCACCGCCCGGTCGATCGTGACGCGCACGGCGGACTTGCCGGGACTGACGTAGGCCTCCCGCAAGTAGGCATTGTGGGCCCGCGGCGCCGCCTCGAGTTTCTCCACCAACTGCCAGAAATCCAGCAGATCCACCCACTGCTGTGGGTGCTCGGAGTACAGGTATTCCCGCCGCGGGCTCTCACCCACCAGCAGCGCCTTGACCGCCTCGCGCTTCACCCGCGCGCGCTGCTTGACGATTCCCTCGTTCATGCGGTGCTTGATTTCGAAAAACACCGGCGAGGTCGGATCCTCGTCGTAATAGCGGATGCGCAGCTTGAACCGGTTGCGCTCGCCGTTGTTGGCCGCATGGTAGGTGCGGAGGTGGTTCGAGTCGAGGTAGAGCGTGTGGACTTCGTACGAGTTGTTGGGCTTGCCGGCCGCGAACTCATCCGGCTCGAGATACGGCTGCAGATAGGCCCGGACCGCGAGTGCCTTTTCCTCGTTGATGATGTACTTGATCTCGCGCCGCGAACGTTGTGCCCGATCTGGTCTCATGCGGGTCCCGGCCAATTCATTCGTTCAGCAGTGGCGCGCAACAGTAAAAGCCTTCCGTAAGACCAGAATCCGGCCGGGGCGGGAACGGCGCCGGGGAACGCCGCCCGCGGAGGGCGCCACCGCGTCCTGGCGTCCCCCTTCCCGGCAATCGCAGTGCGCCCGCCAAATCACGGGAAGATTCGCACTTGCCATCACCCCGCCAGCCTTTGGCAAAGTCCGCGCACACTCTCGCAAGCGACGCGGAGCCCCCGCCCTGCGCCGTCCGCTACCCTCCCCCAACACACCACGCGCGTCGCGTGGCCACAACCCTCCAGACCCCACGGTCAATGAAAGAATACTCCTCTTCAGACCTGAGAAGTTTCGCCGTCCTCGGCCATGCCTCCGCTGGCAAGACCATGCTCACCGAGGCCATGCTCGCCTGCTCCGGGCGCATCGGACGCATGGGCAGCATCGCCGCCGGCACGACGGTTTCAGACTATCACGCCAGCGAGAAAGACCACCAGATCTCGGTGCACTGCTCGCTCCTTCATACGGAGTGGATGGGGCGCAAGCTCAACATTCTCGACTGCCCCGGCTACAGCGACTTCATCAGCGAGGGACTGGGGGCCCTGCGCGTTGGCGACTTCGCCCTCATCACGATCAACGCCGCCCACGGCCTCGGAGTCGGCACCGACGCCGCCTGGGATTACGCCACCCATTTCGGTCTGCCGAAGATGCTGGTCGTTAACGCCCTCGACAAGGCCAACGTCAAGTTCGACGACATTCTCGCCGATGCCCGCGCCCACTTTGGCAAGAACGTCTTCCCCATCACCCTTCCCCTCAACGCCGGCCCGGGATTCAGCCACGTGCTCGACGTGATGCGCAACGAAATCACGACCTACGTCCCCGGCGGCAGTGGCAAGTACACCGAGACGCCCGCGGGCGCGCTGGCCGAGAAAGTGCAGGAACTGCACCGGCAACTCATCGAGTTCGTAGCGGAATCCGACGACACCCTGATGGAAAGGTTCTTCGAAAAAGGCATCCTGGCCGAGGAGGAATTCCGCGCCGGCCTGCATCAGGCGATCCAGAAACAGGTCTTCATCCCGCTCTTCGCGGTGTCGGCCGAGACCAACGTGGGCGTCGCGCGACTGATGGATTTCATCGCGAAGTACGGTTCGTCTCCGCTCGACCGCGCCGAGGTTCCGGCCCGCGACGCCGGCGGCCTGCCCGGCTCGGTAACGCTGCAGCAGCCCGAACCCGTCGCCTTTGTGTTTAAGACCATGAACGAACCCGGGGTCGGCGAACTGTCCCTCTTCCGGGTCTTCTCCGGCACCGTCCGGTCCGGCGAGGAACTCTACAATTCCACCCACGACGTCAGTGAACGCCTCGGCCAGATTTACGTGCTCAACGGCCATGAGCGCATTCCCGTGCCCCAGCTCTGCGCGGGCGACCTCGGCGCGGTGGTGAAACTGCGCAACACCCACACCGGCGACACGCTCTGCAGTCAGAAACTACCGGTCAGCCTGCCGAAGGTCGACTATCCCAAGCCCAATATCCACGGCGCGCTCCGCCTGCGCTCCAAGGGCGACGAGGACAAACTCGCCGTCGGGCTCGCCACCCTTCACCAGGAGGATCCGACCTTCCACTACCGCGTCGACGACGAGGTGCACCAGACCATCGTTTCCGGACAGGGTGAGATCCACCTGCAGGTGATTGTCGAGCGGCTGTTGCGGCGCTTCGGCGTCAATGTCGGCCTGGAGGAACCGCACATTCCTTACCGGGAGACCATCCGCACCTCGGGCGGCTCGAAGTACCGGCACAAGAAACAAACCGGCGGCGCGGGCCAGTTCGCCGAAGTATGGCTGCGCATCGAACCGGGCCCGCGCGACAGCGGCTTGGTGTTTACCCAGTCCTTGGTCGGAACCAACGTCGACCGTGTTTTCGTTCCGTCGGTGGAAAAAGGCATCCAAACCGCCTGCCGCGAAGGTATCATGGCGGGATTCCGCGTGACCGACGTGAAGGCCGACTTCTACGACGGCAAGATGCACCCGGTCGACTCCAAGGATATCGCCTTCCAGGTCGCCGGCTACCACGCCTTCAAGGAGGCCTTTATGGCCGCCCGCCCATGCTTGCTCGAGCCGATCTACACCGCCACCGTCATGGTGCCCGAGGAGTATGTCGGCGCCATCCTCGGCGATCTGTCCTCCCGGCGCGGCCAGATTCTTGGGGTTGAGTCCGATGGCCATTTCCAAATCATCCGCGCCAAGGTGCCGCAAAAGGAACTCTACCACTACAGCACCGTGGTGCGGTCGCTCACCAGCGGTCGCGGCCGCCACGCCGAAGAGTTCGATCATTACGCCGAGGTTCCGGCCGAGATGATGCAAAAAATCCTGGCCGAGCGCGCCAAACGCAACGGCAACCCGGAGGAGAAGTAAGGCGTCACCCTCATTTGTCAGTTAAACCCAATACTCCCATGGACACCTGGAAAATCGAAGTCACCGAGCCGCACAGCGGCGAACTTGGCGAAGCCATCCTCCACGAGGATCATGGCTTCGCCATGGAAGAGTACACCTACGAAGCCGGCCACAAAATGGAGGTGGCCGTCCACAATACCCAGGACTCGAAATGGCATATCTTTACCGATCTGGACTCCGGGCACCGCATCAAGATTCCGCCCGAGAAGTACCGGCGGTTGTGAACGGGCGCTGCACGCGCCGTTCGTCCCAATTTTTGTTCGAATCCGCAGTTGCCTGCGCCGGCGGCCTGAAGTGGGGCGCAGGGGATGGTGAACTGCTGCAACGGCTCTGATCGGTTCCCACCGGCCCGCCCCGCCGGTGGTGCTTCAGCCTCTGACCTCCTGGCCCGTTGAATTGGCCTGAGCCCAAGGGAGTGCGGCCTCTCCTGCCCGCGGTCGGTCCGGCGCCGGGCGCGGGCAGGAGTGCCCACCCTGCTCTCCCGAAGTTTCGGACGTCGGTGGGCGCCGGCCATTTCCTCAAAGCGATGGCGCTTTCCGACAAGGGTCAAAAAGTCTGAGCCTCGGCTCAGCCGGTTGCCCCAGGGCGCTCCCTCAGGTAAAACCGAGCGCAGCGGCCACCGCAGGGTACGTGACGCGCCCGCCGCGGGTGTTCACTCCTTTCGCCAAGCCCTCATGTTCCGCGAGAGCCCGTTCGATGCCGCGGCTTACCAGCATCGCCACGTAAGGCTCCGTCGCCTGCGTCAGCCCCAGGGTGGACGTACGCCCCACCAGCGCCGGCATGTTGGGCACGGCATAATGCACCACGCCGTGCTGCACGTAGACCGGGTTTTGGTGCGACGTCGGTCGGATGCTCTCCACACAGCCCCCCTGATCGATCGCGATGTCCACAATCACGCTGCCTGGCCGCATGCGCGCCACCGTGCGCCGCGACACCACCGTTGGCGCCTTCGCCGCGGGGATCAGCACCGCCCCGATCAGGAGGTCGGCGGCAGCAACCTCGTGCTCAAGGTTGGCCGGATTTGACATCAACGTCACCACCCGCCCGCGGTACTCCATGTCGAGCGCCTCAAGTTTGCGGGTGTCGAGGTCGAGCACCGTCACGCGAGCGCCCATGCCTGCGGCCATCTGCACCGCGTGCGCCCCGGAGTTGCCCGCGCCCACCACCACCACGTGCCCGGGCATCGTCCCCGGGATCCCGCCCAGCAGCACGCCTGATCCGCCGTGCTGCGACTGCAGAAAATACGCCCCGATCTGAATCGAGAGCCGGCCGGCGATCTGCGACATTGGCTTGAGCAACGGAAAACTCCCGTCCCGGCCCTCCACGGTCTCGTAGGCGATGCCGAGAATGCGTTTCTTCAGCAGCACGCGGGCAAGCTCCGCCCCCGCCGCGAGGTGCAGGTAGGTGAAGATCGTCTGCCCCTCCTGCAGCCACTCGTATTCGGTCGGCAGCGGCTCCTTCACCTTCAGGATCAAGTCGGCCGCACGCCATACCTTCTCCGGCGCCGTCACGAGTCGCGCGCCCGCCGCCCGGTACTCCCCATCAGTGAACCCGGCCGTGAGGCCCGCCCCTCGCTGCACCAGCACGCGGGCGCCAAGGGCGACGCAACGCCGGCACAAGCTCGGGGTCATCGAGACGCGTGTTTCGCCAATCTTGATCTCTTTCGGCACTCCGATGGTCATCACCCGCAGCTAACCATCAACCGACCAAAACTCACGCCCCGAATCGCCGTGCCCAAGCTCCTCCACCTCCACGTAGCCTGCGCCCGCAACCGCGTCATTGGCCGCGCCGGGCGGCTGCCGTGGACAATTCCGGAGGATCTCGCCTTCTTCCACCAGGCCACCGCCGGGCAAATCTGCGTCCTCGGCCGGGTCTGCTTCGAAACCTGGCCGCGCGCGCGGGCCGACGGGCGGCGGCCGGTGGTGGTCACGAGCCGGTCCAACCTTGCCAGTCCCGACATCGCCGTCGCCGCCACTCTGGGGGGTGCCTTGGTGCTCGCCGAGGACTGGCCCGGCGAAGTCTGCGTTTGCGGAGGCCAGCGGATTTACGAGGAAACCCTTGCCCTCGCCGGCCTCCGGCCGCTCCGCCTGCACCTCACCCTGGTCGACGCCGAGGTTCCCGGCGACACCTGGTTTCCCGAGTGGCGCCACCTGCCCTGGCGCGAGCTCGCGCGCCGCGACAGCGAGAGCGGCGGATACCGGATCACGTTCCACACGCTCGACCTGCCGGCGGAAGCCGACGTCGGATCGCGCCGACCGCCGGGAACGTAAGGGGAGCTTCCTGGTGGGCACCGCCCACCCCTTCCCGGGAGCGAATGATCACCGCCCGTGGGAGAATTTGACTCTCGCGCCTAGGGTCCAACCCAACCGGGGTCTCTACGATTAGACCCGGGAGGGAGCCAGACGGGCGGCATGGGCCCGCGACACCGCGACGTATTTCTCCGCCCACACCCGCAGGCCGGTCTGTTCCTCGGGCGTAAGCGGGCGTGCCACCTTGGCAGGAGAACCGTAGACCATCGAACCCGGCGGGCAGGTGAAGCGCTGCGGTACCAGCGAGTTGGCGCCCACGATGCTGCGCGCACCGATGCGGGCGCCGTCGAGCACCGTCGCGCCCATCCCGATCAGGCATTCGTCCTCGATGAGGCAGGCGTGGACGATGGCAGCGTGGCCGATGGTGCACCACGCGCCGATGATCGCATCGAGGTCGTCGGCCAGATGCACGACGGCGTTGTCCTGGATGTTGCTGCCCTCGCCCACCACGATGCGGGCGATGTCGCCGCGCAGCACGGCCCCGTAGAACACGCTCGCGTCGACCCCGAGGGAGACGTCGCCGACAATGGTGGCATTGGGGGCGACGAACGAGGCCCGGGCGAGGTCGGGCGTGCGACTGAGGTGGCGGGCAAGGCGTTCCTGAACGTTCATGGGCAACTTGGTTCTCGCCCGGCTCCGGCGGGTCCGCAAGCTCGCGGTCCTTTCCCCCCGCAACATGGAGACCCTCGTTCACGTCGGCCGCGGACTTTTCGGAATGGCGGTGCTGATCGGCCTCGCGTATCTGCTCAGCGAAAACCGCCGGGCGATCAACTGGCGCAACGTCGTCATGGCAGTCGGATTGCAGTTCGTGTTCGCGGCGCTCGTGCTCTACTTCGGTCCGGCGCGGGCGGTCATCGAGTGGATCGGCCACCGGTTCGTCGATCTGTTGAACTTTACCGCGGCCGGCGTGGGCATGCTGTTCGGCTCCCTCGCCGACAAGTCGAGGCACGGGGTGGTGTTTGCGATCATGATCCTGCCGTCGATCATCTTCTTCTCGGCCTTCTCCTCGCTGCTCTACTACCTGGGGATCCTGCAAAAGATCGTCTACGCCTTCGCCTGGATCATGTCGAAGACGCTGCGCCTCTCCGGGGCGGAGACGCTGAGTGCCTCCGCCAACATATTTCTCGGCCAGACGGAGGCCCCCTTTCTGATCAAACCCTACCTGCCGACCCTCACCCGCTCGGAGATGATGACTGTGATGGTCGGCGGCATGGCCACGATTGCAGGTGCCGTGATGATCGCCTACATCGCCTTCCTCGGCGGAGACGATCCGAAGCAGCAGGTGCTGTTCGCCACCCACCTCATCACCGCCTCGGTGATCAATGCGCCCGCCGGCCTGATGATCTCCAAGCTGCTCCTGCCGCAGACCGAGGTGGTGAACAAGGACCTCGCGGTTTCGAAGGAGCGCCTCGGAGGCAACCTGATCGACGCCGTCTGCCTCGGCACGACCGACGGCCTCAAACTTGCCGCCAACGTCGGCGCCATGTTGATCGCGTTCACCGCGCTCGTGGCGATGTTCAACGCCCTCCTCGGCTGGGTGGGCGCGCCCCACACCCTGGCGATCGGAGGCGCAACGATCGTTGAGTACCCCGGGATCAACGACTGGATTGCGCGAGTCACGGACGGCGCCTTCAAGGTGTTCTCCCTCGAGTTCATTTTCGGCGTGGTGTACGCGCCGATCGCCTGGCTGCTCGGGATTGAATCCGGCTACCTGCTGCAATCGGGCGCGTTGCTCGGCACCCGCACGGTGCTGAACGAATTCATCTCCTTCCAGCAGTTGGGTGCGATGAAGGCGGCGGGCACGCTCACCGATCCGCGCACCCTCATCATCCTCACGTACGCGATGTGCGGCTTCGCCAACCTGGTGTCGATTGGCATCCAGATCGGCGGCATCGGCACGCTCGCTCCGAGCCAGCGCACCAACCTGGCGCAGCTCGGCTTTCGCGCGATGATCGGCGGCACCCTCGCCTGCTACCTGTCGGCCTGCGTGGCGGGTATCCTGATCGGATAAGACCCTCCGTCCCGCTGGTCCCGAGGTGCGCCGCGCGCCATGCAAGCCGGATTGCGCGGTCCGCTCTGGGAAAGGCGGGAATTCCAGTCAGGACGAGCGCCCGCCGGGCGGCGCGCCGCGAAACGGAGGGCGGGAAGGGGCCGCTACTTCTTTCGCCAGGCGCCGGCGGCGTCCTGAATCCAGTGGCCGGGGCGGGCGAGATCAGCGAGTTGCACGGCGCGCTTGCGGCCCACCTCATCGGCCGTCGATCCCGTCTGACCGGCGATGGCGGTGTAAACGCGCCGGCGGTCGGAGTTTTCCTCGGCGATGACCTGCTGGTCCCCGCCGCCCACCGCGCCACGCGCTTCGAGGTAGCCGCGGTTGGTTTCCCCGACGACCTGTCGATCCTTCAACGCGAGAATCGTGGGGAGGCGTTTTTCCATGCGATCCCGCACGGCGGCGAGATCCTGCGCGGGCAGGAGCGCGGCCCCGAAGAGGGCGAAGGCGAAAAGCAGGCAGAGGCGGGAAAGGGCGGAGGCATTCATGGGCAGATCAGGTTCCGGGCACGGCGGCCTTGCGGTCGAGGTCGCCAAAGAAGTCGTTGAGCGCGCGGTCAATCTTCACGTTCACGTCGACCGTGATGTGGATGGGCTTCACCTCGATCGGTTCGGTCTTCACGTTCACGCAGCCGCTCAGGGCCACGGCGGACACCACAACGGACGCGAACAGGCGCTTCATGGCCGGATAAGATGCGCGGCGGCGCGGTTTTATTCAACGAAAGTTTCCTCAGCGCCCGTCACCGAACCGCAGGCGCGAGTCCGTGCCAAACTTCACCAGCGAATCGAGCGGGCCGCGCACGTTGACCTGCAGGACGACCGGCGCCCGCAGGCTGGGATCGACCGGGCCGCCCTCCAGGCGGACCACGGCGGTGCGACCCTCGGCATCGCCCCCCGGGGTCAGCAGAACCTCGAGCACGTCCGCCTTGAGCGGAATGCCGCCCGTTTCGAGCTGCACCAGCCCGGGATAATGCTGCCGAACCGCGGCCGGCAACTGGGCCGAGAGCAGACCGGGTGTGGGCGCCAGCCGGAGTTCGGCGCTCTCCCCTGGGCGGAGCGAGAGCCGCCCCACCCCGATTTGCAGTCCCCCGGATTCGCGACGCAACGCCACGTGCCCATCAAGTCGTCCCTGCGCCGCCGCGAGCACGGGCGGCAGCAGGAAGAGGATCTGCCCGAGGTCCACCCCACGCACCTGGGCGGTGACCGTGAAATCCGGCGAGGAAGTCGACAGTGTCATCCCGCCGGCCTCGAGCTCGCCTCCGAGCACCGCGACTCGCGCGGAGCGGATGCGCACGGTGCTTCCCTCGACGGCGAACACCACCCGCCCCGCGCCAAATGGCACGGTGTCATACCGGCCGCCCGACCAAGTCAGTTCCTGTTCGCCCGCGGTGCGGCGGGCTGCAAGGTCGCCGACGCGCAGGCGGCCCGTGAGGCCCTCGAGCGTCAGATGGCGCGAGGGATCCTCAAAGCGGGCATCGTGGACGGTTGCCTCGGCTTCGCCGCCGATCGCCCCGTCGCGCCACGAACCCAAACCGCGCAAGGTCAGCGTGCCGCTGGCGCTGGTCGCACCGGCCGCCGGAGCCAGCCTTGGCACCACCCAGCCGTACCACTCGCCGAGATCCACGGTGCAGGTGTCGATGGCCCAGGTGCCCTCTCCGCGCGGATCGAGCACGGCGCCGGCCACGAGTTTCAAACCCGGGCCCTCGACCGTCACCGCCACGGTGCGCTCCCGCGGGCGCGCCGAGGCGACGCGCAGGGTCCAGCGCACCGGCGGCGCGCCGGGAAACCACCGCGGGCTAAGTTCGCCCTGCAACTCACCATCGAGCGGTGGCAGCACCCACGGCCGCGCACGCTGCGCCCCCGCCAATGCCGGCAGCAGGACCAAAGCGGCCAGACCGGCGTGGAACGGAACCCGCGAGCTGACGGCGCCGAACCATCGTCGCGCCACCGCGCCGGGGAGAGCGAGTGCCACGCCCAACGCGGTCATCGCCGCGCCTCACAGCACCCGCACGGGCTGCAGTTTCCAGATTTCATCCGCGTATTCACGGATCGTGCGATCGCTGGAAAACTTGCCGACGCGCGCGGTGTTAAGAATCGCCCGGCGCGCCCAGCCCGCCCGGTCGCGGTACATGCGGTCCACGCGGGCCTGGCAGTCGCTGTAGGCGCGGAAGTCGGCCAGCACGAGGTACGGATCGCCGCCGTGCAGCAGGCTGCCATGGACCTGTCCGAACGCGCCGTGCTCGCCCGGGGTGAAGAAATCGCTGCCCAGCCAGTCGATGACCGTGCGGAGTTCCTCGTCGTGATGGTAGAGATCCCAGGGGTTGTAACCGCGGGCCCGGAGCGCCTCCACCTCCTCGACCGTGAGGCCGAAGATGAAGATGTTGTCGTCGCCGACCTCCTCGCGGATTTCGACATTGGCGCCGTCGAGCGTGCCGATGGTGAGCGCACCGTTGAGCGCGAGCTTCATGTTGCCCGTGCCCGAGGCCTCCATGCCGGCGGTGGAAATCTGTTCCGACAGATCCGCGGCCGGAATGATCTTCTCGGCCAGCGAGACCCGGTAGTTCGGCAGGAAGGCCACCTTCAGTTTGCCCTCGACGCGGGGATCGGCGTTGATGCGCGCGCCGATGAGGTTGATGGCGCGGATGATGTTCTTCGCCAGATCGTATCCGGGCGCCGCCTTGGCGGCGAAGACGAAGACCCGCGGCACGAGGTCGATCCCCGGGTGCTGCAGCAGACGCCGGTAGAGGGCGAGAATGTGCAGCAGATTCAGGTGCTGGCGCTTGTATTCATGCAGGCGCTTGATCTGGACGTCGAAGAGCGCGTCGGGCGAGACGTCGATGCCGCACTCGGCCTGGATGGTGGCGGCGAGGTCGACCTTGTTGGCGCGCTTGACCGCCATGAATTCCTCCTGGAACTGCGGCTCGTCGGCGAAACGCTCCAGTTCCCGCAACTGGTCGAGATCGCGGGGCCAGCGGTCGCCGATGCGCTGGGTGATCAGGGCCGAGAGGCGCGGGTTGCACTTGAGCAGCCAGCGACGGGGCGTGATGCCGTTGGTCTTGTTCTGGAATTTGCCCGGATACAGCGCGTCGAACTCGGGGAACAGGTGTTTCTTCAGCAGCGCGGTGTGCAGCGCGGCCACGCCGTTGACCGTGTGCGAGCCGACGACGGCGAGGTTGGCCATGCGCACCATCTTGCCGCCGTTCTCCTCGATCAGCGAACAGGCGCGCTTCTTTTCGTTGTCACCCGGCCAGCGCAACTCGACGGCCTGCATCAGGCGCTCATTGACGTCGTAGATGATCTGGAGGTGGCGCGGCAGCACGCGCTCGAAGAGCCCCACCCCCCATTTCTCCAGCGCCTCGGGCAGCAGGGTGTGGTTGGTGTAGGCGAACGTCCGGTTGACGATTTCCCAGGCACGCGTCCACTCCATGGACTCCTCGTCGAGCAGGATGCGCATCAGTTCGGCCACGGCGATCGCCGGGTGGGTATCGTTGAGCTGCACGGCCACCTTCTCGGCGAAGTTGTCCCAGGAATTGCCCGGGGTGCGCAGGTGACGGCGCAGGATGTCGCGCAGCGAGCAGGCGACGAAGAAGTACTGCTGCACGAGGCGCAGTTCCTTGCCGTTTTCGGTCTTGTCGTTCGGGTAAAGCACCTTCGAGACGGTCTCGCCCACCGCCTTCTCGCGCACCGCCTCGACGTAGCCCCCGCTGTTGAAGGCGGCGAGGTCGAAGTCCTCGGTGGCCTTCGAGGCCCAGAGGCGAAGGAGATTCACCGTCATGGTGCCGTAGCCGGCGATGGGGATGTCGTGCGGCACCCCGAGGATGGTGCGGGTTTCGACCCACTTCTGCCGGTAGTTGCCACGGTCGTCGAAGACGTTCTCCACCCGGCCGTAGAGCTGCACTTCGAGGGTGTATTCCGGCCGCACCACCTCCCAGGGGTCACCGAAGATCGTCCAGGAATCCGGATGCTCGATCTGGTGGCCATTGACGAACGCCTGCCGGAAGAGGCCGAACTCGTAATAGATGCCATAGCCGAGCGCCGGGTAGTCGAGGGTGGCCAGCGAATCGAGGAAACAGGCCGCGAGTCGCCCGAGGCCGCCGTTGCCCAATCCCATGTCGACCTCGGTGTCGCGGATGGTGTCGAAATCCTGGCCGAGGCTGGCGAGGGCCGCGCGAGCGGTGTCGTAGAGGCCCGTGGCGAGCAGGTTGTTGCCGAAGAGGCGGCCCATCAGGTACTCGAGCGAAAAGTAGTACACGCGCCGGACATTCTGGGCGTTGTGCACCCCCTGCGTGAGGATGAGGCGCTCGTGGATGGTGTCGCGCAAAGAGAGCACCGTCGCCACCCACCAGTCGCGCGGCGTCGCCGAACCGGTGTGCCGCGCCAGGGTCGACACCAGGTGACGCTGGATCAGTGCACGCATGACCGCCTCGGGCTGATCGGGCTCGGAGAGGAGCGGGCTCGGACTAAACCCCACCCCGACCATCGGGGCGAACGGGGCCGTGCTGACGCACGTTTCGGGTGCTGGAGCCGCGGGCGTCTCTCCGGCGGCAACCGCGGCGCCGCCGGCTCCGGCGGGCGCGGCATGGCTGGCGGCAGGGGACTTGGACTCGCGGGACACCTTGGTCTTGGAGCGATTCGGCATGGGAAGAGGGGAGCTTGTAGAACGAACCGTGCCAGCGCGAGTCCCGGCTCGCGGTTATTTCTGGAAACGCCGGGCGAGTTCGCCGTGGTTGAGTTCGATGTAGGTTGGGCGGCCTGCCGGACTGGTCAGGGGCGCCGCCGTCGCGAACAACTGCGCCACCAACACCCGCATCTCCGGTTCACCGCCGGCGGGCGGCAGGCGCACCGCCTTGGCGACGGCCAGCCGCGCCAGCTCGTCCCGGGCCAGTTCCGTGTCCCGATCCGGAATTGTGCCTTCGCGAAAAGCGCCCAGCAGATCGCGCAGAAACGGCTCCGCATCGGCCGGCTCCATCCAAGCCGGCACCGCCTCGATCCGGAAGAAATTGCGCCCGAACTCCTCGACCTCGAAACCATGCCCCTGCAGAAATCGCCGCCGATCCAGCAGCAGGGCCGACGCGATCGCGTCGAGTTCGACCGGCACGGGCAGCAACAGGCGCTGGCTCGGCACGGCCTGGGCGCGAAACTGCTCGCGGAGTCGTTCGAACCACACCCGTTCGTGCGCTGCCCGCCGATCGAGCAGCACCACCCCGGCCGCCGTCTCGAAGAGCGCGTAATTGCCATGGGCGAGCCCCACGAACCGCCAGGCGGGAACCGCGGCCGGCGGCAATTGACGGGCGACAATCGTCGATGGCGGATGGGCGGCCGGCGGAGAAACAGCCGGCGGCGGCGGGGACGGCGGCGCGAACACGATCGCGGAGCGCGCCGATCCGGCTTCCGGCCGTGAACCCGTCACCGCGCCGGCCACCACCGCGGCGGGAGCTGCCATCACCGGCGCCGGCCGGGGCGCGGTCCCCGGTAACTCGTCGCTCGTCTTTCGTCGATCGTCACTCCCCACCGTCCCTGCCGCCACCGCTCCCAGCTCCCGCAGCCGCTGCAGCACCGAGCGGATGACAAAGCCCCGCACCTGCGCTTCGCTGCGAAACCGCACCTCGCGCTTGGCAGGGTGGACGTTGACGTCCACGGCCGCCGGCTCGCAGTCGAAAAACAGAAACGCCAGCGGATAACGCCCCCGAGGCAGCGAGTCGTGATAACTTTCGATCAGGGCGTAGTTGAGCGTGCGGCTGTCGACCGGGCGGGAGTTGACGAACACGATCATCTCGTGGCGCGTCGCGCGCCCCACCCCGGGGCGGCCGATCAGACCCCGCAGGCGCAGCCCCGGCTCCACGCTCTCGATCGGGACCACCGCCTCCGCGATCTGCCGCCCGAAAATCTCCGCCACCCGATCCGCCAGCGAAGGACATTCCGGCGACCGGAAGATCACCCGCCCGTCCTCGATCAGCGTGAACGACGTCCCCGGACACGCCAGAGCGTACAGTCGCACGCTGTGCACGATGTGTGCCGACTCGGTCTGGTCCGACTTCAGGAACTTGCGCCGCGCCGGCACCGAGTTGAAGAGGTGTGCCACCTCGATGCGCGTGCCGACCGGCCGGCCGCACTCGCGCACGTGGACCAGCCGCCCGCCGTTGACCAGGATCTCCGTGCCAGCGTCGCTGCCTGCCTCGCGGGTCTGCAGGGTAAAGCGCGACACGCTGGCGATCGACGGCAGCGCCTCGCCCCGGAAACCATAGCTCGCCAGCCGGTCGAGATCGGCCGCCTCGGCAATCTTGCTGGTGGCATGCCGCTCGAGGGCGAGCAGGGCATCGTCTCGCGTCATGCCATGCCCGTTGTCCTCGACCCGCATCAGCGCGCGGCCGCCGCTGCGAAACTCGACCTCGACGCGGGTGGCGCCGGCATCGAGCGCGTTTTCCACCAGCTCCTTCACCACCGCCGCCGGCCGCTCAATCACCTCGCCGGCGGCGATCTGGTTGGCGACCCGGTCGGGCAGGATGCGGACTTTGGCCATGGCGGAAGCGGCCCCCTTGGTCGGGGTTAAGCCGCCCAGCGTCAACACCGCGCCCTACGACTTTTCCTCCCGCCGGCGCGGCCGCGGTTCGACCAGGTTCACCAGGTACGTCACCGCCCGGAACGGTCGCAAAATCGCATTGCCAATCAAAATCGGATCCACGGGCTGGCCCTTTTCCTCGGGCAGGCGGGCGAAGAGCGACGACAGCACGAAGCTGCCGACCACCACGCTGACGAAGAACCACTGGAAGACGCCAACGTCGAGGCTGCGTCCCACCCCCTCCCCGCTTCTGAGCAGCAGCCCCCACAAAATCGGGGAGAGCCCGCCAAGCACGGCCGTCACGGCGCCGTGGATCGCCACCGTGAGCGTGCGGGCCTCGGGGGTGACGGTCTTCGGCAGGTAGTTGAGATTCGACAGCGCCCAGACCGCCGCCCCGAGTCCGAGCAGAAAGTAGGATCCGAACAACCCGGCGATCCCGCCGAAACCGTTCTCGAGGAAAAACCACCAGTACCCGCCGACGCCGGCGTAGAGCGCCAGCGCCAGCAGGAAGAACGGTTTCGCGCCGGTTTCGTCGATGCGGCGGCGAATCACCCACGCCGCCACCATCACGCCCGCGTAGCGCGCCACCTCGAACCCCATGATCTGCGCCGTGGAGAGCCGCGCGCCCACCTTGAGATAATACGCCGCAAAAGGCGGAAGCGGCGTCGCGATCACCGCCCCCGCGACCGCGAGCCAGACGTAACGACGGAACGTCGACGGCCGCAGCAGGTGCCGCGGCGTGTCGCGGACCACCGTGCGCAGGCTGATCGATTGCGGCCGCTCCGCATCCGGCAGCTCGCGCAGGGAAAAATAGCTGATGGTCGAACCCACGAGCGCGATCACATACTGCGCCAGCAGCGCCCAGTAGACGGGCAACAGCGCGAACAGCGCCGCGCAGGCCAGCAGCGTTCCCACGCTCGCCACGGCGGCCGCAAACTGATCGCTCGCGAAGTACCGCCCCCGCGCCCCTTCCGGCAGGATGGCGTAGAACCAGGAGATGCCCGACGCCGCCCCGATCGAGCGAAAGAGGCAGAAGAAAAACACGCTCCAGACGAGCGCGTTCACCATCCACGGCTGTTCGCCCCGCAGCGCCAGCGCCGCCAGCACCACCGGCACGGCCAGGAAAAAGCTCCGCGTCCGCCAGCCACCGAGCATCACCGCCTTGAAACCGTACCTCGGCAGCAGCGCGGTCGACAGGATCTGCACCGGCGTGAGCACAAACACGAACGAGTACGCCAGCCCCACCTGGAAGGGCGTCGCGCCAAGCTGCTCGGCAAACAGGACCATCGGCGTGCCGATGCCAATCTGCCACGAGAGCGCGTTGAAGAACGCGAAGACTATGCCGGAGCGAAACGGCGCCAGCTCCGGGTCCGACCGGGCGGTGGGAAACAGCGCGCGCATCACGAACTCGCAGCCCGGGCGGCGGGCCGCGTCGCCTCAGCCCAGCGTCCGGCGCCAGCGCGCCAGTTGCCGTGTCACCTGCTTCGCCCCCGGCATGCCCGTGCCCGTGCGCCGTGCCAGCGCCCGCCCGAGATCGAACACCTCGCTCCAGTCCGCCGCGAAGGCCGGATGCACCGCCTGGACCTCCCCCGTGGCAAGCTGGCTGAGCGCCACGCCCCGCTGCTCCGCCAGGCGCACCACCGCCCCCACCGCGTGGTGCGCGTCGCGGAACGGCACGCCCTGGCGCACCAGGTAATCCGCCAGATCCGTCGCCAGCAGCGCCGGATCGGCCACCGCCGCGGCACAGCGCTCACGGTTGACCGTCAGGCCGGCCAGCGTGCCCGCGAGCACCTCCGCGCAGATCACGCCTTGATCGAAACTGTCGAAGACTGGCGGCTTGTCCTCCTGCAGGTCGCGGTTGTAGGTGAGCGGCAGCCCCTTCGCGAGGGTGAGCAGCGTGTGCAGGTTGCCCTGCAGCCGGGCCGACTTGCCGCGCAACAACTCACACGAGTCCGGATTCTTCTTCTGCGGCATCAGCGACGATCCGGTGCAGAACGCATCGGGCAGCTCCACAAACTTGAATTCCGCGCTGCTCCACAGGATCAGATCCTCCGCGATCCGCGAGAGATGCACGCCGAAGATCGCCACCGCCGCGGCAAACTCGAGGAACACATCGCGATCGGCCACGGCGTCCATCGAGTTTTGCGTCACCTGCGGCCGCCCGCGCGCATCGACGAACCCCAGCGCCCGCGCCGTGAACTCGCGGTCGATCGGCAGCGTCGTGCCGGCAATCGCCCCGGAACCCAGCGGACACCAGTTCGCCTTCGCCACCACCCCGGCCATCCGGCCGCGATCGCGATCCAGCATCTCCATCCACGCCAAAAGGTGATGCGCCAGGTAAACCGGCTGCGCCCGCTGCAGGTGCGTATAGCCCGGAATCAACACGTCGCGGTGCGCCTCCGCCACCGCCAGGAGCGCCCGCTGCGCGCCGCGGAGGCGTTCGCCCAGCACCGTGCCGGCGTGCTTGAAGAACAGCCGCATGTCCGTCGCCACCTGGTCGTTGCGGCTGCGCGCCGTGTGCAGCTTCGCGGCCGCCGGCACCCGCTGCGTCAGCGCGTGCTCGATGTTCATGTGCACATCCTCGAGCTTCGGATCCCAGACAAACTTCCCCGCCGCGATTTCGGCGCCAATCGCATCGAGCCCGGCATGAATCGCCTTGCGCTCGGCCACGGTGATCAGGCCGACGTGGGCGAGCATCGCCGCGTGCGCTTTGCTGCCCGCCAGATCGAACGGCGCGAGCCGCCGGTCGAACGAGACCGACTCGCTGAACTGCAGCATCAACTCGGCGGGGCCGGCGGTGAACCGCCCGCCCCAGGTCGCGTGGGAGGACTTGGCCATGAGCCGCAAGACATGCGCCCCGCTCCGCGCCCGCGCAACGCGAAAGATGGTCCGCGCCGGCGCGCGCCCCGGGGGTGTGGTCACGGCAGTGAACCTTTCGCCGCGACCAACGAGGCAGGCGGCCCCGTCCACCTTGGGCCGCCGCGGGATCCCGCCGCCGCCGGACGCGGGTCAGTACCGGTAATGCTCGGGCTTGTACGGACCTTCGACCGGCACGCCGAGGTAGGCGGCCTGATCCTTCGAGAGCCGGGTGAGTTTCGCGCCGATCTTCTCCAGGTGCAGGCGGGCGACCTCCTCGTCGAGGTGCTTGGGCAGGCGGTACACACCGACGGCGTAGGTGTCGCGATTCCTCCAGAGATCCATCTGGGCCAGCGCCTGGTTCGTGAAGCTGTTCGACATCACGAACGACGGATGGCCGGTCGCGCAGCCGAGGTTCACCAGCCGGCCCTCCGCCAACAGGTAGAGGGAGCGGCCGTTCGGGAACGTGTACATGTCGTACTGCGGCTTCACCGTCACCCGCTTCGCGTCCGACTGGTTCAGGCGCTCGACCTGGATCTCGTTGTCGAAATGCCCGATGTTGCAGACGATCGCCTGATCCTTCATCCGGCGCATGTGCTCCAGGGTGATGATGTCGCGGTTGCCCGTCGTCGTGACGTAGATGTCGGCCACGCCCAGCGTGGATTCAACCGTGTTGACCTCGAAACCCTCCATCGCCGCCTGCAGGGCGTTGATGGGATCGATTTCGGTGACAATCACGCGCGCGCCGAAACCGCGCAGCGAATGGGCGGACCCCTTGCCGACGTCGCCGTAGCCGCACACGCAGGCCACCTTGCCGGCAATCATCACGTCGGTGGCGCGCTTGAGGCCGTCGGCCAGGGACTCGCGGCACCCGTAGAGGTTGTCGAACTTGGACTTGGTGACCGAGTCGTTGACGTTGATGGCGGGCACGCGGAGCTTGCCCTTCTCCAGCATCTGGTAGAGCCGGTGCACGCCGGTCGTGGTCTCCTCGGACACCCCGCGCCACTCGTGCACGTGGCGGGTCCAGCGGGCCGGATCCTCGCGGTGCACGCGCTTGAGGAGGTTCTTGATCACCTGTTCCTCGTGCGAAGCGGAAGGCGTATTCACCCAGTCGCTACCCTCCTCGAGCTCGCAGCCCTTGTGAAACAGCAGGGTGGCGTCGCCGCCGTCGTCGACGATGAGCTGCGGGCCGTGGCCGCCAGGGAAGGTCAGCGCGCGCAGGGTGAGATCCCAGTACTCCTCGAGCGTCTCCCCCTTCCAGGCGAAGACCGGGGTGCCGGCCGCCGCCACCGCCGCGGCCGCGTGATCCTGGGTCGAGAAAATGTTGCAGGAGGCCCAGCGCACGGTGGCGCCGAGCTCCTTCAGCGTCTCGATCAGCACCGCCGTCTGGATCGTCATGTGCAACGAGCCCATGATGCGCACTCCGGCGAGCGGCTTTTTCGGTCCGAACTTGCGGCGGACCGCCATCAGGCCCGGCATTTCATGCTCGGCGATGGCGATTTCCTTGCGACCCCAGTCGGCGAGCGAAAGGTCCTTGATGGCGTAGTCCGGGGCGGAGGCCTTCCGGGTTTTCTTTTTCGAGGCAGTGGCCATGAGCGGCGGGAACGTGGTGGAACGGGAGTGAAAGGAGGGAACGCCGGGCGACTCAGGCCAGGGCCGCCTGCAGGGCGGCGACCCGCGAGGTCTCCTCCCACGGCAGGCCCTTCTTGCCGAAGTGGCCGTAGTTCGTCGTATCGCGATAAATGGGACGCTTCAGATCGAGGGTGGCGATGATGTCGGCCGGCTTGAAGCTGAACACCTGCTGCACGGCCTCCGTGATCTGCTCGTCGGACAGCCCGGGGCAGTGGGTACCGAAGGTGTCCACGCTCACCGACACCGGCTTGGGATGGCCGATGGCGTAGGCAAACTGGATCTCCGCATGGGTCGCGAGGCCGGCGGCGACGATGTTCTTGGCCACCCAGCGGCCCATGTAGGCGGCGGACCGGTCGACCTTCGAGGGATCCTTGCCGGAAAACGCGCCCCCGCCGTGGCGGCCCCAGCCGCCATAGGTGTCGACAATGATCTTGCGACCGGTGAGGCCGGAATCGCCCTGCGGTCCACCAATCACAAAACGGCCGGTCGGATTGATCAGAAACTCGGTGTTCTTCGTGAGCAGCTTTGCGGGCAGGACCTTCCGAATCACGTGCTCAATCAGGAACTTTTCGATGGCCGCGTGTTTCACGTCGGCCGTGTGCTGCGTGGAGATGACCACGTTGACGATCTCGACCGGACGGCCGTCCTCGTAGCGGACGGACACCTGCGACTTCGCATCGGGGCGCAGCCACCCCACCGCTCCTGACTTCCGCACCTTGGTCAGCGTCCGCCCCAGCCGGTGGGCGAACATGATCGGGGCCGGCATCAGCTCCGTCGTCTCGTTGCAGGCATACCCGAACATGATGCCCTGGTCGCCGGCGCCCTGCTCGGCGGTCTTCTTGCCTTCGGCCTTGCGGGCATCCACCCCCTGGGCGATGTCCGCCGACTGGGCGGTCAGGTAGTTGTTGATGAAGACCGAGTCGGCATGAAAGACGTCGTCATCGTTCGTGTAGCCGATGAAGCGGATGGCGTCGCGGATCACCTTGCCGAGGTTGATCGCTTCCTCGATGGGCTTGGTGCGGCCCGTCTTCCGATCCTGCAGTTTTGGAATCGTGATCTCCCCGCCAACCACGACGACGTTGGATTTGACGAAGGTCTCGCAGGCGACGCGGCTGCTGCGATCGACCGCCAGGCAGGCATCGAGCACGCTGTCGGAAATCAGATCGGCAACCTTGTCCGGGTGCCCTTCGCCGACGGATTCAGAGGAGAAAACAAAAGATTTGGCCATGAGAGTTTGGGAGAAGGCGCGGAGCTAACACGCGTCCGCACGCGGCTAGCAAGCTCAAATATCAACGCATTCTGATTTGGTGATATGATTATGCAGCCGCGCTCGCCTTGACCGATCCAAACCCAAGGTTCGCCCGAGACTTCCCCACGTGGACGTTCCTTCGCCGCGCCGCCTGCCGCCCCCCCCGCTCCGGCCTTTTCCCCGGCACTCGCCCTCCGAAAATGCCCCTGTCCCCACCTGCTCAATAGACCAGGTTCCGGAAATTCCGCACCCGGTGGAAAGTGATCAGGTTGCCGTCGTGGGCGCTCTTGGCACGCGCGTCACCGCTGCGCGACAGGATGACGAGGTCGTCGCCGTCGATGTCCATCGCCGCGTAGTGACGCGCCTCCTTCGGCGAGTCCGTCTTCGCCACCAGTCCCGCGAAGCACCAGTCGATCATGTTCTTCGAGAAGTGCAGTTGCAGCCGATGGCGCTCGTTGTTCGGCAGATCGTAGCGCTCGGGCGGGAGTCGATCGGGGCGCGTCATCGAGTCGGTGGCCTGCGAACTCAGCAGCCAGTAGAGCCTGGTGCTCGCGTCGTAGCAGACGTGGAAGCGCATCTGTCCGCCGGGCATCGGGACGAAGAGCACTTTCTTGCCCGACGGCACCCGCTCGAGTTGCGTCCGCATCGTGCCGTCCGGCTGCTCGACGACCTTGGCGAGCGCGGCATAGCCGGTGCCGGCGGTGTGCGCGCGCATGAAAAGGTGGAAGGTGCGTCCCGCGGGATCGTGCCAGACGTGATCCGGATCGGTGAGTTGCACGACGTTGGTCTCGAGCCAGCCCATCGGTGAATTGGTGCGGCGCTTCGGCTCGGTCGCCACCGGGTGGCGGTCGGGGTAGGCCTGCCGGAAGAACGGCACGCCGAAAAACTCGAGTTCCGGCTCGTTGCGCTGGTATCCGGCGATGAGGTCGGCGAACACGAGTTCACTCGCGAAAGTCCAGCTCTCGCGCTTCGTCAGGTCCGCGTCCTCCCGCGCGCGCAGCAGCACCGGCGCCAGCGAGCCCACCGGCCAGGCCTTGTTTGCCGTGCCCACCCGCCGCTCCATCACCAGGTAGACGTGGCCGCGCGTGTGCCAGACGTTGCACGCCGATTGGTGCCAGGACTGCCCCTTGGTCAACGCCACCTGTGGCCCCCACGTCTCGCCGCGATCATCCGAACGGGTGATCTGCAGGTCGCCACGGTGCCCGAGGTACCACACCGACCGTCCGGCGGTGAAGAGCCGCGCGTGCGTCATCCGCAGGCCGGCGCGCTGTCGCCAGGTGAGGCCGTGGTCGTCGGAGGTGAGGATGAACGCGTAGGGAGCGTTGTCCTTCCGCCCTGCGCCGCCGCGCTCGTAGGCCGCGACCAATCGCCCGTCCGGCAGCGCCAGGATGCTCGGAGTATAAAGCGGCATGGCGATCGGATCCGGCGATTCGCCAACGGCCACGAAGTCGTTGGCCAGGGGGCGGACGGGGTTGGCGTGGAGGGACGCAGCGGCGGCCGCGACCAGAGCCAGGATCGCCCCCGTGACCCCGCGGGTGAGTGTAGCCCGGCGGGTCACAGCCGGGAGCGGGGCTGTCGACGCGGTCCAAGCCTCCCGCTTCCGAGGAAGCGGGCCACCCGCGGGAGCAAGCGCGCCACGCAAAGAACACGACCCGCCGCCGAATTGATTGAACGTCATGGCAATTTCTCCAGCCAGGCGAGGAAGGCCTCCTTCCAACGACCCGACTCCGCGTCGCGCCCGAGGCCGAAGCCGTGGCCGCCCGTCGCGACCAGCAGCACCTCGACGGGCACGCCGCGTTCCCGCAGGGCGGCGGCAAGCAGTTCGCTGTTCTGCGGCGGCACCCCCTTGTCGTCCCGGGCGTGCACCAGGAAAAAAGGCGGCAGACCCGCACGCGCGCGCCGCTCGAGGGAGTAATCGGCCACCCGCGCCGGCGACGGGCTGGCGCCGAGCAGGTTGGTGCGCGATCCCCGGTGCGCGTAGGGACCGTCCAGGCAGACCACCGGGTAGAGCAGGCACACAAAGTCCGGACGCGTGCCGTCGGCGGCCGCGCCAAAAATTGCGACACTCCCCGCCAGGTGCCCACCGGCCGACCCGCCGGCGATGCCGATGCGCGCCGGATTGAGGCCCCATTCCTGCGCCCGGCTGCGCAACAGCCGGACCGCCGCGAGGGCGTCCTGCTGGCTCAAAGGCAGGCCGTCCGGGGTCGTCGCCGGATCGGGCAGGCGGTACTTCAGCACCGCCACCGCGATCCCACGGGCCGAAAAATGGCGGGCCAAAGCGTGCCCCTCCTTGTCGATCGCAATGCCGCCGTATCCACCGCCAGGACACATGACGAACGCGATCCCGCGCGGATCCGGTCGGGCCGGGCGGTGCAACGTCATCGTTGGCACGGTGACCCCCCGCACCGAACGGTTGAACCCGCGGTCGTCGAGTTCGACGTGGCGGTACACCACCTCCTCGATCGTCGGCGCGGTGCCGGGCGGCAGCGGTGGTCGGAGCGAAATCTCCTCGACGGTCTGCGCGGCGGCCGGCAGGGCCAGCGCGAGGCCCGCAACGAGGAGACAGGGGCGGCGACGGAGCGGGCTCCCGCTTCTGACGAAGCGGGCCACGAGCCAGGTGCGGGGACTCACTTCCATTTGTCGGAGCGGAACGGCGCGGCGGGCAGGCCGGCGCGGTTGAAGAGCCGGGCGTCGGGCGAATTGCGCCAGGCGTAGCGCACTGCCACCGGGGCCGGCACCGACGGCGCGCTGACCAGCAGCGCCGTCCCGTCGATCCGCGCCTCGGCGGGCACGAACACCTGGTCTTCTCCGGCGACCTCGAAGGAGACGCGACCGTCGGCTTTCGCCGGCTCGAGCCGCAGACCGGCCGCGCGGGAAAGCGTGACGCGCATCGCGGCGCCGTCGCGTTTCGCCCCCACAAACGTCGGGCCATCGGCATCGACCCGCTCGCCGTAGACGTGCTTCCGGGCATGCAGCGCCAGCCGGCGGCCGACCTCCTGTTTGTTGCGCGGATGGATGTCCTTGGGATCGCCGATGTCGATCGTCACGGCCATGCCGGTCGCGGGCAGCCGCAGGGCGCGGGCCTGCGCCTCCCGCAGGAAGGCCCACGTGTCGCCGCGGTTGCCGGCCTGGGCCTCGAAGTTGGCGAGTTGCACGAAGTAGAACGGCAGCGGCTGCCCGGACGGCGGCGCCGGGAACTCCGCCCGCCACTGCTGGATCAGGGAAGTGAAGAGCGACGCGTATTCCGCCGGGCGGGTGGCATTGGTTTCGCCCTGGTACCAGATGACGCCACGCAGTCCGTACGGGACCAGCGGCGCGATCATGCCGTTGTAGATCGCCGCCGGCTGCCAGCGGCTGCCCGGCCCCTCGGGGGTGCGGGGCTTGGTGCGGGCGAAGGCCCGGCCGGCGGCTTTCGCGGCCGCGGCATCCTCGTTCCATTTTGCTAGCTGCGATTCGTACGCTTTCAGCGCCGCCGGATGATCGGCGAGCGTCTTCTCCCAGCGGGCCTGGATTTCGCGCCACGCCGGATCGGCGCGCAGCGTCGCCTCGCTCAGCCAGCCCTCGATCTGCGTGCCGCCCCAGGCGGCGTTCACCAGTCCGACCGGCACACCTGACTTCCGGTGCAACTCCCGCGCAAAGTAATAGGCGACGGCGGAGAAGGCCCCCACGGTCTCGGGCGCGCATGCGACCCACGAACCGCCGACCTCCGCGGCCGGCCGATCGGCCACGGTCGTCGGCACCTTGAACTGCCGGATCAGCGGAAACTTCGCCGCCGCGATCTCGCGCTCCGCGTCGAGGGCGTTGCGCACCAAAAACGCCATGTTGGACTGCCCGGAGCAGAGCCAGACATCGCCCACCAGCACCTCGCGCACCGTCACGGTGTTGGCACCCGAAGCCGTGAGTTCCGACGGCACCGGTGAGGCCGGCTCAGGCCTCAGCGTGACCCGCCATCGGCCGTCAGCCCGGGTGATGACCGTCGCCTGCTGGCGGCGAAACGTGACCTCGACCTTTTCCGCCGCCGCGGCCTCGCCCCACACGACAATGGGTTGATCACGCTGCAGCACGGCGCCGTCGCGAAAGAGGGGCGCGAGGGTGATGTCGGCCCGCGCGCAGGCGGCGGTGAGCAGCGCGAGGACGGAGAGCAGGACGAATCGAAGGTACATGGGGGGAGGCGGCTCCGGGAACCGCCCCGGAAAACCAACTGCCGGATTAACTGCGCCACCCCCGCACGCGCTGCAAGCCTCCGTGCGGCGGAACACGGACGGATCGACGCAGGCGATCGTCCGCTCTCCGGCAGGCGAGGCCGGGGCCACGCCTGCACTCACCGGCGCTCAACGGCCCACGCCCACCTCCACGACGAACACCTGCGACCAGCCCCGCCCCTCCCCCGCCACCCGTCGGGTAAAAGCGATCCGGCGGCCGTCCGGTGCAAACACGCAGGCGTACGGCTCCGGGGATCCCTCGCCAACCCGCCGCACCGTGAGACGGGTGGTCCGGCCCGAGGCCACGTCCGTGCTGCACACGCTGCCATCCATCACATGCGCGAGGCTCCGGCCATCCGCGCTCCAGGTGAAGCTGGAGGCAATCTCCTGGGCATTGCGGGTGACCTGCCGCGGCCTGCCTCCCGCCGGAGCGACTGTCCAGAGCTGGACGATCCCCGCGTCGTCCTTCATCAGGAACGCGACGGCGGAGCCATCCGGCGCGGCGCGCAACCAGTGCCGCGGAGTGGTCGCGACCCCGCGGTGCACCCGGTCCCCGGTGAACGTCAGGCGTCGCTGCGTGACGCCCGCCGGCGGGGCCGGCCGCCGCATGGCCGTGCCCTCGAGCGGCCCCGCCCCCGCGCGCGTGAGATCGGCCGGCAGTTCGAGGAGAAATACCTCGGCATGTTCGCGCCCGTCCGGCGCCGTCACATTGCCCAGAAAAGCCAGCGCCCGCCCGCCGCCGGGGCGCGGCACCCAGCCCTCCTCGTAAGCCCGGGAAATCTCGTCGGAGCCGGGGCGCGGGCGGTTGACGGTGCGCGAGACCAGCACCGAGAACCAGGCGCCGTCGTGATTGCGCGGATGCGTCCGAGCGACCGCCACGCGTCCGCCCGGCGCGGGCACGGCCACGCCGATGGCGCGCTGGTTGCGATCGTGATCACCCGCGGCGCCGAGCCGGGCCAGCACCTCGTCCTCATAGGTGAAGCTCACCGCCCCGCCGTCGGGGCTGAAGACATGCACGTGCGAGCCGCCGCGCAGCGCGCCGGGTACGAAGGGCGGCGCGTAGGTCATGGCGTCGAAGGGCCGCCCCACTCCGGGCTCGCGCGTATCCACGATCGCCCCACGCCGGCGCGTGGCCCCGTAGGTCCAGTCCGCCGCCGGCTGCTCCGGGCCGTGGATGAAGATCACCCGCGGCTCACGCGGATGCCAGGTGGCGGCCCCGCACTTCGCACCCTCCCGCGCCTCGTACAGGACCTCCACCCGTCCGGTGGCGACCTCGACCCGCTCGATGCGCGCCCCGTCGAAGATATTGTCCGCCGAACGCACATCGTAGACGATCCACCGGCTGTCGGGGGACCAGGCGTTGACGTTGGTGAGCACATGGCCGTGCGGGGCGGTGGTGAGCTGGCGCTCGGCGGCGGCGACAGCGGAGGTCATGGCGAGGGCTACGACCGCGGCCCAGGCCGCCCGCGGCGGCGTCGGACGCGGGGAGGTTTCGTACGTCATGCCGACACGTTCTCGGCGGAATCCAGCCG
Source organism: uncultured Opitutus sp. (assembly GCA_964504885.1). Taxonomy (GTDB): domain Bacteria; phylum Verrucomicrobiota; class Verrucomicrobiia; order Opitutales; family Opitutaceae; genus ER46. The sequence continues at coordinate 41,421 of CAZDGC010000048.1, forward strand.
GGTCGCAAGGCCCGGCGACCGCTCCAGGGCGGATTCCGCCCCTGCCCCGGATGGCGCCACGATCAGGTGGAAACACGCGCCTCGGCCGGCTGGGAGGGCAGCGGACCAGCCAGTGGCGCAGGCGCCCGTCACGTTCTGTCGACGTTTTCCGGGGTCACCGGCCGCGCGAGCCGCGGCGGGGCGCGGCCTTGGACGTCGCACGGCCGGCGGCGAGCAGGTCGGGCGCCGGGGCGGCATCCTCCGCCGGCACCCAGCGACGGTGGGCGGCGAGGGTGGCGGCGTGCGCCGGTTCCCCGGCGAGGTTGCGCCACTCGTGCGGATCGGCGGCGTGATCGTAGAGCTCCTCGGTGCCATCGGCGTAGCGGATATAGCGCCAGCGTTCGGTGCGCACGGCGTGGTTGCCCTGCAGATACGTCATCAGGGCCGGCGGCAGCGGCGCAGAGTCGTCGCGAAGCCGCGGCACCAGGCTGATCCCGTCGCACGGACCGGGCAGCGGCAGACCGCAGAGCTCGGCGAGCGTCGGGTAGATCGCCGAGAGGTCCACGGGCTGCGCGATCACCTGGCCGGGCCGCGTCACGCCCGGCGCCACGAGGAGGAACGGCACATGCGTGGTCTTCTCCCAGAGGGCGAACTTCTCGATGTTATCCTTCTCGCCGAGGTGGAAGCCGTGGTCGGACCAGAGGATCACGATGGTATTGTCGCGGTGCGGGCTGCGATCGAGAGCCTCGATCACGCGGCCGATCATCGTGTCGGCGAACGTCGCGCACGCCTGGTAGGCCTGCACGAATTCCTCGTGGACGCGCGGGTTGGCGGCGCGGGCCCGGACGAGACCGTTCCAGAAACCGCGGCCGGAGCCGGTGCCGCGACTGGTGAGGTCGAACAGCGCCTGCGCGCCCGCGGGCAGATCCGCGAGGTCGTCGGCCGGGCGCTCCGGCAGACGGAGTCGATCGATCGGGTAGTCCTCGAAGAATTCCGCCGGGGCGAAGAACGGCGAGTGCGGCTTGTAGATGCCGACGGCGAGGAAGAACGGCTGCGCATGCGTCCGCCCGAGAAAGCGGATCGCGTACTCCGTGGTGCGATGGTCCGGCGTGTCGCGGACGTCCGCCGGCCAGCGGCCCCAGTCGGTGTTGCGCGAGCCGAACCAGTCGAAACCGTTGAGCTTCTTTTCCGGATACGGCTCGTTGATCGCGAGCAGGAGGTACTCGTGGAACGAGGCATTGTCGTGAAAGGCCCAGTCGAGATGGTGGTGGAAGATCTTCCCCGCGCCACCGACGAAGTAGCCGTGGTCCTTGAAGAGCCGCGGCAGCGTGCTCACCCCCGGCAGGGCGCGGCGCCAGTCGGAGGCGTTGCCGTAGACGCCGGAACGGTGGGGTCGCCGGCCGGTGAGCACGGTGGCGCGCGAGGGATTGCAGGCGGGCGAGGCGCAGTAGGCGCGGGAGAAGAACGCGCCGCGGCGGGCAAGCCGCTCGAGCTGCGGGGTGCGGATCGGGTTGTCGGGCGCAAAGAGCGTCGTCCAGTCGTTCAGGTCGTCGACCGCGATGAAGAGCACGTTGGGGCGCACCGGGGCGGAGGCGGCGGCGGCCGGAACCGGGGACGCCCAGGCGGCCAGCAGCCCGGCGGCGAGAAGGGCAAAGGCGAGATGTCGCCGACCGGGGCGAGGGCTGATCGCAGACCAACCACCGCCGACAAAGACCTCGGGCCCAATCTGGTGTCGTGGGAGCATGACGCGGATCGTGGGTGGCGAAACCACCCGGGTCCAGCCAGAGCACGCCGCGGCCCGGTGGGCCGGCGGCACGTCCCGAACGGTCGCGTCCCGGCGCGACGTTTCGGTCCCACCGCGAATCGCGGGTTGGCTCAATCGGATCGCCGGCCCGCTCGCGCGCACTGCCGCAACCAGCGGAGTAACCCCGGCGGCTTCACTTTTCCGCGGGAAAGCGCGACGTGCGCCCGGAAAGGGCCGTCCGTTTCAACCGCCCTCCTACAGCGCATCCCATTCTTCGCCGGAAATCCTGCGTCCGAGGACGGCTTCGATCTGTCGCAGCAGCATCTTCAACTGCGGCACCAAATACCCGATGTTCAACGGCACCGTCTGCCTTCGTTCACCGAGCACAAGGAATTCATGGCGCGCGCCGCGATACGGTCCGGTGAAAGCCGAGCGCGCGCAGCCGGCGGATAAACTCACGCCGCTTTAGCGGATGCCACGCGGCCATGGGGGCGCTTGTTCAGATCGATGCCGGCGAGTTTCGGCAGGCGGTGCCCCAGCCGCAGCCCGACCAGCACCCAATCTTCGACCGTGGAGCGGAGTTCACGCTCGCAGCCGCGCAGCGTCGCACCAAAGGCGACAACCCCAGGGAGTTTCGGAATTTCGCCGCTAAAGCTGCCATCTTCGAGTTTCTCGTAACGCGCCAGCTCCATCGCGGCTTCGAAATAGGAGGTAAGAGGAAACAACGGCACACCGGCAGCCTGATCGCGGTGAGCTCGTTGGCCAGTCACAGCCGCCTCGAGGATTCCTCTCTCGTCCACTCCCCTGCCAACGGGTTGGACCGAGAACGGACTGGCGCCGGAACCCTCGACGTTCGCCCGGAAACGACCTGGCCCTTTCAGCCGTCTGCCCGCCGCGAACCTGCACCAGTCCGCTTTTCGGACTCTTCTCTCCCGATCCCCGCGGACCGACACGGCCGTGCAGGGTTCGACCGTGCTGAACACTGCCACCAGTCCTCGCTGCACGTGATCGTGTGCAGCGATCTCGCGGGCCAGTGCAGCCTTATTCGTGTCGGGCGAAACCAGATACTGGGAGGGCCGGCTGGGCGGCGGCCTTCGCCGCGTCGCTAATCCGCGCGGTGAGCGCCTGCGCCCACACTCCCTCCTCCCTTTCCCTTCTCCCTCCCAACCCGGCCATCCAAGCCCGACATTTGGTTGCGGCCCCGAGCCGCGTTGGGAAAAATCCGGGCTGGGCTGGAAGGTCGAGCCGCCCCGGCCCGTCTCCGGTCAAACGCCAACTCCTCGCCAATCAGCTTGGTCCGAGGCCCAAAACGCGAAGCGTCCGGCACCCTCTGCCGCGGTCCCGCGCCTCCGCGGAAAGTCCGAAACGACCATGCCTCCTTCAACCGCCCTGCGGGGCGCTCGTGAGGACAGCGAGGTGGACCTTGCCACTGCGCCGTAACCACGCCATGCTTTTGCCGTGACAAGAATGGTACAGCTCGATGGCTCCAATCGAATCGTCCTGCCGCTGGATCTGCGTCGGGCCGCCGGGGTTCCGCGCGGCCAGAAATTGAAAGCTTCGGCCACGCCGGGCCGGATTGTCTTGGAGATGGAATCAGCCGCCCAGGGCAAGATCGTCAAACGCGGCAAGCTGAAGCTCTGGACCGGTAACGTTCCCTCCACGCCTCTCGCCGAGGCGGTGGAATCTGCGCGGCACTACGAGCGATGACATTCGTGGACACCGGAATTCTGGTGGGGGCGGTTCTGGAGCAACATCCCGAGCATGACGCCTGCCTTGAGGCGCTCAAAGAAACCGAAGCTCCGTTCACCGACGCCCACGCGTTGGCGGAAACGTTCGCGACGCTCACCGGGTTCTACAAGATACCGGTCGCTGCCGCCACCGAACTAACACTGGGCCTGAAATCAAATCTGACCGTCGAGCCTTTGTCGCTCGCGGATTACGAGACAGCGATTGGCGAGGCGCGACAGAGAGGGGTGATGGGCGGCGGCATTTACGATTCGCTCCATGCCACTTTCGCGCGACGCCAGGGAACCGGGCGCATCATCATGCGCAATCCGTCACATTTCGCCCACACCGCGCCCGACCTGAAAATCCTGACGCCGTAACACCGCAGGATGATGAGGGGTATGAGTGCCGATGCGCCGCGAGGGGCGGCCGGAGACCTTCCCGCTGACGCTGGGGTCGGGTGGGCGGTGGGAGATTGACGGGGCATGTCCGGAAGCCGGACAGACTCGTGTCGGCCCCCGTGACAGAATTCTCCGGCGCGCCGTCTTTCCCCAGGAAGGCAAGGCGGATTTGCCCGGATTCCGGACATGACCCCGTTTCGTCCCCGCAGGTTGAAGGTCACCGGCAGGTAGGTTCGGTAGGAGTCGAGCCCAAAGGCTGCATCGGTCGTGTTGTCGTCGCTGCCAGTCCACCGCAACCCGGCCGGGGCGCCTTCCGCCATCCAACGCTCGAGAGTCTCCGGCCAGAAACCCCACTCGGTCACGAAGGGTCGGTCCACCGGCTTGTACTTCAACGTGGCCAGGTAGCGCTCGCGGTCGGTCATGGCGAACGGATCTCCGCGTCCGTTCTCACCCACGGCGGCACGGCGCCATCGCCGGTCTTCTCGCCCTCCAGCACCCAGGACAGATTGAACCGGGCGAACGTGCCGCCGCCTTGCGGACCGCCTTCGTAGAGCAAGTAGATCCATCCCTCGGAAAGGGTCCCACGGCGACCGGCATTCATCGAGGAGTAAGCGAAGTTCCCCACGAAAACCTGCCGGCGCAACGGCCAGGACCTGCCCCCGTCGAAGCTGGCCCAGACATGGCCGTTGTTGCGGCCTTCCGGACTGACGATGTTGCTGAAGAGCAGGAGGTCGCGGCCGAGCACGGGCAGGCGGACCATGCCTCCCATCAGGCCGTAGGTGCGGGCGGCGTCGCCGTCGGGCAGGATGGCGGAGCGCTGCGGGTTTTGCCAGGTCATGCCGCCATCCTTGCTTTCGCCGGACCAGCGCCAGAGCGCGTCGTCGGGAAGGGGCGCCCAGTGACGGCGGGTGTTGTAGTGGAGGGTGCCATCGGCGAGTTCGGCGATG
>CAZDGC010000049.1:0-45158 GCA_964504885.1 uncultured Opitutus sp.
CAAAGAATGCTGTGTTCCAAGTCCGACAGGCTGCTAGGACGCGTCCCTCGCGGGGTGTCACTCGGGACGGAAGCGCACGGTCTTCTCCGTCGTCTTGGGCAGGAACACCAGCGTCACCCGGCGCGTCGCGTCGCGCACCCGCACCGAGTTGATCTGGTTGGGAAACTGCTCGCCGAGGGCGTTGTGATGCACCCGGCAGCCCTCGATGCCGCCGGGCAGCGCGATCTCGAAATAACACCACAGCTCGTTGTCGCGCTCCTTCACTTCGCGCCCCACCCAGATCAGCGCGGCGCGGGCGCCGTCGGGCGTACGCACGGTGAACTTCTCCGTGAGATACGCCCGCGTCAGCCCATCGAACTCCTCCGCCGGCGTCCTTCCGAGCACGACCGGCTTCTTCGCAAACGCACTGAGCCCGGCCTCGAAATCGTCGATGAACATCCGCAGCGCCACCTCGAGTTTCCGGGAGGTGCGATTGTAGTCGGCCTCCGCAATCGAGGTGTGGATCGGGTGCGCGGGGAGGAGCGGAGGGAGCAGGAGTGCGAGTAGACACCCGAGGATGAGAGGGCGTCGAAAACGCCATCCTTTCTTCGGTAAGGTGCCTGGCGTAGCCGCGTGGGAGCGCAGCGACCACGTGGTCTCTCGAACGGCCACGCTTTCGCTCCGCTCAAGCGCGGCTACTTTGCCCGCCGCGATCCTCGGGCAATCGGCTGGGGGCCGACTTCTTCGATGCCCTCTCGGGCTGACGCTCCGCGCCCGCGCTGGCCTCCCAGCGGACTGGGACCTGCCGTGGATCCGGTGCGGGTCAATCATGTGCCTGCGCGACTTCGTCACCCGTGCTCCCGTCATTGCTTCGCCCCCGGCTTCCGCGTCAGTTCGCGCAGCGGATTCTTGTCCGCCTCCTCCTTGAACAACTGAAACCGCGTCTTCACCGGCCGCCGGGGCCAGAAGTTGTTCTCCAGGTCGCTGTCGGCCAGCTCGTCGCGCGGATCGAGGACCACCGCCTTGAGCTCGCGGGTCGTCATCAGGAATTTCGAGCACCGCTCCGGGTTGTGCCGCCAGAGATCGACGCCGAGCATCAGCTCTTCGCTCGTGCCGTCGGCATACTCGAGGCGGAGCGGAAGGGGCATGAGGATGCCTCCGCGGTTGGAGAAATCGATCAGGTAGAAGTGGCGCGCGGTCTGGAGCAGGGCCGGGTCGATCTTCGCCGCGGCCAGTTCCTTCAGCAGCGCCTCGTGGCGGCGACGCTCGCTGGGCAGCACGGTGGCCTCGTCGTGGGTGTCGTAGAAATCCTTCAGCTCGGGAAAACGGTCGACGCGCTTGGGCAGCTCGGCGTTGAGGGCGCGGGTCGTGGTGGTCGGCCGCGCCTGTTTTTCGGCCGCGGTCCGCGGTTTCTCCACCGCCGGATCCTTCGAGTCGAGCTGCAGCCACCGCACCTGCTCGATCGCCAGATCCACGTGGTCCGTGCTGTAGAACCAGCCGCGCCAGAACCAGTCGAGATCGACCCCACTGGCGTCCTCCATCGTGCGGAAGAAGTCCGCCGGCGTCGGCCGCTTGAACCTCCAGCGCTGGCTGTAGGTCTTGAAGGCGTGGTCGAACAACGGGCGGCCGAGCACGACGTCGCGGAGGAGGTTGAGGGCGACGGCGGGCTGGTTGTAGGCGTTGTTGCGCAAATCGGCGATGGTCTCGGAATTCGACATCACCGGCACACGATCCGTGCGGCGGAGGTAGTCGCGCAGGATGCGGGCATCGCGGCCCTGCGGGTAGTCCTGCTCCCACTCCTCCTGCGCCACGATCTGCAGGAAGGAGTTCAGCCCCTCGTCCATCCAGGTCCACTGGCGCTCGTCGGAATTGACGATCATCGGGAAGTAGTTGTGCCCCACCTCATGGATCACGACGCCGATCAGCGCGTACTTGGTGCGCTTGGGATACGTGCCGTCCGCCTCGGGGCGCGGGCGGTTGAAACAGATCATCGGATACTCCATGCCGCTCGCAACCGGACCGTTGACGGATATCGCCACCGGATACGGGTACGGAAACGTGAAGCGCGAATAGACGTCGAGGGTGTGCGCGATGGCGTGGGTCGAATACCGGTCCCAGAGCGGCATGCCCTCCTTCGGGTAGAACGACATCGCCAGAACGGGCCGCCCGCGGTGCGTGTGCCCGGCGGCGCCCATCGCGTCCCAGATGAACCGGCGCGAGGTCGCGAAGGCGAAGTCGCGCACGTTTTCCGCCCGGAAGTGCCACGTCTTCGTGCCGTCGGCGCGCCGCCCCTCCGCCGCCCGCGCCTCGTCGGGCGTGACGACAAAGACCGGCGTCCGCGCCGCCCCGGCCCGTTCCAGCCGCGCCCGTTGTTCCGCCGTGAGCACGGCGGCGGCGTTTTGCAGCTCGCCGGTCGCAGCCACGATGTGGTCGGCGGGCACCGTGAGGCGCACGTCATAGTCGCCAAACTCGAGCGTGAACTCGCCGGCGCCGAGGTACTGCTTGTGCTGCCAGCCGGTGTAGTCGGTGTAGGCGGCAAGCCGCGGGAACCACTGGGCCACGGCGTAGAGCGCATTGCCGTCGGGCTCGAAGATCTCGTAGGCGGTGCGGCCGGAGGCGCCGGTGGCGGGATTGAGCCGGTAGTTCCAGGCGAGGGAGAAGATGAACTTCGCCCCGGGGGCGAGCGGGGCTGGCAGATCGATGCGCAGCATCGTCTTGACGATCGTGTGCGGCAGCGCGCGGCCGGAGGCGTCCTGCAGCTCCCGCACCGCGAGGTCGCTCGCGTAGGTTTCGGCGGTGAGCATTTCCTGCAGGGTGCGGTAGGGCACCCGGGTGAGATCGGCCGGGGCGCGGGCGAGGCGGCGGGAATCGGAGTCGCGGGCAAAGTAGTTCGCGTCGAGCTGCAGCCAGAGGTAGGTGAGCGGATCGGGGGAGGCGTTGTGGTAGGTGATGGTGGCGCGCCCCGCGAGCCGGTGGGTCTGCTCGTCGAGCGACGCCTCGATGCGGTAGTCGGCGCGGTTCTGCCAGTAACCGGGCCCGGGCGCGCCCGCGGCGTTGCGCTGGGCGTTGGGCGACGGCAGGAGCTGCTCGAGCTGCTGCAGCCTGGCCACGGGACTGGCGGCGATCGAAGGCACCCGCCCGGTGACGAGCAGCAGGCAGAGGCACAGAACAGCGGGGCGGCAAGCGGACGGCATGGCGGCACGAATACGCCCGCCCCCGCCAAGCGCCAGCAGAACTTGGGTGGCGGCGGGCTGGAAGCCCGCGCTCCTGGTGGCGCGTTTCGAGAAAGGAGGCAAGGCCGCCTTGCCCCCAAAATTCGGGGAATCCGAGTGTGGCCCTGCCGTCGCGGCCGGGCTAGTTGACGGAGCGCGGACGTAGCGCCTCCGGCGCTCGTCCGCCGCCGCCGAAAACCGGCCGGCGCCGGCAATCGGGCGTCAGAGCAGCGACCCCTGCTCGCCGGCGGCGGCTTTCAGGCCGATCGCGTGGTAGCCTTTCACCGTCAACACGCGGCCCTGCGGGGTCCGCTGCAGGTAACCCTCCTGGATCAGGAAGGGCTCGTGCACCTCCTCGAGGGTCTCCGCCTCCTCGCCCACGGCCACCGCGATGGTGTTCATGCCCACCGGCCCGCCGCGGTAGTTGTCGGCCATCACCCGCAACATGCGCTTGTCCATCTCGTCGAGACCGGCGGCGTCAATTTCAAGCAGCTCCAGCGCCCGGGAGGCCACGGGCTGCGTGATGTTTCCTTGGGCGCGCTCCAGCGCGTAGTCGCGGACGAAGTTGATCAGGTTGTTGGCGATGCGCGGCGTGCCGCGGCAGCGCTTCGCGATCTCCTGCGCGCCGCCGACGTCAATCTCCACCTTGAGCAGGCCGCAGCTCCGGCGCACGATCATCTCCAGGGTGGCGTGGTCGTAGTAATCCAGGCGGGTCTGCAGGGTGAAGCGCGAGCGCAGCGGCGCGGTGAGCAGGCCGCTGCGGGTCGTGGCGCCGACCAGGGTGAAGCGTGGAATGGTGAGCCGCACGCTGCGGGCGTTGGGCCCCTGGTCGATCATGATGTCGAGCCGGAAGTCCTCCATCGCCGAATACAGGTACTCCTCGACCGTCTTCGGGATGCGGTGGATCTCGTCGATGAACAACAGGTCGCCCTCCTCGAGGTTGGTGAGCAGGCCCGCGAGGTCGCCCGCCTTCTCGATCACCGGTCCGGAGGTGACGCGCACGTTGCGCCCCATCTCCTGGCCGAGGATGAACGCCAGCGTGGTCTTGCCGAGCCCGGGCGGGCCCGAGAGCAAGATGTGGTTGAGCGCCTCGCCGCGGCGGCGCGCAGCCCCGACCATCACCTGAAGGCGCTCGACCGTCTTGGGTTGCCCGACAAAGTCCGCAAACGAGAGCGGACGCAACGCCGCCTCGGCGGGCGTCACGGGCGCGGCCAGCGTCGAGGTGATGTAGCCGAGCCCGGTGGCGGCGGGAACCGCCGGGGCGATTTTCGATCTTTGATTTTCGATTTTCGATTGAGCCACGGGCGGAAGGAAGAAGGCGAGATGCGGGAGCGCGCGGAAATCCGTCAATCGTCAATCTGCCATCGGAAATCTTAAATTCCCCTACCGCCACTCCACCTCGGCGCCGAGGCTGCGGAGATTCTCGACGAAGTTCGGGTGGGCGCGGCGGATGGTGTCGGCGTTCTTCACCACCGAGCGGCCGGGGATGCTGGCGGCGACCATGTAGAGCCCGACGGCGGCTCGGATGATGTAGGGGGCGTCGACGACCGTGGGGCGGAGCGGACGGTCGCCAAAGACAATCACGCGGTGTGGGTCGCTGACCACGACGTGGGCGCCCAGCTTCGCCAGCTCGGGCATCCAGGTGAAGCCGCCCTCGTAAACCTTGTTCCAGAACTGCACCGCGCCTTTGGCGCGCACCGCGAGCGCGATCATGCAGGGCAGAAGATCAACCGGGAAGTACGGCCAGGGCGCCGCCTCGATCTTCGGGAGCAAATTGGTCGTGAACGGCGCCTCGACCACCAGCGGCTGGCGCGCCCGCACGATCGCCGTCGTCCCCTGATGCTCGATCGTCACGCCCAGCTTGCGAAAGGCGCGCGTCATCAGATCAAAATGATGCGGCAGCGAATTCCGCACCCGCACCTCGCCGCCCGTGATGGCGCCCAGGGCGAGAAATGTGACCACCTCGTGGTAATCGGTGTTGATTGTGAACGTGCCCCCGCGCAGGCGGTCGACGCCCGTCACCCCAAGCTGGCTCGTGCCGATGCCGGAGATCTTCGCCCCCATCGCGACCAGCGCATGGCAGAGATCCTGCACGTGCGGCTCGCTGGCGGCGTTGATCAAGGTCGAGTCGCCCCGGGCCAGGGCGGCGGCCATGACGAAATTCTCGGTGGCCGTGACGGACATGTAGTCGGGCCAGTGGCGCGCCCCCCGGAAGCGCCGCGGCAGGCGCAGCGTCAGCTCGCCGGCACGATCGATCCTCGCACCGAGGCGCGCGAGGATTTCGAGGTGCGGATCCAGTTCACGGATACCCAGCGAACACCCCTTGGCGTTGGCGGGCAGGGTGAACCGGCGCATCCGCTGCAGCAGCGGGGCGAACAACAGCACCGAAGAACGCATCCCCGCGGGCACCTCGCCCCGCAGTCGCCGCGGATCGAACGTCGCATGATCAATCGTCATCGTGCCCGCCGGCTGGTCCCAGGCGATGCGCGAGCCCTGTTCCCGAAAAAAGCCGACGAGCTTCTCGACGTCCGTGATCGCGGGCACGTTGCGGAGGTGCACCGGTTCGTCGGTGAGCAGTGACGCGCACAGGAGCGGCAACACGGAATTCTTGTTGCCCGAGGGCGTGATGGTGCCGGAGAGCGGCTGGCCGCCGTTGACGATGAGATCCGCCATGGGAAAAACGAAGGGCGTCCGCCGGGAACGGACGCCCTTGAGATGCGCGGGGAGCGAGGTTCCCGGCAAGGCTTAACGCGAGCGACTCAAATTGCGCCGCCGCCCTGCTGGCCTTCCGGCCGCGGGCCGCGATCGCCCTCTTCGCCACGATGCCGCCCGCGACCGCCGCGGCGCCGGCGCCGGCGCTGGCCGCCTTCGTCCTGGAAACCGCCGCGCGATTCGCCGCCCTCGCCGCGACCGCCGCCGCCCGCCTGCCCCTCGGGCCGCGGACCGCGCTCGTCGCGGTACCCGCCACCCTGACCGCCGCGACCGCGATCACGTTCTCCGCGGTGACGGCGCTGACCGCCGCCGCCCCCGGGGCGATCGCCGCCCGCGTCGCGTCCGCCCGCCGCCGGAGCGGGCTCGGCGGGTTTGTTGCCGCTGAAGAGTCCCTTGAACCAGCCGACCAGACCGCCCTTCTTCTCCGGCTCCGGAGCCGGGGCCGGCGCCGGGGCACGTTCCTTGTAGGGTTGGTTGGTCCGCGGCTCGAACCGGCGGTCATCGCGGCGCGGTTCGCGGGGTTCCCGCGGATCGAAGGCGCGGGGCTCGCGCGGCTCGCGGCGCTCACGCGACGGCTGAAAAGTGCCGCGCTCCTCACGGCGGGGAGCAGGGGCGCCCGCACCGGTTCCGCTGGCTGCCGCACCTGCCTCCCAACGCACTTCGGTCCGCCGCGAATTCTCGGGCGGAAGAATCTTCAATTCGGCCTTTTCGGCTGAGTCCGGTGCCGCCGCCGGGGAAGCGACTGCCGGGGCCGGCGCGGGCGCGGCGGCGGGCTCCGTCGCCGCCGGGGCCGGAGGAGGCGCCGGAGGAGGCGGCGGCTCATGGAGGCGCGGCGTGGTCACCGCGGTTTCACCCGTGAACGGATTCTTGTACTCGCTCTTGGGCGTGATGACCTCGAGCGAACTCGGCTTGTAGCCGGCGGGCGCCGCGGCCGGGGCCGTGGGCGCGCTGGCGCTGACGGGACGCTTGCCGCGCGAAAGTCCCGAGCCCCGGGTGGAACCAAAGGCTCCGGGGGCGGGAACACTGGGGGTGCTGGCCGGACTGCTGGCCGAGGCGGCGGGAACGCTGGCCACGGGAGCGGACTCCGCGGGCGCAGGCGCCGGCGCGGTCGACTCGGCAGGCGCCGGACTCGGCGTGTCTGCCTTTTCAGGATCTGACATGGTGGTGTTGTGTTGGGATGAGGCGGCTCAAGGCGGAGGACGCGCGAGCGGCCGTGGTGTTGACCGGCCCCCGGAACGCCGGAAGCGCTCGACGGGAACACGAAAAACCGACCATCGGGGAGCCCCGCCCGAGTGGCAAGTGACATTTCGGTCGGGAGCGCCACCGGAACGCACTTTCGTGCCTGGCCGGTGGCACGCAGACGGAGGAGCCTGGTCCGGCGCAGGCGCGGTGAAGCCGCAAGCCTTGCCTGCCTGAGCGGTCGATCGCCCCCGGCGATCCGTCCGCGTCCCCTTCGTGCGCTCCTCGTTCCCCCTCACTCCCTCACTCCCTCACTCCCTCATTCCCTTCCTCACTCCCGCAAACCAGCTTGCCACGCCTCGTCCGCGGCGCGCAGCCTCGCCGCCATGGACAAACTCGAGGAAATCTTCCGCATGCAGGACGCCCTCAACCGCCGGATCGGCGTCAAACTGCCGCCCGCCACCGACGAGGAGAAGGCGAAATGGGTTCTCAACTACACCCGTGCCCTGCAGCAGGAGACGGCGGAGCTGATCGACAGCGTACCCTGGAAGTGGTGGGCCAAGTACCAGAAGTTCGACGAGCAGAATGCCAAGGTCGAGGTGGTCGACCTGTTTCACTTCCTGGTCTCGCTGGCGCAGACCCTCGGCATGTCGGCCGACGACGTCTACCAGGCTTACCTGAAGAAAAACCAGGTGAACCACCAGCGCCAGGACACCGGCTACGCGCAGAAGGACGACGCTGACTCGAAACACATCTGAGCCGCGGGCTCCGCCGCGCGAGAGTCCTATCGCGACACCACGAAGGCCGCCGTCACGTCGACCGCCGTCTGGCCGTTCTCGACGATGCTGGCCTTGAGTTTGAGCTTGGCTTTGCCGTAACGCGCGAGGGCATCCTTGAACTCGGAAATCGCCGCCTGCGCGGGCCGCTCGCAAATCGCGCGGAGATCGCCGAGGACCGGCCGCCGGTAGGCCGCCTTGCTCTCCTTCACCACGATGCTCCACTCGGCCTTCTCCGCCCCCTTCTCGTTCTTCATCAGCTCCCACACCACGCCGTAACCCGCCAGCGTGGCGAGCGACACCAGGCTCCCGCCAAAGGCCGTGTTGAGCGAGTTCTTGTTCTGCTCCTTCGGGGCGGTCAGCACCAGCGAACGGTCGTCGCTCACCTCCACGCCGACGCCCATCGCCTTGGCGAGGGGAATCATCTCGTGGAGAAAAAGCTCCAGCGCGGGGACCTTGACCGACTTCATGCGCCGCGAACTTGGAGGGTTTTCCGGACGCCGTCAAAGCCGCAAAGGCCCCGGAAAATACCCAACGCCTCCTGCTTCGCCGACCCCGCGTCGACTGCAATGCCGCGGCGGGACGCCTCAGCCACCTCCCTCCTTCGGTTGCTTCCGGGCCTGGACGAGGCGGCCTGCCCACCGTAGCCTCTGGCGAAGGCGGGTCCCGCCTCGTGGTTGGAAAGACCACGATGCACCCGAAACACCCACCGCAGGTTTGACCCGTCCGCCCACCTGAACTCACTGCCCCCCATGATTCGTCCCGGCCAGAAACTCGACCTGCGCCTCCCCTTGAAGGTGGTGCGCTCCGGCCGGATCGAGGACACGACGCTAGGCGATCTCGTGCGACGGCGGACGATCGTGTCCGTTTACATGAAGAACCACACCCCAGGATGCGACCGGCAAAATGCCAGCCTGCGGGAAGTGAGAGACGAACTCGCCGCCGCCGGCTTCGACCTGGTCGCTGTGAGCCGCGACACCGGCGCCTCCCACGCCAAGTACGCGGCTGCCAAGGGCCTCCGCCACCCGCTCGTCAGCGATCCGCAAGACGGGTTTGCCCGCGCCACCGGCTCGTTGATTGAGAAATCGATGTACGGCCGGAAATTTCTCGGTCCGGCCAGGGCGGCCTACTTGCTCGATCCCGACGGCACCGTGCGGGCCGTGTTGGAGAAGATCGACACCCACGACCATGCGGCGCAGTTGCGCCAGCTCGCCGCCGCACACCTCGACGCTTGAAAACCAGACCTGCCAACACCACGAGCCGCCGCCCTCCCCGCTGCCTTCGGCCTTGGGCTCTAATCCTGCTCGCACTCACCGGCCTCGGAGGCTGGCAAATCGCCCGCCATGGGAAGGAAGTCGGCCGCGCGCCCGCCAACCTTCGCGTGGTCACCACCGTCATCCCCGCCGCGTCCGCTCCTCGCGATCGAGCAGACGAGCCCCCGACCACTCCTACCCCTCCGACCCCGCCTCCCACCCTCCCCGCCGCCCCGCGCGCCCTCTTCTCCTACGTCACCCCGCCCGACGCCGACCGCCTCGACGCCGCCCTGCCCGGGCCGACCCGCGAAATGCGTTACGTCCAGGTCGACCGGGCCTGGCTCGCCGGCAAACAGTCGCCGTTCTGGCAGCCGCCGGGCGAGGGGCGCCTGACGATTCCGCTGCCGCGCGGCGGCAGCGTTGTGGTGGCGATCGACGCCAGCGAAATGCTCGGCGCCGACCGCTGGACCAGCACCGGCCGGCTCGAGGGCCGCGCCGGCAGCCGCGCCCTCTTCGCCTGGAACGCCGGCCACCTCCACGCCACCGTCGACGATCCCCTGCTCGGCAGCTTCGCCCTGCGCGTCGCCACCGAAGAGATGTCGCAATTCTTCCGCGTCGATCCCGCACTGGTTCCCCCCTGCGGCGGCGAACGCCGGCCGGCCCGCGCCGCCGCTGTCCCCACCACCACTGCCACCGCCCCGGCGACCACGCCCCCGCCCGGCACCGCCGCCGCCGACAACCCGCAGCGCCCGGAAATCCACCTCATGCTCGTCCACACCGAGGCGGCGCTGCCCACGCTTTCGGGTGCCTCGCGGCAGGGCGCGCTGCAAAGCGCCTTCGATCTCGCCGTCGCCCGCATCAACAGCGCCTTCGAAGCCAGCCTCATCACGGCGCGCGTGCGCCTCGTAAAGATCCACCAGACTGCCTACGACGAAGATCTCAGCACGGGTTCCAAGGTCCAGGACGATGCCCTCACCGCGCTGCAGCGCCCGGGCGACGGCCGGATGGACGACATCCACGCCGCGCGCAACGCCGTCGGCGCCGACGTTGTCGTGCACGCCCTTAATCGCAGCGACTCGCTCAGCAGCGGGCTGAGCTTCCTCCTCGACGATCCCGCCAACACCACCAACGCCGACTATGCGTTTTCCGTCGTGTGGTTCGGCGTCATCACGTCCACCAACGTCCTGCCCCACGAGCTCGGCCACGTGCTCGGCTGCGCCCACGATCGCGCCAACGCCGCCAGCGGCGAGGGCGCCTACCCCTACAGCTACGGCTACCGATTCACCGGCGCCGATGGCCGCCAGTACCGCGACATCATGGCCTATCCGCCCGGTACCGAGCTCAACTATTTCTCCAACCCCGAGGTCATCGCCCCCGCGCCCGTCAGCCGGCCGCTCGGCGTCCCGGCCGGTCAGCCCGGCGAATCGAACAACGCGCTCACCATCGAGCAGACCGCGTTCGTCACCTCGACCTACCGCCTGCAAACGCAGGCCGCGGCCAATGCCGGCACCCTCGTCAACGTCGCCACCCGCGCCTGGGTCGGCGAGGGCGACCAGGTGCTGATCGGCGGCTTCGTCGTGCAGGGCGCCGCGCCCAAGTCCATGCTCATCCGCGCCGCCGGGCCGGCCCTCGCGCCGTTCGGTGTCACCGGGGTGCTGGCCGATCCGGTGCTGCGCATCTACGGCGGCGCCACGCTCCAGGCCGAGAACGACCACTGGGGCACGCCTGCCACGGCCGCGAGCGCCACCGGGGCGCAGCTCGCCGCCGCCGCCGCGCGGGCCGGCGCGTTTCCCTTTCCCGCCGGCAGCGCCGACGCCGCCGTGCTCGTCACCCTGCCGCCCGGCGCCTACTCGGCCGTGGTCGAGGGCGCCCGCGGCACCACCGGCGCCGGCCTGATCGAGGCCTACGAGGCCGAACGCGACGCCACGCGTATCATCAACCTGGCGACGCGCGGCTTCGCCGACCGCGCCGGCCGGGAGCTGGTCGGCGGTTTCGTGGTGCAGGGCGCTCCCGGCACGACCAAACGCATCCTCGTGCGCGTCCTCGGACCCTCGCTCGCCCGTGCGCCGTTCAACCTCACCGGCACGCTCGACGACCCGGAGATGGAACTGCGCAACGCCGCCGGCGCCATCCTCGTGCTCAACGACGACTGGAGCAGCGGCGCCGAGGGCGGCGCCAGCCCGGCCAACGACTTCCGGCCCTTCATCGTCACCCACGGCGAGCGCCAGATCGCCGCCACCGGCCACGCCCCGGGCAACCGCCGCGAGCCCTGCGTCCTCGCCGATCTGCCGCCCGGCAGCTACACCGTCATCGTCCGGCCGTTCGAATTCCGCGACCCCGATCCCGCCCGCGACCAGCCCGCCCGCCCCGGCGTCGGCATCGTCGAAGTCTACGAGATCGAACGGTAGCGCGTCGGAACCGGCCCAGGCGGCCACCTCGGGCCTCGAAATTCCAGCCGGGCCGGCAATCCCGCTTGCAACACTTTGTGTTACACCTGATCCTTCCCTCGTGCCCACCTCCACGACCACGAGTATCCGCCTGCCCAGGGAATTGAGCCGCGCCCTGGCCCGCCGGGCGCGTCTCACCAAGCGAGGCAAGAACTGGGTGATCAAAGAGGCCCTGGAACTCTATCTCCTGGGCACGGCGCAGGATCGCCTGCGCGAAGAGGCGGCTCGGCAATCGATCCTGGCCAGCCGGACCACCCCGACCGACGCCGCCTGGAGTGAACAGGGCGGGGAGGTGGACGGATGGAAGGCGTGACCTACCGACGCGGAGAGGTCGTGACATGCGCTCCCCCCGGCGACTTCGGCAAACCCCGTCCCGCCCTGGTACTGCAGTCGGACTTGTTCAACGAGACGCACGCCAGCGTCACCGTGTGCCCGCTCACAACCCATGGCGTGCAGGCGAATCTGTTTCGGATTACGGTGAAGCCTTCGGCGTCCAATGGGCTCCGAAGAGAATCCCAGGCCATGGCGGACAAACTCACCACGCTGCGTCGCGAACGCGTCGGGGCAGTCATCGGCCAGATCGATGCTGACGACCTGGCGAAGATCGAAGCCGCCGTCGTGCTCTGGCTCGGGCTGAAGGCATAGCCGCCCGCGACCCCCAGCCCGGCGTGATTTCCGCCCCGCCCTTGCCGCGGAAGGGGGCCTTGTGTTTCCCTGCCCCATGCCCCGCGTGTTCGTCCTGGCCCTGCGAGTCGCCGCCGCCGCCCTTTTCTCCGCCACCACCCTGCCCGCCCTTCGCGCCGAGGGACTCACCGGCACCTATTTCAACGACCGCACCTTCACGGGCGGCGGCGTCACCCGCCTTGACGCCACCGTCGACTTCGACTGGTCCGCCGCGCCCGGCCCGGCCGGCATTGGCGCGGATGGCTTCGCGGTGCGCTGGGAAGGCCAGGTCGAGGCCCTGCATTCCGCGGAACACACCTTCCACGTTACCACCCGCGGCGGCGCCCTGCTCTGGGTTGACGACCGCCTCCTCGCCGGTCGCACGCTTCCCGCCCCCGCCGGCGAACTCGAACTCTCCGGCCGTCTCCGTCTCGAAGGGGGCCGGCGCTACAACCTGCGCCTGGAGTTCGTCGACGAACCCGGCCCCGCCACGATCCGCCTCGCCTGGAGCGCCCCCCGCCTCGCCCGGCAGATCATCCCGGCCGCGCAACTGCACCCCGAGCCCGCCGCCCCGGAACGAGGCACGATTCTCCTCGAAACCTGGACCAACTTCACCGGCGCCGGACCCACCGAAATTGCCAGCGCCCCGGGCTACCCCGACCGCCCGTCCAGCCGCGACTTTCTCACTCGTTTCGAAAGCCTCCTCCCCGACGCCGCCGACCACTACGCCCAGCGCGTGCGCGGTTTCCTCGTGCCGGCCATCTCCGGCCCCACCGTCTTCGCCGTCGCCGCCGCCGATCGCGCGGAACTCTGGCTCAGCTCCGACGCCGACCCCGCCAACCGCGTCCGCCTCGTGCACGTCACCGCGGCCACCGGCGGGCGTGAGTTCACCCACACCTCCGCGCCGGTCGAGTTGGAAAAAGGCCGGCGCTACCACGTGGAACTCCTCCACACCGCCGGCGCCGGCCCCGGCCACTTCAGCGTCGCCTGGCGACCGCCGGGGGCGGCCGGCTTCACGGTCATCGAGGCCGACTCCCTGGTGCCCGCCGGCCTCGACCGCCGCCCGCCGGGCGAGGGCAACTACCTCGCCACGCTCGCCCGCGGCCGCCCGCGGCTCTTCCTCACGCCAGCCAGGGTTGCCGCACTGAAAGAGCAGCTCGCCGCCGGCACCGACGCGCGCCTCGCCGCCTGGTACAACTCCCTCCAGGCGAGCGCCGACACCCTCCTGCGCCAGTCCCCGGTGGTCTACGATCGCGACGTGCGCGGCACCATCCTCACCACGTCGCGGGCCGTGCTCGACCGCACGTACAAGTGGGCGCTCGCGTATCTGATCACCGGTGACACCGCCTACGCCGAGCGGCTCTACCGCGAGCTGGAAAAGGTGGCCAACCCCGCCGGCGCGACCGGCCCCGGCGAGTTTCCCCACTGGAATCCCGCCCACTTCCTCGACGTCGCCGAGATGACCCACGCCTGCGCCATCGGCCTCGACTGGCTGTACGATTACTGGACCCCCGCCCGGCGCGACGTCCTCCGCCGCGCCCTCGTCACCCGCGGACTCACCCCCGGGATGCAGGAGTACGACCGCAACGCGAGCTGGACCCGGCCCACCAACAACAACTGGAACCTCGTCTGCACGGGCGGCCTCACCCTGGGCGCCCTCGCCCTTGCCGGCGAGAACGCCGCCGACACCCCGCTCGTCGAGCAAATCCTCGACCGCTCCGTCACCCGCGTCGCGCCCGTGATGGGGCGCTACACCGCCGACAACGGCGCCTGGTATGAAGGCGCCGGATACTGGGACTACGCCACCGATTACAACGTCCGCATGCTGGCGGCGCTCGAGGGCGCCCTGGGCTCCGACTTCGGCCTGAGCGGCATCCGCGGCCTCGCCCGCACGGGCGAGTTCCCCCCCTACCTCGTCGGGCCGACGCGCCAGGCGTTCAACTTCGCCGATTCCGGCGCCGGCAACCTCGCCGGCGCCCAGCTCTTCTGGCTCGCGCGGCGGTTTCACCAGCCCGGCTACGCCTGGTACCAACGCACCTACGGCGGGGCCGAGGTGCTCGGGCTCTGCTGGTACGACGCGCGCGGCGAGGATCCGGTCACCCAGGGTCTGCCGCCCGAGACCTGGTTTCGCGGCGCCACCGGCGCCACGAGCTTTCCCGTGCAGGACATCGTCACGCTCCGCTCGCGCTGGCAGGATCCGCGGGCGACCTTTCTCGCCGCCAAGGCCGGCGAGGTCGGCGCCAGCCACGGCAACCTCGACGCGGGATCCTTTGTGCTCGACGCCCACGGCCAGCGCTGGGCCGCCGAACTCGGCGCCGACGACTACGCGTTGCCCGGCTACTTCAGCGAGCCGCAGCGCTGGACCTATTACCGCATGCGCGCCGAGGGCCAGAACACCCTCGTGATCAACCCCGGGGCCGGCGCCGACCAGGTGCTGCGCGCCCGGCCCGCGGTGGTGCTCTTCGCCACCGAGCCGAATCCCGAGCGCAGTGCGGTGGCCATGGACCTGACCCGCGCCTACGCCGGAGCGACGCGCGTGCACCGCGGCTTCCAGCTCTTCAACCGCCGGCGCCACGTGCTCATCCAGGATGAGATTCACTACGCCACCGCCGCCAGCGTCTGGTGGTTCCTCCATCACGGCGCCGACAAGGAGGTCGCGATCGATCCCGACGGCACCGCCGCCACTCTGAGCCGCGGCGCGGAGCGGCTCTGGCTGAAGATCGCCGCGGGCGGCGGTCGCTTCCAAAGCCTCGCGGCGACCCCGCTCCCGACTTCGCCGAACCCCGCCGGCCAGAACCCCAACACCGGCTTCCGCAAACTCGCGATCCACCTGCCCGCGGTCACGCAGACCACCCTGGCAGTCTACGCCATCCCGCTCACCGCGGGCGAGTCCCCGCCGGCGTCGCTCCCTGCCGTCGTGCCGATCGCCGACTGGCCAGCCACCGGCAGCGCCCCCGTGCACGCCTGGGCCGCCCCGGCCGTGGCGGCCACGCCGCAGTTGCTGAGTGTCGCCGACCACTGGACGGACGGCACCAGCCCCGCCGCCCAGCGCGGGGCGTCGCTCGATTTCTTCTCCGGGCGCATCTTGCCCGCCGGTGAATTCACCGTGCAGAACGACCTGCCGGCGGATTTCACCGTCAACACGCTCACGCTCGGCGGCACCGCGGCCGGCCCGGCGCGCGTGACCCTCGCCGGCCAGGCCCTGACCTTCGCAGATCGCGGCCCCCTCGCCCCGGCCATCAACCTCGATGCCCTCGCCGGCGCCGGCCTGAGCTACGACCTCGCGCTGCCGCTCGCCCTGCAATCGACCGTCACGGTGTACGGCGGCGGCACGGCGTCCTTCCGCCTGCGCGGCGAGGTGTCCGGCCCGGGCGGGCTCGTCTGGGCCAGCACCGCCACCCTGCTCCTGACCGGCACCAACCGCTACGAAGGCGCCACGGTGATCGGCGCCGGCACGCTGCAGATCGGCGACGACGGCCCGGAGGGCACGCTCGGCCGCGGCCCCATCGTCAACCACGGCCGCCTGCGTTTCGATCGCACCGGCACCCTCCTCGTGCCCAACGACCTCTCCGGCCCGGGCAACCTCTACCTCGACTGCCCGATCGGCGAGGGCACGATCGTACTTTCCGGGCGCAACACCTTCACCGGCGAGATCAACGTGCGCTCGGGGGCGCTGCGCCTCACGCACGGCGGGGCCCTCGGCACCGGACCCAAGACCGTGCTGCTCAACAACGGCACCGCCGGCAACCCGCAGCTCCGCCTCGACGGCCGCGCCGGCCCGATCGTTCTGCCGGAGACCATCGCCCTCACCACCAGCAACAACAGCAGCGGCGCCCTGATCAACGAGGCCGGCGACAACACCGTCACCGGGCCGATCACCCTCAGTAGTGGCGGTGGCAATACGAAGATCGTGGTCGAGGCCGGCCGCCTGAGCCTGCGCGGCGCCCTCGCGCCCAACACCACCCAGCGCAACCTCGACCTCGGCGGCGCGGGCGACGGCGAGGTGCACGGCCCGATCACCGACGGCACCGGCGCCAACACCCTCGGCGTCATCAAGTCGGGCCGCGGCACCTGGACGCTCCACGGCGACCACGCCTGGAGCGGCGCCACGAACCTCTCCGCTGGCTCCCTGCTCGTCCACGGCCGCCTTGCCGGCACCGGCCTCGTGACCGTCGCCAACGGCGCCACGCTCGGCGGCACCGGCCGCCTCGCCGGCCCGGTGCGCGTGCTGTCCGGCGGCCGCCTCGCTCCGGGCGCATCGATCGGCACGCTCACCCTCGCCGCCACCCTCACCCTCGCCGCCGGCAGCACCACCGCGATGGAAATCGACCCCGCCAGCGGCGCCTGCGACCGCGTGCAGGGCATAACCACACTCGCCTACGGCGGCACCCTCGTGATCGCTCCGCCCGCCGGCGGCAGCTTCCGCGCCGGCCAGAGCTTCGTGTTGTTCTCGGCCGCGCAGGTGAGCGGCAACTTCAGCGCGATCTCCCCGGCGGCCCCCGGGCCAGGGCTGGCCTGGGATTTTGATCCGCCCAGCGGCACGCTCCGCGTCCTCGCCACCGGCTCCGGCGGCGACGCACGGATCGCCAACCTGTCCGTGCTCACCACGCTTTCGGCCGACGAACCCGCGCTGATCGTCGGTACCGTCGTCGGCGGCGCCGGCGCCACCGGGGCCAGGCCGCTGCTCGTCCGGGCGGCCGGCCCTTCGCTCACGCCGCTGGGTGTCACCGGCGTCCTGCCGGACCCGCGCCTCGAACTCCACGCCGCCGGCCCGACCCTTCTCGCCGCCAATGATGATTGGGGCGGCACGGCCGCGCTCCGCGCCGCCTTCGCCGGGGCCGGAGCCTTCGCTTTCGCTCCAGACTCATCGAAGGACGCCGCCCTCCTTCTCACCGGCGCCACCGCCCTCCCTCCCGGCGACTACGCCGTGCACGTGCGCGACGCGGCCGGCATCGGCGGCACGGTGCTGCTCGAACTCTACGCGGCCGACGGCGGCATCACGCCGTCCCCGGCGGGCCCGCGGCTGATCAACGTCGCCGTGCTCAAGGCCGTGCCCGCCGGCGAAACCCTCACCGCCGGCTTTGTCCTCAGCGGCACCGCCCCGCTCCGCGTCCTCGTGCGCGCGGTCGGCCCAACCCTGCGCACGGAGCCGTTCGGCGTGACCGGCGCCATGGCGGACCCACGCATCGAGCTCTTCCGTGGTCCCACCAGCATCGGCCACAACGACAACTGGGGCGGGCTCGAGCTCGCGACCACCTTTGCCCGCACCGGCGCCTTCCCGTTGCCGCCCGACAGCCGCGACGCCGCGCTGGTCGCGACGCTCCCGCCCGCCGCCTACACCGCGCAGGTTTCCGGCGTCGGGGCCGCCGCCGGCGTGGTCCTCGTGGAAGTGTACGAGGTGCCATAATCGAAAGTGAGCGAGGAGCGGGAGGGAGCGGCTCGCGGCAATGGCCGCCGCCCTGGCGGCCCTTCGGCAATCCGGACGCCGACCACTGCCCGGAGTCCTTCATCTTCGGCCGCGGAAACCAACGCCCGGTTGCACCGTCGCACCGACGCGTTGCTGGCGCTGCAGGCCTCGCCGCCGCCGTTCCGCTCCGGCGACAACGACCGTTTGATACGGCCCGGGAAGTGATCCGGCCACCGACTGCGATTGCCTTGGCCCGCAGCCTGCTCACGCTGCGCGGGGTTTTCCCCCGCCCCCGCCGGATTTCCCCAGTCACCGCATCATGACCACCCCACTCCCGGGTTCGCCCGGCTGCACCCAGGATCCCCAACTCACCCTCCGCAGCGTCCTGACCGGCATGGTGATCGGCGGCGGTCTCTCGCTCTGCAATCTCTACACGGGCCTGAAGGTCGGCTGGAGCTTGAGCATGTCGATCACCGCCGCCCTGCTGGCCTTCGGGCTCTGGCGTCTCGCGGCCGTCGGGCTGCGCGCGCGCGGGCTCAACCTCTTCGAGACCAACCTTGCCCAGACCGCCGCGTCCTCCGCCGCCGCCATCTCGTCCGCCGGGCTGGTCGCCCCGATCCCGGCGTTGACCATGCTCACCGGCCAGACCCTCGGCTGGGGACCGCTCGCGGCCTGGACCTTCTCGGTCTGCCTCGTCGGCATCGTCGTCGCCATCGGCATCCGCCGGCAGATGATCGAAGTGGACAAGCTGCCGTTTCCGAGCGGGCTCGCCACCGGCGAGACGCTCAAGGAGCTCTACGCCGTGGGCAGCGGGGCCATGGCCCGCGTCTGGATGCTCACCACGGGGGCCGTCATCGCCGCAGCCGTGAAGCTCACCGAACACTTCGCCTCCGTCCCGCGCTGGTCCCTGCCATTCCACTACACGCCCCGGCCCGGAGGCGCGCTCGAAAAGGCCGGTCACTCCACGGTCACCTTCGGCAACCTGACGCTGATGATCGAACCGACCACGCTGATGTACGCCGTCGGCGTACTCATCGGCATCCGCGTCGGAATCTCCCTGCTGCTGGGAGCGCTCGTCGCCTGGCTCTTCCTCGCGCCGTGGGCCATGGACAATGGCTGGACCCCGCCGGGACCGATCAATCCGACGCGGGCCTGGTTCAACCACGGGCTGCAGTGGCTGCTCTGGCCAGGCGTGGCCCTGATGGTCACCTCCGCGCTCACCTCCTTTGCCTTTTCCTGGCGTTCGATCGCCAACGCCTTCCGATCCTCCTCCCGCGCCCCGGGCGAGGCGCCGGACCCGCTCGCCACGCCGGCGGCGCGCACCTGGTTCATCGTCGCCCTCGTCCTGGTCCTCGCCTTCTCCGTCGCCCTCCAGGTCGCCTTCTTCGCGATCGCCGCCTGGATCGCCGTGCTCGGAGTCCTGCTGACCTTCGTGCTCGCGCTGGTCGCCGCGCGCGTCTCCGGCGAAACCAACGTCACCCCGGTCGGCGCGATGGGCAAAGTCACCCAGCTTGCCTTCGCGATCCTCGCCCCCGGCTCCCCGGCGGCGAATCTCATGGCCGCCAACGTCACCGGCGGCGCGGCCAGCCAGTGCGCCGACCTCATGCACGACCTCAAGACCGGCTTCATGATCGGAGCGCGGGCGAAGTACCAGTTCCTCGCCCAGGTCGGCGGAGCCCTCGCGGGCGCCCTCTGCGGTTCCGCCGGCTACCTGATCCTGGTTCCCGACCCGAAGACCCAGCTCCTCACCGACCAGTGGCCGGCTCCCGCCGCCGCTTCGTGGAAGGCCGTGGCGGAGCTCTTCATGAAGGGCCTGGACGCCCTGCCGGCCGGGGCGGTCGCCGGCATGGTGATCGGCGGTCTCGCCGGGATCGTGCTCGCCGTCCTCGAAAAAGTGCTGCCCAAGCGGATCCGCACGTTCGTTCCCAGCCCCGCCAGCCTCGGCCTCGCCTTCGTCATCCCCGCCTACAACTCCTTCTCGATGTTCCTCGGTGCCCTCGTCGCCTGGGCCCTCACCCGCTGGGTCTCCAACTGGGCGACCCGCTTTCTCATCGTCTTCGCCTCCGGCCTCATCGCCGGCGAAAGCCTCACCGGCGTCGGCCTGGCCCTCGAACAGATCCTCGTCGGCCGGTGAACCGCGGCCGCCGCCGTGGGTCGCGCCCACGGCCGTTGGCGAAGCGCCGTCAGGCCGCGCACCGATCTCCCGAGGCCCATCCGGTCGCGGGCGGAATTGCGACCACCTTTGCTCAGTCCCGCTCGACTCCGCTCACCCGCAGAAAGGTCTCCGCCAGGGACACGGCCTCCCGCGCCTCCGCCAGCGCCTCGATGCCCAGGCGGCGCTCCGCCTCGGCATTGCGCACGCGATTGGCGTCCGTCACAGGTCAACCCCTTCGGCAACGATGTCCTCAGCAAGCGCCAGCTCGCGCGCGCAGCTCTCCGAACTCCGCCACGGAAAACACCCGGGGAGACACCGTCACGGCATATTTCCAGCCCACCCGGGTGGCGAGATCCACCAGCGCCATTTCCTCCTGAAACTCCCGGTGATCGACCAGAATGGCCACATCGATGTCGGACTCATCGGGTCCAAGCCAGTCCCCGCGCGCCAGCGAACCGAACAACCGGATCGAGCACACTCGAGGCCCCAACCGACTGCGCACCTCTCCCGCATACTCGGCGGCTGCACGCCGGGCCACCGCCTGCTGCTGAGCGAGCTTTTCCGCTTCGGCGATCAACCTCTGACACCCTTGGCGTCCGCCCGCCGCTTGTCAAAACCCTCCCAGCCCACTCGGAAATCTCTCGGTCGCTCAGTCGTTCGGTTACTCAGCGGTCAAGCGGACAGCCACCGGGCCGTCCGGTCACACCCGCCGGCCACCCGACATTCTGGCACGGCAGGCGTCACGGCCGTGGTGCACTGTGGCACCCCTGACCCGCCGCCACCTGCGAGCGTCCGAGGCGCGCCGCCCGGTTGAGAGCTGGCCCGCCGCATGCGAGAATGTGCCATCATGGATTTCGCCAAACTCACCCAGATGTCGCGCCAGGCGGTGACCGACGCCCAGGCCCTCGCCCGCCGCCGCTCCCACCACGAAGTCGACACGTGGCACCTGCTCGCCGCCCTGCTCGGCCAGGAAAACGGCCTCGTGCCCGGCCTGCTCGAGAAACTAAACCTGCCGCCCAACGCCGCCCTCCTCGCCGTTGAACGCGAACTCGACCGCCTGCCCAAGGTCAGCGGCTCCGTCGACACCTCCAAAGTCTACGTCACCCAGGCCGTCCACGAAGTCCTCACCCGCGCCGAGCAGGAGGCGGAAAAACTCAAGGACGACTTCGTCTCCGTCGAACACCTCCTGCTCGGCCTGCTCGACGTCGCCAAACCCGAGGGCCTGAAGAAATTCTTCCAGAGCTTCGACCTCGATCGCGCCAAGGTTCTCGGCGTGCTCAAACAGATGCGCGGCGCCCAGCGCGTCACCACCGACAACCCCGAGGCCACCTACCAGGCGCTGGAGAAGTACGGCCTCGACCTCGTCGCCCAGGCCCGCAAGGGCAAGATGGACCCGGTGATCGGCCGCGACGATGAGATCCGCCGCACCATCCGTATCCTTTCCCGCAAGACAAAGAACAATCCTGTCCTGATCGGCGAGCCCGGTGTCGGCAAGACCGCCATCGTCGAAGGGCTCGCCCAGCGCATCCTGCGCGGCGACGTACCCGAGGGGCTCAAGGACAAGACCATCTTCTCCCTCGACATGGGCGCGCTGGTCGCCGGCGCCAAGTACCGCGGCGAATTTGAGGAGCGCCTCAAGGCCGTGCTCAACGAGATCAAGCAGAGCGACGGACGCATTCTGCTCTTCATCGACGAACTCCACCTCATCGTCGGCGCCGGCAAGACCGAGGGCGCGATGGACGCCGGCAATCTCCTCAAGCCGATGCTCGCGCGCGGCGAACTGCACTGCATCGGCGCCACCACGCTCGACGAGTACCGCCAGCACGTCGAAAAGGACGCCGCCCTCGAGCGCCGCTTCCAGCCCGTCATGGTCGACCCGCCGACGGTCGAGGACGCCATCTCGATCCTGCGCGGCCTGAAGGAGCGCTTCGAGCTGCACCACGGCGTGCACATCCAGGACAACGCGCTCGTCAGCGCCGTCACGCTTTCGAACCGCTACATCAGCGATCGCTTCCTCCCCGACAAGGCCATCGATCTCGTCGACGAGGCCTGCGCCCTCATCCGTACGGAGATGGACTCGATGCCGCAGGAGCTCGACGAGCTCACGCGCCGCGTGCTGCGCCTCGAAATCGAGGAGACCGCCCTCGCCCGGGAGAAGGACGAAGCCAGCGCCCGCCGCCTCGAGACGTTGCGCCGGGAACTCGCCGAGGCGCGCGAAAAAGCGAATGCCATCCGCCTCGCCTGGGAAAAGGAGAAGGCCGCCGTCGGTCGCACGCGCAAGCTGCGCGAGGAAATCGACGCCGCGCGACTCGAAATGGAAAAGGCCGAGCGCGCCTACGACCTCAACAAGGTCGCCGAGCTGCGCCACGGCCGCCTGCCGCAGCTCGAAGCCGAGCTCAAGCGCCTCGAAAAACAGGGCCGCGAGCAGACCACGTTGTTCCGCGAGGAAGTCTCCGAGGAGGAAATTGCCGAGATCGTCTCGAAGTGGAGCGGCGTGCCCGTCACCCGCCTCGTCGAGGGCGAGAAGGAGAAGCTCCTGCGCCTCGAGGACGTACTGCACCGGCGCGTGATCGGCCAGGACGAGGCCGTGTCGCTCGTGACCGAGGCCATCCTCCGCGCCCGCAGCGGCATCAAGGACCCACGCCGCCCGGTCGGCAGCTTCCTCTTCCTCGGCCCCACCGGCGTCGGCAAGACGGAGCTCGCCAAGGCGCTGGCCGAAACCCTCTTCGACACCGAGGCCGCGATCGTGCGCCTCGACATGTCCGAATACATGGAGAAGCACAGCGTCGCCCGCATGATCGGCGCGCCGCCGGGCTACATCGGCTACGACGAGGGCGGGCAACTCACCGAGGCGGTGCAGCGCAAACCCTACGCCGTGGTGCTCTTTGACGAAGTGGAGAAGGCGCACCCGGATGTATTCAATGTCCTGTTGCAGGTGCTCGACGACGGCCGCATCACCGACTCGCAGGGCCGCACGGTGGACTTCAAGAACACCGTCATCATCATGACCTCCAACCTCGGCTCGCGCCACCTGCTGGAGGGCGTCACCGGGGAGACGATTCCGGAGAGTGTGCGCGAGAGCGTGCTGACGGAGCTGCGTCGCGCCTTCCGCCCGGAGTTCCTCAACCGCATCGACGAGACCATCCTCTTCAAGCCGCTCACCCTCGAGGAAATCACCGCGATCGTGGACCTGCTCCTCGCCGACTTGAACCGCCGCCTCGCCGATCGCCGCGTCACGGTGACCCTTGACAAAAAGGCGAAGGTCTGGGCCGCCGAGCGCGGCTACGACCCGGTCTTCGGCGCGCGCCCCCTCAAGCGTTTCCTGCAGCGCCAGCTCGAGACCAAACTCGCCCGCGCCCTCGTCAGCGGCGACGTCGCCGACGGCAGCGAGGTGAAGTTCACCGTGCACGGCGAGGAGCTGGTGAGGAAGTAGGAAAACGGGGTCATGTCCGGAATCCGGAAAGATCCTCTTTTTTCTCGAGGGGAAAGACAGCGTTCCCTCGTGGTCCTCGCCTGAAAGTCGAAGTGAATCTGTCCGGATTCCGGACATGACCCCGTTGGTCATCCACCAGGCGGCTGCCCTGGCCGACCAATTGCACAATACCGGCCAGGCGCGGTTCGAGCCACGCCCGCAATGCCCGGTTCGAAACATTGCCCACGCGCAGCCAAACGACCGCAGGGCCGTCGCTCGTCTGCTGGGATCGCACCGCAAAGTCCTCGTCCTTGGTCAAGATCACAGCGCTCGTTCGCAGCGCGTACGCCCAAATCGCGCCGTCCCCAGCTTCTCTCAAACCTACTTCCCGCACCGTCTGCACTTCATGACCTTGTTCCTGCAGCCATATCGCCAAAGCTGGCGGCAGTTGGGCATCAACCAGAATCCTCATTTCGCCAGCGAGAGAACAGCGTGATCAACCTGGGTGGCCGCGTATTCCAGGCACGCCCGGATGTCTCCGGCTTCCAAGTCCGGGAAATCCTCCAGAATCGTCTGCTCGCATTCCCCGGCCGCCAGCATGTCGAGCACATCCTTGACGCGAATGCGCATCCCGCGGATGCAAGGCCGCCCACCGCACTGGTTCGGGTTGAAGGTGATTCGGTGCAGTTGGCTCATATCCCGACGCTAAGGCGGGCTACTGCGGCTGCAAGCCCGCCCGTGCGACCGGCGAGGCGATCACTTCTGGCGCATCTCTACGTCTTTACTGGCCCACAGCCACGATGCCGCCGCGCCGGACTCCGCCCGGCACGCACTCGCCAGCCGACCCACCTGAAAGGGGGGAGGCCGGGGGGCAACCCGCCTACCTGCTCCTCGCCCCGAACTTGTCGCTTGGCGGTTCGAACTCGCTCCCTCTGCCGACGGAAGGGCCAACGGGGTCATGGCCGGAATCCGGGCCGATCCTCGTTGTTCCCGTGGGAAAAGACGAAGCCCCCGCGTACCTCGCCGGGAGACGGCCAGGAATCCACCCGAATTCCGGACTGACCCCGTTGTTCTCACTCGCATACGAGTTTGAAAGCGGCCCGAGATTCGGCAGGGTTCTGTCGATGAATCACAGCGCACTCGACCGACTCATGGCGCCGGTAGCACACTGCCTCGACCGTGCCTCGTTGGCGGCACTCGTCGATCTGCGCGCCAGTCCCCAAGCCACCGAGCGGATGTCAGTACTGGCTGCGCGTGCCAACGAGGGTGGACTCTCCGCCGCGGAACGGGCTGAGTACGAGACCTGCGTCATGTTTGCCAACTTTCTCGGCATGCTGCAGTCGCAGGCGCGCCAGAAACTCAGCGCGGCTCCGTGATGGCGATCACCGCGGCGGAGCGGCGACGAGTGCGGGAAGAGGCGGCGGGGCGCTGTGCCTACTGCCAAATGGCGAATGCTTGGGAACCCTACTTCCCTTATCACGTAGAGCATAGTGTGGCGCGGCAGCATGGCGGAACAGATGATCCGTCGAACCTGGCGCTGGCTTGCCACCACTGCAACTTGGTCAAGGGCCCGAATCTCACGAGCATCGGTCCCGACACGGGCCTGGTGACGCCGATCTTCCATCCGCAGCGCCAGCGATGGGAGGAGCACTTCCGCTTCGAAGGCGAACGCGTCCTCGGAACCACGGCGGTGGGCCGAGGATAACGGCTACATCGTCACTTTCCGAATGAGTCTCCCCTACGCCCCGTGAACCTTCGAACGTTTGCCCTCCTGCTCCTGGCCGCGATCGCCCCGCCGGCCACGCCCGCCACTCCGCCCTCCGCAGCGGATGAGGCCGCCAGGCGCTGGGCGCAGTACGAGCGGTCGTTCAAGACCTTCGCCGAGCTCGATGCTGCCGCGCCCTTCCCCCGGGGCGGAATCCTCTTCGTCGGCAGCAGCATCTTCCGCGAGTGGGCCAAGGTCGCGGATCAGATGGCGCCGCTGCCGGTGCTTAATCGCGCTTTCGGGGGCTCGCGCACCGGGGATCAGGTGGCGCGTTTCGAGCAGCTCGTGCCCCGGTACGCCCCGAAGATCATCGTCTACTACTGCGGCAGCAACGACCTGAAGGCGAAACAGGCGGACGCCCCCGAGGTGATCTTCGGCCGCTTCCGCGAATTCTCCGAGCGCGTGCGGGCTTGGTCGGCGGAAACTCACCTCATTTTTGTGACCGCCACGCGCAGTCCCGATCGGGTGCCGCGGTGGGAGCAGGTTGACCACTACAATGCGCTGGCCCGCGCCTACTGCGCCGCCACGCCGCACCGGCACTTCGTCGATCTCAACCCCTTGCTGGTGGACGCACAGGGCCACCCACGCCTCGACCTTTACCGGGACGACAAACTCCACTTCCACCCGCCGGCTTATGACCAGTTCGCCGCCCGGATCCGGCCGGTGCTGGAGAAGCTCTGGCGTGAAGTCGGCGGCGTCCGCTAGAGCCATCCGGCTCCGCGCGCCCGTCGCCGTGCAAGGATGTGCCTGCGGGCGGCGGTGTGCGGGCACGGCGGTCGCTGTTACGCTCGCAGCCTCGAATCCCGCGAGGACTTCACCAACGACTGCCGCCAGGCGCAGGCGGCACCGTAACCGGCTGCATTCTGAACGAAGGCACCGGCGAGTACGATCGACCGCCCCGGCAGGTGGCAGATCCGCGTGCGCGAACGGGCGGCGGGCCTGCGAGCAGGGCCTTTCGGAGCCGGGCGTGCACCGGTCGCCCTCCCGTCCGGCCCCGGAATTGGCGACCCCGGCCCAATCGGGCCGTCGATTGGAGATGGACCCGCACTGGCGGGATGCCACGCTCCCGCGCGCCGCCACCCACCGCACCCATGCAGGAAAACCGCCGCGCCGTCTGGTCCTGGGCCTTCATCGACTGGGCAAATTCCGCCTTCTCGATTGTCGTCATGACGGCGTTTTTCCCGATCTTTTTCAGCGACTACTGGGCGGACGCCCCCGGGATGACGCCGGAGCGCAAGACTGCCTACCTGGGTTACGCGAACACAATCTCCAGCATCGTGATTGCGCTGCTCGCGCCGGTGCTCGGGTCGATCGCGGATCAGGGCAACAGCAAGCGGCGCTTCCTGTTCGCGTTCACGTTACTCGGGGCCGCAGCGACGGCGGCGCTGCCGCTGGCGGCGAAGGGCCAGTATCTCCTGGCGGCCACGTTGTACGCGGCGGCGGCGCTCGGTTTCGCCGGCAACAACCTGTTCACCGACGCGCTGTTGACCGATGTGGCGGAGCCGCGGCACTACGATCGCGTGTCGGCGCGCGGGTACGCCCTCGGCTACCTCGGGAGCGGCGGGCTCTTCGTGGTCTGCACGCTGGCGGTGAAGGATCCGGCGAAGTTTGGGCTGGCGGGGCCGGTGGAGGCGGTGAACGCGGCGTTCCTGGTGACGGCGGTCTGGTGGCTGGTCTTCACGGTGCCGGCGCTGCTCTGGGTGCGGGAGACGGCGGCGACGCCGCCGGCGGGGGCGGGGTCCGCGATCGCGCGCGGTTTCCGGCAGCTCGCCGGGACGTTTCGCGAGCTGCGCGGGGATCGGCGCCTGCTGTATTTCCTCGGTGGTTACCTCCTCTACATCGACGGCGTGAACACGGTAATCAAGATGGCGGTGGCCTTCGGCAAGGCCATCGGGCTGGACTCTGGTGGCATGCTGCTCGCGCTGATCGTGACGCAGTTCGTGGCGTTTCCGGCGGCGATCGTCTTCGGGCGCATCGGCGAACGCTTCGGGGCGCGGCGCGGCATCCTGCTTGGCATCGCGGTCTATGCGGGCGTGTGCCTGTTTGCGACGCGGATGGACTCCCCGCGGGAGTTTTTCGCCCTGGCGGTGGTGATCGGGCTGGTGCAGGGGGGCGTGCAGTCGCTCAGCCGGTCGTACTTCGCGCGGTTGATCCCGCCGGAAAAGGGCGGCGAGTACTTCGGGTTCTACAATCTCCTCGGCAAGTTTGCGGCCATTCTCGGACCGACCCTGATGGGCGTCACCGCGCTGCTGACCGACGCCCGCACCTCGATCCTTGCGCTGCTGCTGTTGTTCGCCGGCGGCGGCTGGCTGCTCAGCCGCGTGCGGGAGTGAGTTCGGCTCAACCCGTCACCCCGCACTCGCGCTCGAAGCGGTTGAGGTGGTCGCGTTCGCCCACCACCAGGCAGAGATCGTCGGGCGCGAGGCGAAGGCCGGGCTCGGGTTCGAGATGCCGCACCGGGCCGCCTTCGAGCACGCCCGCCACGGGGCGGATCACCAGCACGACGTTGATGCGGTAACGATCGCGCCAGCCCAGTTCGAGCAGGCTCCGGCCTTTGACGTCCGGGCCGAGCCGGATGTGGGCAAGCTGGTAGTCGCCGCCGAGGAGCTGCCGGTCGCCGCCGGCGTCGTCGCGCAGCCGGTCCGCCAGTCGGTACGCCATGTCGCGGGTCGGAAGCACCACGAGGTCCGCGCCGACTTTCTCCAGGATCTGGCCGTGCTTCGAGTCGACGGCGCGCGCGATGATGCGCTTAGCGCCGAGTTCCTTGAGCAGGAGGGTGGCCAGCATGCTCGCCTGCATGTTTTCGCCGATCGCGACCACCACCGCATCGGCCTCGGCCACGCCGATTTCGCGCAGGGCGTCCTCGTCGTCAGCGCTCATCTCGACGGCGTGGTAGCCGTCCTCGGCGAGATCCTTCACGCGCGCGGGGTTGCAGTCGGCAATGACGACTTCGCAGCCGTATTCGCACAAGCGGGTGGCGAGGTGGGTGCCGAAGCGCCCGGCGCCGAGGATGCAGATGCGTTTTTCCATAAAGGGTCAGCCGAGCGCGACCTCCTCGCGGGGCAGGCGCACGTGCCAGGGGTTGACCGGCCGCGACAGGTAAAGGGCCAGAAACAGCGGTCCAACGCGGCCGATGAACATGAGAGCGGTCACCACGAGCTTGCCCCCGTCGGTCAGCAGCGGGGTGACGCCGGTGCTGAGCCCCACGGTGCCGAAGGCCGAAACCGCCTCAAAAAACAGCGCCACCGACTGGGGCTCAACCCGGGCGGCAGGGCCGCCGGCCTCCGTCACCATCAGCAACCCCGCACCGGCCATGACCACGGCTGCAGCCAGCAAGGCGATCATCACCGCGATGCCCGCCAGCCCGCGCCCGATGCGCCGGCCGAAACACTGCAGATCTTCGCGGCGCCGCAGGGCCGACCAGGCCGTCAGCACGAGCAGCATGAAGGTGACGGTCTTGATTCCCCCCGCCATCGAGCCCGGCGAGCCGCCGATGAACATGAGCACGATCGTCGCCAGCAAGGTGGCGGGGTTCATCGCGCTGAGATCGACCATGTTGAAGCCGGCGGTCCGCGTCATCGCGGAGTGAAAGAACGCCCCGGTCAGTCGCTCCCCGAACGGGGCCCCGACCTGGGTGTGGTTCCACTCGAACAGCAGCGTGGCGATGCTCCCGGCCCCGAGCAGGACCGCGGTCGCCATCAGCGAGAGCCTGGTTTGCAGGGCAAGTCGGCCGCGCCGCCGCGGATCGCGCCGCCAAAAGGCGTAGAAGCGGAGGTTGATGAGAGTCATGAGCCCGACGGATCCGGCAACGACGAGCGTGGCGACGATCAGCAGCGCAGCCGGTTGTTCGCGCCAGCGCACGAGGCCCTCCGGGTAGAGGGAGATGCCAGCATGGCAGAACGCGCTGACCGCGTGAAATGCCGCTTCCCAGAGCAGATGCCAGTCGAGACGCTCCGGCGCCGCCTGGCTGAGCTGCCAGAACAACGCCACCGTGCCGGCGAGCTCGATCACGAGCACGAAGAGGCAACTGTAGACGAAGATGTCGACCGGCCGCGCCTCGCGCAGCCGCCCCACCGTCGCGCGAATAGTTTCCTCATCCGCCAGCGACAGGCGCTGCCCGCTGAGCAGGACCACCGAAATGCCCGCGGTGAAGATACCCAGGCCGCCGGTTTGGATGAGGACCAGCACCGCCCCCTGGCCGAACACGCTGAAGGTCTCGGCGACGTTGAGCGTGGTCAACCCGGTCACACACACCGCCGAGGTCGAGAGGAAGAGCGCATCGAGAAAGCCGACGGCGCGGCCCGGTAGATGCGCCCAGGGCAGCGACAGCACCGCGGTGCCCAAACTGATCAGCGCCAGGAAGCCGAGCGGAATGACGCGGAGGTCCACCTCGCGGCGGCGGACGGGAATGATCTCGATCTTCATGCCGGCGCGACGCACGCGTCGCAGGGAATTTCGCCATCATCCGGGCCAGACATCGTCGCGAGGATGGGCGGCGCGGCGGCGGCGCGGCGAACCTTTTTGCGGCCGCTGTGCACACCCGGCCGGCCAGCCGGCGGGCTTCGACGAGCGACCGGCGCCGCCTCACGCGGAATCCGACCTCGAAAAAAATCCTTGTAATATCCGCCGCGGCCCGGGGTTTCCTCCGGCGTACCGAATCCAACATGAAAACCAAACTCCTCCTCGTCAGCCTCCTCGTCAGCGCCGGCCTCGTCGCCAGCACCTTCGCCGCCGCCGGCCGCGGCAAGGGCCCGGGCGGCAACCCGGGCAACCCGCCCGCGGATCCGCCCCCGGCCGTCTGCCCGCAGAACCCGGACTGCCCGCGCGCACCCGACTGCACCCCGAATCCGGATTGCCCGAAGCAAAACGGGACCTGCCAGCCCAAGCGCGATGGCACCGGCGGCCCCCGCAAGGGCTCGAATCCCTCCTGCCCGCAGGACGGCAGCGGCTGCCCGCGCGCCTGAGCGCCCCCGCCCGGCCAGATCCTGCTCCCCGTCCGGACCGGCGGTTCCGCCGGTCCGGACTTTTTCACGAACGCGTCGCCGCGGTCGCATCCGCAGGACGGTCGGGGGCGGGACGATCAACAAAGAGCGCGGCCGGCGGCATTCTGCGCTGGTCCTCACGCCATTCCCGCAGGATTGCCTGGCGATCGACCGGGCCCAGCGTGGACGACACCAGGCCGCCCCGCAGGCGTCGTTCGGCGGCATCGTCGATCCCGTTGGTATTCGTGTCCTCGAAGAGCGGATGCTCATCGGCCAACACGAGCCCGCTCAGCCAGGCCCCCTCGTTGCCCGCCCGGACCCGAAATTGTCCGCCGGCCGGCCGGCTGGTGATCAGCGGCAGTGCGCCCGCCACCAAGCGCGCGCCGGAATAGAGATCCCAGGTGTGCGTGGCAGGGTCGAGTCGCACCGTCAGCGTCGGCACCGCCGCCAGGCTGCGTCCACCGTAGGTGCCCGTCGCCAGGTGCAAATGCAGCGGCTTCCACTGCAGGGATCCAGCCGAGGCGTCGTCATACATCAACTGCAGGCTGCGCCCGGCCGGACCGAGCGTGAAACCGAGCCGTACGCCGCCCACGTCCACGATCGTCGACACCGAGGCATACACCTGGAAGGAAACATACGCCGCCTCCGGACCCGAACCCCGCAGGGGCCGGGCCCATTCGGCGCCGGCGGCAAGCGCCAGCAGGTCGTTCGAGTCGCGGCGGAGGCGCGTGACGCCCGGCGCCGCTCCCGGGGCCAGGGCATCGACGACAAAGCGACCCGGCGGCAGGGCGGCCGGCTGGCCGGCGACCGCGGCCGGCTGAAGACGGTTCAATCCGAGCGGCGCCACGGGCCGCGGGGGCGTGCCGCGAGCGGCGGCGGAGGCGAAGGCAGTGGACGGAGACACCGCCACCAGGACGAGGACGGCACCAGGGAGTAAATGGACCAGGGCAGGCATTGGCAGGGGAGGGGGCAGGGGTTGGGATGCAGGCGGGCAGGCCGGGAGTGTCTCCGCTCAGCGGAACGGGCCGAAGGCGAACGGTTTCTTTTCCTTGAAGAGGTTTTCCCTGACATCGAACTCCAGATTGCGATCGTTGGGAGTTGGATTGAAGACATAGGGGAATACCACGCCGCCACTTACGCTGTAAGCGATCACGCCGAAGATCTTGGCATAATGCGCCGAGACGATCCGGCCCTGCGCGTCATGTTTCACCCTTAACCGCAGAAAGTACCCGGAAGTGGGACGACCTAAATTGTAGTCGGTGGGGTTGTCGGAATCGGCCCCACCCCGCATCTCCGGTTGATAACCCTCGAGCGGCGCCTCGTGCGGATGCTTCAGTCCACTGCACGGCTGAAAGTCGGGTGGATTGACCTGAACAAAGCCGGCATCCTTCCCGGGAAACGTGAGCACCTGCTCGCTCTTCCAGCGCCCGAGCTGATAGCGCACCAGCCCCTCCCGAAGACCCGCCCGCCGCCCCCACGCCTCCTGCTCCTGGAGCTTCTCCTCGCTCACCGTCCAACCCAGCAACCAGGCCCGACTGTGTACCTGGACGTCGGCGATTCGTCCACGACCATAAGGCGGCAGCATTTCCCCCACCTCGAAATCATAGCTGAACGTTCCCTCGACATACGGAATCGGCGGCGGATTGTCTCGGTGATGTGCGGCCAGCCGGCACGTGTCGGAATAGAGCGGGATGGGCCGGACGATTCGCCGCATCACCACGGTCAGGTCGTGGTCCTTGGTCTTGTCGAGATCGAGACATTCGATGTCGTAGTGTCCCGCCAACCGGGCCGTCACCGACAAGCGGTACACCGCGGTGCCCCGGGCGAGAAACCGGCCGTCCTGATCGGTGAGACGCCGGATCGTCACGTCATCGCGGCGCCCGGTATTCCCAAACGCGGCCTCGATGGCCACGCCGGGCAGGGGTCGCTTCGCGTCGTCGAGCACCTGCAACCGGACTTCGACCGCACCGAGCGGGGCGACGGCAAGCAGGGCAAACACACACAGGGGCATTTTCATTGCAGACCTCCAAGACTGATGAGTTTGGTGAACGCAGGGTGAATGTAGGGCAGGGCGATTTCCCGGATATCGCTGTGCAGCCAGCGCGTCGCTTCGTTGGGATCGCGGTCCAGGCTGGGCCAGACTCCCGGGTTGCGCCCGAGGACCTCCAGATCGATGTTTCGATCAGCCGGGAGGGCGCCCATACCACGGAACACCGGCTGCTGCCCCGCCGGAAACGACAGCGCCGGGATGCCATGGGCAAGGAGGTCGTACTGCACAAACGCCTGGGCCGCGAGCGCCGAGGCGAGGTTCGCATCGACGCTGAACAGGTTGCCCTCCAGGAACGGCCGGAAATACGGCACCCACTGCACGCCGGGCGAGCCCTGCTTGAGGAGCGGATAGGAGTTGTTGGTGCCCCACCCTCCCTGCATGCGCTCGAAGGCGAGCGCGGCGAGCGACTGATGCACCTGCGCGCCTTTCACCAGTTCCGAAAGGGCCCAGATGCCGCGCGCACTGCCCACCTCCCGTTCGGAAAGGTACTTGATGAAGGACGCCGAATTCGTCAGCGGCGCCGACAACACATCCTCCCCGGGTGAATAGAAGTTGTAAGCCATCTGGGCCACCCGCGGGAAGCGATTCCGCCATGTGAGCCGGCGCCTTTGATCGAACGGCTGCTGCGCGAAATTCACATGCCAGTTGGCGGCGTACTGAAACGCCGGATAGGCCGTCCACTTGCGTTCCGTCATGGCCGCGAGCTGGACGGCCGGCACTGCGGCGTTGGCGGCATCGTAGGCTTCGGCTCCGAGGGCCGCATTTAACATGAAGTACCGCGCCGGCGTGAAGCCCAGGGACTCGACGGCCTGGCTCACCACCAGGTTGCCCAGGCTGTGGGCGGCGATGGTGACGTCGCCCGTGACCCCGGCCTGCTGCAGCCGCGCCCCCAGCACGTCCCCGGTCTGGAAGGCGTGAAAGACCGCCTGATGGTAATCGAGCCCCGTCGAACCGTGCCACGACACCGCCACAAAGCGCGCCCGGCTCCCCGTCTGGTGCAGACGCTTGAACATCTCCGCCGCCCAGCCGCGGGCCTGCTGTCCGTTGACGTTGTATCCGTGCACGAACACGAAGTACTTCCCGTTGGTCCTCGCATCGGGCCACGCCGGCTGCCGATCCCCCAGGCGATCCGGCGCTCCGGGATCCCCCGGGCTGACGGGGCGGCGATCATAGGTCAGGACGACGTTTCGCAGGTTGAGGTGCCGGAACATATCCTCGACGGGACTGATGCGGACCGGCATCTGCAGGATCGCCGCCAGCGCGCCATCAGGACGTTCGATCACCAACTCCAGCGGACGCTCGCTCGCGGTCCGGCCCTCCACGAGCAACACCCCGCCCTGGCCGGCCGCGATGCGGTCCAGGAACGCCCGGGAAAGCTCCACTCCCTCCGCCGAAATGCGCTGGGTCGTCGCCTCGGCCGCCGGTTCGTCAAACGAGCCACCGAATCCGGTCGGGTGGAGTTGCGAGTGATACGAGCCGGCCTGCGCCGGCGTCAGGCTCGTGTACACGAAGTTCAGCGCGCCGTCGGCCTGGCGCAACCGGTAGCGGGCGCCCCCACCCGGCGGATAGGCGGCAAGGAATTCGCGCACCTCCAGCGTCACCGGGAAGAAATCGACCAAGTCGCGCGCGCCGTTGACCTGCCCCAGGTTCACCGGGCCGTCGAAATAATCCGCCCGGCCTCCGCCCGGGATGTCCGCACCGGAGGTGGGCCCCGAGTCATGGTCGTTGTTGATCCACATGTGCGACGGACCAGCCAGGCGTCCGGAGGGGCTGGGGGTCACCGCGAGGTTGAGCCACAAGGTGGCGGAGTCGTCGAGCCTGAGTCCAAGCTGGAACTGCCCGGCCGTGTTCAATCCAAGATCGATCCTCCCGCCGCTCGCCGTCCCACCGGCAATCCGCATCACGCCATCCCAGATCTCCCACGCCACCTGCGAACCGGCCTTCAGCACCTGGCCGAGGGCATCAGTAAGGCTGATCGTGGCGCCGCCGGCGCCGAGCACGATCGGCAGCACGCCACCCGCGGCCGCGCTGCTCCCCGGCGCCACGCTGAAACCGCCATTGCTCACGCGGCCCAGCGGCTGGCCAAAGCGGACGAGCTGGGTCGGAAAGTAATGAAACGCCTCCGCCGGGATCAGGTTGCCCGCCAGCACCTCCTGCTGCACCGCGCCGCCCTCCGATCCCACCGGCACATACTCCGTCCGCGGAAAGAACGGCACCCAGCGCGGCGCCTGATCGGGGGGCGGCCCGCGGGTGCTCCACACCACCG
Organism: uncultured Opitutus sp.; assembly: GCA_964504885.1. GTDB lineage: Bacteria > Verrucomicrobiota > Verrucomicrobiia > Opitutales > Opitutaceae > ER46. The sequence goes on from CAZDGC010000049.1 coordinate 34,259, forward strand.
CGTAATCGTAGCCCGGGTCCGCGGCGAATTGAAAACCCGGGCGCAGCATCTCGAGATGAAACGTGACGTCGTCCGGCACCCATTGCCAGGAGCCTCCGGCAAAGAGGTTCCAGCCATCGCGGGCACTGACGCCCAGGTGCGGCACGAACTCCCAGTGCCAGGTGGTATAGGTGTGGGTCTCAGTCCGGCTCTCCGCCGCAAACACGGCCAGCCGCTCGCCCTCCGGGATCAGCTCGTCGCGAATGCCGTCGCCATCGACATCCGCCCAGGTGGACACCGCCCCGGGTCCGGGGTCGGACGCGGGCAGGGTGATCGTGAAGCTCGCGGGATGCCAGGCGCTCCAGTTGCCAACGACATCGCGGGCGCGAAGGCGCAGCCCATGCGTCGAGCCCGGGGCGAGGCCGTTGAAGGTCGCCCCAAGGGCCGTGGACACCTGCGTCTGCACCCCGAAGTCGAGCGACACCTCGTAGGTGATGCCATGCGACGGCCAGCCTCCAGGCGCACCCGCGGCATCGGCAAACGCGTTCCACGACACGCTGAATCCGGTGCTGCGAACCACTCCCGCCTGGAAGCCCGGGTGGGCCGGCGGCACCGGAGGCTGCGTATCCGGCACCAGGAACGACACGGTCCGCGTCGTCGCCGCATAGTTCGCATCGCCCTCGTAGGTCGCGGTCACCTGCAATTCGCCATACAGCGCCGTGAGCGTCGCCGGCAATCCTCCGGGAATCGCCACGGCCTCGGCGGCCGCGCTCCCCGGCGCAAGCCGCACCGCCGTGTACCGGACCGGGCCGGTGGGGGCGGGATCAGCCGGGTTCGGCGCCAACGCGACGCCCGGCAGGCGGCTGCTCCAGTCGATGGCCAGGACTCCGGAATCCGGTCCTCTCGCCCCTTCCAGCGACAGGACGGGCTCCGGGCGCTCGAAGATGGTGAACAACACCCACCTGCCGCCCGCACCGGCGGCGTTCGCCGCGGTCACCCACACCGGATAGGTTCCCGCCGCGGTGGGCGTGCCCGTGATCGCGCCGCTCGCCGGATCAAGGCTCAAGCCGGGCGGCAGTCCGTTCGCCACCCCGGGATCGGGCGCGCCGAAACGCAACGGCCCCGTCCCGGTCGCCGCCACCGTGTACCCGGCAAACGGCACCCCGGCCCCGCTGCGCACCGTATCGCCCCCCAGGACCACCGGTATCGCGGCATACGGGAAGAGCTCTCCGGTGACCGTGTACGACGTGGAGTGGCCGGCCGTCACCTCGACGACGTACGCGCCCGGCTGCACTGGCACCTCCAGCTCGCGCGCCCCGTTGCGCAGGTGGCCGCCGTCCGGCCCGTAGGCATTAAGGTACATCTCGCCGCCCGTCGCGGCCGTCGCGCGCACCCGCAGCATGCCGGGCTGGGCAATTGCCACGGGAAAGCGGTCGAAGTTGTACTCGACGTGCCACACGTCCTCCTCGTCGTCGTGCCACTCCTCGCCGGTGATGACCCCGCCGGCGGCGAGGCGCCCGATCGGCCCCTCGGTGACATTCACAGTGGCCGCGCGCACCGGGCCGGCCGCGATCACCCGCTGCGCGCTGTCGTACTTTCTCCAATACAACTCCACCGCGTACTCGCCGGCCGGCGGCAGGTTGACCAGCGACCGCTGGTGGTTGTTGAGGCCGTCGGAGGTCTCCCAGACGTCGCCAAGGGCGTTGCGAAAGGTGGCGAACAGGCGGTAGGCGGCGCCGGCGAAGTCCTCGCTGGAATAGACCTTCGGCGGATTGCTCGCGTGGAACCACGTGGAGGTGAGCGACACCGGCCCGGTGATCGTGAGCGGCACGAAACGTTCCGGCCCAATCCCGATCACGTTCCCGTAGAGCGTCGAATACAACACCCAGTAGAGCGAACACACGGCGTACTGGCCCGCGCGCGGCGGGTTGTCCAGCGGCTCGCCGTTGACGTTCCAGCGATTGGCCGCGTGCCAGCCCCAGGCCGTCCCGTCGTTGACCTTCGCCCGCAGCCGGTACGCCGGCATCTGCAGGATCGGATCCGTCGTCGCAAGGCGCGCCGGCTCCAGCAGATCAAAGGTCGTGCTCGAAAGCTGCATGCCGGCGTAGACCGGCGGGGCCGCCACCGTCACCGTCCGCTGGTGCATCGCCCCGAAGGTTTCCACCTCGTGCTCCAGGGCCTGGAAGCCAAACGTGAAGACCCCGGCCTCCGGCGGAAATCCATAATCGATCTGCAGGGTCCGCGTCTGCCCCGGCAGCGTGCCGGCCACCGACACCATCGCCACCGGCGTGGACGCGGAGTCATACATCACCAGGTTGTGCGCCCCGCCCCATTCCTCCGGGCCGAGGTTCGTCACCACCGCACGGATGACGCTGGTGGTGCCGCCGACGGCCGTCGGCGGCACGTCGAGCAAGTCCCAACGAATCTGGTTGGATCCCAGGGCCGCCGCCGCCGTGAGGATGAGCGCGGAGACGGTCCGCCGAAGCTGGTGCCACACCGCACCAAGGAAAAGGTGAGCTCGGGTGCTCATGATCGGTGCGCGCGGAAGTTCAGGGCAACGCGGGGCGGCCGATCCCGGCGAGCAGGGCCGGGATCTCGTCGAGGCGGCCGTAGCCGGAGAGCCGCCGGTGCTCATCGAGCACGTACACATACGGGAGCTGCGTGAGCTGCAGCTTTTCCACCAGCGGACTCCGCCAGCCCAGCGGCTCGATGCAGAGCGCCCCGGGCGGCATCGCCGCGGTGCGGGCGCGTCCTTTCCCCTTGCCCGGCGCCGCGGCGGGCGGCGTCCCCAACGAAACATACACCCACGTCGTGTCCGATCGTGGCTGGCGCTTGAACTCGTGCAGGCCCGGCGGCCCCCCCGGCTGCTTTGCCCCATCCCACACGCACACCACCGTCGTCCGGCCAGCGAGCGCACCGAGCGTCGTCGGCCGGCCCTGCACCGGGGCGAGCGGAAAATCGAGCGGCCGGCGCACGAGCGCGTAACGCGCCAGCACCCGCCGCGCCGCCGCCTGGGCGGAGTCGGGCGCGGCCGGTGATTGCAGTACGCGGTAGGCGACTTCGCGGCCCGCGTCACAGGAGGCGTGCGCCGCGAGGGCGACATAACCCGCCCAGACCTCCGGCCGGTCGCCGAACTCCGTCTGCAGACGGTCCAGCATCCGTTCCGCCAGCACCGGCTGTTGGTACCACGGTCGCCCCAGCGTCCGCCGGGTGATCTCGCGGCTCTCCACCGCGTGGGCCACGGCATAGCGATCGGCGGTGGGCTGCGTCCGGTCGGCCCGAAACGCCGCCGCCGCCGCCAGGGCCGCGCGCTCGTGCGCCGCATCCCAGGGCGTGATCCCCTCAAGGTCGGCGAGGACCGCGAGCCGGCGCGCCTCGGTCACCCGGGGATGCTCCGGATGGCGGACGTAAAACTCGCGCGCCGCGGCCGCCGCCGCACGGTGCTGGCGCGCCCTCGTCTCGCGCTCGGACCGCACCCGCGCCGCCGCCGCGCGATCCGCCGCCACCAGCCCGCGCACCTTGTTCACCCGAACCTCGACCGCGGTGCGGTGCAGCGCGGAAACCGCGTTCCACGCCTGGTCGGCCGCCGTTCCCCCGCCCGAAGCAGCGGCGGCGGCCCAGGCAGAGGCGCCTCCGGCCAGGCCGGCAAGAACGCCACAGGCCAGTTGACGAAGCGCGAATACGCCGGAGGGCGCGGCGCGCGCGGGGAGCGAATCAAGGCGTGAGCTCATCGTGAGGGGAGTCGGTTTTCGACGGCCGCGGGCACTCTCCGCTCCGTCGGTCCCCACCCTGCTCCTCCCCGTCGCTCCGGATCAAAGCCTCCAACCACCCAAAATCAGGGTGATCGTTAGCCCGGAATTCTCCCCGCGCGGCTCCAGGCCGCCACCAAAGCAGTGAACCTCCTGGCCTCGTTCCTCGTTATTCGTTCTCGTACTCGTTCCTCGTTCCCCCCCCCTGAGAACGAGCAAGAGAACGATCGCTACCGACTGAAGATCCTCGCTGGACCGTGCGAAGTCGACCGAGTGTAGCATGCTTGCTGGAGAATCGCTCGCACGACAGCGGTAGGACGAAGCGCCGCCCTCCAGGAAGACGACCCTTTCGACGCCCGCTCAGCTCCCCTCGCCAAATACCCCGGCCTGCTTCGTGAGCTGCTTCTCGAGACTCCCGCACACCAGCTCGCACAGCCGGTAAATCGACGGATCCGCGATCCGGTAGAAGACCTGCAGCCCCTCCTTGCGTCGCGCGAGCACGCTGGCCTGCGTCAGGTGCTGCAGGTGACGCGAGATGTTCGCCTGCGTGCCGCCGGTTGCCTCGACGAGGGCGTTGACGTGCTTCTCGCCGTCGAATAATGCTTGAATCAAGCGCAGCCGCATCGGCTCGGAAAGCACGGCAAAACGCCGCGCCACCAGTTCGAGGGCTTCGTCCGACATGGGAGCTTTTTTTGCCACGCGAAACAGCAAACAGGCGCTTGACATAGTTTCAAGTATATGAGTATATGCGCATGTTCAGTCAACACAAATTTCCTCCCCCATGACCACGCACAACCTCATCCGCCTCCTCGCCGGCAGCGCCACGCTGCTCGGCGTCGCCCTCACGCACTTCGTCAGCCCCTGGTGGCTGCTCCTCCCGGCCTTCGTCGGCTTCAACCTCATCCAGTCCGTCTTCACCGGCTTCTGCCCGCCCACCCTTCTCCTGCGCAAACTGGGCTGGGTCGACGCCCAGGACGTGATCCACTGGGGAGGACTTCGCTCCGCGAAATCCTGAGCGCCACCCGCGCCCCCGCTCCCGCCATGCTCTCCTCCCCCGTCCTGCGCTTCGCCCTGATCGTTCTCGGCGGCGCCGCCCTCGGCGCCCTCATGGGCTATTTCGGCCAGTGCACCTCCGGCACCTGCCCCCTGACCTCCACCTGGTGGCGCGGCGCCCTCTACGGCGCCACCCTCGGCCTCCTCGCCGCCCTCTCCTCCGGCCGCACGGCGTGACCCGCCGCCCGGCCCGCCGCTTGTCACGTATTACGTGACAAGCCCCCGCGCCGTCCCGCCCGACCGACCCTGCTCCTTCCCTCCCGCCGCCAAGTCACTCGTCACGTAATCCGTGACCTCACCCGGAATCCCGCGATGTCTTCGCTCCCGCCCCCCCGCTCCACCTCCTTGCCGCGCGCGCTCCGGCCCGCCTGGGCTGCGCGACTGCTGCCGCTGGCCCTGCTCGCGACCGCCGCCCTCCGCGCCGAGACCTGGACGCTCGATCGCGCTGTCGCCACCGCGCTCGAACGCAACCCCGACGCCCGCGCCGCGCGCGCCCGCGTCGAGGGCGCCCAGGCCCTGGTCGAGCAGGCGCAGTCCGCCTGGCGCCCCCAGGTGACGCTCTCCGGGCGCTACACCAACACCAACAGCGCGATGCCAGCCTTCGGCGCGATCCTCAACCAGCGCGCCTTCAACTTCGGCCTCGATTTCAACCGTCCCGGCCACGTCGACAACCTCAACGCCACCGGCACCGTCGCCTACAACCTCTACTCCGGCGGCCGCGCCACCGCCGGCCGCACCGCCGCCCGCGCCGGCGCCGAGGCCGCCGATCTCGACCTCCGCACTGCGCAGCACCAGCTTGCCACCGAGGTCGTGCGCGCCGCGCTCAACCTGCGCAAGGCCCGCGAGGCCGCCGCCACCGTCGAGGGCGGCGTCCGCGCCTACGAAGCCGCCGTCGCCGTCGCCCGCGCCCGCTTCGAGGCCGGCCAGTTGCTCAAGGCCGACCTGCTCAGCCTCGAGGTCCAGCTCGCCCAGACCCGCGAACAGCTCTCCTCCGCCCGCCACGCCGCCGCCCTCGCCGCCCGCGCCTTCCAGTTCGTGCTTGGCCTCGAGGCCGCCGACGGCGCCGTCGAGCTGCCCGACGACGATCCCGCCCTCTCCCGTCTCCAGGTGCCCGATACGCGCGACTTCTCGCGGCGTCCCGAATTGCTCGGCCTGCAGGCCCGCGTCCGCGCCGCCGAGGCGATGGTCGAGGCCGCCCGCGGCTCGCGTCGCCCCACCGTCAACGCCTTCGCCAGTTACCAGTACGACCACGGCTGGAAGACCGACCGCTCCGGCGACGGCTGGCTCGCCGGGCTGTCCGTCGACGTCAACGTCTTCGACGGCGGCCAGACCTCCGGCAAGGTCCGCCAGAGCGCCGCCGAGCTCACGCAGGTGAAGGAGATGCTGCGCAAGGCCTCGCTCGGCATCAGCCTCGAGGTCGAGCAGGCCCGCCTGGCCCACGCCGACGCCGCCGAACGTCTCGCCGTCTCCGCCCGCGCCGTCGAACAGGCCGCCGAAAGCGCCGCCCTCAGCCGCGCCCGCTTCGAAAAAGAGGCCCTCCTCACCGCCGACGTGATCGGCGCTGAGACCCGCCTGCTCGAGGCGCGCCTCCGCCGCACCCTTGCCGCCGCGGATGAGCGCCTCGCCCTGGTCGAACTCCGCCGCGCCCTCGGCCTCACCCCGCTCCCCGAAGCCTGACCCTCCACCCATCGCAGTAGCCACGAGCGTGAGCCGTAGCCACGAGCGAAAGCGAGTGGTCCTTCCTCCTGAAAACCATTCCCCCCGCCTCCCTCCAGCTTTTCCACTCATGAAGTCCGCCACCTTGCTCCTTCCCGCCGCCGCCCTCGCCGCGCTGCTCGCCGGCTGCGGCAAGCCCGCCGCCCCCGCCGCCCTCGCCGACCCCGCCGCCGCCCTCCCGCCGGCCAAGGTCCGTCTCGCCACGGTCCGCGCCGAAAACGTCCCCGTCCTCACCGCGGTCAGCGGCACCATCCGCCCGGTGCAACACGCCGCCATCGCCGCCAAGGTCATGGGCGTGATCGAGGAGCTGCCGGTCACGCTCGGCCAGCGCGTCCGCACCGGCGATCTGCTCGCTAAAATCTCCGCCGGCGAAATCACCGCGCGGGTCGCCCAGGCCCAGTCGCAGCTCAACCTCGTCCGCCGTGATCTGGAGCGTGAACGCTCCCTCCTCGCCAAGGGCGCCAGCACCGCCGACCTCGTCCGCACCCTCGAGGACCGCGCCGCCCTTGCCCAGGCCGCCGTGCGCGAGGCCGAGGTCATGCTCGGCTACGCCACGCTGCGCGCGCCGTTCGACGGCGTCGTGGCCCGCAAGCTCGCCCATGCCGGCGATCTCGCCTCGCCCGGCACGCCCCTGCTCGAACTCGAGGCCGCCGCCGGCTTCCAGGTCGAGGCCGCCGTGCCCGACACCCTCGCCGCCGCCCTGGCCACCGGCGCCACCTTCGCGGTCGAAGTGCCCGCCACCGGGCAGACCTTCCAGGCCGCCCTCGCCGAAACCTCTCCCGCCGGCGACCCGAACGCCCGCAGCCTGCTCGTGAAACTCGCCGTGCCCGCCGCGACCGCCGTGCGCACCGGCCAGTTCGCCCGCGTCCAGGTTCCGGGTACGCCGGTCCGCGCCCTGCTCGCCCCCGCCGCCGCCCTGGCCCCGCTCGGGCAGATGGAGCGGATCTTTGTCGCGGGAGAAAACAACCGCGCCCAGCTCCGCCTCGTGAAATCCGGCGCCGCCCGCGGTGAGCGCGTCGAAATCCTCGCCGGCCTCAATGACGGCGAGCGCGTCATCGTCGCCCCGCCCGCCACCCTGCGGGAAGGCCAGGCCCTGGAGGTGCTGCCGTGAGCGACGCCCCCGCCCCAGAGCAGGCCGCCCCCGGCCTGGCCGGCCGGATCGCCGGGTACTTCGCCGTCTCGAAGCTCACCCCGATCGCGATCATCGCCTCCATTCTGCTCGGCATCTTCGCCGTGCTCATGCTCCCCCGCGAGGAGGAGCCCCAGATCAAGGTACCGATGGTCGACGTCTTCGTCGGCATGCCCGGCGCCCTCGCCTCCGAGGTCGAGAACCGCGTCACCCGCCCGATGGAGAAGCTCCTCTGGGAAATCCCGGGCGTCGAATACCTCTATTCCACCTCCAGTCCCGGCGGCACCCTCGTCATCGTCCGCTTCAAGGTCGGCACCGACATCGAGGACGCCCTGGTGCGCCTCAACCAGAAGCTCCACGGCAACTTCGACCGCATCCCGGCCGGCGTCAGCCACCCGCTGGTCAAGCCGCGCACGATCGATGACGTCCCCATCCTCGCCCTCACGCTGCACAGCCGCGCCCACGATCACCTCACGCTGCGCCGGCTCGCCGCCCAGGTCGACGATGCGATCAAGTCCGTCCCGCAGGTCGCCGAGACCACCGTGATCGGCGGCACCCGCCGCGCCCTCCGCGTGCAGCTCGATCCCGGCGCCCTCGCCTCCCGGCAGCTCTCCGCCGCCCAGCTCGTGCCCGCGCTGCAGGCCGCCAACCGCCAGCTCCAGAGCGGCTCCCGGCCGTTCGCCAATCAGGAGGTGCTGCTCGAAACCGGCACCTTCCTCCACGACGCCCGCGACGTCGGCAACGTGGTCGTCGGCGTTCACGCCGGCCGCCCGGTTTACCTGCGCGACGTCGCCACCATCGTCGACGGCGCCGAGGAGCCCTCGTCCTACGTGCTGCACGGAGTCGGCGTGGGCGCGCTGAAGGGTGTAGCCGCGCTTGAGGGCGCAGCCCGAAAGCGTGGCCCGTCCGAGTCCGCCACCGCCGCGTCCGCCGCCGCCACCGAGGAAGCCGCCGTCACGATCAGCGTGGCCAAGCGCCCCGGCGCCAACGCCATCGATGTCGTCAACGACGTGCTCGCCAAGGTCGACGCCTTGAAGGGCGCCCTGCTGCCGGCCGACGTCGGCGTGACCATCACCCGCGACTACGGCCACACCGCCGCCGAAAAGAGCAACGAACTGCTGCTGCACATGGGCATCGCGGTCTTCGGCGTCGCCCTGCTGATCCTCTTCTTCCTCGGTTGGCGCGAGTCGCTGGTCGTGCTGCTCGCCATCCCCTCGACCCTTGCGCTGACGCTGCTGGTGTTTTACCTCTACGGATACACGCTGAACCGCATCACGCTGTTCGCGCTGATCTTCTCGATCGGCATTCTGGTCGACGACGCGATCGTCGTTGTCGAGAACATCGTCCGCCACGTGCGCCTGCCCGGCGCCGCGAAAAAGCCCCTCACCCAAATCGCGCTCGAGGCGGTCAACGAGGTGGGCAACCCGACCATCCTCGCCACCTGGGCGGTAATCGCGGCCATCCTGCCGATGGCGTTCGTTGGCGGCCTGATGGGCCCCTACATGCGGCCCATCCCAATCGGCTCGACCGCCGCGATGCTGTTCTCGCTCGCGATCGCGTTCACCATCACGCCCTGGGCCGCCATCCGCGTGCTCAGGCGCCGCGCCGAGTGCGAGGAGAAGCTGGGCGAGGCCGAACGCGCCGCGCTCACCTTCGAGCACGACCACGCGCCGGAGGACTGGTTCACCCGCCTCTACCACCGTGTGATGGATCCGCTGCTCGACCGGCCGGTCTGGCGCTGGGCGTTCCTCGCCGCAATCGTCGCGTTGCTGCTCGGCTCCGTCGGCCTCGTCGGGATCGGCAAGGTCGAGGTGAAGATGCTGCCCTTCGACAACAAGTCGGAGTTCCAGGTGGTGATCGACACGCCCGAGGGCACGACGCTGGAGGAGACGACCCGCATCGCCCGCGAGATGGCCGCCGCCCTCCGCACCCAGCCCGAGGTGCGCGACTACCAGATCTACGCCGGCACCGCCGCGCCGTTCAATTTCAACGGCCTCGTCCGCCACTACTACCTGCGCCGCGGCCCGCACGTCGCCGACATCCAGGTCAACCTCGTCGGCAAGGGCGAGCGCTCCCTGCAGAGCCACGACATCGCCAAACGCATCCGTCCGCTCGTCGCCGCCGTGGCGAAGAAGTATGGCGCGGCCGTCGCCGTCGCCGAGGTGCCGCCCGGCCCGCCCGTGCTGCAGTCGATCGTCGCCGAGATCTACGGCCCCGATGCCACCCAGCGCGTCGCCCTCGCCCGCGAGGTGCGCCGGATCATGGAAGAGACCGCCGGAGTGGTGGACATCGACTGGTACGTCGAGGATCCGCAGCCCAAGGTGCGCTTCGTGGTCGACAAGGCCAAGGCCGCGCTGCACGGCGTGAGCGAGGCCGCCATCACCGAGGCACTGCACCTCGCCGCCCAGGGCCAGGCGGTGGATCTGATGCACCTGCCCGCCGAGCGCGAGGACGTGCCGATCGTGTTCGAGCTGCCGCCCGGCCTGCGCAGCCAGCCCGAGGCGCTGCTCGCCCTGCACATGCGCGCCGACCAGAACCCGGTCGCACCGCTCGTCGCGTTGTCCGAGCTGGTGCGGATCGAGCGCACCACCGGCAGCTCCCATCTCTACCGCAAGAACCTCAAGCCCGTCACCTACGTCACCGCCGACGTCGCGGGCGTGGTTGAGAGCCCGGCCTACGCCATGTTCAAGATCGACGCTGCGCTGCGGAAGCTCGACGCGCGGAAATTCGGCGGCACCACGGAAAAACTCCCGATCTACCACCTCAACGTGCCCGCCGAAGACCTCTCGCCCGCGCTCAAGTGGGACGGCGAGTGGCACATCACGCTGGAGGTGTTCCGCGACCTCGGCCTCGCCTTCGCCGCCGTGCTCGTGCTCATCGCCATGCTGATGGTGGGCTGGTTCCGCAGCTACGTGACGCCGCTCGTCGTCATGGCGGCGATCCCGTTCTCCCTCATCGGCATTCTGCCGGCGCACTGGGCGATGGGGGCGTTCTTCACCGCGACGTCGATGATCGGCTTCATGGCCGGCGCCGGCATCGTGGTGCGCAACTCGATCATCCTCGTTGACTTCATCGAGCTGCGCCGCTCGCACGGCCTCTCGCTGCGCGACGCCGTGGTCGAGGCCGGCGCGGTGCGCTTCCGCCCCATGCTGCTCACCGCCCTCGCGGTCGTCGTCGGCGCCAGCGTGATCCTCGCGGATCCCATCTTCCAGGGCCTGGCGATCAGCCTGATGTTCGGCGAAATCGCCTCGCTGCTCATCAGCCGCATGGCCGT
>CAZDGC010000050.1:0-45070 GCA_964504885.1 uncultured Opitutus sp.
GTCGCCGCCAGCGCCGCGAAGACAAATTCAGGCTTAAGCAATAGCATCAGACCCACCAGCAGACCGGCCACGCCTGCGTGCCAGGATTTCGGTTTCTCACGCCAGCAAACAAGCACGTGGGCAAGGAGCAGGAGCAGGAGGACGCCATGCGTCACCTCGTGCGCGTAGGGGGCGGCGAAATTAAAGCTGCCAGTCGTCGAAAACCGCGAGAAGCCAAAGACGAGGATGAAAACCGCGGTCGCGGCAAGGGCGGTCATCGGCCTCCAGCCGCCGCGCAGGAGCAGGTAAAGCGCCAACACGATACCGGCGAACACGGCCAGATTCGACCAGACCAGCACCGTCAACCCCGGGCCAAATAGCCTGAAAAGACCTCCATTCAGGTACTGCGAAAGCGGGCCATAGAACCCATCGATGTCGCGGTAAAGCACGGCGCCCTCGGAGAGCCGCCAGGCGGTGTAAAGCTCGCGGCCGAAATCGACCACCGGGTCCGGCCAACCCCGCCAGGTCGCAGCCACCATGAGAGCCGTGAGCGCCCCCAGGGCGGCAAGATGGGCCGCCGCCGACTCCCTCCCCCACTGCCCGCAACGAAAAATCCAGTCCAGCCAGGCAGGCCTCACAGGAGTCTCCGACGAACCCATGACCGCGTCGGGCTTGCCATCACCGCGCGGCCTGAGCCCGCAACCCGCAGTGTAGCCGCGCTTGAGCCGCAGGCGAAAGCGTGGTCGCGCCCGCGACCACGTGGTCGCTGCGCTCCCACGCGGCTACGGGATGCTTGGAAAGTTCGCGATTCATCCGCGCTCAGCCCTTCGGGCGCGCCACACTGACTTCGTAGGGCAGACGCACGAGGCCATGCACCACTTCCTGATCCGGCGGATTGGAGACCTCCAGCACGGCCACGTTTAAGACGCGGTCCCACGTATTGTCGGTGTCGGTGCCGGCCCCACAGCCCACGTCGAGGGTGTATTGCCCGGCCTGCAATTCGAGCCGGAAGCGCAAGGTCACCAGACTGGTGCCACCCGCCGGCAATTCGGCAATCAGGCGGCGCGCCACGCGCAGTCCGGTGGCGAACATCACCTGCCCGTGCCGGTTGCGCACTTCACAGCCGCCGCTGATCCCCCGGGCGCGGCGGGTGGCCTGCAAGAGGAGAACCACCACCGCCCAATCGCCGGTGCGAAAGCTGCCGCCCGCGCCCCCATCGGAATGCAGCACCCAGGCCCGCGCGATCCGCACTCCGCCATCGCCCAATCGCTCCTTGTCCTGCAACGCCAGTTCGGGAGCACTTGGGAGAACCTGTTCCGGCAACGCCTCCACCTCAGTCGTCGGCGTGGGCGCGTTGCCCGAAATTGCCGCCATCGCCGCCACATACTCCCGCACGCAGGCCCCGGCCTCCCCCAGATAGCGAACCCGGCCCTGATCGAGCCACAGCGCCCGCTGGCAGGTGTTCAGGACAAACGCCAGATCGTGCGTCACCACCAGGAGGGTGACACCGCGCTCCACCAGCTCACGCAGCCGCCGGCTGCATTTCTGCTGGAACAGGATATCGCCCACACTGAGCGCCTCGTCGATGATCAGAACATCCGGATCCACCGAGATCGCCACGGCAAAGGCCACCCGCATCATCATCCCGGTGGAATAGGTCTTCACCGGATGCTCGATGAAGTCGCCGATGTCGGCGAAACGGACGATATCCTCATACTTGGCCTCCATCTCCGCCCGACCGATCCCAAGGATCGCACCGGCGAGAAAAATGTTCTCGCGGCCGGTGAACTCCGGGTTGAAGCCGGACCCGAGTTCGAGGAGTGCCGTTACCCGGCCGTGAACCGCACAACTGCCGCGGGTCTGCCGCAAGGTGCCGGCGAGGATCTGCAGGAGCGTGCTCTTGCCCGCGCCGTTGCGCCCAATCACGCCAAACGCCTCGCCCCGGGCGATGCAGAACGTCACCTCCCGCAGCGCCGCCACCCGATCGTCAGCCCGCGCCGGTTCCGTACTTTCCCCACGAATACCGCGCAGCAGCCAACCGGCGAGGCTGCCGGAGCGCGAGTAATCCTTGCCCAGGTTTTGGACCAGGATCGCGGGGGCGGAAGCGTTGGATTCGAACGATACCATCAGCCCACTATCGATCTGCTTTGCCTCGTTGTGCGACGATTTTTCAGCGCCGGTAGGGCGCGGACTCCGCTCCGCGCCGCTCACTGCCGCCTCCGTTTTCTTACGCCCTCGCGGCGGCCAGCGGAGTGGCCGCCCTACCTGCGATCCTCTTTCCGTTTCGCGACTGCGCTCGCGACCCGCGGGGCTGCGTCGCCCGGCCTACAGAAAAGGGGGTCCGCCGCGCCAAAGAAAAAGGGCGACCGGTCGCCCGGTCGCCCTTTGCGGCGTAATATCAGTCAACAACTATCATTGGCCGGGCGGGACATAGGCGCCCGCGCCCAAATTCACCGGATCCTTGCCGGACAGGTCCGCGGACTTGCTCAGCGCGCTGAGGTCCTTGGTCCCGGCGGCATTCACCGTGAGGGTGCCCACCGTCTGGAGCAGCTTCGGCAGCGTGATGTTGCCGGTCGCGCTCAGGAAGGTGTTCGCACCGTTGAACTGCACGATGCCACCCCGATTGACGATGCTGATGTTGCCACCCGAGGAGATCTGGGCGGAGTTCAGCGCCGTGGAACCGGTAATCAGCGCGGTGTCATCGGACTCAACGATCGCGATCTGCTGACCGACGAACTTCAGGGCACCGAACTTGTTGCCGGACTGGGCAAGGGTGATGTTCGCACTGGCAGCCTGGAACGAGGCGTCACCGGCAACGTCGAGGGCGCCGTTGCTGAAGATGTTGCCCGTCGCGAGGGCCGTGGTCACCGTGAGGTTGCCCGTGGCGACCGCGGTCTTGCCGGCCGCACCGAGGTAAACCGCGGTGTTGCCCAGCGGCGCGAGGGTCACGTTCTTCGCCGCGAACACAACGCCACCCATGGTCGGGAAGTCGGTCGTCGGGTCATCGAGGATGATGTTGCCATTGACCGCGTTGAGGGTGACGAGGCCGGAACCCTGTCCACCGACGGCCGTGGTGCCGCCCGGCTTGAGGCCGGCGAGACCGGTATCGATGATGTCACCGTTCACGCTGGTGGCGGTGAAGTTGCCGGTGGTGCCGGCAGGCATCGTCACGGCGCCAAGGTTGAGGGTGCCGCTCTCCGAGATGACAATATCCTTGAAAGCACCGACAGTGGCGTTGGTCGTGGTGAGCGACACGCGGCCGAAGTTGTTGCCGGTGTTATCCAGGGTGATGTTGTTCGTCGCGGTGAAGCTGGCCGTGCCGAAGACGCGGATCGCACCGTTCTGGGTAATGTTGTTACCCGAGGTGACGGTCAGCGAATTGACGTTGGTGTTGCCGAGGCGGATGTTGCCCTGACCACTGGTGCTGCTGACGGCGGCCGCTCCGGTGGGAGCCGTGAGGTTGGCCTGGGTCAGATTGCCGGAGGTCGTGAACGCACCGTTGCGGGTGGTGGTGCCACCGATCAGGATTGATCCCGCGGGAGCGGACGCATTGAGCGTGCCGTTGTTGGTCACGGTCGTGTTGGCGTCCGGATCCTCGATGATGCTGCCCGTGCGGCTGGTCAGGTTGGAGGTGCCGCGGGAGTTCAACACACCCAAGCGCATCGTGCCGTCTTCCGAGACATTGACCGTCCGGCTGCCATCGGTGTTGGTCACGTTGATTTCAACGCGGCCGAAGCTGTTGCCCGCATTGTTGACCACGATGTTGTTATTGCGAGCGGTGAACTTCGTGAGACCTTCGCTGTGTACGGAGGTACGGGACATCTGGGTGATGGTGCCCGAGTTGCCGCCGCCACCGTTACCCGCGATGGCATCAAGACCGCCGACGTTCAGGTTGCCGAGCGTCAGGTTCCAGGTGTTGGCAACGACGGAGCCGGTGCCGCCCGCGCGAGCGAGAACGGAGCCGGTCGCGCTCCCGGAGATGGAGAGGTCGTTGACGTCGTTGACGGTCACCGAGCCCTTGGAGGCGTTCAGCACGACCGACGAGAAGTCGTTCGCGCCGCCGAGGAGCACGGCGCCGGAACCAGCGAGGCTCGTGGTGCCGTTGACCTTGAGCGTGCCAGCGCTCTGCGAAACGGAGGTGTTGGTTCCGCCAGTGGCCGTAGCCGTGGCAAACGTATAACCCGCGCCAGGAGCCGTCACGGTGAAGCCCGAGATGAGGCCATTGGTGAGGGTGGCCGTGGCCGTGGCGCCCGCGCCGTCACCGGCGATGGCGATGACCGGAGCCGAGGCGAACTCAACCGCGGCGGGATTCGCCACGGAGAGGCCCGTCACCGAACCAAGCGCAACCGTCGCGGACAGGCCGAGGGCGGTCACGAGGGCAGGCGTGAGGGTGAAGGTACCGGCGGCACCCATGGTCATGTTGCCCGAGACATTGATCGTACCGGCGAGGTCGATGCCGCCACCGGAGCTCAGGTTGACGTTACCCACGACCGTGGTCGCTCCGAGGGTAATGTTCTGGGCGGAAGCGGAGGTAACCGAAAGGTCGCCAGTGAGGACGTTGACACCCGTCCCGAGGGTCACCGGAGCAGCGACCATGATATTGGCCGAGCCCGTGCCGCTGACGTTCAGCGTGTTGATGCTGTGGCCACCGCTGTCGAGCATGATGGTGTTGTTGCCACCCACGACGAGGCTCGCGATACCAGTGATGGCGAGCGCACCCGTGTCGACGATGCCACCCTGCGCGCTGGAAGCGGTCAGGCTGGATGCCGTGATGTTACCCAGGTTAAGCGCGGTGGTCTCGGAGACCGTGACCGAACCGACACCGGCGTTCGCATTGACGACACCGTAGCGAACGGACGGGGACAGCGCGCCATTCACGGTGGCGGCGTCGAGGACGATGTTGCCACCGCCAGTGGTGAGAGTGAGCCCACCGAGAACCGTCACCGGCGAGTAATTGCCATCGGTGATCGTGTTGGCGCCCGCGGCATTGGCCGAGAGGACGTTGCCGACCGTGATGGCCTGGCCCGCGGTGCCGTCACCAGTACCAAGCTGGATGCCACCCGCCGTGGAGACGAGGTTCAGGTTGCCGGTCACATTGGTCGTACCCAGCACCATGCTGTTGGTGTTGGTGAGGTTGGCCGTGGTGGCATTGCTGATCTGGAACGTGTTCCCCGCGGCGAAGTTATTCGCATTGTCGAGGATGACGGTGCCCATCGGGGCATTGAAGACGTTCGTCACGCTGCCGTTGCCAGTGATGATGCTGGTGCCAGCGACCTGCGAGATCGAGCCCATGCCCGCCGTGAGAGAAACGCGGTTGTAGGAGTTGACGTTACCGACGGTGATGTTGCCCGCGGTCGCATTCATCGTCACGCCACCGCCACGGGTGCTGGGAAGAACCCGACCCGCTTGGATGAGACCACCGACCTGATTGATCGAGGCGGCCGTCAGCGTAATGTTGGAGCCGACCGAGCTGTTGTTGCCGAGCGTGGTGATCGCACCGCCCACCGTCAGGTTGCCCGTGGTGGTGATGGTCACCGCCGAACGGGAACCGCCGTTGGCAATGTTTGCGGCATTGATCGTGCCGGTCGTGAGATTGCCGACACCGTTGAAGGTGAAGCTGCCGTTGTTGGAGATCGAGCCGGACAGGGTGCCGCCAACCGTGCTGTTGTGGGCGATATTGACGCGGGAGGAGAAGCCGGTGCTGCCCGCATTGCCCGTGGTGTTGAAGGTCGCGCTGCCGACCACATTCACGGCACCGTTCGTCGCAATCGCGACGTCGCGCTCGCCGATCGCTCCGACCGCGTCGCCCGCGCCCGCCGCGGAAACGATCAAGTCGCCGCCGATCGTCGAGGCGTTCAAGCGGACGATGTTGGAGTCGCTGATGTTGACCGTGCCGCCCGCACCGGTGCCGGCGCTAATGGCGATGTTCTGGAAGTCATTGCCCGCGTTGATCGCAGTGACGGAGTTGTTGCCGCCCGTGTTGAACGTGGCGACCTGGCTGCCGGTGGAGTTACCGACGACGATCGCGCCACCCACACCGTTTTGCACGATGTTGGCCGCGTTGGTCTGGAGGGTGAGATTGCCACCGACCAGCATCGTGCCACCGCCAATGTTGACCACATTCAGCGGATTGCCGACGCCAGTGGAGCGGAGAATCATGTCGCCCGTGACGCTGGAGGAATTATGAATCACCGTGCCAGCGACTGCCGTGAGGTTGCCACCCACGCTGACCGGGGCTGCGGTGCTGCCGATGGTGATGGTGCCTGCCGGGGTGCCAGAGTACAGGAGATCACCCGTGGCGAGGAAGGCGCCATTCTCTTCACCAATCGTGCTGAGAACGAGGCCGCCGGTGGCCGTGATGGTCGCCGTGCTGGCTACGTTGATCGTGCCACCGGGGGCGAGCACGAACACCTTGCCGTTGGAATCGAGCTGGCCAGCGATGGCGGCGATACCGCCGACTCCGGTGCCCACGCGATTGAGCACCGCTCCGCCTGCCGGCATCTGGAAGTTGTACACTTCGCCGAAGGCGACATTGAATTCGCCCACGGTGCCAACATTGGTTCCGAGCCATTGAATCACGGCGCGGTCGCTGCTGGAAATGGTGGCGATGGTCGCGCCCGTCTGCGTGACGGTGAACGAGCCGTTCAGCGCCGAAAGGGACGCCTGAGTCGGCAAGACTGCCCACACGGGACTAGGCAAAATGGCCAGAGGGCCAACCGCCATCATCGCAGTGAGTAACTTGCGAAGAGACAACTTAACGTTGGGTGCTTGTTTCATTGAGGTGATAATAACTACTTGTGACTAGATTACGCCTGACAGCGGACGAACCAAGGGAGCGGAAAACAGTCTGGCAAGGATAATTTCCGACTGGGATTCCCCTCGGGGAGACTGTCGAATGCGAGAAGCGTGCCAAGTGAGAGGCCGGGCCGACCGCGGCTCTTTTCAGAGGGAGAGGCGTGCTCAGCGCATGGACTTGCAGGTGGACCTGCGGGTGGGACCACCCAACACGCTGGGGAATTTTCCCCGAATGGTCCGGCTATGCCAACGGCAGCACGGTCAATACGCGGTGGTATCGGTGCAAAAGTGGTGAAAACAAACTCAGGAACGGAACAGGAATACTTTCCTACTCCCGCCATGGCCGTCCTGCCCGGTACTCCGCGAGCCGAGACTGCGAGACCGTGACCGCCTGGGCGTCGTTCAACGCTTGCGCCTGAAGCAGTGCCTTTTCGCCCGCCGCCGCCGCCTCCGCAAACCGGCCGTTCTCGGCGAGCGCTGCCGCCAGGGTATTCAGGAAAGTCGGAGAATTCGGATCTGCCTCCACCGCCCGCCGCGCCCACTCCAAGGCTTCCTTGCCATTTCGCAGGCGGTCGTCCGACGTGGTCGACAACACCCATCCGAGATAGGAGGCCATATTGGGCTCAAAGGCCGTCGCTAGCGCCGCCCGATAAACCGCCACCGCCTCGGCCGGACGCTGCTGGCGGTAGAAGTTCGCGGCTGCGGCCGCGTACAGGTCCATCTGTTCCTCCGCCTTGGCCCGTCGAATCCCCTCGATCAGCGCTTGCGCTCCTTCCGCCCATGCCTGCCGGGAGGTAAGGATTTCAGCCTTGCGCAGCCAGGGCTGCGGCGCGGCCGGCACTGTGCGACAGAGCTCGTCCAAGTCCTTCAAAGCCAAATCCAGGTCACCCATCTCGATCTTGGTGAGAGCAATATGGTAGAGGGCGTCCGCGGGCGTCTGCCCGAAGGCCACCTGCATCAGGAGCACGTCGACCTTGAGGTCCTTCAAGTCATCCGGCACCCGGTAAGGAATCGTCCGCAGCCAGAACGGCACCACCTTGTCGACCAGCAGTTGATACCCGAAGCAACCCTTGACGGCCTCCAGCGGCGCGCCGGGATTGAGCAACTGGTAGTAGGGCGCGACGAAGTTCTCTTCGGAAACGATCGCGAGATGAGTGACCTTCCGTTCGCGAATCAGCCGCTCAGCCTCGGCCGCGTTTGGAGCGGCGAGGATGCGCCCGGCCGCCTTGAGGCCCTCGTTGTTTTCCCAGTAAAGCGTACCGAGGGTCTTGAACCGCCCGAAATAGCCGATCCCGGTCGAACTGTTCGGACTGCTAACGAGCACCACGTCGCCCTCGGGTTGGGAAGCGCGAATCACCCGCGCGATGTCGCGGAACAGCGCAGGGAGAGCATCGGCCGGCGAAACCCGGCGCTCCGCCACATCCTCCTGGGTGGCGGTGATCCGGCGAACCGATGGAAAACCGAATAGCCCCAGGGTTAGGACGAGCACGCTGGCCCAGCGCGTCAGATGCCCCCGATTTCCCAGCAACGCGGCCAAGAGGACCACCGCCAGCGCAATTTGCGGCCCCGTGACATTCAACAGCCAGCGAGACTGCCAGAGCGCCAGGCCGGCGGAGAACGCCGTGATCATCACGCCAAACCAGATCAGGAGGAAGCGGCGGGCCACGGTAAGCAGGGCAAGCGCGCCCACGATCATCGGCAGGTTTTCGATCACCGTGACTTCCAGCAGCGGCTTCCAGGTGAGACGGTTCAAGGTCCGCGCCAGAGGTAGGAACTCCTGGATGTGGGCATTGTGCAGCTCCGCCAGAAAAGGATCGATGACCGTGAACACCCGCGTGCGCCCCACCAGGATGGTGAGCGGGGAAACCGTCACCGCGCCCAAGGCGAGCCCGACCCGGCGCCAGGGAATCGTCTCGCGCCGCGCGCCGCCCAGCCACCAGGCACAAGCCACCGCAATCAGTTCGCCGGCCCCCAGCCACGCGAGGGCATGAAACGGGTGATTCACCTCGAGCCGCAACCCGAGATGGTTCGGGAAATACTCCAGCAGGTAGAATAAAAGGCTCCCGGCGGCCCCACTGCGCCCCCAGAGCCGCCAACACTCCGGGTCGAACCGGTCCCCGGCTGCCAGCGCCTGCCGCCCCCGCAACAGGACCGTCAGCAACCCGGCCAGCCCGACAAAGGCGATCGGCGGAATGATCGACGCGGCACCGAACCAGAGTCCGCAGGCCCCGCCCAAACCCGAAAAAACCGCGGCGCTGCGGGCGCTCGCCAGCGAAGTCGGGAGCGGCCAGTGCCCGGTTCCCGCCGGCCCGGACTCGCGCCACCACCCGGCGCCCATGAAAAAGGCTCCGAGCATCAGCGCGAGGATCGACGCCGAGATCAAGCCATGATGGTCCACGTAGGACGGAAAGAAGCCTTCGTAGAGCCGGTTGTGCCCCACCAGGGCAAAAGCCACGAAGACCCCAGCCAACAAGCCGGCGCGCTGCGCCACCCACCAGGAGAACCCGACCATGGCGACAAACAACGTAAACGGCGGCAGCCAGATCGTCATGCGTTCGACCGCCCGTGGGAGCGGCGTGCCGTTCACCCAATGATCGAGTTTCCCGGCGCCCGCGATGGCCCAGGCCCAGGCCGAGTTCCAATGCACTTCGCGTCCCCAAGGCGCGTTATCGATCGTGGTGTGGCGCAGCCGGATGTCGCGGCCCTCGAGCAACGCCAACGCATGCCGCACCCAGGTCTGCGCATCCGAGGCAAATCCCGGGTAGGTTGCACCCAGCGGCGTCGTCGCCTCCGGCGAGCCGCGCAGTCCCAGCGAACCCGAAACAGCCAGGTAATCCCGGACCCCGCGGGCGTGCCCGGCGAGCAGCGCGGCCAGTACAATCCAGAGCGGCACCAGCACCGCCACACGCCACCGCCGGCTTTCGTAGCTGAGTCTCATCGCGAAAGTCCGCCGACAAGGAAGCAGGCGGCGGTGGCAAGTGAAAATCCCCAGGGCAATCCCCGGGGCAATTGATCAAGCCGCCAAGCAGGTCTGCCCGCCGTTGGCCAATTCTGGTAGCCACGAGCGGGAGCGAGTGGACGAAACACCACTCGCTCCCGCTCGTGGCTACACCGGGCTGGCCGACGCAAGCTTCGGAGCATCGGACCCAACGGGAGTGAAGACATCGGTCGCATGGGAGCCGGAAGCGATGAGGTGTCGCTCCGGCGCTGGCAAGCGCTTTGGCGGCGTCCGGATTTAGCCTTGAACAATCCGCCCGTGCGTGGGTCAAGTGGGGTCCAAACTGCCATGCGCCTGCCTTCGGTTCTGCTCTGCCTGCTCTGCCTGCTCGCCGCCCTGACCGCCGGCGCGGCGTTCGCTCCTGCGGGGGAACCCGCTGCCGCGTCTGCTGCCGCGCCCGCCGCGGCCGTGTTTCCACTGCAGCAGATCCTGCTGGCGGACTCCGTCGAAGCGGCGCAAGCCCTCCAGCCCGCCCCGGATCAGGGGTTCCTCGTGCTGCACGGCCCGCTCGCCGGTGCGAACCGTGAAGAACTCGAGAAGCGACTGGCGGCCGGCAAGGGGCAGGTGATCAACGATCAGTTGCTCGCCGCGATCATCCAGGTGATCACCCAGTTCTTCCGCCAGCAGGACCTCCCGGTCGCCGAGGTCATCGTTCCCCAGCAGAACATCGCCGCCGGCGCCCTTCGCCTCGCGGTCCTGCGGGGCAAGTTCCGCGAGATCAAGTTTCAGGGCAACCGCTGGTTCAGCGAGAGCCTGCTGCGCGAGACCCTCAAGGTGCAGAAGGGCGAGATCATCCGCCTCTCCGAACTCGATCAGGCGGTGAACTGGGTGAACACGAATCCGTTTCGCCGCGTGCGGGTTCACGTGCAACCCATCGCCGAAACCGGCGAGGCGGATCTGACCATCGGCGTCGAGGAACGCATCCCGCTCCGGCTCGCCCTTTCGTACGACAACACCGGCAACGACATCCTTGGCTTCGACCGCTACACCGCCGCCGTCACCTACGGCAACGTCTGGGGCAAGGACCACCAAGCGTCCTACCAGTTCACGACCTCCCACCAGTCCAGCCTCATCCAGGCCCACGCCTTCGACTACCGCATCCCGTTGCCGTGGCGCCACACGCTGCTCCTCTCGGGCAGCAGCGTGCGGGTCGAAGCGCCGTTGTTCGAGGGCTACTTCTTCCAGACTGGGCACAGCGCACACGCCGACGTGAAGTACGTGGCGCCCCTCAAGCTCAAACGCTGGGCCGCCGAAGTCTCGGGCATCGTGAGCTTCAAACAAAGCGACAACAATCTCGAGTTCGGCAGTTTCAACGCCTTTGCCGCCCGCACCGACACCTTCAACGCCTCCGTCGGCATCACCGCGGTTCGGCCCGACCGGCGCGGCCGCTGGGTGTTTTCCGGCAATGTCATCGGGAGCCCGGGCGGAATCAACTCGTACAACACCAACGAGGCCTTCGGCGAAAGCCGGTACAACGCCCGCACGCGCTACCTCTACGCGCAGATCTGGGCGCAGCGCGTCACCGGCCTCGCCCCCTCGCTGACCCTGATGAACCGGGCGATCATGCAAGGCGGCGCCGCCACCAACCTTCTGCCTTCGGAGCAGTTCTCCCTCGGCGGCACCGCCTCCGTACGCGGTTACAAGGAGCGCATCTTCTCCGGTGAGAGCGGCTTCATGCTCAACCAGGAGCTGCACAAGCAGCTTCCGGCCCGTGTGATCTCCAAACGGTTGCCCCCGCTGGAGAGCACCCTGGTGGCGTTCTGGGACTACGGTCGCGTCTACACCCACGAACTCAACCCGACGGTCCGCGAACTCGCCAACGCCACCCTGCAGAGCTTCGGTTTCGGCGTGCGGTTCAGCCTGGGCCGTTTCCTCAACGCCTCGCTCGATTACGGCCGGCAGGCCAAGGATCCGCGGCTCACCGACTTCAGCCGCGGCCGCCTCCACACGAGGGTGACGCTCGCGTATTGAGAGAACAGGTACGCCCTGCGGGGCACGCGACCCCGCAGCCACGAGCGGGAGCGAGTGGCCCACCAAACCAGTCGACTCGGCTCGTCGGTACCCGGGCGAACCCCGAACCATTCGCAGCCGTTGGTCGCATCGTGGCCACGAGCGGCAGCGAGTGGATCCCCGAACCGGTCGACTCGCTTCCGCTCGTCGCTACCTGGGTGCATCTCCGCCCGGGGATCGCGCCAGGATCGCTCGCTTCCGCGGCGTGCCACGCGCCCCGGGCCCGCTTTCGCCTTGTGGCCCGTGGCGGAAGCGGCGGGACTTCCTCCCTGTGCGCATCCACCTTGGCCACCACTTCTACGGCGCGGGCAACCTCGGGGACGATTTCATGCTCGCCGGCTTCCTCGCCGCCCGGCGCCGCCACGCACCCGGCACGAGCCTGACCGCCTGCGTGCCCTTCGAACGCGACCCACTCCAGCGACGGTTCCCGGAAATCGACTGGCTGCCTCACGACGACGCCAGCCGCGATCGCGCCATCGCCGCCTGCGACGTCTGGCTCGGCCTCGGCGGCTCTCCCTTCCAGCACGCGCAGTCGCGCTGGTTTGTCGATCACCTGCTCGGTGAAACCCGCCGCTGCACGGTCGCCCGCAAACCGATGTTCTACCTCGGGGTCGGCGTGCAATCCGCCTCCGAACTGGCGGACCCCGACGTCCGCCACCTCGCGGAATCTGCCGCCGCCCTCTGGACCCGCGACGCCGCCTCCGCCGATCGCCTGCGGACGCTGCCCTCGGCCCCGCCCGTCGCCGCCGCCGCCGATCTCGCCCACCTGCTTTTCCGCGAAATTGCCCCGCCCGCGGCCACGCCCGGGCGCGTCACCCTGGTGGCCAACTTTGACTTTGGACCGTGGGCCGGCCAGGCCGCCTGCCTCTCCGCCCTCGCCCGCCTGCCCGCGGCCGAACGCGTCTGGCTCGTACAGGAAACGCGCGATCTGCCCGGCGCCGAACGTCGCCTTTTCGCCGCTCTGCCGCCCGCCCTCCAAGCCCACTGGCGGCTGCTCGCGCCAGACCTTCCCGGCGCCGCGCTTCCCTTCGTGCTCGACCGCTGGCCGAGCGGCGAATGGCTCGTGTCCGCCCGCTACCACGCCGCCCTGGCCGGCGCCTGGGCCGGTTCGCGCATCGTCTTAATCGCCACCAACGAGAAGCTGCGCGGCGCCGCCGCCGGGCTCGGCATCACCGCCCTCGCGCCGGACGCCAGCGAAGGCGAGGTGTCCCGGGCCCTGGCAGCGACCGCGCCCGCCGCGCCGCCCCTCGCCCTCGCCACCGCCGCCGAGGCCGCGTGCGTCGACTTCTTCCGCCGCGCCGCGGCGTGAAAAGGCGGCCCGGGGGGCGTGGCTGGCCATCTCCCGGCTGCCGGGATGCTCCGTACGACCAGAAAGGTCACCAGTCGGAGGCCGGCGCTCCGTTGCCGCCGTCATCCTCGGTCGAGACGCCGACGAAGTGGCGCCCTCCGAATGCCGCGACGGGGAGTTTCTCGACGCCCCCGTGGAGCCCCGCGCGCTTCGCGCCCGCGCACGGCCCCCGCCGCAATATCCTTTCCCCGGGCGGGGAAAACCCGTTTGGTCTCCTTCCAGCCCAAGCCCATGCTCCTGAGCATCGTCGTACCGGTCTACAAGGAAGAGAAAAACGTCCCCGAGTTCCTGCGGCGGCTTCGGCCCATTCTTGCCCCCATCACCGAGGACTACGAAATCATCTTCTCCCTCGACCCCTCCCCCGATCGCACCGAGGACGTCATCCTGGAGCAGCGCGCGGCCGATGCCCGCATCAAGCTGCTCAAGTTCTCGCGCCGCTTCGGCCAGCCGATGGCCACGCTGGCCGGCCTGCAGTACTCGGCCGGCGAGGCGGCGATCGTCATGGACGTCGATCTCCAGGATCCGCCCGAACTCATCGGCGAAATGGTCGCGAAGTGGCGCGAGGGTTACGACGTGGTGCTGCCGCAGCGGCGGGGACGCACCGGCGAGCCCTGGCTGAAGAAGCTCGTCGCCACCACCGGCTACAAGGTGATCAACAAGATCGCCGACGTGAGGATTCCTCCCAATACCGGCGACTTCCGCCTGATGTCCCGCCGGGTTGTCGCCGAGGTCGTGCGCCTGAAGGAGAGCCACGGCTTCCTGCGCGGACTGGTGGCCGTGGTCGGCTTCAAGCAGGCCATCATTCCCTTCGATCGCCCGGCGCGCTTCGCCGGCGACACCCACTACAACCGCTTCCTCGGCTCGCTCCGCATCGGATTTAACGGCATCTTCTGCTTCTCGACCTATGCGCTGACCCTCAGCACCTGGCTGGGCTTTGTCGTCTCCGGATTCTCGTTCCTGCTGATGGGGGTCTACCTGTTCTACAAGCTGATGGGCTGGGAAATCCTCTGGGGCAATCCGACGCTCGTGATCCTGATTTCCTTCCTCGGCGGCATCCAGCTTATCAGCGTCGGCATCCTCGGCGAATACATCGGCCGGATCTACGAGGAGGTCCGCGCCCGCCCGAAGTTCATCGTCGAACGCGCCGAGGGCTTCGAACGCTGAACCCCACGGCGGCGCCGGCCCGGCAACTTCGCGCATGAAGGCCACCACCTCCCGCTGGCTGGTCGCGCTCGCCGTGGGCCTCCCGCTGGTCTGGCTCGGGCTGCAGCGGCAGTTCCCGCCGCTCGCCGGACCCGTGGAACTGGTCCTCAGCCTGCCCGCCGGCGAACCCGGGCGCACCGTGCCGCTGGTGGTCACCGGCGACACCGGCGCCGGGGACCTGCTCTACGCCCGCTACACCGGCGCGACGACGGTGGTTTTTGGATACGACAGTTGGGCGGTGGGCGGACCCGTTTCCGCTCCGGTGGCGCTGGCGCCGGGCGCCGGACGTCCGCTGACCCTCGTGCTGCCGTCGCTCGCCGCCCCGCCGCGCGTGCCCCGCGGCTCCCGCGGTGCGCTGCGCGTGATTTATGACGGGCGCGAGGTGCTGCGTGCCGACGTGCATTATTATGGCCGGCAGCCCGGGGAGGTGTACTTCGGCCTCAACCCGATCGGCGGGACGATCGTCAACCACCGGTTCAACGGCAACCTCGCCACCACCCGCGGCGCGCCGTTGCTCGGGCAACCCACGGCGCTCTTCCCGTGGCATGAGCGCCTCATCCGCTGGGTTCTCGGCAGCCCCGGGTCGGCCCTGGGCGCCCTGGCGCTGTCCCTGGCCGCCGGGCTGCTGACCCCGCTGGCGCAACGCCATCTGGCGCGGCGCGCCGCGCGCCACCCGCCCATTCCCGCAGTGGCGGCCCACACCCGCCCGCCCCACGTCACGTTTGCCGCCGTCGCAATCGCGAACGGCGCGCTTTTCACGGCGGTGGTCACGGGATTCACCTTCCGGCTGTTCGAAACGGAGTCCTTCGGGCAGTTCTACGACTATCAGGTGGCGGGCCTGCTGCAGGGCCGGCTCGATGTCCCGGAGGCGGCGCTGGGGGCGGAATCGTTTGTGTACGACGGGAAGCACTACGGCTATTTCGGCCCCACCCCCGCGCTGCTGCGGCTGCCGTTCGCCCTCACCGGCGCCGGCTTCGGCCGCCTGAGTCGGCTCTCACTGCTCACCGCCTACCTCGCCTCCCTGGCCGGCGCCTACGCCCTGCTGCTGGTCGCGACCCGCCGGCTCGCAGGCGCGGGATCCTGGCCGGCGCGCCGCCACGTCGTGCTGCTGGTGGGTGGCGCCGGGCTTGGCAGCACGCTCTTCTTTCTCGCGAGCCGGGCCTACCTTTACCACGAGGCCATTCTCTGGGGTGTGGCCTTCGCACTGGGCAGCACCTGGGGCACGCTGCAGTGGCTGGACGCACCCGGCCGGCATCGTTGGTGGCTGCTGGCGCTGGCCGGCGGCGTCCTCTCGGTGCACGCCCGTCCGCCGACCGGACTGTTTGCGCTGGGCGTGCTCGGCACGGCGGCGGCGTGGATCGCCTGGGGCGTAGGGCGGGCACGCCCGCTGCGTGGCCGGGCCGTCCCGGCTCTGGTCACGACCGGGACGCAGCGGCGGGACGCCGCTGCCACTCCGGCCGGCCGGTCGGCCCCCTCGCCTCCGGAACCTGACGCGCCGGCGGCTTCCGCCCTGCTTGTCCCGCTGGCCGTCGGTGTCCTGGCGGTGCTCGGGGTGCTCAGCTTCAACGGGCTGAGTTACCTGAAGTTCCGATCGTTCGACGGCGCCCCGCTGCGCTACCACGTGCAATACCACCCGGAGCGGATCGCCGCGATCGAGGGCCGCAACTTCCACCCTGGCAACCTGCCGTATGGCTTCGCCAACTACACCTGGCGGCCCAACTTCACCCTGCGCGCCAGCTTTCCCTTCTTTTTCATTCACGGCTGCGACCCGGTCCTCTACCCCGGGGCGCGGATCGATCTGGCGGAAAACGTGCTCCCGCTGCCGTACAGCATGCCGGCGCTCGTCTTTCTCGCCGGTGCCGGCGCCTGGTTCGGGCTCTACCGCTGGCCGGCCGCACGGACCCCGCTCGCGGTGGTGGCCGCGGGCGCGCTGCCGATGGCCCTGGCGCTGTGCGCCGCGGTGGCGGTGTCGCAGCGCTACACCGCCGATTTCGTGCCCGCCCTGATCGCCGCCGCGGCCTTCGGCACCGCCGCTCTCACGATCCCGGGGCACCGAACCCGCCGCTTCCTCGGACTCCTCGCGGTGACGCTCACCGTCCTCGCCGCGGCCGTCACCCTGGCGATTACCCTGCATTACCAGGGCGAGGTGGTTTGGGGCGTGCCGGCGGAGGTGACGGCGCGCTACGCGGAGTGGCGCGAAACCGTGGACCGGCTGTTCGGAATTTTCCGCCCATGACGCCTGACCGCCCCCCACGCGTGCTGATCTTCATCGTCGCCTACCATGCGGAGGCGACGATCCTCGAAGTGCTGCGCCGCATCCCGGAGCTGCCCGGCTGGGAAACCGAGGTCTTGATCATCGACGACTGCTCGGCGGACGCCACCTTCACGCTCTCCGAACGCGCGCGACAGTCGGGCATCTGCCGGCACCGCCTGACCGTGCTCGCCAACCCCGCCAACCAGGGCTACGGCGGCAACCAGAAGCTCGGCTACCATTACGCCATCGAGCGCGGCTTCGACTTTGTGGCTCTCGTGCATGGCGACGGCCAGTACGCGCCCGAACTCCTGCCCGAAATCCTGGGGCCGCTAGCCCGCGGCGAAGCCGACGTCGTGCTCGGCTCGCGCATGCTCACACCCGGGGGCGCCCGCCGCGGCGGCATGCCGTTCTACAAGCGGGTCGGCAACCGCCTGCTCACCGGGTACCAGAACCGCGTGCTGCGCTGCCGGCTGAGCGAGTTCCACACCGGCTACAAGGCCTGCGCGGTGGCGCTGTTGCGGAGGATCCCCTTCGACCTCAACTCGAACGTCTTTCACTTCGACACCGAGATCATCATCCAATTCCTGCGCGCCCGCGCCCGGATCGTGGAGGTGCCGATTCCGACGCACTACGGCGACGAGGTCTGCCGCGTGAACGGCTTCCGCTACGCGCTCGATGTGATCAACGCGTCGACCGTGGCGATGCTGCAGGACTACGGTCTCGTCTATCGCCGCAACTTTGACCTCGCATCCGCCCAGCCCGACAACCGCCATTACCTGCCGAAACTCGATTTCCCGAGCACGCACTCGGCCGCGCTGGCGGAGGTGCCGCCCGGCGCCACCGTGATGGATCTCGGCTGCGGCCCCGGCCATCTGTGCGCGGCGCTGCACGCCCGCGGCTGCCGCGTGATCGGCGTCGACCAGTTCCGCCCGACGGCGGATGGCCAGGCCTTCGACGAATTCCACGTCGCGGATCTCAACGCCCAACCGTTCCCGCGGCCATTGGACGACGTGCAGGTCGTGCTGATCCTGGATATCATCGAGCACCTGCTCTCGCCGGAACGCTTCTGCGATGAGTTGCGTCAGCGCACCCAGGACAACCTCGGCATCAAAATCGTGATCTCCACCGGCAACGTCGGCTTCCTGGTGACGCGCCTGATGCTGCTGCTCGGCCAGTTCAACTACAACACGCGGGGCATCCTCGACCTCACGCACACGCGGCTCTTCACTTTTTCGTCGCTGCGCCGGTTGCTCAAGGAAGCCGGCTTCGTGATCGAGCGGGAGATCGGCATTCCGGCCCCCGTGCCGCTGGTGGTAAAGCACCGGTTCTGGCAGCGGGCGCTGATGCGGGCGCAGGCCCTGCTGACCCGCGTCTCGCGCGGTCTGTTCGCCTACCAGATGCTCCTCGTGGTGCGGCCACTGCCGACGCTTGACACCCTGCTGCGCGACACGCGGCGGCACAGCGATCGGAAGGCAGCGGAGATCCGCCCGGTGCCGGGCGCCACTCCATGATGCTGAGCCCTCGGGCAACTGCGTGGATCCTGCACGGGGCGGCGGTGTTGGTGCTATTCGCGGCGCTCGCGTTGGTGCGGATGGGCAACCTCGCGGCGCAATTTCCCCAAACGTTGGAGTTCGAACTCGAGCTGGCCGACGCCGAAATTCCGCGATCCGATCCCCTCATCGTCGCCGGCGCGACCGGCCAGGGCGATTTCCTGACCGTTCATCGGCTCGACGCACGCACCGTCCGCTTTGCCTACGATAGTTGGGGGATTCCTGCGCTGGAGTCGTCGCCGGTAACGCTAGAACCCGGGGCTCGGCTGCGGCTCCGCATCGAGATGCCCGCGCTCGACCAGGGACGGCCCGGGGCGGTGCCGAAGGCCGGTCGCGTGCGGGTACTGGCCCAGGGGATCCTGGTGCTCGATCAGCCCGCCCACTATTTTCCTCGCGATCCCCGACAGATTTTTTTCGGCGAAAACCCCATCGGGGGCACCGCTTGCGGCCCCACCCTGCACGGTCGCATCCTCCTGGCCGATGGCCGGGAGTTGCGGGGACCGCCCGCCCTGCACCCGCCGGACCCACGGCAGCCGCGGTCGCGGCTTGCGCGGATCGCCGCAGGGGTGACCGGTGAACCCGGACCGGCCGCGCTCCTGTTCGCCTTCGCGCTGGGCGCGGTCGGACTGCTCCGTCGCGCGGCCTCGCTCCTGGCGCCCGGCACCCTCGCGCGGCACCTGGGCGAGCATCGGTGGTTCCTCGCCTCCGCGCTGCCGGTGACGGTGGGATTTGCCTGGCTGGTGACGTTCGGGACTTTCCGGTTCGAAGCTCGCGAGCAATCTGGCGTCTTCTACGATTACCAGGCAGTCAACCTATTGGAAGGGCGGCTCGACGTCCCCGAGGAGGCGATCAACGGCGAGGCATTCATCGTCAACGGGAAGTTCTACGGCTACTTCGGGCCCGCTCCCGCCCTTTATCGCCTGCCGTTCATCCTGACCGGGGTGAACTTCGGCAAACTCAGCCGCGCGTACCTCGTGGTTTACTTTTTTGCCAGCCTGCTGGCGGCGTACCTCTTGTTGCGGGAAGCGACGCGGGCCGCGCGGCGCGAGGAAGAGGCACCTTCGCCTGGGGGACCGTCCGCCTTTTCCATCTGCCTGCTGATGTTCGCCGCGGGTTGGGGCAGCACGCTTTTCTTCCTCGGCAGTCGCGCCCTCGTGTTCCACGAGGCGATCCTCGCCGGCGTCGCCCTGGCGCTCTGGTCCGTTTGGTGCTCGCTGCGCTACCTCCGCGCTCCCGGAAGCCGGTGGTGGATGGGGGCACTGGCCTGCGGGCTGCTTTCGATTCACACGCGTCCCACCACCGGGCTCCACGCACTGACCGTGCTCGGCTGCGTCGCCGCGCTGCTGGCCTGGCGCGAGTGGCGGGCCTGCGCCCCGGCTGCGGAGACGCGCCGTCGAATTGGTCGTGTGGGGTGCCAACTCGCCGTCGGGGCCGGCTGCGTGACCGGGGTTCTCAGCCTCAACGGGCTGGCTTATCTGAAATTCGGCGTCTTCGAGGCCGCCCCACTGCGCTTCAGTCAGCCCTACCTGGACACCGACCGACTGGAGCGGGTGGAACACAAGAGCTTTCACCTCACCAATCTGCCCTACAACACCTACGCCTATCTGCTGCGGCCGAACCTGCGTTTCAGCGCGGGTTTCCCATGGATCCACCATGGACCTCCGCTGGACTACGAGTGGTTTCCTCGGGCCCGCATCGACCTCCCGGACCACACGGTCGCGCTTCCCTACTCGATGCCCGGGCTCGTCTTCCTCGCCGTGGCCGGCGGGCTCGTGGCGCTCGTCGTCGCCCCGGGCGGGCGAGACTCGCTGCTGGTACTCTGGGTCGGCGTGCTGCCGATGGCGCTCGCGCTGCTGGCCGCCATCGCCACCGCCCAACGCTACACCGGCGACTTCTGCCCGCACCTCATCGCCGCCGCCGCCTATGGCCTCGCCGGACTGGAATTGCTCGCGTCGGCGCGCCGCCGGCTTGCCCGCGCCGCGGCGGCGCTCTGCACCGGCGCCGCCGTCGCGGTGACTTTCGCCCTCACCCTGCACTACCAGGGCGAAACGCTCTGGGGAGTGCCCGAGGAGGCCAGGCAGAACTACCAACAGTGGCGTCGAAGCTTCGACCGCGCCTTCGGCGCAGTTCCGCACCAGAGTCCTTGAAAGCCCGAACTCGTTGCGATCAGGTCAAGTTCGCCTTTCCCCCCTGGGTCCTTTGGTCCCTGGTCCCTTGGTCTGAGGCGCAGCCTCGTTAGGTCTGTGCTTCTCCCCTCACCGTCACCGCCCCTCCCCCGCACTTTCCCCTTCCCTCCTCCCTCACTCCCTTACTCCCTCATTCCCTCCTCCCTCTCACCTTCCCGCATGCAACACGTCTTCGTCACCGGCGCCGCCGGTTTCATCGGCTCCAACCTCGTCGATCGGCTCCTCGCCGATGGCGCCCGTGTCACCGGCTGGGACAACCTCTCCACCGGTCAGCTCCGTTTCCTGGAGGATGCGCAACAGCATCCCCACTTCCGGCTCGTGCGCGGCGACAACCTGGATCGGCCGGCGCTGACGGCGGCGATGCAGGGGGCGGACTTCGTGTTCCACCTCGCCGCCAACGCCGACATCAAGGACGGCTGGAAGCATCCGGAAAAGGATCTGCAACAAAACACCCTCGCGACCTTTAACGTCCTCGAGGCCATGCGGGCGAACGGCGTGAAGCGGATAGCGTTTTCCTCGACGGGCTCCGTCTACGGCGAGGCGCTGGTGACGCCCGAACGCCCGACGCCCGAAGACGACGCGTTTCCGATCCAGACTTCGCTGTACGGCGCCTCTAAGGCCGCCGGCGAGGGACTGCTCGCGGCCTACGCCGAGGGCGGACAGATCGACGAGGCGTACCTCTTCCGCTTCGTGTCCATCCTGGGCGAGCGGTACACGCACGGCCACGTCTTCGACTTCTACCGGCAGTTGATGGAGCACCCGGACCGCCTGCGGGTGCTGGGCGATGGTTCACAGCGGAAGAGCTACCTGTACGTGCAGGACTGTGTCGACGCGATGCTGCACGTGACGCGCGCCGCCACGGCCCGCACGGCGAAGCACCGCACGCAGGTCTACAACCTCGGCACCCCCGAATACGTGCAGGTGAAGGACAGCATCCGCTTCCTCTGCGCGGCGCTCGGGCTGCAGCCGCGCCTGGAGTTCACCGGCGGCGATCGCGGCTGGATCGGCGACAATCCGTTCATCTTCCTCGACACGAAAAAAATCCAGGCCACCGGCTGGCAGGCGAAGCTCACCATCGAACAGGGCGTGATCCGCACACTGCGCTGGCTGGAGGCCAACCGCTGGGTTTACGAGGCCCGCCACTGAGCCGGACGCCGCGCCATGGATGGCCCCGCCGCACCCGTATTGCCGCGTGGGATACCGTGGCTGCTCCTCGCGGTGCTGGCGGGTGAGTTCCTGCTCTTCGATCAGGTCGGCGCGAAACGGATCACGCCGTTCTACCCGCGGTGGGACGACCAGGTGCAGTATTTCAGCGAGGCGTATGTCGCCTGTGAGCGCGCCCGCACCGGTGGTTTCGCCGCGGCATTCCGGGACACGCTGCTCCAACCGACGGCGCAGGGCACGCTGCACGACGCCCTCGCGCTGATCGCCTTCCAGTTCGCCGGTCCTTCGCGCAGCGCCGCCCTCGCGCTCAACATGCTCGCGCTGCTGGTCTGGCAGGCGGCGCTGTATGCGCTGTGCATCCGGAGCGGGGCGGGGCGCCGGTTCGCGGTGGCCGCCGCCCTCCTGCCGCTCGCGCTCACCGGCCCGTGGGAGACCATCCCGGGATCGGCGTATGATTTCCGGCTGGATCACGCGGCGATGTGCCTGCTCGGCGCGACCTCGTGCCTCGCCGTGCTGACCGCGGGCTTCCGCCACCGCGGGGCCGCGCTCGCCTTCGGCGCCGCCGTCGGTGTGACCGTGCTGACGCGATACCTCGCCGCCACCTACCTGGTCGTGGTCTTCGTCGCGTCCGGCGCGTGGCTGCTGCGGTCCGCCGACCGCGGGCGGCGACTGGCGAACCTCGCTGGCGCCGCCGCGATCGCAGCCGCGGTGGCCGGACCCCTCCTGTGGCTGTCGCGCGGGCGAATCATCGACTACTACTGGGTGGGGCACATCACGGGTCCGGAAAGCGTGGTGCGGGCGGCCGGGTTCGACCTGCTGGCATCGGTGGGCTTCGCGTTCCGCCATCTCGGGGAGCGTCACCTCGGCCTGAGTTTCGCCCTGGCGGTGTTGCTCGGCGCGGGGGGGTTCGCGCGGGCGGCACGCTTCCGCAGCTCCGGCTCCGGCGCGGGCCCGCTCGGTCGGTGGGGGGCGATCTTTCTGCTGGCGCCGCTGCTGGTGCTCGCGCTGCACCGGCAGAAATCGGAGGTCGTGCTTTCCGCGCTCGTGCCGGGAGTCGTGCTGGTCGTCCTCGCCGGGTGGCGGGCTTGCGGCGGCGGAAGCGGCGGCGGCGGAGTGCGATCCGGCTGGCGGAGCGCCCTCGCCTGGGCGGTGCCGTTGGCCTGCCTGGCGTTCTTCGTGCAACGCCAGCTCCGCCCGGCCTACAACCCGGATGCGATCGCGCAACTGCGGCAGGTCAACACGCTCGCGGACGCACTGTTCGGCCGGCTCAGCGCCGCGCCGTTCGCCGAACCGGAGCTGGCCATCGATCATCTCAACGACGCCTTCAACGCCGAGGTCCTGCGCGTCGTTTTCTACGAACGGCACCGGCGCTGGATGCCCATCCGGATGAGCCTGCCCACCGGAGTCGTCGCGCCGGCCGAGGAGGACGTGTGGGCCCGCCTGCACCGCAGCCACCTGGTGTTGTTGACGGAGCCGCCGGCCCCCGACGGCCGGTATCCGTTCGATCACGCGCTCGCCGCCCTGCGGCCGCGTCTGCGTGCGTGGTGCCAGGAGCACCTGCGGCCGGCCGGAACGTTCACCGCGCTCGGGCGGACCCTGACGCTTTACCAGCACCCCGAAATCCCGTTCGCTCCCGTCCCGCCATGAAGATCGTCCTCACTGGTTCCAGCAGCGGCATCGGCCGCGCCCTCGCCGAACGCCTGCTCGGGCGCGGGCACGACGTGTGGGGCCTCGCGCGTTCCGATCAGGCTGACTTCGCGGTGCGCCAGCCGCGGTTCCGCGCCCTCCGCTGCGATGTCGCCGAGTGGCCCCAGGTAGCGGCGGCCGCCGCCGCGGTGGCCGCGGCCTGGCCAGCCATCGACGCGTTGATCACCTGCGCCGGCCTGCAAGGGGAAATCGGCCGCGCCCTCGCCGCGGACCCGATGCGCTGGAGCGCCACCGTGCGCGCCAACCTCGACGGGACCTACTATTCCCTGCGGGCGTTTGCGCCGCTGCTAGCCCGGGCGGAACGGCGGGCCAAGGTCGTGTGTTTCTCCGGCGGAGGTGCGACCAAACCGCGCTCCCATTTCTCTGCCTACGGGGTGGCGAAAACCGGTGTGGTGCGCCTGGTCGAAACCATCGCCGAGGAGGAGCGGGGGCGCCCGCTCGACGTCAACGCCCTCGCCCCCGGAGCGATCAACACGCGCCTCACCGACGAAGTGCTCGCACTCGGACCGGAGGTGGCCGGCGCGGCGGAGTTCGCGGCGGCGCAGAAACAGAAGGCGAGCGGCGGCGGCTCGCTGGACCGCGCGCTCGACTGCGTGGAGTGGATGCTCTCGCCCGCCAGCGACGGCATCAGCGGCCGGCTGATCGCAGCCCCATGGGATCCGTGGCCGGAACTGGGCGCCCGCGCCGCTGAACTCACGGGCAGCGACGTCTACACCCTGCGGCGCATCGTACCCGAGGACCGCGTTCGAAAGTAAAAGGCGCCACGGGGTCAGGCCTCAAATCTTGATCAGGAACCGAGAGGCCAGCGGCCGGGCGCGAATTTGCCGCCGGCAGAAGCCGCTCCACTCAGTCGAGAGTGGTGGCATGACCCCGAGGCCGTTGACCACCCTGCGCCCAAGCCGAGCCCGCGGGCAGACTGGCATCACCAGGAATCTATTCGAAAGTTGGGTGCCAGGATGGTCCCAGGATGGTCCCAGGATAGTCCCAGGATGGTGCCAGGATGGTCCCAGGATCACGCCAGCTTGATGCCAGGCTGGAGCCAGGATCGAGGGCCGAACCACGAACGAACCCCGAATCACCCTGAAGAGGGCTTCCACGGGGTCAGAGAAGGCCCCATCGGAGCGGGCTGCTCAGTAACGGCTGCTTCCGCGCTCTTGAAAGGCTCCGGGACGCCGGTTGGGGCTGCTGAAATTGCGGCCGCCCGACATCGATTCCTTCGGCTTGGCTTCGTTGACGGTCAGTTGACGGCCATCCAAATCGACGCCGTTCATCTTCTCCGCCGCGAGCTTGGCCTCGGAGTCGGTGCTGAAAGTCACGAATGCGAAACCGCGGGGACGGCCCGTTTCACGATCGTTGGCGATGTAGACATCGGTGACGGAGCCGAATTGACCGAAGGCGTCGCGCAGTGCGGTTTCAGTCGTATTGAACGACATGTTTCCAACGTAGAGTTTGGAGTTCATGAGTGATGAAGATTCGTAGCTATCGTCCGCTGTCAGCGTGTTCCCGGGAATCGGGTTTCGAATCATCACTGAACCAAGAGCTCACTTGAAGACCCACCTGCCACTGTCATCCAACGCAATTACGAGCTGCCAAGGTCTCGCCTGCGGCGGCGAACGCAAGCCGCATCGGCAGATTGGTTGACGATTCGTGGGTCGCGGTGACCTGCCGTGCCTCCGCCGGGTGAGAATTGAGTCTCAACTTCACCGGCCGGCGCTCATGGTTCGAGATGACCATCGACATTGGAGTCGAGGTCGGAAAGCGTGAGGCCGTTCGATGACAATCCACTGGAGTCTGCTGGTGCCGGGCGTAGTGCTGCTGCTCATCCCGGCGGACCGGCTGATGACATCGCGGGTTGAACTGCGCAGCTTCGATCGCTTTCGGAGCCTGGAGAACAGTCCGCGCCACCGGCCGTGGTGGTGGGTGCCGGTGTTGTGGCTCGATCCGTGGCGTGGCTTTTGTGGTGCGTTCCTGCTCCGGACTTCGCTGGGGGTCACCCTGAGCCCGTGGGAATTCGTGCCGCCGACGGAGTACGCCTGGCTCGTCGCCGTGCTCGCGCTTGGCATCGTCTGCCAGACCTTCACCGTTCGCGGAGAGCAGGGAGTGGTGCTGGCGCCGATGGGATACGTTGCAGGGGTGGTTGTGGCCCTCACGCCGTGGTCGGTGTCGCTCCCCGTACTCGTGCTCGCTGCGCTCGGCCTGTTCGCCATCCGCCAGTTTCACGCGTTTTTTTTCTTCGGCCTGGTGGCGGTTACGGTGCTCGGCCCCCTGTTTCGCGCCGACTTCGCTTGGGTCGGGCCGGCCGCCGGGGCGTTTGCGCTGCCGATCATCATGGGGTTCCTCTCCGGCAGCAGCTTGGAACTACCGACACGGGACGCGTCCGGGCCGGTCGTCAGACCGTCGCCCGCCGCCACGGGGGCCGGCGCCGCAGACGGTGCGAGCACACCAAGGGATTCTTTATGAACAAAAACAGCGAACATCTCATCCACGCGCGGTCGTTGCAGGCCGACATTCTGGCGGCGCCCGACGTGTGGCTGCCGCGCCGCGAAATCCTGCTGGACTGGTTGCAGTCGTTTCTCGCCCGGGCGGCCGCGCCGAAATACGAACTCGACGTCAGCGAGGCCACCGACCTGCGCGCTTTGGATCAATTCCTGCGCCGGCAGAAGGTGCCTGTCGCCGGGTGAACGGAGCAAGGAGATCCGGACAAGCGCCCTCGTGATTCGACCCATCCCGAGGCTTGCCTCGACCGGGGGCGCCCGTTTCTGCTACACGGCTTTTCGCCATGAAGAAAGACCACACCTCCCCCGCCGCGTTTCCCCAGGCCGAAATCGGCCGCGAAATGAAGGGCGCCGACTGCGTCGTCGAGTGCCTGATCCGCGAGGGAGTCGATGTCATCTTCGCCTACCCGGGCGGCGCCTCCCAGGAACTCCACCAGGCCCTGGCGCGCACCGACAAGATTCGCGTGATCCTGCCGCGGCATGAGCAGGGCGGCTCGTTCGCCGCCGAGGGCTACGCCCGCGCCACCGGCAAGGTGGGGGTGTGCATGGCCACCAGCGGCCCCGGCGCGACGAACCTCGTTTCCGCCATCGCCGACGCCTTCATGGACTCCATCCCGCTCGTGGCGATCACGGGGCAGGTGTACTCGAAGTACATTGGCAAGATGGCGTTTCAGGAGACGGACTTTTATGGCATGACGCTGCCGATCGTGAAGCACTCCTACCTGGTGCTGAACGCCCACGACCTGCCGCGCATCTTCAAGGAAGCCTTCCAGCTCGCCAACAGCGGCCGCCCCGGCCCGGTCGTGATCGACATCCCGAAGGATGTGCAGCAGGCGAAGATCCAGCCGGTGTTCCCGCCGGCGGTGGAGTTCCGCAATCCGCAGATCAGCACGCCCCCCCACGCCTCCGACGAGGTGCTCAAGCAGGTGCTGGCGCTGATCGCCGAGGCGCGCCGACCGGTGATCTACGCCGGCGGCGGCGTGATTTCCGCCGGGGCGCATGCGGAGCTGAAAGCGTTTGCCGAGCAAACCAACATTGCCGTGGCCACGACGCTGATGGGCGTGGGCGCGTTTCCGGAGAGTCATCCGCTGTCGATGCAGTGGTTCGGCATGCACGGCTCCGCCTACGGCAACTGGGCCGTGGATCAGTGCGACCTCCTGCTGGCGATCGGCGCCCGGTTCGACGACCGCATCACCGGCGACACGAAACACTTCGCGGCGCAGGCGAAGATCGTGCACCTGGACGTCGACGCCTCGGAGCATCACAAGAACAAGCGTGCGCATCTGCCGATCACGAGCGACGTAAAGTACGCGCTGGGCCGGCTCAGCGAACTCGCCGCGGTGCACAAGTTCACTCCGCCGGACACAGCGGCCTGGCACGCCCAGATCGCCACCTGGAAGCGGGAACACCCATTCTCGTATGAGGAAAGCAAGCACATCGTCCCGCAGGAGGCGGTGAAGGTGCTTTACGAGCTGACCAAGGGCGAGGCCATCATCACCACCGGCGTCGGCCAGCACCAGATGTGGGCGGCGCAATTCTACCGCTTCAACGAGCCACGGCGCTACATCAGCTCCCTCGGTCTCGGCGCGATGGGCTTCGGTTATCCGGCGGCGATGGGCGCCAAGGTCGCCTGCCCGGAAAAGCAGGTGATCGATATCGACGGCGACGGCTCGTTCATGATGAACGTCCAGGAGCTCGCGACCTGCAAGATCGAGAAGATCGCCGCCAAGGCCATGATCCTGAACAACCAGCACCTCGGCATGGTGGTGCAGTGGGAGGATCGCTTCTACGGCAGCGTCCGCGGCAACACCATCCTCGGCGACGAATCCAACGTCGGCAGCCCCGACAACCCGGACGCGCTCTATCCCGACTTCGTGCAGATCGCGGCAGGTTTTGGCGTGAAAGGACGTCGCGTGATCAAGAAGAGTGAACTGCGCGCAGCCATTCAGGAGATGCTCGACCACGATGGCCCGTACGTCCTCGACGTCATCGTGCCGTACACCGAGCACGTGCTGCCGATGATCCCCGCCGGCCGCACGGTGAAGGACATGCTGCTGAAGTAAGCGCGGGCGCTGAAGGGACTGCGGGATCCGCAGACGTCGGGCTGCCACCGGGGATTCCTGTCGCCGGCCTCGTCGAGGCCGGTCCGCGTTCGGCGACCGCGGCTACAGGGGGAACGAAGCTGATTTTGCGCCCGCCCTCACCGGTCACTTCTCCTTCATCACGTAGCGCCCGTCCCAGTTCTCCGGCGGGGGCTCCAGCTTGTATTCCTCGCAGTGCCCGATGAGCACGAGGGAGGGATTGGTCTTCACCCCGTGGCGGCCGGGCTGGTTTGGCTCGAGGGGCCGGCTCCGCTCGAAGAGCGCGATCGCCCCGTCCCAATCGCGGGCATACAACTTCTCCAGGCCCTGGGAGAAGAGTCCGATGCACTCGTACACCGACGACGGCACGTTCTCCTTCAATCCCACAATCTCGTGGATCGGCACAGCCTGCTCCCGCCCCATCACCTGAATGCGGCCGAGCGGCCGGAACACCACGCGATCCCCGCCGAGTTGCGCCGCCTGCCGGCGACTCTCCTCGGTCACCATCGTGTACACGCCCCAGCTCTTGGCTCCCGACTCCATGCGCGCGGCGAGGTTCACGTTGTCGCCCATCATCGTGTAGTTGAATCGGGCCTTCGTTGTCTCCGTGCCCAGGCTGCCCATGTTGCCGATGGTGCAGAGGCCGGTGTTGAGACCGATGCGCGTCTGCATGTTCCAGACGATCTCCGGCCATTTGTCGCCCTCCGCCTGCCACTTGAGGCGCAGCTCCGCGAGCTTCCGATGCACCAACTGCGAAGCCACGCAGGCCCGGAAGGCGTGATCCTTCAGCTCGATGGGAGCGCCGTACATCGCAACCACGGCGTCGCCGATGTACTTGTCCAGGGTTCCCGACTGCTCCTGCACGATGTCGGTGCAGGCCGTGAGGTATTCGTTGAGCAGTTCGACGAGCTTCTTCGAGCCGAGCAATTCCGAGAATTTGGAGAAGCTCTGAATGTCGGAAAAATACGCCGTGATTTCCTGATCGTGGCCGCCCAACTGCGGTTCCTCACCGGACGTCACCATCTTTTCGACAAGTTGCGGCGAGACGTAGGTGCCGAACATCCCCGTGACGCGCGCCTTGGCTTTCTGCTCGGCGATGAGCTGCCAGGTGATGGCCACGAAACCGCCCGTGAAGGCCGAGCCCAACGGCGCCGCCAGTGGCAGCACCAGGTGCCACCAGGCGAACACCAGCACGGCCAGACCGCCATAGGCGACGAGCACAACCGGAGCGAGATAGGTGCGACGCGTCACCGCCCGCGAGCCGCTGGCGAGGGCGAGCCCGCACACCAGCGCGGTCAGCCCCACGATCAACAGCGGGGTGCTCCAGGCCGGCAGCCGGCGCAGGTACTGGCCGGACACGATCGTCTTCACCAGGTTGCCATGCAATCCGACCTTCGGCACCGGATGCGCGTCAAATGGGGTCGGCGCGAGATCCTGCAACAGGGGATCAACCGGTCCGATCAGCACGATTGCGTCCTTCATCGACGCGAAAACTTTTTGCGCAGCCGCGACCTCGTCGGGCTTCTGCGAGTCGAGGGCCTGCACCGCCGAATAAAGGTCCGCGATGCTGAAGCGTGGATTGAGCCGGCTTTCCCAACGGGAGAACCAGTTGGCCTCGAGCAACTGGCCCTCGGTCAGAGGAATGCGCGCGAGCAATTCGTCGCCCCGGCGGATTTCCAGCCGGTCGGAGTGAATCTGCACCGCCTCGGGGTCGGTCAGGCCGTACCACTGCAGCACCAGGTGCAGCGACAGATGCAGCATCGTCGGGCCGATCGTCGGCACGAACAGCGGCACCCAGCGCGGCACGTCGTCGCCGCTGTACTCGACATCCACATCGATCAGCCCGATGCGCCGCGCAGCCCCGTCGATCGGCGGCTCCGGCAGCTCCGGCATGTCGTTCTGCAGGCGATCCGTCCGGCCCTTGCGCAGCAGCGGGATGTCGCGAATCGCGTTGGGGCTCTCCTGAGTAAGGGCGGTCCCAGGAGTGTATTGCGCTGCGAGCACAATTTGGTGCGGATGCTGCCGGATCAGTTTGGCGAAGTCCGCATTGCCCGCCCTGACCTTCTCCTCGTCGACCAAAGACGAGCGCCCGTACTTGGAGAAGACAAAGTCGAAGCCGATCGCCTTCACCTCACCGAGCGCAAGTAAAACCTCTGCCACGTCGGCAAACACCGCGCGGCTCCAAGGTCGCTCCCCCATGATTTCCACCGCCTCGGTGTCGACATCGACGTAGACCAATTTGACCGGAGCCGGGATCTCCCCGCGCAACCGGAAACGCAGATCCAGCAGGTTGTTTTCCAACCCGCGAAGGTAGCCGCCCTGCGCCAGCAGCACCCAGACCAAAGGAATGGGCAACAGAACCAGCCAGCGCAGGACCGTTGCCCGCCGGGTCTGCCCGGACCTGGCCATCAACCCGTGCCCGGCGTGGTCCGCGGCGGTTCAGGCTCCTGCGGCGGCGGCGGGGTCGTCCCGGCATCGCCGCTGGCGCCTCCGCCGCGCGGTTCCGGCGTGAAGGCACCCGTGACCGTGCCGCTGGAAGTCCCGCCCGACGTGAAGAGCGCTCGCTCGGCCGCCACCGCGATTTCGGCGGCGGCGCGTTCAAACTGCACCAGAATCTGCGGCGGAATGGGCACCGGGCTCTGCACGACAGGTGTAACGGCGACTTGGTACTGCCCGCTGGGCAACTCCTGGACAGTGACGGTCAGGACAATCTGCACGCCGCCATTGACGTCGACCGGCGGCGGGCCGCCGGGGGCAGGCGGGCCGCCCGTTCCCGCACCACGCGAGGCGGGATCGAAAGTCACCTCACCCTCCTGCGTACTGAGCTGGAACAGCCACGGCGAGGTCAGAAACGCCGCGCCTGTTCCGGTGGGGGTGAAGACGATCCGGAAGGTCGTGCCGCGGATTCCGGCGGCGCCCACCGGGGTGCGCACCTCGAACTCCGAGTCGGGCTTGCGCAGCTTCTTCACATTGCCGATCAGCTCGCCGCGATTCAGGAACAGGCGCGTCTTCGATACCGAAGGTTCCTCGGTGATCTTCGATGGCGACACTTCACCGGTGAACTCACCCTGGAGGTACTGCTCGAGCACCAGTTCCGTATCGGCGCCCAGTTGCGTCGTGGCTCCGTTAGAAAAGACCAGGACCACGCTGGAGGCCCCCAGTGTCTTGATTGTCGCACTCTCCTTGACCTGCATC
Source organism: uncultured Opitutus sp. (assembly GCA_964504885.1). Classification (GTDB taxonomy): domain Bacteria; phylum Verrucomicrobiota; class Verrucomicrobiia; order Opitutales; family Opitutaceae; genus ER46. The sequence goes on from CAZDGC010000050.1 coordinate 30,966, forward strand.
CCGCGTTCCAGCTTGGGGGTCACGGTACCGTCCTTGTCCACCATCTGCACGGTGCCGGCGACCCTGGCCACCAGGACGCTGCCCGGCTTCAGGCCACCCGCAACCTGTGCCAGCGCCACTCCGGTCGAGGCAAACGCAAGGAGCACAGTCCAGATCAATACTCGAATTTGCATGGAGATAGGCACCGTGGAGTTCAGGGGACACTCGCCAGTTGCTTGCGCAACGCTAGCGCCGCCAAATTCCAAGGGTCAAGGCGCAAACAGTATTCGACTGTGGCGCGAGCCCGCTCCCGCTCGGCGGGATCGCGGCTGAGGTGAAACGCGTGATGATACCAGGCACGGGAGTTGGTCGGACCAAGGGTGATGGCGTGGACAAAATCGGCCCGCGCCTCCAGCCACCGCCCCTGCACGTCGCGCGCAATGCCACGCCGCACCCAGCCCTCCAGCAGCACCGGGCAAAGTCCGACCGCCCGGTCCGCAGCGGACTCGGCCTCACGGGCCAGCGTGGCGGCCTGCATCGGTGTCCCATGCACGAGCAACAGGGTCACGTGCGCGAGGTCCGCCCACGCCCGCGCGTTGCCCGGATCCGCGGTCGTGACCTTCCGCAGCTCCCGCTGCGCCGCGCCCAGCACCGCGACCGCAGTGGAGGCTGCCAGATCGCTGCCTTGCAGGCGATCGACGGCGCGGCGCGCGCGGTCCCGCACCTGCTCGGCGTGGATTCGCGGGCCCAACCCGAGCACCACGCCCAGCACGGCCACCGCCGTCGCCCCCACGCCCGCCCGGCGGATCCAAGCGGGCCGGGCCGTTACAGACGTACCGGAAGGCCAGGCCGCCCGCACCGCCAGTCCCGCCACCACTGCCGCTGCCAGCGCCAGTGCCGTCACCTTGAGGTGAAAGTCCAGCGCCATCTGCAGGCCGAAGGCCGCCAACCCGGCCCCAAGCCCTCCGACGACAAACGGATCCGTGAGCCCACGCGTCCGATCGTGCGTCGCCGGCTCACCGGTCGGAACGCGCCCCGCCGCCCGGGGGCCGGAGGCCAGGTCGCCCAAGGCACGGCGACGCCGGGTCAGGCAACCGACCAGAATCGCCCCGGCGCCACCCGCCCACAGGCCGAATCCCGCCAGACCGTAATCGCTCAGGGTGTTGAGGTACTCCTGGTGCGCCCACTGCGGTTCGTCGCGGAAGCCTTCCGGTCGGTGCCGCTCGATCAGGATATTGTAGCTCCCTGCCCCGGTGCCGAGGACTGGCGCGTCGCGAAACAATTTCCACGCCGCCCACCACATCTGCGGCCGGGTGATTTCGCCGCCGTCGTGGACGAGCTGCGTGAATCGGAGGCGGATCGACGGAGAGCGAGCCAGGAGTACCGCACCCGCCGCCACCAGCAGCAGGCCGATCGCTGCCGCGATCGCCACCCGCCGCCGCCACGGCCCGCGGGCCGCCACCAGCGCCCATCCGGGCAGCACCAGCACCAGAGCCAGCCACGCCCCGCGACTCTCGGTCAGTACCAGCCCGGTGAGCAGCACCAGTCCGACCCAGGACCACCACACCCGCTGAATCGCCGAAGCCGCGGGTCGCACCGCCAGCGCTCCGGCGGCCGGCAGCAGGAGCAGCAGGAGGCCGGCCAGGCTGTTCGGGATGCCGAACGAGCCGCTCGCCCGCCCCAGGAAGGACTCCGCCCGCGGACCACCGCAGGGCCGCCACGTTCCGTCGACGAATTTCTGATACGCCCCGATCGCCACACCGGCCAGGGCCAGGAACACGAGCGTGTGGAAGAGCGCCCGCCGCGGGCCGCGCGAGCGGAACGAGTTCACCGCCACCCAGAAGATCACCGTCATCTGCAGCCAGCCTGTCCAATCGAGCCAGCCCAGCCACCGCACCGGCGTCACCCAGAGCACATTGGCCAGCGCGTACCCGGAAAACGGCAGCACCAGCCACCCCGCCGGGTGCAACGCCGCCCCCTCCGCCGGCGCCCGCGCCAGATCCACCGCGTGCAGCGCCGCCAGAGCCGCCGTGAGTCCGAGTGTGACCACGGGAGCCACGCCCCCCAGCCCGCCATTGGCGAGGGTGGTCCACGCAAGGTTGGCCGCCAACGTCCCGGCCAGGATCCATTCCCAGGAGGAAGCGGGCGGCGAGCAGATCGGATTGACAGCGGGCATGCGGCGTCCGCGGCGGGGCGGCGGGTGCCATGGAGCGCGAACCCGATGCGCGCCGCGAACCCAAAAAGCCAGCAGGAAGAACCGGGTGACCGTGCCAATCCGTCAACCTGCACCGCCAACTGATGGGCGCTCCCAATCCAAGCGAGCCGGGCAGTTGAGAATCGCCAGACGTGTCGCGGGCGTTTAGAAAAATGCCGGGCCCGGCTGCGGCGCAACCGGGCCTGGGCTCCAAAATCCGCCGCCGCCTTCGCGGCGTCCTGCCATGCATCGTCTTCCGCTCCTGCTCCTGGCATTGGGGGCCGCTCGGCTCCCCGCCGCCGATATCGTCTGGCTCGACACCCTCGATCTGACCTCCCTGCGCCAGGGCTGGGGCCGGCCACAGGTCAATCGCTCGATCCGCGAAAGCCCGCTCACAATCGGCGGACGGACTTTCGAGCGCGGGGTCGGCACGCATGCAACTTCCACGTTCCGCGTGCTGCTCAACCGCGGCACGGAGCGCTTTCTTGCTCAGGTTGGGGTCGATGATGCCGCCGGCGCCAGTGCCTCTGTGGTATTTCAAGTGCTGGCCGACGGAAAACGCGTGTACAGCTCCGGCACCATGAAACGGGGCCAGGCCGCCAAGGTGGTCGCGGTCGACCTGCGCGGCGTCCGCTCGGTACAGCTTCTGGTCACCGATGCCAGCGATGGCATCACCCATGATCATGCGAACTGGGCGGCGGCACACTTCGTGATCACGGGCCCGCGCCCGGTTCCGCACGTCGTTCCCTTCGAAGCGCCGTATGTGCTGACGCCACGACCGGCGGCAGCGCCGCGACTGAACCACCCTGCGGTCTACGGCGCGCGCCCGGGAAACCCGTTCCTCTATCGCATCCCGACGCAGGGGCTCCGGCCGATGACCTTTGCGGCGCAGGGGCTGCCGGCCTCCCTGCAGCTCGACCCGCAGACCGGGATTATCACCGGTGTGACACCGGCGCGCGGCGAGCACCGGATGACGCTCATCGCCCGCAACGCCCACGGCGAGGCGCGGCGCCCGTTCACAGTGGTCAGCGGTGACCGGCTCGCGCTCACTCCGCCGATGGGCTGGAACCATTGGTACGCCCATTACCACCGGATCACCGCCGCCAGGATGCGGGAGGCGGCCGACTTGCTGATCCGCACCGGCATGGCGGACGTCGGCTACGACTACGTGAATATCGACGACTGCTGGATGAACGCCGAGCCCGGCGCGCGGCGGGAGCCCGACGCCGGGCGCCTCGGGCCGTTTCGCGATGCCCGCGGCCGGCTGCTGCCCAACACGCACTTCCCGGACATGAAGGGGCTCGCCGACTACATCCATGCGCGCGGATTGAAGGCCGGGCTGTACACCTCACCCGGGCCAAAGACCTGTGCGGGTTACGCCGGGGCGTGGCAGCACGAGGCGCAGGACGCCGCGCTGTTCGCCGAATGGGGCTACGATTTCCTCAAATACGACTGGTGCACCTACCGCACCGTGGTGAGCCAGCCGCCGACGCTCGAGGAAATGCAGCGGCCCTACCGCCTGATGGGCGAGCTGCTGCGCCGGCAGCCGCGCGACATCGTCTTCAACCTGTGCCAGTACGGCATGGGCGAAGTGTGGAAGTGGGGCTCCGAGGTGGGTGGCCATTCGTGGCGCACCGCCGGGGATCTCGGCTTCGAACTCGATCGCCTCTTCGAGGTCGCGATCAAAAACTGCGCCTACCGCGAGTGGCAGCAACCGGGGGCCTGGAACGACCCGGACTACCTGCAGATTGGCTACATCGGCAACGCCCGCGGCGGCGGCCTGCCGGAGCCCTGCCCGCTGACACCCACCGAGCAGTATTCCTTCGTGTCACTCTGGGCCCTGATGGCCGCGCCCCTGTTTTACAGCGGCGACCTCACGCGCCTCGACGAATTCACGCTCAACGTGCTCTGTAACCCGGAAGTGATCGCCGTGAATCAGGATCCCCTCGGCCAGTGCGCCCGGGTGGTGCGCCTCGACGAGGACCGGTTCCTCCTCGTGAAGGAACTGGCCGACGGAACCAGGGCGGTGGGGCTCTGCAATGCCGGCGAAGCGCCGGCCGACCTCACGGTCCGGTGGAGCGATCTCGGCCTCGCTGGTCCGCAGCAGGTGCGCGATGTCTGGCGCCACTGCGAGCTCGGGGAGTTTCGCGATGCGTTCCGCGCCGAAGTCCGCCGCCGAGGGGTGATATTGTTGGTCGTGACGCAGCGTTGAGGACGGCGTTTCGACCTGTCTCCCGGCCGGCGGCGGGTAATTGGCCCACCGGAAGGTGGCAAAAAGCGGCGCCACCCCCGGGGCGGAGGTGGCGCCGTGCGACGGTTAAACCGGGTGTGGGCCCGATCAGGTCGTGGGAACCGTCTGAATGGTCTTCAGGATGCGACCGGCGACCAGATACGGGTCGGCGGCCGAATTCGGCCGGCGATCCTCGAGGTAGCCGCGATAGCCGTGTTTGATGAAGCTGTGCGGGACGCGGATCGACGACCCGCGATCGGCGATGCCGTAGGTGAACTTGTCGATCGACTGCGTCTCGTGCAGACCGGTGAGGCGCAGGTGGTTCTCCGGTCCGTAAACCGCGATGTGCTCGTCCATGTGCTTGTTGAAGGCGGCCATGAGCTTCTCGAAGTACTCCTTGCCGCCCACCTCGCGCATGTGCTTGGTGGAGAAGTTGGAGTGCATGCCGGAACCGTTCCAGTCGAGGGGGGCGTTGAAGGGCCCGAGGATGGGTTTGCAGCGCCATTCGATGTCGATGCAGTAACATTCGCAGAGGCGTGCCATGATGTAGCGGGCCACCCACATCTGGTCCGCGGCGCTCTTCGAGCCCTTGCCGAAGATCTGAAACTCCCACTGGCCCTTGGCGACCTCGGCGTTGATGCCCTCGATGTTGATGCCGGCATCGAGGCAGAGATCGATGTGCTTCTCGACAATCTCGCGGGCCACATTGCCGACATTCTTGTAGCCCACCCCGGTGTAATAGGGGCCCTGCGGGTAGGGGAACCCACCCGTGGGAAAGCCCAGGGGAGCGCCGTCCTTGAAGAAGAAGTACTCCTGTTCGAAGCCGAACCAAGTGTCGGGATCATCGGGGATCGTCGCGCGGGAATTGGATGGGTGCGCCTCGCCGGTGTGGAGGTACGTCTCGCACATCACCAGCACGCCGTTCTTGCGCGTCGAATCAGGGAAGACCGCCACCGGCTTGAGGACGACGTCGGAGCTGCGACCTTCCGCCTGCTGCGTCGAGCTGCCGTCGAAACCCCACAACGGGAGTTCTTCGAGCGTGGGGAAATTGCTGAAGTCCTTGATTTGGGTCTTGCTGCGCAAGTTGGCCAGCGGCGTGTAGCCGTCGAGCCAGATGTATTCCAGTTTGTATTTGGCCATGTTGATGTGAACTGAGTTGGCAGGGTTGCGGAGGTTTCCAGCGAAGCGACCGAAGGAATTCCGGACGGATGTTCGGTGGAAACGACCGCCGCTTTTCAGCAGCTCACATGCCAGACGCAACCAGAAGTTTCGCACCTCGCGCGAATTTTCGGAATGAGGTCGCTTGCTGGCCAGAGATCGTAGCCAACGCAGCCGCGGCTTGCCACCCGCGAGGGGGCGCAGGACGCTGCAGAGCTCGCATGCAGGATATCAAGGACACCGCTCGCGCGACCGTGCGCATCGGCTTCGACGGCCGGGTGCACAAGACCTTTCGCGGGCACTTTGCCCGCGAAAGGTTCGAGCACGAGGTGCGCGTCCTGCGTTACCTCGAGGAACGGGGCTGCGACTTCGTGCCCCGGGTGCTCGAGGCCCAGCCAGATCAGCTCAAGCTGGTCACGACCAACTGCGGTAAACGGGTGGATCATCTGGCCCCGGAGCGGCAGGTCGAGTTGTTCGCCGAGTTGGAGAAGTACGGCGTGCGCCACGAGGACCGCGAGTTGCGCAATATCACCTATCGCGTCGCCGACGGCCGCTTCTGCGTCATCGATTTCGAGTTCGCAACCATCCTCGATGACGGAACCGGGCATCCGGTCACCCTGAAGCCGATTCTGCCGCCATGAGCCAAGCTCCCGCTCCCGCGCCTGGTCCGGGAACCGCCCCACCGCCCGCAGTAAACTGGTCGGGCCTCACGCACGTCGGGCGCATCCGCCCCAACAACGAAGATGTCTTCCTCGCCCTCGCAGTCGATGGCCACGAGGTGCGGTACCTGGGCAAGACCGGGCAAGCCTCGCTGGCGGGGTGCGATTTTGTGTTTGCGGTGAGCGATGGCATGGGCGGGGCCAAGTCGGGCGAATTTGCGAGCCGGATCACCGTCGATCGCATCACCCGGCTTTTTCCCCGGGCCTTCCGGCTCTCGGCCGCCGGCATGGGCGCAGGCTTCGCCGACGTGCTCACCGAGCTGGTCACGCAGATCCACCATGATCTGCTGAAACTGGGATTCTCGTACGAGGAATGCGCCGGAATGGGCGCGACGCTCAGCCTCGCCTGGTTCACGCCCGAATGGATGTACTTCGCCCACCTGGGAGACAGCCGCATTTACTACCTGCCGTTCGATGGGCCGCTACGGCAGGTGACGCACGACCACAGTCACGTCGGCTGGCTGCGGCGCCAGGGACGGATCAATGAACGGGAACACCGCACCCACCCCCGCCGCAACGCGCTCCAGCAGGCGCTCGGCGCCGGGCACCAGTTCATCGATCCGCACCTGGGAGCAGTCGGGCACCGGCCCGGGGATCGTTTTCTCATCTGTTCCGATGGCCTGATCGACGGACTGTGGGACCGGCAAATCGAGGAACTCCTGCGCGCGGGCGCCCCGCCCGGGACCAACCCGGCCTGGAGTCACGCGCAGTGGCTGGTCGAAGAGGCAGTGCAGGCCTCCGGCCGCGATAACACGACCGCCGTGGTGGTCGAGATTGTCGCCGGCCCGGCCGCTGCCGCGACCCAGTGAAAACGCTCTTGTTTGTCTATGGAACGTTGAAACGCGGCGGCGGCAATCACCGCCAGATGGAGGGTCAGACCTTTCTCGCGCCGGCGCGGACCGTGCCCGGATTCCGATTGTACGATCTGGGCGGGTTTCCCGGCCTCTTCGCCGACCCCGCGGACACGGAAGGGGTGGTGGGCGAAGTGTGGTCCGTGGACGAGGACGCCCTGGAACGACTCGACGCCTTCGAGGGTGTGGCCGAAGGGCTCTATCGTCGGGCTGCGCTGCCGTTGCAGACGCCCTTCGCCGCGACGCGGGTGGAGGCATATCTGCCGCCGGGCCACGCGCCGGCCGGAGCGATCATCGGAAACGAGTGGCGCGAGTAGTTGGCGCAGGAAGCAGGGCGACCGCGGCGGTCCGGTTCACGATCACGGATTGTCGGCCCGCACGACGACACCGTTGCGGAAGACGACCTCGCGCACCTCCGGAGGGGTCGGGCGGGTGACAATAGGCGCCCCCACCCCACCGATTCCGGCACCACCGATCCCCACCCCGCCCATGCCGCCACTGATGCCGATGCCCCCGGAAGTGCCCACCACCGTGCCGCCCCGTCCAGTGCTGATGCCGATGCCCGTCCCGCCCATTCCGATGCCGGAGCTCCCCACTCCCATCCCGCCCATGCCGGTGCCTCCCGGATAAATCACCGAACCCGGATCGCCCCCTCGCGCATAGACCCAAATTTCATCGCCCGCCGGCGAAATGCTCACCTCGCTCGGCTCACCCCAAGCCACCCTCACCATGTCCGGATTCATGCCCGGCTCGACTTTCCCGTCGAGCACGGCCTGACGAACCTCCAGTGGCCAGGTTTCGTAGATGGCGCGATTGCGGTCGATCCGGTTCATCTGCGACGACGAGCATCCCGCGGCCAGCCCCGCCGCCGCCACCAAAAGGAGTCGTGAAACGAACGCGCCATTCATCGCGGCCCCACCATACACCGAAGCGCGGATTCGTAAAGTCCCTGCGCCCCGGGGACCGACCGGCGCCGGCCGGAACGGCGGCGACCCACCGCCGCCGTTCTGCAAAAAACAACTGGCGTGCGGACCTCACTCGCGGAAGCCTGCCGGGGCTGCAGCGCGACAGGCCCGGGCCTGTCGCCCGGGCGCCCATCCCACAACTCCCCTCCCCCTCCATGAGCAAGAAGATCAATGTCGCAATCGTCGGCCTCGGCTTCGGCGCCGAATTCATCCCGATCTACCAGGCGCATCCGCAGGCCAATCTCGTCGCCGTCTGTCAGCGCGACCCGAGGAAATTGCAGGCCATTCAGGACGCCTTCGGGATTCCGAAGGGCTACACCGACTACGACGAACTGCTGCGCGATCCAACGATCGAGGCCGTGCACATCAACACCCCGATTCCCGACCACGCCTCGCAGTCGATCAAGGGATTGCAGGCGGGCAAGCACGTCGCCTGCACGGTGCCGATGGCCACCTCGATCGCGGACTGCAAACGGATCGTCGATCTGACGCGGAAGACCGGCCGCCGGTACATGATGATGGAGACGGTCGTGTATGCGCGCGAGTTCCTCTACCTCAAGGAACTCCACGAACGCGGCGCGCTCGGAAAGATCCAGTTCCTCCAGGCGAGCCACCAGCAGGACATGGACGGCTGGCCCAACTACTGGCCGGGCCTGCCGCCGATGTGGTACGCGACGCACTGCGTCGGTCCGATGCTGGCGCTGACCGGCGCGGCGGCGGAATATGTCTCCTGCTTCGGTTCCGGCACGATCCGCGAGGAACTGATCGCCCATTACGGCTCGCCCTTTGCGGTGGAGACGGCGCATGTGAAACTGAAGGACAGCGACCTCACCGCCCGCATCATCCGCTCCCTCTTCGACGTCGCGCGCCAGTACCGCGAGAGCATCGACGTCTACGGTTCGAAGCAGTCGTTCGAGTGGACGCTGATCGAGCACGAGCCGCATGTGCTGCACACCGCCAAGCGGCCCGAGTCGAAGATTCCGCGGCAGGTCCGGGTGCCGGATTTCGCCCGCCGGCTGCCAGTGAGTATCCGGAAATTCACCACAAAAGGGGTTTACGACCTCGGGAAGAAGACCCACCTCAGCTTCACGCAGGGTGCGGGCCACGGGGGCTCCCATCCGCACCTCGCCCACGAGTTCATCACGGCCCTCGTCGAAGGGCGCGATCCGTATCCCAACGCGGTGCAGTCGGCCAACTGGACCTGCGTCGGCCTGTGCGCGCACCAGTCAGCGCTGGCCGGCGGAAAGATCGTGCGGCTGCCCTCGTTCACGTTGGGCTGACCGGAGGGGCGCCGGCGAAACTAGCGGCACCGCCCACCGGCGCTGCCAGCTTGCACTTGCGCGCCCGGGAGGCAGGCTCCGGCCTCCCCATGATCGAGGTGAACCAGCTCACGCGGGTCTTCCGCACGTACAAGAAGCAGCCGGGATTCTGGGGCGGGGTCAGAGGGCTTTTTCAGCGCGAATACGAGGAGACGGCGGCGGCGAAGGAAATTTCCTTTGCGATTCGCGAAGGCGAGTTCGTGGGCTTTCTCGGCCCCAACGGGGCGGGCAAGACGACCACCCTGAAGATGCTTTCCGGATTGATCTTTCCCACCAGCGGGAGCGCCCGTGTCGCGAACTTCGATCCGACTCGGCGCGAGAACGCCTACCGCCGTATCTTCGCCCTCGTACTCGGCCAGAAGAATCAGCTCTGGTGGGATCTGCCCGCGATGGAGTCGTTCAGCCTTTTCCGGGCCATTTACGGCATCCCCGCGGAGCAGTTCCGAGCCACCCTGGACGAACTCGTTACCCTGCTCGGCGTCGGGGGCAAACTTAACGTCATGGTGCGCGAGCTCTCGCTCGGCGAACGCATGAAGATGGAGCTCATCGCCGCCCTGCTGCACCGGCCGCGGGTGCTGTTTCTCGACGAGCCGACCATCGGCCTGGACGTCGTGTCGCAAAAGAACGTGCGGCAGTTCCTCCGCGATTACAACCGCCGCCACCGTGTGACGATCCTGCTGACCAGCCACTACATGGCGGATATCCAGGAACTGTGCGAACGGGTGATCGTGATTCACAAGGGGCGCAAGATTTACGACGGCGCCCTGGACCGGCTCGAAAGCGCCGGGGGAGCCCGGAAGAAGATCATCACCTTCATCCCCGCCAGCGATGCGCACGGCGCCTTCCCGGACGACTGGCAGGCGAGCCTGGCGACCACCACCACCCGCACGGCGGACGGCAAGTTCACCCTCTGTGTTCCCGGCGAAAAAGTCGTCGCCGTCTCGCAGGAAATTCTGCGCCGCGGCCCCGTTGCCGACATCACGATCGAGGACATCCCGCTCGAGGACGTGATTGCCGAGCTATTCAGCGCGCAGGCGTGAACGGGGGAGTTCCGGCCACCGCCAGGCGTGGCCCACCAGCCGCGCGACGAGACTCCGGAGCGTGTCGGCGGACTGCTCCACGGCCCGGCGCAGACTGGCGGCTTCGGGCAGCGCGGCGATGCGGAGCGAGTCGAGTTGCGGTTCGCCCAGCCCCTCCAGCCACCGCGCGTCCGGAAAGCTCGCCCGGCCTTCCCGGAGGCGAAGCTCGTGCCACAGCCGGAAATTGGTTTCCGCAAGCTGGTGATGCAGCCAGCGCTGCGCCGCCAGGAGTTCGCCGCGGTCGATTCGCCGGCAGGTGAGAACGTAATCGCAAACGAAGGCCTCGGCCAGCCGGCACACCGCCGGGTCTTCGAGGCGGGCGGGAGCCACCTCGTGCACCACCCGCGCATAAAGCCCGCCAAACTCGGAGGCCCCCTTGAGAATGCGATAACCTCCTGCCAGCACCGCCGATAGATCGACGAGTGCCTGCCGCTGCGGGAAGTCCGGCAACGCGCCGCCCGCGGCGAGCTGCTGCGCCAGGGCGCGGAGTGGTTCGGCGGGAATCACCACCAGATCCAGTTCCCCGTACTTCGTCACCGCACTCGCCTTCAAGGCGCTGCCGAGACGTCCGGGGCGCAGGGCGTAGGCCAGCGGGAAGACGCCCAACCCCTCCAGCCAGTCCGAAGTTTCAAACTGCCGCGGTTGCGAAGTCGCCACCTGGAAGTCCCAGTCGGAGTGGTCGTCGTAGCCGGCTGGCGCCGCCGGGTCCCGGACCCGGGAACCGATCAGAACACACAACTCCACGGTCGATTCCCGCTCCGCCCATCCTTGAACCCGTTCCCCGAGAGTCGCGGTGTTCACAGCTTGCGAAAGGAAACGAGAATCTCGGTGCCCTCCAAGCCGGGCCCTGCATGGATCTCCCCGTGGTGCAGCCGAAGTATCTCCTTGGCCAGGAAGACACTCAAACGGCCCTGGCAGGGTACGGCACCTTCCACCGGCTCCGGCAGAATCCCCTCCAATTCGAGCAGCTTGCCGCGGATTGAGACCAACGCGACCAACTCCGACTCCGCACCGGTGGAACGGAGCCGAATCGCCAGCTCGCGCAAGCCAAGATCGGGGCGGTTTTCCCCGACGGTGCGAATCAAAGCCCGCAGGGCAAAATCGAGCAAGGGCCGGCTCGCGGCCAACATCACCTGACCCTCGGCCGGCTCCACCCGCACGCCGAGCGAACGCCCGATCTCCTGAACCAATTCGCGCACGTCGAACGGAGCCGCTTTCGCCTCGTGGAGCCCCTGCATCAGGGCCAGGGTGCCATTCAGGGTCTCCAACTGCGCGATGTCAGCCTTGACGGTCTCCAGCAGCGAAGGCGTCGGCGGACGATCGGGAGGCGCGTGCCGGAAGGTCGTCAGCGAAACCAAGGCATTGCCGAGCTCGTGGCTCAGCGTCAGCGCCAGTTCCCGCAACACGTCCCGCCGCCGTGAGCGCTCGCGTTGCTGGGCATCGAAGACTTCCCCACTGGCCTCCTCCCAAAAAGCCCACACGCCTCCGGTCTCGGCCATGATGCCCGCACTGGCGCGAAAGGGCTGCACCGCCGAGGGCGCAGCCCGCGCCAGGTTCCGGCTGCGCCGCACTTCACCCACCAGTTCGCGCACGATCAGCGGCACGTGGCGGGGCGGAGCCTCGTCCGGCCCGAGCACGAGGGTGCCGGGCAGGTATTTAGCCCCTAAGTTTGACTGTTCGGCCAGATGATTGAGGCGGGTGAGCTGGGCGGATCGGCTCAACGCGTAGCGGAGCAGCCGGGCCAGATGGATGGCACGGGCGCGATCGGCGTCGTCATAGGCCTGACCGTCATCCCGAACTCCAAACGCCAGCAGCCCCAGCAGACGCCCATTGTCATGCACCGGCACCAGCAGCCGCGCCCCCCAAAGCGCCAGACGATTCCGCACCGCCAGCTCCGCGATCGGATCCGCCGGGCTGTCCCAGTTCAAACCGTCAATCACCGCGGGATGCTGCTCGAAATAAGCCACCAGCGGATCCTCCGCGGAAAAAAAGGAAGTCCCGCGATCGGCGCGGAAACCATCGGACTCGCGCAGAAAGAAGACCACGTGCGAGGCCCGCATCAACTGCCGCGACCCGCGCCGGAACTCGGCCAGGAGCCGATCCCGGGCATCCAGATTCTCGATCGCGCCCTCGACAAAATCCCACCACTCGACGGTATCCGACATTGCCGGACGCGCCGGCGGACGGCTCGGCTCGTTTCGCCGGCTCTTCTCCGTCAGCATTTCCACCAACGATTGCTTTTCCGCCAGTTCCTCAACGAGTGGCAGCAGCTCGCGCAACCGGCCGGCACTCTCCTCGTAGGAAAGATACGCCCGCGCCCGCCCCGCCAGCCGGGCCTGCTCAAACGGCAGGCTGCGGGGCTCGCCCACATAGATGGTCGGACAGCGCGCCAACACCGCCGGTAGAGTGGAATCGCACACCGCATCGAGGATGACCACCGCCGCGAACCCCGCCCCCGACGCACCGGGCACCGGGTGAACGCCAAGCCGCAAGACCACCCGACCCGCCGGGAGATGCCGCTCCCAGGCCTCCGCCAGGGCGGAATCTTGCGTGGCTAGGACGATGAGGCTTGGCATGGATAAACGACCCGGAATGTCGCTCCCTGCCCGCACACGGGCGGGTCGACGCTGATGCTGGCACCCAGATTGGCGAGGATGTCACGGCAGATCGCAAGCCCCAGTCCAAAACCCGTCGACTTCGTGGTCTGAAACGGCTGGAAGAGACGTTGCTGAATCTCCTGGGCGATCCCCGGCCCATTGTCAGAAACCGACATTTCGACTCCCGCCGAAACGTTGCGCGTCGCCAGCCTGACCCAACGCTCCCCTTCCCGGCCGTGGCCATCCACCGCCTGAATCGCGTTAAAACAGAGGTTCAGCAGCACCTGCCTCGCTGCCGACGGATCGGTGCAAACCAGATCCGGTGCGGCCCGAAAATCCGTCACAAACTGCACATTCTTGTCCGCCGCCTTGGCAGCCACCAGGTCCAGGCCCGCCTGCAGCACCGCGTGAAGCTCGTGCATCGCCGCCGAATAGGTGCGCGGAGAAGCAAGATCCAGCAACTGCTCCGTGAGTTGATCGATCCGTGTCACCTCACTGCCGATCAAATGAAAGAACTTCTCCCGAAAACGCGGATCCTGGTAATGAGTCGGCAGCAGTTGGACAAAGGTCTTGATCGACACCAGTGGATTGCGGATCTCATGCGCCAACTGCGCGCCCAAGAGCCCCACGGTCGCGAGTTGCTCGGTATGCTGCACCTTGGCGGAAAAGTGCGCCCGCTCCAGGGCACTCTCCATAATCGAGGCCAGCTCCATCAACTGCGTGACCTGCGGGTAGGTATACGGTCGACGAGAAGCCCCCACCCCCACCCCGATCAGGGTCGTCAACGATGGCCCTTCGGCGATGACTAGTGCGCCGAGTTCCTGTTCAGACAGAAACCGCGAAACCGCAATTCGTTCGTCAGTCGGCCGCTCACGAGCCAATCGCTCTGGCGTAGCCCACCGCAAGAGACGCATTGAAGATACGACCGCCGAATTCAAAGCAAGCTCGGGGGGGCGGGCGGGGGGGGCGGGGGGGGGGGGGGGGGGGCGGGGGGGGGGGGGGGGGGGGGGGGGG
>CAZDGC010000051.1:0-2256 GCA_964504885.1 uncultured Opitutus sp.
GAATCACCCCAAGGCCGTATTGGCTATCGAAAAAAGATCCGTATAAGGTGTAGGCAGCAGGAGCGCACGCCGGGCTTCTTCGCCAGCGCCGCCGCCGGGCAGTACTACCTCGCGAAGAGCCGGCGCTTCACGGAGGAGTGGGGCGACTACGTCGAGCCCGTCGCGCTCACCTACTACGTGCTGCTCGACCTCGGCAACATCCTGCTCTTTGCGCCCGGCGACGCCGAGTTGCGCGAGCGTTTCCGCCTCGGGGCGGAGCGCCTCCGGCAGTGGCAGCACCCCGACGGTCATTGGGAAATCGCCTACGATCGCGCCACGCAGCGGCCGCTCTTCCGCGACCTGCCGGACTTGCGCCCGACCTTCTACGGCCTGCTGGTCGCCCACCGCGTGCTCGGCGATCCGGCCTATCTTGCGGCGGCGCGCCGTGGAGCCGACTGGCTCATCGCCCACGCCGTCGCGCCAGGGCATTTCACCGGCGTCTGCGGCGACACGCGTTTCACACCGGACTTCGCCACCGCGCAGATCGCGCAGGCGCTGCTCGACCTCCACGAGGCCACCGGCGAGGTCCGCTACCGCGAGGCCGGCCTGGCGGCGGCGCGGTTCTATGTCGCTTCGGTCTACACGCACCCGATCGCCTCGCGGCGCGCCAAGGTTGCCGGCGGGCAGCCGCGCGAAGACTGGGAGATCAACCAAACCGGGCTCGTCTTCGAACACGGCGGCACCATCGGCTCCGCCAACCGCGGCGGCCCGATCCTGCTGGTCAGCCACGCCGGACTGTTCGTGCGCTGCTTCGCGCTGACCGGCGAACGAATCTTCCTCGATCTCGCCCGCGCCGGCGCGCTGGCGCGCGACGCCTTCGTCGACCCGGCGACGAGTGTTGCGAGCTACTACTGGCAGACGATGAACCGCGGGCCGGGACCGTTCCCGCATCACGCCTGGTGGCAGATCGGCTGGATCGTCGACTACCTCATCGCCGAGGCCGCGCTGCGCGCGGGCGGGCGGATCGCGTTTCCACGCGGCTTCTTCACCCCGAAGGTCGGGCCGCACGCCTCGTACGGCTTTGCGGCGGGCACGATCTTCGGCGAGCCCGCGGCGCTCGCGTGGGCGCCCGTCGCCACCGGCCGGCCGGAAATCGACACGCTCGTCGCGCGCTCGCCCGACGGCCGGCGCGGTTTCGTGATCCTGTTGAACCAGAGCCCGCGCCCGCAGACCGCGCGCGTGGCGCCGGACTTCGCCGCCTTTGCGCCCGACCGGAACAGCGCCTGGTCCGCGGTACTGCGGATCGACGCCGACGGCCGCCGCCACGCCGCCCCCGCCGGTGCGGCCCCGTGGGAGATTCCCCTCGTCCCCCACGGCCTCGAGGTGCTCGTCCTCGAGTGACCGCCCTGCGTCGCCGCGAGCCGCACCTCCACCCCGAAAAGTGTAACCCAATAGGTTACACTTTGGCGCACTCGCAACCGCCCGACCGGCCCGTGTCACCCCATAGGTGATACGCTGGCGGTCGCCCGCCGCCTTTCGCTCCGCCCCACGCCGTCCCCCCTGCCTTCCTCCCCGGTATCTTGTCATCCAATGGATGACAAAGCTGCGGACCGACCGGACCGTGACGCCGACAACGTTGTCATCCATAAGATGACATCAGGGATGGGCGCAGGGGGAGGTGATGAGGGCACGACGGTAGTCGCTCCCGCCACTCTTAGACCCGGGAACCAGTTGAGCAGGGAGGGTTACGGTGCGGGCATTCAGGCTGACGGCCGGCGGCCGTTGACCTGCCGCTTCCGTCGACGCACGCTGCCGGGCATGGATCCGGTGCGTTCCCGGCCCCGCTCTTGTCTGCCGCGTTGCCTTCTCTGGTCCGGCCTGCTGCTCCCGCTCGCGGCCGCATGGACACTGCACTCCGCCGCCCCGGCCGCGGAGCCCGCCGCGAACGGCAGGCGCGGAAAGGGCGGAAACCCCGAAGGCGCGCCGCTGCGGCGGACGTTGCCGGCGACGGTGAAGGTGGAACGGGACCTGGTGTACGCGCGCTATGGCTCCCGCGAGGTCATGCTCGATCTTTACCTGCCCAGGCAGCCCGCGTCCGATCGCATCCCATGCATCGTCGCCATCCACGGCGGCGGCTGACGCAGCGGCGACAAGACCCGATTCGCGGCGCAGGCGGCCCACCTCGCGGACCACGGTTTCGCCGCCGCCTGCATCGGCTACCGGCTGCTGCCGGAGGTCGCGTTTCCCGCGCCGATCGTGGACTGCAAGGCGGCGGTC
>CAZDGC010000051.1:2356-6166 GCA_964504885.1 uncultured Opitutus sp.
CAGCGCAGCGGCGTCGACGCCCGGCTGGTCGCCCTGATTTCTCCCGTGACCCACGTCGGCCGCGAGTCCGCCCCGACGCTGCTCCTGCACAGCGACGCCGATCGCACGGTGCCCTTCGAGCAGTCGGAGCTCCTCTGGCGAAAGCTCCAGGCCAGCGGCGTGGTGACCGAGCTGGTGAAGATCCCCGGCGCCCCGCACGCGTTCTGGAACGGCGACCCGTGGTTCAACGGCGTGATGGCGCGCACCACGGACTTCTTCCGCACGCACCTGGGCCGTTAACCGGAATGCATCCCACCTCTGATAGGCGTCATCGTCGCTTCACTTCGTACCTTTTCGCGACGATTCCGCGTTGGAGCGACAAACGTGGTCGCAGGCGTGGCCACGCTTTCGGCTGCGGCTCAAGCGCGGCTACACCTTGAGTTGCGGACTTCGGCCGCGTTGCGATGAATGCAGGTTAACCTGGAAAGTGAACCCCACGAGCGAGCCCGGCCCACGGCAGAAGCCGCCGGACAGCGGGCAGGCTCGGCCTTTCTCAGGTGTGGCAGACTCTCGCCACCATCAGCGACCGAGTCCAGTATCCGGATGGCGAGAAGTGTGCACGATGCTCAGGAATTCCACCAAGTCCTCGTCGCGGCGAATCCGGTAACGAATCGTGTAGCGAAATCGCGCCAGCAGAAAGCGGCGGACATCTCCGCGCCAAGGTCGCCACGCCGCGGGCGTCGGTATGATGAGGTCAATGGCAGCTTCGACCTCGTCGAGAAACTGCCGGCCAGCATCGCCGCGCTGTTGTTCGAGGTAGCGCGCCGCCTCGATCAACTCGATCTCGAACGCCGGGTGAAACCAACGCCTCACGACAGCGCGGCGCGCGCGTTGCGAAAGACCTCCGCCTGCGTCCTGGGTTGCACCGCTCCCCTGGCCAGTTCCTCCGCGCGAGCCAGCGCCACCGCATCGGCGCTTTCTTCGTCGAGTTCTGCCAGTCGGCGCCGCACCTCGTCCCGATCTCCGGCAGAGAGCTTCGGCAGCTCGGCGAGAATCTCGGCTTTGCTCATGCCTGAACGCTAGCCGGTCCGCTTCGGCCCGCAAGTCCCGGTTGGCGCCGACAGGCTGCAGCCAGGCGGGGCTGCGTACCCTCGTCGCTCAGAGGATGTCGAAAAAGTCCCCGCCCGCTGGATTCGGAGGGCGTCGCTCCGTCGGCGCCGCGACTGAGGAAGACGGCTGCGACGGAGCGCAGCCCTCCGACGGGAGATCTTTGTAGACGCCCTCTCAGGGGCCGCGGACGGGAGCGAGCTGCGCGTCGAGCGTCAGCGGCTCGCCGGCGCGCAGGGTCCGCTCGATCGTGCGCTCGCCGAGGCGCACGCGCACCGGGCACGCGTCGCCGCGTGAGAGCGCGGCGACCCGTCAGCGTTGCGCCGCCCCGGGCGACCACTGGTTCCGCCACGGAATGGACATGCGGCCGCCGTCAAAAGAGATGGGCAGCCAGACATGCCGACTATCGTAGGGGTGCTCGGGCTGGTTGATATCGAAGCACGCGATCCAGGTGTCGGCGGCGCCCTCCACCTTGAGGATGAAGGTGGATTGGCCACCGAAGGTCAGCTCCGGGCCCAGACCGTTGTGCGGGTTGACGCCGGCGCAGGGATTGCCGTGGTCGGTCCAGGGGCCGGCGAGCGAGGTGGCGGAAAAGGAACGCGCCGCGTTCGGCGCCCACCCGGTCGAGCCGGAGGCCAGCATCCAGTAGCGACCCTGGCGCTTGATGACGGCGGGCGCTTCGGTCTTTTCGGTCACCCCGGCGCACACAACGTAGCGGTCGGCGGGCAGGAGGTAGTCGTCCCTCATCTTCCCGATGACAAACGCCTTGTCCGGCTTCCTGACGGTCAGGTGGTACAAGTCGCCGTTGTCGTCCTTGAACATGGCGAAGTCTCCGGTCCCCTCCGGCGAATTGCCCCCGAGGAACTTGTGCCGGTAGATGAACGGACCGCTGGGGCTGCCCGAGGTGGCCACGCCGACAAAACCAACGCGGGTGCCGTGACCCCGCAGGTACAGCTTGAAGAACAGGACGAACTGCCGGCTCGCATCATGGTAAACAACCTTGGGGCGATCGAAGTTGCACTCGTGCGTCAGGTCCTGGTTCTCATCGCCCTCCAGTCGCAGGACCATGCCCTGGTCGTGCCAGGCGACCAGATCGCGCGAGGCATAGACATGCACCCCGCCATCGGCATGCGTCTTTTCCGATAGGCCCTCGATCTTGTGCGTGCCGTACCAGTAATAAAGGCCCTGGTGAAACATCACGCCCCCGCCGTGGGCATTGATCGGCTTCCCGGCACTGTCCCGCCAGACCTGACCAGGACGGATGCTGGCGGGCTGCGCGCCGTGCGCCGGCAGCGAAAGGAGCAGGAGCGCCAACGTGGTGAAGAGCAATCGTCTCATGGTGCCAAGCCGCTCAGAAGCGCAGAGTGGTGGTAAAGTCACGTCTGGATTCCGGACGGTTGCGGGAGGCAGTGTTCCTGCTGGTCAATGGTTGATCAGAGGGAGCGGCAGAGGACGTCAGGGTCCTGCCCTCCCCTGCAACGCCGCATCGAACGACACCACCTCGCCCGCCCGCACCGGTCGCTCGGCCGTCCGACCGCCGAGCCGCACGCGGAGGGTACCGGCCGCTGCGGCGCGTATCGTCGCCCGTTCGAGTCGCGACTTTCGCCACTCGAGATCGACTTCGTACGCTCCACGGGCGCGCAGGCCGCGCACGCGACCTTCCGGCCACGCCGGCGGCAGCGCGGGCAGGAGCTCGATCTCGCCGGCGTGACTCTGCAGCAGCATCTCGGCCACCGCTGCGGTGCCGCCAAGGTTGCCGTCGACCTGGAATACCCCGGGCGGGTGCCCGTCGAACAGGTTGGGAAACACCGCCCGCCGCAGGAGCAGGTACAGCGTCTCGCGGGACTGCACCCCCTCGCCCAGCCGCGCCCACAGCGTCGAGTTCCACGCCAGGCTCCAGCCCACGTTGCTGCTGTTGCTCACGTTCGTCATCTTGGTGGTCCCGCCGTTGCTCAGGCGAAACGCGATCGTCTTCCGCGCCGCCTCCGCCAGCTCCGGCGTGCCGCGCGGCGTGATCTGATCCCCGGGGAACAGGGCGTACACATGGGAGATGTGGCGGTGGCCGGGCTCGCGCTCCGGCAGCGGCCGGCCCCACTCCAGCAGGCGTCCATCCTCGCCGATCCGCGTCGGCGCGAGCCGCGCGCGCTTGGCCCGCACTTCGCGCACAAAGTCGTCCTCGATCCCCAGCGCCGCCGCGGCGGCGAGACAGTGGTCAAAGAGCTCCGCTGCGATCTGCTGGTCCATCGTCGGGCCCATCACGAGGTTGTAGGGCTTGCCGTCCGCCGCGAGGAACCTGTTCTCCGGCGAATGCGAAGGACCGCTCACCAGGAGGCCGGTCGCGGGGTCCGGCACGAGCCAGTCGAGCCAGAACTCCGCGGCGTCGCGCAAAAGCGGATACCAACGCGCCGCGAGGAAGGCGCGGTCCCCCGAGAACCGGTAGTGCTCCCACCCGTGCTGCGTGAGCCACGCCAGGCCGCTCGGCCAGATCGTGAGCCCCTTCACCGGGCTCGTAAACAGCCAGGCGTTGGTGCGGTGCGAGGTCACCATCCCGCGCGCCCCGTACACCTCGCGCGCCGTCCGCCGGCCGTGGGGCCGCAGCGCCTCGAGGAAGTCGAACAGCGGGCCGTGGAGTTCGCCGAGGTTTGCCACCTCCGCGGGCCAGTAGTTCATCTGCAGGTTGACGTTGAAGTGCCAGCCGCAGAACCAGGGCGGGTTCACCTTCTC
>CAZDGC010000051.1:6266-45063 GCA_964504885.1 uncultured Opitutus sp.
AGCTGCAGGTCGCCGAGCGGCTGATACGAACCCAGCGGACGCTCCCCGAGCACCTCGGCCGCCACCTTGGCCTCGGCCTCGGCGTACCGGCCCTCAAACAAAGCCCGGCGGATCTCCGGCAGGTGCCGGTGCGCCCCGACGCGGTCGGTGGCGGTCGGGTTGCCCGACCAGACGGAGCTTTCGTTGAGCCCGATCCGTTCCCGCGCCGTGCCGCCGAACACCATCGCGCCGAGCCGGCCGTTGCCGACGGGCAGCGCCTCCACCCACGCCGCCGCCGGCTGGCGGTACCAGAGCACGTGTTCGGCGGCGAGGCCGGGCGCGAGCAGAGTCGCGAACATCACGACGGCAATCCAGCCGGGGCGGAGGCACTGCATGGTCGAGGGGTGGATTCCTCCGACCGTAGCGCGGTGGCCCTGGCGGGCGAGCCCAGGCCACGTCGACCGTTGACGCGAGGCGCCTCTGGCCGGTGGGCGGTACTCGTGCGCGGCGCGGAGCGGAGTCCGCGCCCTACCTTGACCGAGCCTCGTCAGTGGTAGGGCGGCGAATCCCTTCGCCGCCGCCGCCACCGGTCCGATTGCAATTCACCGCCAACCGGCAGAGGCGCCCGTTGACA
The DNA here is from genome assembly GCA_964504885.1 of uncultured Opitutus sp. Classification (GTDB taxonomy): domain Bacteria; phylum Verrucomicrobiota; class Verrucomicrobiia; order Opitutales; family Opitutaceae; genus ER46. The sequence goes on from CAZDGC010000051.1 coordinate 6,880, forward strand.
CATCCTGCCGCCATCAACTGTTGACCGCGTCTGCGGTTGCCGGGAGACCGCTGCAACGGGCACTCTGGCGGCCCCCTCAATGTCTACGCCTTCTCGTCTGCTTTCCGCCCTGGGCGTGCTGCTCGCCCTGCTGTCCGGCCCGTGCGCGTCCCTCGCGGCGCAACCCCTCGCCAACGATCGCTACACTCTGGAAGCCGCCCCCGAGGCCGGCGCGGTGCGCCTCACCGCCCGCGGGGCCGGTACCCGGATCTTCCGCGGTGACTTCACCGTGCTCGTCGCCCGGGCCGACCCCAAACCCGCCATGCGCCCGGGCAACCTGCCCCGCATCTCCTACAACATCCTCACCTGGCAGACCGCCGCCGCCCCCGGCGCCGCCGCGCTCAAGGCCACCCGCCGCTCCGCCGCGCAGGCCGGCGACGGATTCGACGATCGCATCCTGAAGGGCGATACGCAGCAGCGCACCGCCGACGCCTTCGCCGCCGCCCCCGCCTTCCCCGTGCGCGCCGCCGGGGTGGAGCGCCGCGGCGACGCCCTCGAATTTGTGCTCGCGCCGCAGGACTCCTTCGCCCTCACCGCGCGGCTCACACTGCCACCGGGCGACGCCGAACCCGTGCTCGCCTTCACCCTCACGCCGCGCACCGACGCCTGGTTCTCCGTCGCCTACACCGGCGCCCCGGCGCACGCGCTCGATGAACTCGCCGAGGTCTGGCAGCCCTTCATCTGGCAGGGCAAACGCTTCCCACCGCAGCCCATCCTCACCGCCGCCTTCCAGTGTTCGCTGCCCGCGACGCTCGTGCGCCACGGCGGCACCGCCCTCGGCGTGGTGGCCGACGCGGACGAGTTTCCCTTCCAGCCCCTCCCGCTCCTTGAGAACAGCCGCTTCGGCGTGACCTTGCGCAACGCCGCCGGCGCCGCCCAGCCGGCGCTCTTCGCCCCCGTGCTCGGGCTGGCGGAGTCGAAACGCGCCCGCGGCGAGGCCTTCACGTTCCGGCTCCGCCTCTACGCCGGCGCCGGCGACCTCACCACCGCCTACGAGGACCTCGCGCGGCGGCTCTACGGTTTCCGCGATTACCGGCGCAACGCCATCGCCTCTTTCAACGAGACGCTGGACAACCTGATCGACTACGGAATGAGCCAGTACTCCTGGTTCGTCGACGAGCTCAAGGGCTGCGCCTACTCGACCGATGTCCCCGGCGCGGTGAAGAACGTCTCGTCGCTCAACCCGCTCAACCTCGCGCTGGTGACCGACGACGAGGAGATCTTCCGCCGCCGCGCGTACCCGATTGTCGAGTACATGCTCTCGCGCGAGAAATTTCTCTTCTCCCTGGACCCGAAACAGAAGATCCAGAGCCCCTCGCGCCGCCTGCTCGGCCCCTGCGCGCCGGTCAGCGAGCTCGCCACCCTCTACGGTATCACCCACGGGGCCTCTCCCGTCCTGCGCCGCCTCGCCGAGCAAATGCTTGGCCGCAACCGCACCCTCAACCTCGATGACGTCGCCGAGGGCGGCTCCTGGCCGAACCAGCTCGCGGTCGCGGACGTCACCGGCGCCGCCCCGCTCCTCGCCGCCGCCCGCCGCGGAGCCGACGCCTACCTCGCGGAACGCGTTGATCGCCCGCCCACCGGCTTCGACGACGGCGGAATGTTTTTCTGGACCGGTTTTGCCCCGAAGTGGATCGATCTCCTCCGCCTGCACGAGTCCACCGGCGAAACCCGCTACCTCGCCGCCGCCCGCCAGGGCGCGCGCCAGTACACGCAGTTCACCTGGATGGCTCCGCGCATCCCCGACGAAAACGTGCTCGTCAACCCCGGCGGGCAGGCACCGGTCTACTGGTACCTCAAGAGCAAGGGCCACCGCCCCATGACCGCGCCCGAGGAGCGGGTGCCGGCGTGGCGCCTGTCCGAGATCGGGCTCACGCCGGAATCCTCCGGCACGATGTCCGGCCACCGCGGCATTTTCATGGCCAACTACGCGCCGTGGATGCTGCGGCTCGCCGCCCTCACGGGCGATCGCCTGCTCCACGATGTTGCCCGCTCCGCCGTCGTCGGCCGCTACCGCAACTTCCCCGGCTACCACATCAACACCGCCCGCACCACGATCTACGAGGCCGCCGACTACCCGCTGCGCGAACACCAGGCGCTCAGCGTGAATTCCTTTCACTACAATCACATCTGGCCCCTGATGAGCATCCTGGTCGACTTTCTGGTCACCGATGCCTTCGCGCGTTCGGGCGGGGCCATCGATTTCCCCGCGCACTTCATCGAGGGCTACGCCTACCTGCAGAGCAAATTCTACGGCGATCGCCCGGGTAAGTTCTACGGCCACGACGACGCCGTGCTCTGGCTCCCGCGCCGCCTGCTCCAGAGCGGCTCCGTCGAGCTCAACCACCTCACCGCCCGCGGCCGCCGCGGGCTCTACGTCGCCCTCACCAACCAGTCGCCCGAGGCGGTCACGACCGAGCTCGTGTTCAACCCCGCCGTGCTGCCGGCGGTTCAGGGAAAGACCTTCCGCGTGCGGCAGCTCCGCACCGAGGGGTCGCGCTTGTCACCCGCAGTCGCTGGAGGCGCGACCGCTCGCGTCGCCACCGAGCTCCGCGACGGCCGCCTGACCGTCACCGTGCCGCCGATGGGCCTGCTCGCGCTCGAAATCGAGGGCCTCGTCGTCACGCCGAAATTCCAGGATCGCCTGGTCGGTGCCCGCGCCGCGGACGCCTGGCGCACCGACTACCTCGAGCTGCCCTTCGGCGACGCCCGCGCGATGATCCTCAACTTCGGCCCCGCCGCGACCACGGCCTACGTCTACCTCCAGGCCGACGATTCCGCATTCCGGGAAGTCACGCTCACCCATTGGGCGGGCGGCGCCCCGGTGACGATCCGCGACGCCTCGTACCCGTACGAGTTCACTGTGCCGCTCGCGCGCGACGCCACGGAGTTCCGCTTCCAGTTCTCCGGCGTCACCACCGACGGCCGCACGGTGACCGCCGAGGCCGCCGCGCTACGGAAGTGAACCCTTCGCCTCCCCTCCGGCCGATGAGCCACCGTGGTATCCTCGCCGCCGTTACCGTGCTGGCGGCAACCCTGCCGGCCACGGCGGACACACGGCCTCTGTTCGGCGGTCCGGCCGGCTTTCGTCCCGCCGACCTCCAGCCGACCGGCGTAACGACGACCGTCCAGGGCGAGCGCCTGCGCCTCGCCATCCCCGCCGGCGACCCCGGTGGCGAACGGCGGGCCGTGCGCTTTCCGCTGCCCGCCGGCGCGGGCGACCTCTCGCGCTTCCGGCTCCTCGAGGTCGCGCTCGCCAACCCCGGCGCCACTCCGGTCACCTTCACATTCTGGGCGCTCTCCGGCCCCGGTTGGGGCGGCGTATCCACTTTTTCGACTTCCCGCTCAGCCAGCGGACGGGAGACCCTCGCCCCGGGAGCATCCGGCACCTTCCGCCTCGACCTGCACGCCCGCTATCCCGGTCCGGAGCCCCTCACCGCCGCGATCGACCCCGCGGCAGTTCACACCCTGGCGCTGGTGCTCGAGCCCGGGCGCGCGCCGGCGACCCTGGAACTGGAGTCCATTCGCGCCACCGGACCGGCGCCAGCCACGCCGCCCGACGCCGCGCACCGTCGCATTCGCGTACCGGCCGTTGAAACCGGATCACCCGCTCCCGGCCGGCGGGTCTTCCAGCGCCTGCGCGGCTGGGAGGGCACGGATCTCACCCACGTCCTCACCCTGCCGCGCGAATGGCAGCCCGGGCACAGGTATCCGGTAATCGTCGAATACACCGGCAACGTCTTCTATCACAAGTTCTGCCACTCCACGGGCCGCACCGAACAGGGCAACCTCGCCTACGGCCTCGCACGCGGCGAGGGTTTCCTCTGTCTCAACCTCCCCTTCGTCAGCGAGGACGGCCGGCGCGAACAGGTCGACGGCTGGGGCGACATCGTCAAGACGGCCGACTACTGCCTGGCGGCGTTGCGCGAGGCCGCCGAACGCTTCGGAGCGGACCCGCGGGCGATCTTCTTCACCGGCTTCTCCCGCGGCTCCTACGCGGCCAATTACCTCGCCCTGCGCGACGATCGCCTCGCCGCCATCTGGACGGGTTTCCTGACCCGGCTGAACCCTGGCATCGCCTGGCCCGCCACCAAGGGCCGCGGCTGGCGCGGCGTCGACGTCGGCTGGAACGAACGCGCCGCGCGACTGCAGGGCCGACCCTGGTTTCACCAGCCCGACCAACTCGGACCCGACGTGCACGTCGACGTCGAATTTCTCGAAGATCGCCCGTCCACCGTCGCCACGCGCCGCTGGCTGCGCCAGCAAGTCGAACGCCTCACTGGCGCCACCCCCGGCGGTATCTGGCCGTGAACCGCCCGTCCGCCTCTCTCATTTCCCCGTTCCACTCATGCATCCCCTGCTCTCCCCCAAGCTGATGCGGACCACGATCGCGTTCCTCGCCGTGGCGTTTGCCACGGCGTCCCGGATCACCGCGGCCACGCCGGCCCGGCCCAACGTCGTCGTCTACCTCACCGACGACGAGAGCTGGCTCGAACGCAGCGCCTACGGCTGGTCGAACCTCCCCACGCCGCACTTCGACCGCGTCGCCCGCGATGGCGTGCTCTTCACCCACGGGTACACCTCGGCGCCGTCCTGCGCGCCGTCGCGCGCCTCCCTGCTGACCGGCCGCAACTTCTGGGAACTCGAGCAGGGCGCGTTCATCCAGGCCTGGCTCCCCGCGAAATTCCCCACGCTCCCCGATCTCTTCGAGGCCGGCGGGTACCTCGCCGGCTACACCGGCAAGGGCTGGGGCCCCGGCGTCGTCTCGGCCGAACACGGTCGCAAACGCAACCCCGCCGGCGACGCCTACAACCGCCGCAAGCGCGCCCAGCGCCAGGAGGGCATCAGCGACGTCGACTACGCCGCCAACTTCGAGGAGTTCCTCGGCCGGCGGAAATCCGGCCAGCCGTTCTGGTTCTGGGTCGGCTGCACCGAGCCGCACACACCCCTCGGCAAGGACAACCCGGAGCGCCTGCAACGCGAGCACGGCCTCGGGCCCGACACCATCAAGGTGCCCGGCTTTCTGCCCGACACCCCCGGCGTGCGCCGCGCCCGCGCCGCCATGCTCTACGAGGTCTGCCACGCCGACCGGGACCTCGGCCGCATCCTGAAGATCCTCGAGGACCGCGGTGAGCTCGCGAACACCCTCGTCATCGTCACCGCCGACAACGGCACGCAGGTCCTGCGCTCCAAGACCAATGTCCACGACTGGGGCGTGCGCGTGCCCCTCGCCGTCCTCTGGCCCGCCAAAGCCAAACCCGGCCGGCGCGTCGACGACTTCGTGAACTTCGCCGATCTCGGGCCCACCATGCTCGAGGCCGCCGGCCTGCCCGTGCCCGCCGCCATGAGCGGACGCAGTATCCTGAATCTCCTTACCTCGTCCGCCGCCGGCCGGATCGATCCCTCCCGCGGCTGGACCACCGCCGGCATCGAGTGGCACGGCGAGGAGACCGCGATCAGCCTCGCCGCCCGCATGATTCGCGACGCGCGCCACCAGTACATCGTCAACTACTCGTCCTCCCCGCGCCGGACCGTGAACCCGCGGCAGCAGCGCCCCGACTCGGAGTACGCGCAGACCGCCGCCACCGGCAACGAGATCGACCTTGTCACCAAACACCCAAACCACCCCGCAGTGCGGCCGTTCACCGCCCTCTACGTCGACCCGCGCCCGCGCGAGGAGCTGTACGATTGCGAGGCCGATCCCTGGGAGCTGAAGAACCTGGCCGACTCCCCGGCGCACGCCGCGATCAAGGCGCGCCTCAAGGCCCAGCTCGAAGCCTACCAGCGCCAGACCAAGGATCCGCGGATCACCGGCGACCTGGCCGCCTTCGAGCAGGCGCGAAAGTACGTCCTCGACCGGAAGTTCGGCCCGGGGGGCTACGGGGAACGCGAGAAATGAGCGTGCACCGCAGCGCCAGACACCCTCGCGTCGCCCGGCCGGTGACAGCCGGGGAGCGCGGACGTATCGCCGCAGGCGATCGTCCGCATCCGGCAGACGAGGCTCCGCCTACGTCTGCGCTCCCAGGCGCAAGAACCTGCGACGCCCTCGCGCCTGCCATCTCCCGCCCGTGAAAATTCCGCACCTCCGCTGGTCCATCATCGCCCTGATCTTCGGCGCGTCAGTCCTCAACTACATCGACCGCCAGACGCTCTCCATCCTCGCGCCCACCATCCAGCAGGATCTGAAGCTCTCCAACGAGGACTATGCCCGCGTGCTCAACCTCTTCCTCGTCGCCTACACCACCGCCTCGCTCCTCTCCGGCAAAATCGTCGATCATCTCGGCGTGCGCGTGAGCCTCGCGCTCTTCGTTGGCTGGTGGTCGATCGCCAACCTCCTCACCGGTTTCGCCCGCTCGGCCGGCTCGCTCGGTCTTTTCCGCTTCCTGCTCGGCCTGGGCGAAGCCGGGAATTGGACCGCCGCCCCCAAGGCCGTCTCCGAGTGGTTTCCCGCCCGCGAACGCGGCCTCGCCATCGGGCTCTACACCCTCGGCGCCACCGTCGGCGCCACCATCGCGCCGATCCTGATCGTCGCCCTCGCCAACTGGCACAGTTGGCAGGCGGCGTTCGTCGTCACCGGCGTCGCCGGGCTCGTCTGGCTCGTGCCCTGGCTCTGGCTCTACCGCCGCCCCGCCGAACACCCGTACCTCACCGACGCCGAGCGCACCCTGATCGCGACCGGCTCCCCGCCGGAAACCGCCGCCAACGCCGCCGGCTGGGGCCGCTGGTGGCAGGTGTTCACCCACCGCGAGGTCTGGCTGCTCATCGTCGCGCGCATGCTCACCGATCCGGTGTGGTATTTCTTCCAGTTCTGGTTCGCAAAGTACCTCTACGACAGCCGCGGCCTCAGCCAGACCCAGCTCCAGGTGACGTTCGTGATCTTTCTCGCTGCCGACATCGGCGTACTCTCCGGTGGCTGGCTCTCCGGGCAATTGATCAAACGCCGCGTCGCCCCCGCCGCCAGCCGCCTCTGGATTATGCTGGGCTGCGCCGCGCTGGTGCCGCTCTGCGCTTCCATCCCGCACCTGCCCGCGCTCTGGCTCGTGCTCGGCGTCGGCATGCTCGCCGTCCTCGCCCACATGGCCTGGCTCGTGAACCTCAGCGCGCTCGTCGTCGACCTCGTGCCCAAGGCCTCGCTGGGTTTCACGTTCGGCGTCGTCGCCACCGGCAGCTCCCTCGGCGGCATGCTCATGAACCAGGCCGTCGGCCGCCTCGTCACCCACATCTCCTACGAACCCGCCTTCCACTTCATGCTCCTGCTCCACCCGCTCGCCTGGCTGCTCCTCTGGCCGCTGCGCGCGCACGGCGCGAAGGAGAAGGGAGTGGGGGAATAAGGGAGAAGGGAATGAGGGAGTGAGGGAAAAAGGGACCAAGCGCGCACCGATCACCGAACGCCTCCTCTCCCACTCTCCCGCTCTCCCTCTCTCCCTCTCCTCTTCCCCCTCACTCCCTCAGTCCCTCACTCCCCCACTCCCTCAGTCCCTCACTCCCTCACTCCCTCAGTCCCTCACTCCCTCACGAATGCACTTCTCCCCGCCCGTCCCGCATCGCGAACTCCGCACCGTCCGCCACGACGCCGATCTCGTCGTGGTCGGCGGCGGCCTCGCCGGCACCTGCGCCGCCATCACGGCCGCGCGCGCCGGACTCAAGGTCGTGCTCGTGCAGGACCGCCCCGTGCTCGGCGGCAACGCCTCCAGCGAAGTGCGCCTGTGGATCCTCGGCGCCACCTCGCACCTGGGGAACAACAACCGCTGGGCCCGCGAGGGCGGCGTGATCGACGAGCTTCTCGTCGAAAACACTTTCCGCAACCCCGAGGGCAACCCGCTCCTCGTCGACGCCCTCCTCCTCGAAAAGGTCGTCTCTGAACCGCGGCTCACCCTGCTCCTCAACACCGCCGTCCACGACGTCGCCAAGCGCGATCCCGACACGATCGCCAGCGTCCGCGCCTTCTGCTCCCAGAACTCGACCGCTTACGAGCTGCATGCGCCGCTGTTCTGCGACGCCTCCGGCGACGGCATCCTCGGCTTCCTCGCCGGCGCCGCCTTCCGCGTCGGCGCCGAGTCGCGCGCCGAGTTTGGCGAGGCCTTCGCCCCGGCCGAGGCCAGCCGCGATCTGCTCGGGCACTCGCTGTATTTCTATACCAAGGACACCGGCCGCCCGGTCCGTTTCACGCCACCGAGCTTCGCCCTGACGGACATCACGCGGATTCCGCGCTGGCGGCAGTTCAACACCCGCGAACAGGGCTGCAAGCTGTGGTGGATCGAACACGGCGGGCGCCTCGACACCGTGCACGACACCGAGACGATCAAGTGGGACCTCTGGCGCGTGGTTTACGGCGTCTGGCACCACCTCAAGAACTCCGGCCAGTTTCCCGAGGCCGAAAACCTCACGCTCGAATGGGTCGGCACCATCCCCGGCAAACGCGAGAGCCGGCGCTTCGAGGGCGACTACCTCCTGCGCCAGCAGGACATCGTGGAACAGCGCGCGCACGCCGACGCCGTCGCCTTCGGCGGCTGGGCCATCGACGTGCACCCGGCCGAGGGCGTGTTCAGTCCGCTGCCCGGGTGCACGCAGTGGCACGCCAAGGGCGTGTATCAGATTCCCTACCGCTGCCTCTACAGCCGCAACCTCACCAATCTCTTCCTCGCCGGCCGCATCATCAGCGCCACGCACGTCGCCTTCGCCTCGAGCCGCGTCATGGCCACCTGCGCCCACGCCGCCCAGGCCGTCGGCGCCGCCGCCGCGCTCTGCCGCCGCGACGGCGTGCCGCCCCGCGCCCTCGCCGCCGGCCCCCACCTCGCCGAACTCCAGCGCGCCCTCCTCCGCACCGGGCAGCACATCCCCGGGTTCCGTTTGGAGGACGATGCCGACCTTGCCCGCCGCGCCACGATCACCGCGTCGAGCGAACTGCAACTCGCCGCGCTCGCCCCCGACGGCCCCGCCCGCTCCCTGCGCGACGGCGTCGCCCTGCTCCTGCCCGTGCGCGCCGGCACGCGGCTCGACGTCACCGCCTTCGCCGACGTCGCCCGCGCCGCCACCCTCCGCGCCGAGTTGCGCCAGAGCAGCCGCGCCGACAACCACACGCCCGATGTCATCCTCGAGACGCAGACGCTCGCGCTCGCGCCGGGGGGCGACCAACTGGTGCGGCTCGCGTTCGCGCACGCGTTTGCCGACGAGCGGTACGCCTTCGTGTGCTTCTTCGGCAACGACGACATTCAGCTCCGCGGCTCCGAGCAGCGGCTCTCCGGCGTGCTCACGCTTTTCCACACCGTGAATCTCGCCGTGGCCAAGGCGCCGGTGCAGGAGCCGCCGCCCGACATCGGCGTCGATCGCTTCGAATTCTGGCAGCCCCAACGCCGCCCCGGTGGACACAACCTGGCGTTGCGCCTCGACCCGCCACTGGCGGCCTTTGCGGCGCGCAACGTCGTCAACGGCATCGCCCGCCCGACAAACCAGCCCAACGCCTGGGTGGCTGACTTCGTCGATCCGGCCCCCGCGCTCACGCTGCGTTGGGCCGAGCCGCAGACGATCGCGCGGATCGAGCTGATGTTCGATCCCGACTTCGATCACCCGATGGAGTCCGTGCTCATGGGCCACCCGGAGCGCCGCATGCCCTTCTGCGTGGAGCGTTACCGCGTGCTCGACGAAGCGGGCCGTGTGCTCGCCGCCTGCACCGACAACCACCAGGGCCGCAACGTCCTCGTGCTGCCGCAACCCGCGACCACGCGCGCGCTCCGCCTCGAGCTCACCGCCCCCGCCCCGCACGTGCCCGCCGCGCTCTTCGAGGTCCGGTGTTACGCGAGCGCGACGCCGTAGGCACGATTCGGGCGGCAGGCCGTTTGTGCCCGGCTCGCACTCGCTCCCGGATCGTAGCGACGAGCGGGAGCGAGTCGGCGCCCGCGCTTCCACTCGCATACGCTCGTGGCCACGCACGTAATTTCGCCCTTGCGTCGGATTGCCGCCCCGCACCGCACTGTGCTGTCGTCGCTCCACTTCATACCAATCCGCGACGAATTCATCGTTCTCCTCCCTCGTTCTCCTTCTCGTTCCCGGGTCGGGAGCGAGGAACGAGTACGAGAACGAAGAACGACTCGGGGCTTCCGACGCCTTTGGTTGCGCCCTCGAGCCGCGTTGGGATTCACTCCTACATGCGTATCGCGCCTTCCTTCTTCCTCCCGCTCCTCGCCCTCCTGCTCGCCGGCGGTGCGCGCGGGGCGGAGCCGGAGGCGCCGACCGCGCCGCAGGAAATCTTCTTCGCCGATCCCACCATCCACGTCGCGGACGGCCGCTATTACCTCACCGGCACGCGCCACGGCACACCACTGGGGTTCGCGCTCCTCGTGTCCGACGATCTCCACACCTGGCGCCCGCCCGGCGAATCGGATCCCACCCTGATCCTCCGCGCCGGCGACGGCACCTTCGGCACCGACCGCTTCTGGGCCCCGCAGATTCTCCGGGAAGGCGCCGGCTACCTGCTCACCTACACCGCCAGCGAACACGTCGCGCTCGCCCGCTCGCCGTCCCTCCTTGGTCCCTTCCGGCAGGAGATCATCCGGCCGATCGACGACTCGGCGCGCAACATCGACTCCTTCCTCTTCCGCGACGACGACGGCCGCACCTACCTCTACCACGTGCGTTTCAACCGCGGAAACTTTCTCTGGGTCGCGGAATTCGATCTCGCGGCCGGCCGGATCAAGCCCGGCACCCTCACCCGCTGCTTCGGCCGCACCGAACCCTGGGAGGCCACGCCCAGCTACCGCTCCGCGCCCATCATGGAGGGCCCCACCGTCCTCAAGCTGCGGGGCCGCTACTACCTGTTCTACTCCGCCAACCACTACCGCAGCATCGACTACGCCGTCGGGTACGCCGTCGCCGACTCGCCGACCGGCCCGTGGGTGAAACACCGTCACAACCCCATCCTTCACCGCGCCCTCGTCGGCGAAAACGGCCCCGGCCACGGCGACGTCTTCCGCGCCCGCGACGGCACGCTGCATTACGTGTACCATGTCCATCATTCGGATACGACGGTGACTCCCCGCCGCACCCGGATCGTCCCGCTCGTGCTCACCTGGAACGAAACCCTCGGCGGCCACGACATCACGGTCGACCCCGCCCGGATCATCCGGCCGGTGGCCCGCGCTGGCTCGCGCTGAGCGCCAGCGCCCGAAGATCGTCCTTCGTTCTCGTAATCATTCCTCGTTCTCGCCCGGCGAACGGAAAGCAGACCGGGACGGGGCCAGGTCGCGAAACGCGAATCTTGTGCATGCCCCTCCGCCGCCGACTGGGATTGCTACGTCGGGCGTTCGCGTTTCGCGATATGCCCCCGTTGACCTGCCCGCGACCTGCCCCCGTCGACCTGCCCTCCGCCCCCTCGTCAGCGCCGCCTCCGCCCCCGCACGACCTGCTTCCGGAGGAACCGCAGCACCGTCAGCACGTCCCACGGCAGCGAGCGCACCCGCGCAAAGTGCCGGTGCCGCACCGCGATCTCCTCGGCGTACCCGCGCCACGCCCCGCCATCGCTCAACCCGCCCGCGCCACACGCCGCCACCCGCAGCGGAATCGGCTTGAAGCGCACCCGCCCCTTCCACAACCGCAGGTTGAAATCGTAGTCCGCCATCACCGCCAGCCCCGCATCGAATCCGCCGTTCTCCTCGAACAGCGTCCGCCGGTAAAACGCCCCCTGGTGGTGCACGAAATTGCGCGCAATCGCATTCACCCGCGCCCGCAGCTTGTACAGGCGCCCGTCATCGTACGCCACCTCGCCCACCACCACGCCCGCCTCCGTCTGCCGCGTCCAGTTCAGCACCTCGCTCAACACCATGTCGCTCCGCAGCCGATCGTCCGCCCCCAGGAAATAAACCCACTCCCCCGTCGCCCGCGCCACCCCCTTGTTCAGCGCCTCGTACACGCCGCCATCCGGCTCCGCCACCACCTCCGCCAGCCGCGCCCGCTGCGCCTCCAGCCACGCCACCGTCCCGTCCGTCGATCCCCCGTCGATCACCAGGATCTCCGGCTGCACCTGCCGCTGCTCCCACACGCTCGCCAGCGCGGCGGACAGGCGGGAGCCCGGATTCTTGCAGGCCACAATCACACTGAGGGAAGGCGCAGCGGACATTGCGTTCCCCGCCAGCATCGCCCAGCGTCCGCGCGTGTCCACGCCGGAGTTGCCGCTGCTCTCGATCGTGATCGTCGCGTACCAGTCCCGCGCGGAACTCGGCCCCTGCCTCGCCTCCCTCCCGCGCCGCCTCAACGGCCGCCCCGTCGAAGTCGTCGTCGTCGACAACTCGCCCGGCGACGGCGCCGGCGACCTCGTGCGCCGCGACTTCCCCTGGGTCGACTACCTCCCGAGCCCCGTCAACCTCGGCTTCGGCCGCGCCAACAACGCCGGCTACGCCCGCACCCGCGGCGAACGCGTCCTGTTCCTCAACCCCGACACCGTCGCCAACGACGCCGCCCTCACCCACTGCCTCGCCCGCCTCGACGCCGAGCCGGACCTCGGCCTGATCTCCCCCCGCCTCGAACTCGCCGACGGCTCCATGGACCTCGCCTGCCGCCGCTCCATCCCCACCCTCTGGGACGGCTTCTGCCGCGCCTCCGGCCTCGCCGCCGCCTTCCCCCGCACCGCCCTGTTCGCCGGCTACAACCTCACCCACCTCCCCCCCGACGGCACCCACGAGGTCGGCGCCATCAACGGCGCCTTCATGCTCGCCCCGCGCGCCACTCTCGACGCCGTCGCCCCCGACGGCGCCGTGTTCGACGAACGTTTCTTCATGTACGGCGACGACCTCGACCTCTGCCTCCGCGTCGCCCGCGCCGGCTGGCGCATCGTCTACGACGGCCGCGTGCGCATCACCCACCTCAAGGGCGTCAGCGTCGCCCGCGCCTACGACGCCATGGCCACCGCCATCTTCGACGCCAACCGCGACGTCTACCTGAAGCACTTCAACCCGCGCGGCTCCGCCTGGGTGCGCTGGAAATACACCGCCGCCTTCGGCCTCTGGCGTCGCGTCGCCCTGCTGCGCGCCCGCCGCCGCGGCCACCGCCAGGTCCGACCCCTGTAGGCGAGGCAACCCCGCCCCGCGCCAGTCGCGCCCGCCCCGTGACCCAGCCCGGAAGGCCGGCCCCTCTCACCGCACCTCCAACACCATCCAGTTCGCCCCGTGTGCCCGCACGGGATACACACGCGCCAGCTCCCCCGCCAGCCCCGCCCCGTCCACCGGACGCCCCCCGAACCGCGGCACCCGCGAAAACTGCGCCGGCCACCACGGCGTGAACCACGGATCCAGCGCCGGGGTCCACCACGTCGCCACCACCCACCGCACCCCCGCCGGCCGCCGCGCCTCGATCTGGCGCCGGATCTCCGCCGCGTCCGGCCCGCGAAAGTCCACATTCCAGCCGCGCCGCTCCGCCAGCGTCAGCAGGGCGGGATTGAAGGCCCCGATGCCCACCCCGCGATCGTGCGCGTTCAGCACGAACACGAGCTCCTCCGGCCGGCTCGCCGCCCGCACCGCCGCCGCCGCGTCGGGCGTCACCTGATCGAGCCGCAGCGTGTACGGCGCCGCCACCGCCCAACCCGCCACCCAAGCCGCCGCCAGCGCCACCCGGCGCGCCCGCCGCCCCCGACCCAGCCCCTCCAGCGCCAGCGCCCCCCGCGCCATCACCACCGCCAGCGCCGGCGCCACCGCATACGCATAATAGGTCTGCTCCGACGCCGTCGGGATCAGCACGAAATACAGCGGTACCCCCGCCAGCAGCAGCCCCTCCGCCCGCCCCGCCCCCCACAGTCCCGCCCCCAGCAGCACCACCCCCGCCCCGCACGCCACCATCGCCCCGAGGATAAACGCCGGCTTCACATAATATCCCGCCCGCAGGAACCGTCCCAGGTCGCCGAGGAGGAAATCCCGCGTGTCCACCGCCAGGTACGCCGGATCCATCAACTGCCCGCGCCACCCCAGCCAGCCCGCAAAGGGTATCAGCACCAGCACGACACCCAGCGCCAGGTCGCGCGCCGCCGGCCGCCGCGCCGCCAGCAGACCCGCCAGCACCGGCGCCAGCGGCACCAGCAGCGTGAACTTCGCCAGCGCCGCCCCCAGCAACGCCGCCAGGAAGGCCCGCCACCGCCCCGCCGTCGGCGCCGCCCGCCAGCGCTCCAGCGCCGCCACCGCCGCCAGCGCCAGCAGCAACGCCAGCGCATCCGGCTGAAACGCCGTCGCCAGCAACAACGCGATCGGCGAACTGGCGAAGATCAGCCCCGCCCGCCACGCCACCGCCCCGCCCCAGCGCGCCCGCACCAGCCGCATCAGCACCGCCAGCGAACCCAGCGCCGCCGCCAGGCTCACCGCCTTGCCCCAGATATATGCCGGACCGAACACCGCGAACAGTCCGGCCACCAGCCCCTGGTACAGCGGAAACTCATACACCACCCGGAACGGCTCCGGCCCGTTGATCGGAATCGTCAGCCCCGCCGGCGAAAATCCCGCCGCCAGCAGCCCCACCGTCTGCGCATACGTCTGCGTCTGCCGCAGGATCGTCGGCGACACCGGCGGCGCCAGCAGATCCGGCAGCGCCAGCACGAGCAACACCAGGAACGGCAGCGCCCCCCACCGCTCCTCCCTCCCTCCGCCACCGGCAGCCATCCCCCCCTCAGCCGCGCCACGACCTCCCCGCCCGGCCCCGCCCGGCCCTTCGTCACGTATTACGTGACATCCCCCGGCGGCCGCCCCCCCCGGCCCCCCCGGCCGCGCCGGCGTATCTTCGGGTTCAGTACGCATTCTTCCACCGCACGAACGTCAACAGCAGGATCTGCACGTCGAGCCAGCACGACCAGTTCTCGATGTAGTAGATGTCGTGCTGCACCCGCGCCGCCAGGTCGCTCTCGCCGCGCAGGCCGTTGACCTGCGCCCAGCCCGTCATGCCCGGCTTCACCACGTGCCGCGGCAGGTAGTGCGGAATCTCCGCCGACAGCCGCTCCACATGGTGCGGGCGTTCCGGCCGCGGTCCCACCAGGCTCATGTCCCCGCGGAGCACGTTCCAGAACTGCGGCAGCTCGTCGAGATTCCACCGCCGCATGAACGCCCCGATCCGCAGCAGCCGCGCGTCGTCCCGCGCCGTGCTCTGCCGCGCCGCATCCGCCGCGGCCGCCTCCGGCACCATGCTGCGCAGTTTCCAGAGCGTGAACGGCCGGTGCCCCGCCCCCACCCGCGTCTGCCGGAAGAACACCGGCCCGCCCGGTGACTCGCGTTTGATTAACACCGCCAGCACCGCCACCACCGGCGCCGCCAGTGCCAGCCCCGCCAACGCGCCCGCCAGATCCAGCGCCCGTTTCAGCCCGCGGTTGAACAGGCGGTGAATCGCCAGTTCCTCCACGCCCAGCAGGGGCACGCGCCCGACCGTCTGCAGCCGCAGCCCGCTCAGGAAGATGTCAAAGGCCCCCGGCACGATCTTCCACTCCACGTACGCCCGTTCGCAGGTCTCCACCATCCGCTGCACCTCCGCCCGCGGCAGATCCAACCGCGTCAGAATCAGCACGTCCGCCGCCGTCCGCGCCAGGATCGCCTCCAGCTCCTCCGACCCACCCAGCACCGGCACCGCGGGCTCCACCTCCCCTTCGCGCCGATCGCACCCCCGCGCACCGCCCTCCCCAGCCACCTCGTCACGTATTACGTGACAAGCCTCCTCCCCAGTCGACGCCCCCGCCACCTTCCGTGCGGCCCCCTTCCCGGCCGCGGCCGCCCCTTCGTCGCGCCTGACGCGACCAGGGCCGACGCCGGCCGCCGGGAGCTCGTCACGTATTACGTGACAAGCTGCCGATGCGGGCGCCCCCGCCGCGTCCGCCCCGGAGCGCTTGCCATCCCATGGATGACATCGGGCGGCGGGCGGAACCGTCGCCTCGGCCGACGCGACGGACCCGGGCCATTCGTCATCCAAGGGATGACAAGCGGTGGGTGGAGCGGGCGGCGTTGCGCGGGGCGGGGAGTCGGGGCCATCCGGGCCGCCGGGAGCGCCCGGGGCGTCCGGGGCGAAGGGCGCGCGGGTGTCGTGCGGGAGCGTCACCACGCCGGCGAGTGCCAGCGGATGGGCGGGGTCGCCGGCGATCTCGGCGGCCAGCGCCCGCGCGGCGTCGTTCCACCCGAGCAGCACCGTGCACCGGCGCAGGCGGGAGATGCGATCGCCGCGCGTGAGGAGCGCATAGGCCGTCGACCGCCAGAGAAACAGCAGTCCCACGACGCAGCCGAACGCCAGCGCCACGAACAGGCGCGAGATCGGCGGATCGAACTTCAGGACCAGCGACACCCCGAGGTAGATCGCGAGCCAGAACGCCGCTCCCTTCAGGATCGCGTTGAGACTCTGGTAGCGGCGCAGCAGGAGGCGCGCGTCGTAGAGTCCGAACTGCGCGAACGCGGCGATCAACAGGGCCACGCCGACCAAGAGCAGCGGCAGGTAGCGGGCGTACGACGCATCCGGCACGTCGATCCCGAGCCCCGCCAGCGGCGAGACGTAGCGCAGCCAGTACCCGAGCGAGAGGCCGCCGAAGGTCACGAGCGTGTCTCCGCCGAGCAGCAGGAGCGGCACGAACGTATCGCGGTGGGGGTTGGCGGCGCGGAGCACGGACTACGATCTGGGCGGATCGGGCGGGCCGAGCAAGGTCAGCAACCAGGGCCCCGGCAGCCAGCCCTTGCCCGGCAGTGCCGCGATCTCCGGCGGGAGCCGCACCGGCTCCCGGACGTCGTAGAGGTCGCTCGGCGGAGGGAGATCGAGGTTGCGCATCAGCACGGGGTACCCGGTGCGCTCGCGGCGGTACACCCGCTCGGGTCCGACCGGCACGCGGCCGAGCAGCTCTGCGCGCAGCCCGGCCGGAACCGGCACGCCGGCGGCCGCGAGCCGCCCGAGGTGCCCGGCCAGCGCGGTCATCCCGGCTTCCCGCACCGCCGCCAGGACGGGCTCCCGCCACCAGGGCGAGGCGAGGAAGGTGGGATCGTTGAGAGCTTCGAGAGCCAGCGCCCGCGCGGCCGCGGGCGCCCGGCCCTGGTTCAAGCGCGCCAGCCCCAGCCCGAAATACACGCCGCCCTTGTCCGGCACGAGCCGCGCCGCCGCCTGAAAGTGCCGCTCCGCCGCCGCCGGTTCGCGGGCGAGCAGCAACCACCCGAGGTTGAAGTGCGCGATCTCCTGATCCGGGTTTACGGCCAGGGACTCGCGCAGCAGCGCGACTGCCTGCTCCGTCCGGGCCGGATCGCGGGCCAGCGCCAGGGCGCGCACGTTAAGCTCCGGCGCCGGATCCGGACGCCCGAGCAACACGACAACGCCCATCGCGGCGAGCGGCGCCACCGCGATGGCGCCGCCTGGCGCCCGGAGCCCCGGCCCCGCCGGTTTGTCACGCAATACGTGACAAAGTGTGCCGCCCGGATCCGCGGCGCGCCGCTCCGCGCCCGCGTCCCCGCCCGGCTCCGCGGCTCGCGCGCCCGCTGCGGGCCGCCGGCCGTCGTCACGTAATAAGTGACCAGCGCCCGGCGGCGCGCGGCGGCGGGGAGCGGGTGGCGCGAGCAGCGCGGCCAGCCCGGCGACGGCGAAGGAGAACACGGGCACGTCGAGCTGCCAGTCGGTGAGGGCGAACGCGCCGTAGCCGGCCGCGGCGGCCAGCGCCGCGCCGTCGCGCGCGCGGCCGCGCCCGGCCAGCACCGTTCCGGCCAGCAGGACCGCGATCCCGCCCGCGCCCAGCTCGGCCCAGAGGTGCACTGGCAGCGAATGGAGCTGCAGCACGTTCTCGGCCCCGCCCGGCAGGCCGCCACGATAGTTTGGATACACAAGCGGCGTCGTGCCCGGCCCCCAGCCGGTCCACGGGCGATCCGCGCCCATCCGCCCGCCCGCGATGATCATCGCCGTCCGCTGCACCTCGCTGGCGGCGACCAGGTGCGTGCCGCTGCCGCCGAACAGGGTGGCCCGCGCCCGCGGGTGCGCGACCACCGCCAGCAACCCCGCCACCGCCGCCGCCGCACCGAGCAGCACCCGGGTCCGCACCGTCCACGGCGACCGGACCACGGCGACCGCCCCGAGCGCCGCGAGGCCGAGCCAGCCGCCCCGGCTGCCGCTCGTGAACACCATCACCACCGCCAGCACTGCCGCCACCACCGCCAGACCCCGCCACCGCCCGTCCGCGCGCACCGCCAGGCCGGCGGCAAAGGGCAGGAGCAGCAGGGCCAGCCCCGCGGTGTAGCTGGCATGGCCGAGTGGATACGCGTTGCGCGCCTCCAGCCACGACACCCCGCTCCGCAGGCTTGCGGCCCAACCGGCGACGCTCACCGCCCCCACGACCAGGCCCGCGGCCACGGCCGCGCGGTGCAAGCGCTCCCGGCGGGCGGCGTCATCGCGCAGCCAGTCGCCGCCCAGGAGGAACCACGCGGCTCCCGCCAGCAGCGGCGCGCTCCAGCGCAGGCTGGGCCCGCGGTGAGGACTGAGCAGGGCCGACGCCAGCACCACGCCGGCCGAGGCCAGGGCGAGTGCGGTCCAGCCTCCGCCGGGCAAGGCCAGCGGGGCGCGGCGGTCCAGGCTGCGCCCGATCAGCGCCAGCGCCGGCGCGAGGAGCGCCGTTGCGCACGCCAGCGACCAGGGCCAGGCGTGCATCCGCGTCGCGCCGGGATACGCCAGCGTGATCACGGCGAGCGCGCCGAGTCCCAGCGCCGCCAGGGTGCGCGCCAGGAGCAAGGAGGGGGGCGGCGGGCGCGTCATCGCGGCGGATGAGAAGCCCGGCGCGCCGCACCGGCAAGCTCCGGGGCGCGCGCGAGGAAGATCCGCCCTGCCCCCGGCGACAACCGCCCCCACTTTGCGGCTGGCCCCCGCAGGCACGTTTTCGCTTCCTTGCGCGATGGCCCGTCCGTCCCGCCACGCCACGATCTACTCCGGTACGCCGCGCAACCTCGCCCGGCTCGCCGCGGTGTTGCGCGCCGGCGGGCTGGTCGGAGTGCCGACCGAAACGGTCTACGGCCTCGCCGCCAACGCGCTCGACCCCCGGGCCTGCGCCCGCATCTACCGCGCCAAGGGCCGGCCCGCCACCAATCCGCTGATCGTTCACCTTCCGGACTCCTCCGCCCTCGACCAACTCGCCGTGCCCAACGATGCCGCGCGGAAGCTGGCGGCCGCTTTCTGGCCGGGTCCGCTCACCCTGGTGCTGCCCAAGCGTCCGATCGTGCCCGATCAGGTTTCCGCGGGACTGCCCAGCGTCGCCATCCGCGTGCCCGCGCATCCGCTTTTCCGCCGGCTGCTCCGGCGTGCCGGCGTGCCACTCGCCGCGCCCAGCGCCAATCCCTCCGGCTATGTCAGCCCAACCACGGCCGCGCATGTCCGCGCCGGGCTGGGGGCGAAACTCCGCCACATCCTCGACGGCGGCCCGTGCCCGGTCGGGCTCGAATCGACCATCGTCGACGTGCGCGACCCGACCCGCCCGCGCCTGCTCCGTCCCGGGGCGATCACCCGCGCCGAACTCGAAGCGGCACTCGGCGCGCGGATCGCCTCCGCGCCGGCGACAACCGGCGCCCACCGGGCCCAACTTGCCCCGGGCCGGCTCGCGCGGCACTACAGCCCGCGCACGCCCGTGACCCTCCACGTGCGCCTCGATCCTGCCGCCGTCGCCGCCGCCGCGGCAGCCTCCCCGCGCGAGGCCTGGGTGTTGCTGGCCCGCCCGCCCGGCCGGCGGCGCCCCAACGTCTTCTGGTTTGATCCCCGCGGCGATCTCCGCGGGGTCGCCCGCCGCCTCTTTGCGGTGCTCCGCGAGCTGGATACCGCGGGGTTCCGCCGCCTGCACCTTGAACTCCCGCGCGACGAGGAGGGGCTGGCTCACGCCCTCCACGACCGCCTCCGCCGCGCCGCCGCCCGCTCCTGAACCGGCGTCGAGCAGCCGATTCCCCGGCCGCGGGACGCCGTCGTCGCCGCGGATGTTCCGCAAACGTAACGTATCCGACATCCAATCGCGACACGGGCCGGTTACGGTGCGCAGCGTCCCCTGCGCATCTTGCACCTCGCCCTCGTCACCGAAACGTTCCCGCCCGAGGTCAACGGCGTGGCGATGACCTTCGGGGTGATCGTCCGCGAGCTGTCCCGCCGCGGCCACCGGATCACGGTGTACCGGCCGCGCCGCGCCGATCTGCCGGCGCGCGACGCGGCGGACGGCTTCGTCGAGGTGCCGATGCCGGGCTTTCCCATCCCGGGCTACCGCCTGCTGCGGATGGGATTTCCCGCGCGACGAACCCTGCGCCGCCGGTGGGCGGAGGAACGGCCGGATCTTGTGCACGTGGCGACGGAGGGGCCGCTGGGGGCGTCGGCGGTGGCGGCGGCGCGCGCGCTCCGGCTGCCGGTCACCTCGAGTTTCCACACCAACTTCCACGCCTACGCGCGGCACTACGGAGCGGCGCCGCTGACCCGCCTCGTGCTGGCCTGGTTGCGGCGCGTGCACAACCGCACCGCGCGCACCTTCGCGCCCACGGCCGAGCTCTGCGCGGAGCTGACGGCGCTGGGCTTCCGCGATGTCGCCCTGCTGTCGCGCGGGGTGGACACCTGGCGTTTCCACCCGGCGCGCCGCGCCCCGGAACTGCGCCAGCGCTGGGGAGTGGATGCGGACACGCCGGTGGTGCTGCATGTCGGGCGCATGGCGGCGGAGAAAAACTACGACCTGCTGTTCCAGGCCTACGCCGCGATGCGGGCGGCCAACCCACGGCTGCGGTTCGTGCTGGCCGGGGAAGGACCGCTCAAGGCGCGTCTCCAGCGCGCGCACCCGGAGTGCATTTTTGCGGGCTTTTTCTCCCGGGAGGAGATCGGGCGTTATTATGCGTCGGCGGACATTTACATCCACGCCAGCCGGACCGAGACCTTCGGCAACGTGCTGACCGAGGCGATGGCGAGCGGGCTGGCGGTGGCGGGCTTCGATTATGCGGCCGCGCGGCAGTTTGTGCGCCATGGCGAAAACGGGCTGGTGGTGCCGTTCGACGAGCCGGCGGCGCTGATCGATGCCGCGGAGATGCTGGCAACCGACGACTTCCTGCGAGCCAAGCTGCGGCTTTCGGCCCGGGCGGCGGTCGAGGCGCATTCCTGGGAAAGGGTGATCGTCCGCTTCGAGGCGGATCTGTTGCAGGTGGCGGGAAGGGTCGAGGCGCCCGCCCCGGAGGCCGTGCCGGCATGAAGACGCGCCTCCTCATCCTCACCGCGGGTTTTGGGGAGGGCCACAACGCGGCGGCCCGCGCCCTGGCGGCGGCCGGCGAGGCCCGCCATGGTCCGGGCAGCGCGCCCGTGGTCGATGCGTTGGCGCTGGCGCTGCCGCGGCTCAATGCGGTCGCGCGCCGCGCCTACCTCCGCCTGATCAACGGCGCCCCCGGGGTCTGGAGCGCGCTCTATCGCTGGCTCGACACCTCGCGGCTCGCCCGCCGGGGGCTCGGGCGCCTGCCGGCGGAGCGACGCGTGCTGCGCGAGCTCGTGGCCCGCCTCCAGCCGGAGGCGATCGCGTGCACGTTTCCCGGATACGCCTTTCCGCTCGCCGCCCTCACGCGCGCCGGGGCGATCGCGGTTCCGCACTTCAACATCGTGACCGACTCGATCAGCCTCCACTCGTTCTGGTGGCTGGCGGGAGGCGACGGCTGGTTCCTGCCCAACGAGGACTCGGCCGAGGTGCTGCGGCGGGCCGGAGTGGAACCGGCGCGGGTGCACGTCACCGGCTTTCCGGTACAGCAGTACTTTGCCGCCCACGCCGGCCGGCTGGCGCCGCCGGAGCTCGCCACCGGGGCGACGCCGCGGGTGCTGTTCATCATCAACTCCGGCCGCCGGCACGCGCGGGCCACGGCGGAGCGGCTGCTGCGTGAGACCGACTGGGAAATCACCTGCACCGTCGGGCGCGACACCCGGCTGCGGGCGGCGCTGGAGCGACACGCGGCGGACCGCCGCGCCCGGACCACGGTGCTCGGCTGGACCGAGGAGATTCCGCGCCTGCTGATGACGCACCACGTCGTCGTCAGCAAGGCGGGCGGCGCCACCACGCAGGAGGCGCTGGCGGCGCGATGTCCGATGATCGTGAACCAGGTGGTGCCGGGCCAGGAGGAGGGCAACGCCGAGCTGCTGCGCCGCCACGGCATCGGGGTGCGGGCCGAAACGCCGGCGGCGGTGCTGGCCAGTCTGCGGGCGGCGTTTGCCGACGGCGGGCGACGCTGGTCGGAGTGGCGGGCGGCGATCACGCCGCTGCACCGGCCGGCGGCGGCGGACTACACGGTCGCGTCGCTGCTGGCGGCGGCCCGCGCAAGCCGGCCGCGCGTGGCGTCCCGCCCGGTGCAACCCGCCCCGGCGCTTGCTCCATGAAGATCGGTTTCATTTTCAATCCCCAGTCGGGCCACAACCGCCGCCGGCCCGGGCTGGACCGCGCGATCCGCGACTTCATCGCGGCGCGTGCCCTCGACGCCAGCCTCAGTGTGACCGAGGGGCCCGGGCATGCGCGTGAACTGGCGCGCGAGGCGGTGGCCGCCGGGGCCGACGTGGTGGTCGCGGTCGGGGGCGACGGCACGATGAACGAGGTGGCGCAGGCGCTGCTGCACACGCCGGCGGCGCTGGCGCTGGTGCCCTGCGGATCGGGCAACGGCCTGGCGCTGCATCTCGGCGTGCCGCGCGCCCCCGGGCGGGCCCTGGATCTCGCGACCGGAGCGGACGGTCGTAAGGTGGCGTTGGATACCGGGGAAGTGAACGGCCGGCCGTTTTGCAACGTGATGGGCGTGGGTCTCGATGCCGAGGTGAGCGGCCGCTTCAACCAGTTGCGGCGGCGCGGGCTGCCGGCCTACGCCCGGGTGGCGTGGCAGGCCTGGCGGGAGCGCCGGCCGCTGCGCTGCACCATCGAGGACGCCGGGGGCGGTCGGCAGGAGTTTGCCGCGCTCCTCGTGACCGTGGCCAACTCGGATCAATACGGCAACCAGGCGCGCATCGCGCCCGGGGCCCGGGTGGACGACGGCCAGCTCGATCTCGTGGTGGTGCGGCACCGGGGGTTCGTCCGCACCCTGCCACTCGTGCCGCGGCTGTTTGTCGGCACGATCGATCGCAGTCCGCTGGTGTGGCGGCGCGCGGGGGGGCGGTTCATCATCGAGCGCGAGCGCCCCGGGCTGGTGCACACCGACGGCGAGACCCACGAGGCGGACGCGCGGCTCGAGGTCGTGGTGCGACCCGGCAGCCTGCGTCTGATTGTGCCGGCGCTCTCCCCCGTGGTCCGGCGCATGGCGCGGCCGACGGTCAGCTCCTTTGCCCTCCAGCTCCCATGAAACTGCACGTCCGCACCGTCATCCTCTCGGATCTGCACCTCGGCACGAGCGACTCGAAGGTGCAGGAAGCGAATCATTTCCTGCGCTCGATCCGCTGCGACAAGCTGATTCTCAACGGCGACATCATCGATGGCTGGCAACTCCGGCGCGGCGGCCACTGGACCAAGGCGCACACGCGGTTCGTGCGGATCGTGCTCAAGAAACTGGAGAAGCGCGACACCGAGATCGTGTATGTGCGGGGCAATCACGACGACATCCTGGCGTCCTTCCTGCCGCTGGAGTTCGAGAAGCTGAGCCTTGTGGAGGACCACATCCACGAGAGTCCGGCCGGGCGTTACCTGGTGCTGCACGGCGACATCTTTGACACGGTGACGAAAAACTTCGTCTTCCTCGCGCACCTGGGCGACTGGGGTTACCGCGCGCTGCTGTCGCTCAACCGCGTCTACAATGCGTGGCGAACCTGGCGCGGCAAGGAGTACTGGTCGCTCAGCAAGGCGATCAAGGCGCGGGTGAAGGAGGCGGTCAGCCACGTCTCGAAGTTTGAGGAGCACATCGCGGCGCTGGCGCGGCAGCGCGGCTGCACCGGCGTGATGTGCGGACACATCCATACCGCGGCCGACAAGCGGCTGGGCGACATCCACTATCTCAACTCCGGCGACTGGGTGGAGTCGCTCACCGCCATCGTCGAACACTGGGACGGCCGCTTCGAGTTGATCCACTACATGGATTTCCTGAAGGAATTTCCGCTGCCGGCGGGGAGCGCCGCGCCCGACGCCGGCGCCGAGCTGGTGCAGGCGTAGGCCGGGGGGGCCGCGCGGCCGCCATCGAAAGGTGTGTCGCCCGGGTAGGGCGGCCACTCCGCTGGCCGCCGCGTGGCGTAAGAATTCCGGAACTGCATGGACGGCGCGGAGCGGAGTCCGCGCCCTACCATGACCGAATACTGGTCGCAAATCGGTGCGCCGCGGGCGATCGCCGCGGGCGCCACGCCCGCGCTCCCTCCCGGCCGCCCGCGCTACTTCTTCGCCGCGGGCGGGCGGCGGGCTTCGGCGGGGAGCAGCTCGACCAACTCATTGGGCCGGCCGGCGCGTTTGCGCAGCGTGAAGGCATCGTAGAGCCGGTTCGTGGCGGTGCGCGCTTCGAAGCGCAACTGGTCGCCGTCGACCGTGATGATTTGGAAAAGCTGGGTGTCCTCGGCAAAGCGCACGGCCCAGCGATCGCCGGGGCTGAGGTCATACATCTTGGGGCCGCTGACCGAGACGACGTAGACGGTGCCGATGGCGGGGTCGTAGGCCTGGTTGTAGCCCTTGGGGAGATTGGTGTCGCCAACCGGCACGCGGCCGGAGATGTCACCACTTCGCGCATACGTGTGGTCGTGGCCGGTGAGCACGAGATCGACCTTGAACTCGTCGAAGACCGGCTTCCAGAGCTCGCGCAGCTTCGCGTTGTCGCGGTTGCGGGCGGGGGAAAAGATCGGGTGGTGAAACGTCAGGATGGTCCAGCGCTGCGGGTTGTTTTTCAGCACCTCCCGCAGCCAGGGCACCTGCTCCTCCTGCTTCGCGTTGGAGTCCAGGGAGATGATCCGCGCGCCCTGGTAATCGAGGTAGTAGCAGGTCTCGGTGATTTCCGTGACGCCGGCGGGGCCGTTTTCCGGCAGGGTAAACTGCGGGCGCCAGTTGCGGCTGAGTACCCGCGGGGCCGTGGCGTCCTTTTCGTCCAGCCTGGCGTACTCGTGGTTGCCGGGCGAGGGCACAACGGGGACGGTGGCATTGACCCAGGCGGGGGCGCCGAACCACTCGCCCCACTGGCCGTCGTGATGCGCGTTGTTGATCAAGTCGCCGGCGTGCAGCGTGAAGGCGGCGCGCGCAGCCTGGCGGAAGGCTTCGCGGAAGACGCGCGACCAGTGGGTCTTCACGTCGTTTTGCGCGTCGCCAAAATAGATGAAGCTGAACTTCCGCGCCTCGCGCGTGGCGGTCTGGAAGTGAAACCACTCGCTCCAGTTGACGCCGTCGCCCACGCGGTAGGCGTAGAGCGTGTCCGGCTCCAGGTCCTTGAAGGCGACCGAGTGGTAATGGGCCACGCCGAGGCTGGAGGTGAACGGCGTGGTCGTCGCGGGCACGCGGCTGGGTTTCAAGTTGCGACCGCTGTCGCCGGCGACGGCGAGCTCCGCCATCGCGACCCGCACGGAGGTGTCGGTGCGCCAGGTGACGGCCTGAGAGACGGCGGGATCGCCGTTCCAGGTGAGCACGATTCGATCCGGCAGCGGGCGCGGGGCGTGGGCGGCCTGATCGGGGTAGGCCGCCGGCAGCGGCGCCTCGTGGGCCGGGCTGGCCAGCGGGAGGAGGGGGAGGAGCCAGAGGTGGGAAAGTGGGCGGAACTTCATGGCAGTGTAGGTGCGGATACGGGGGCGAACGGGAGGGAAAAGTCGTGGGCGTGGCGATCCGGAACCGTGCGGGTGGAGGTTACGATTTCGCGACGGGTGGTGTCGTAAGTGATGACGCGCACCTCGCGGGCGGCGGGCACGAAGCGATACAGGCGCAGCGGGCCGGACGACGTGTAGTCTGACATCAGCGCGTGCACCGTCTGGCCCGCCCGCCCCTGGGCCGCGAGGTGCATCGCCACGGTGCGGCTCTGGTCGCCGGAGAAGACAAAGCGCAGGTTGGCGTGGCGGGAGTAGAGCTTGTCCCAGAGTTGCGCGGGGCTGTTGCCGCGCGCGCCGTGAATCTTCACCCAGCGCATGCGGCCCTTGGGATCGGCAAGGTAGCCCTCGTTGGTCTTCGGCTTCTCGATCGGCCCGAGGTCCATGTGGGTCGTGATCAACGCGGTGCGATCGCGGAAGCGCGTGAGGATGCGACCCGCCCACTCGAGCACGTCGTCGGGCGCGTTGCACTCGAGGCTGACGTGGACGAAGTCGAGTCCGCCGGCGGAGAACACCTGGTAGCTGTTGACGTTGTTGGTCGACACGTGCTGGTCGTCGCGGCCGTGCTCGTAAGTGCTGCCATACCACTCGAAGCGCCGGAAACGCGACGACGGGAAGTATTTTTGGAAGAGCGAGGCGTCGCCGTTGGACTTCATGTCGTGGTTGCCGACGGTGAGGCTGTAGGGCACGACGCCGTGGAGGCGGTCGAGGCATTCGCGGGCCACCTGCCACTGGTCCTCGCGGTTGATATCCACGATGTCGCCGACGTGGGAGACGAAGACGATGTTTTGGGCGCGCAGGTTTTCGACGATCCAGCGGGTGTGATTCTGGAAGACGGGATTGGTGACGGGGTCCGTGCTGTCGGGCGTGCCCTTGGCGCCGCGCCCGCGGTAGCCCTGGGTGTCGGGGATGACGACGACGGTGAACGCGCCCGGCGGCGGCAGGTCGAGCTCGGCGGCGCGGGTGGCGGAGACCAGCGCGACGGCCAGCATCACGGCGCGGGCGAAGGGAAGGAGGAGAGCTCGCATGGTCGGCAGGACGCAGGAGGAAGGCGAAGGAAACACGGGGTGCGACGTTTGGTGGCTTGTCACGTAATACGTGACAACAGGGCTGGGAGACGGCGGCGGGTTGGTTGGCGAGAGCGGCGGTACCTTATGGGTGCCGGGAGAAAGGGAAGGCCGCCGGAACCCCTACCGGCGGCCTTCGTTGTTATGGTATCTCAGACTGAACGCTGCGGGGCCGCGAAACGGCCCCGCCCCGTTCAAAACCGGTACGAGGCTCCGACGGTCGCCCGCCAGGAGTACTTGGTGTAGTCCTCGGGGTTGTCGGGGCGGCGGTAGCCCTGGTAGGAAATCTGCGGCTCGTCGATCAGGTTGTTGACGTTGAAGAAGAGCCGCGTCTGGCGGTTGAGCTGGTAGCTGGATTCCCAGTTGAGCGACTCGTAAGCGCCGAACCAGTCGTCGTAGAGGGACCCGTTGCCGTCGAGACCCTCGAGGAAGTCGGAACGGTAGGTGTAGCTGAGGCGGGCGCGGAAGCCGCCGCCGGCATACTCGAGGGCGGCGTTGTAGATCCGGTCGCTGAAACCGTAGGCGGGCAGGTCCTCGTCCAAGCGGCCCGGATACTTGCCGTCGCTTTCGGTGAGGGTGGCGGAGAGCGCCACGCCGAAGCCGTTGAACGGCGCGGGCAGGAAGAGCAGCTTCTGCCGGGCGATGAGTTCGACGCCATCGTTGGTCGCGCCGAGGGCATTGTCAGTGGAGGTGTAAAGGCGGGCGCCGTTCGGGTCGGGGATCGGGTAGCCGTTGGCGTCGGTGTCGGTGAAGCGCAGGGTCCGCGAGTAGTAAAAGCCCTTCATCTTCTTGTAGAACACGCCGGCGGAATAGAGTCCGCCCTTGGATCGTAGCCGAACTGGTAACCCTGGTTGCGGATGACGTAGGCGAGGGAGCGGTCGCGGTTGGAGACGTTGTTCGAACGGAAGAGATCCAGATTGATGGTCGTGCCGTTGAAGCGGTGCTGGCCGCCGAAGGAAGCGCCGTAGACGTCGTTTTCGGAGAAGCTCAGGTCGTTCTGGTAACGCAGCTCCGTGAGAATCGTGGGCAGGCTGCGCCCGGTGTTGTAGGTCGCTTCGGCGATGCTCTTGGTGCCGGTGGCGGAGTTGAAGTTGTGGTTGGAGTTGACGTAGTAGCGCGCGCGGGGCTTTTCGGCGTCCGTTTCCTGATGGCGGTAGAACGGGCGGAGGTAGACGGTGGTGTGCGGGCCGAACCGGTAGTCGAGGGCGAGGTTGGCGCTGAGCGCGCTGGTCGTGCGGAAATTGGTCTGCGGGGCCGCGTTGGTGTGGAAGTAGAGCGGGCCGGAGGGGGCCAACGCCGGGTCGAACTGCGGCCGCAGGATGTTGTAGTCCTTGTCGAGGTGGTCGTAGTCGCGCGAAGTCTCGGACCAGGCGAGGTTGACGCCGACACCGAGGTTTTTCTGACCGCCGGCGACGCTGAAGAGGTCGAGGTAGTTGACCGACACGTTGCCGTTCCACTTTTCGCGCTTGTCGTAATAGAGGCCGCCGACGTTCAGCTCGACCGAGCGGCCGTCGCGCTGGAAGGCGGAGCGGGAGATCACGTTGATGATGCCGCCGAGGGCGTCGCCGTCGCGGTCGGGCGTGGCCGCCTTGATCACCTCGATGTTGGCGATGGCATCGGCGTTGATCTGGCCGACGGAGAAGGCGCGCGAATTGCCGGAGCTGGGCAGGCGGTTGCCGTCGACCTGCACGGAATTGTATTTGGCTTCGAGGCCGCGGATGTTGACGCCGGAGGGTTCGCCGTCCTCACCCTCGTGGACGCTGAGTCCGGGGAGCTGCTGCAGGGTGAAACCGATATTGCCGCCGAGGTTGGTATTGAAGGTCTCCTCCGAGACGATGTTCACGAGGCCGCTGGCGGTCTTCTGCTGGTTGATGGCGAGCGCCTGGCCGCGGACGGATTCGGCGACGGTGAACGCCTCCATCTTCAGCGCCTTGCTCTCGAGTTGGGCGTCGAAGAATTTCGTGGTGCCGGCGAGCACCTCGACTTCGCGCGTCAGCAAATCGAGGCCGACGTACTCGACCTCGATCTTGCGCAGGCCGGCGGGAAGGCCGGTGAGGGAGTAGCGTCCGTTGGCGTCGGTGTAGGCGACCGCGGTGGTGCCGGCGACGCGTACGACGGCGCCCTGGAGGGAGAAGCCCGTGCGGGCGTCGGAGATGCGGCCGGAAAGGCCTCCGGCGACCTGGGCGAGGGCCGGCAGCGCGGCGACGGCGCCGAGGGCGAGGACAACCAGCGGGCGGAGCAACCGCGGGAGGAGAGCAGTGGGAAGTTTCATGGCGTGGAGGTCAGGCCACGCACTTTGCCGTCCGCATGTGGCAGTCCCGTGGAGGCCCGGAGACATTCGGGTGACATCGGCGGAGTGGTCGCTCCGGGCTGGAAGTTTGTCCTCAACGAAGTAGGCTCCGCCCGATGAATCCCATTCCCATGCTGCGTGAGCTGCTGTCAGCCCATCCGTTCCGGCCGTTTGTGGTCTGTCTGTCGGACGGCCGCAAGCTGCGGGTCGATCATCCGGACTTCCTGTTGATCACGCCGAGCGGCCGGTTGATTTGGGAGGGGCGGAATGAGGATGAATTCGCGATGGCCATGCCGTTGCACGTGACGGGGGTCGAAAACGCGCCGCGTCGCCGCGGGAAACACGCCGCGTAAGCGATCGCCAACAACGCTGAGGAGGTTTCCGGTGTGCCTGCCACCGGCCGCCGCGCAAGCAGATGGCTCACGTTACGATCTTCCGCCGCGGGGCGGACGCGGCAAATGCAGACTCGTCAGGCCCGCTCGCAGTCCTACGCTGCCCGGCTTCCAGCGCATGAAGACCCACGGCAGGATTGGCATTCTCACGGCCGGCGGCGACTGCCCCGGGCTCAACGCGGTCATCCGCGGCGTCGCCAAGGCGGCGATGCATCATGGGATCGAGGTGATCGGCATCCGCGATGGCTTTCGCGGCCTGGTCGAAAACCGCGTGCTGCCGCTCGACGATTCGCTCGTCAGCGGCATCCTCACCCACGGCGGCACCTTCCTCGGCAGCAGCCGCGACCGCCCGCACAAGATGAAGATCGACGGCAAGGTCGTCGACATGACGGCGGTGGCGGCGCGCAACTACCGCAAGCTCCGGCTCGACTGCCTCGTCTGCCTCGGCGGCAACGGCACGCAGAAGACGGCGCTGCGCCTGAGCGAGCGCGGCGGCGTCAACGTGCTCACCCTGCCCAAGACGATCGACAACGACGTCGCCGAGACCGACATCACCTTCGGATTCGATTCGGCGATGGCGATCGCCACCGAGGCGATCGACCGCCTCCACACCACGGCCACGAGCCACCAGCGGATCATCGTGTGCGAAATCATGGGCCACGACGCCGGCTGGCTGTGCCTCGGCGCGGGCATCGCGGGCGGGGCCGATGTCATCCTCATTCCGGAAATACCGTACGATCTCGCGGTGGTGGCCGAGCACCTGCGCCGGCGCCAGCGGGCGGGCAAGCGCTTCTCGATCGTGGCGGTGGCGGAAGGCATCGTGTCGCGCGAGGAGGCGCGGCTGCGGGCGGCGGCGGACCGGGAGGCGCGCGACGAAGGGGCGCCGAAGCGGATCATCACGCAGTCGCAGCTCGGCGCGTTCGAGGGCATCCACCTCGTGCAGGAGCCGGTGGCGAGCCGCCTCGCGCGGCAGCTCCAGCAGCTCACAGGCGTGGAGGCGCGGGTGACCTCGCTCGGGCACGTGCAGCGCGGCGGGCCACCCACGCCGACCGATCGCCTGCTCTGCACGCGTTTCGGCACCAAGGCGGGCGAGCTGCTCGCCGACGGGCGGTACAACATCATGGTCGGACTGCGCGCCAACGAGTGCGTGCCCGTGCCGTTGAAGAAGGTCGCGGGAATCAAGCGCACCGTCCCGCCCGATCACGCCTGGGTAAAAACCGCGCGCCTGGTCGACACCTGCCTCGGCGACTGAGGCGTCCGTCCTCAGCGGCGCAGGGCGCGCTTGATTCGCCGCTGGAACGCCGGGGCGCGCCAGGCGCGCCACGCCCGCTGCCAGGTACGGCCCGCCTGCCGGTGGGCGGCGCGCAGGTGGGCGAGCAGGCGGCGGGGCGCCGGGGTCGAGTGCGCCAGCAGTTCGAGGGCCAGGGCGGCGTCGCGGAGTTCGCCCAACGCCCGGTCCGCCGCGTGGGTGCGACGGTGCAACCGCGCCACCTCCGGGCCGAGCAACGGCGCGAAGAAGGCGGCCAGGTAACGCAGGCGCCGCAGCGCGATGCGCAGCCGGTGCTGTTCGGCGAGCGAGTCGCCCGCACCGGCAGCGGCCGCTTTGCGCGCCTGGCGCACCTGCCGGCGCAAGACCCGGCGCGCACCTTCGGCGAGGGTCCGCGGACGGACTTGCCGGGCCGCGCGCGGCAGCTCCCGTTGGAGCAGCCGATCGAGGCGGCGGCGCAGGCTGGCGAGGGCGGCCGGGCCGAGCAGGCGGCGCACCGTCGCCTGCTGCCGGCGCCGGCGGGCGCGGTGGCGGACGAGCAACTCCTGCCAGGCACGCGTCTGCACCAGCCGGGGCGGCCAGGAGTCGTCCTGCAGCCGTGCGAGCCACACATCCGCATCGCGCACCCGGCCGAGCGCGCGGTTGAGTCGCTGGAGGTCGCGGTCGAGCTGGCGCGCGCCGGTCAGCTTCAGGCGCTTGCGGAAGGCGCGGAGCAGGACGCGCAGCCGGCGGATCGCGATGCGCGTCTGATGCAGTGCCTCCGGGTTGTGCCCCGCGCCGGCCGGCCGGGCGTGCTGCCACAGCGCCGCGATCGGGGCCTGCAGGAGCCGTTGCAGCCCGGCCATCAAGTCCAGGCCGGCGGCGGCGGCTCCAAGAGCGCACTGCACAGGCGAGGGGCTGGGCGGGCACATGGCGGGGAGGAACGCGGTCGGGAAGGATACGTCGTCCGCCCCGCGTTCGGAAGCCCTTTCGTATCGCAACGCGATTCGCCGAGAAGAAGAAAGAAGGCCGCCCACTGTGGGGCGGACGGCCTTCGCACACGACACACAACCAAACGCAAACGCCGCCCGGCATGGCGGGTCGCGGGTGCTGCACAATCCGATTCGCCGCCGCCGCCGGTTCTTAACCCGGGCGTCACGCGCTCGTCGCACGGGGGGAGCGCAGAAGGGGAGGAGCACGCGCGCCGTTCCACCTCTTTCGTCAGGGTTTGGACGCGGGAATGAAGGATTAAGGGTGAGAGGACGAGGCAGGTACTGCATCTTGACGCCGCCCTGCGTCCGCCCGGGGGTGCGACAAATCTCTTCCCGCTTGGGCGCGATCAACTGGAAGTGCGGACGTCTCGCCGCCGGCGATCGTCCGCGGCCTGCGGGCGAGGCTTCGCCCACGCCCGCGCTCCCAGAGCGCCGCCAAATCCGTCGCGGCTGGCGTAGCCGGTACTCGGATGAAGTCCGGCCCCTCCGCTTTTCAGTTGCCCCCGGGGGAAAACGCGTTGGCGTGGGCCGCGTCTGGCGCGAACTCGTGCGCGACCGGACTTGCCACATCAACCTTCAACGTCCTCCGGACACCTGCAGGCCTGATCGCCATGCGACACGCACTCCCGTCCCCCACCCGCCGCCGCGCCCCCCGCGGCCGGGTTCGCCCGCCCTCCGCCTCTTGGCCGGAACCTGCGCGGGCGGCATGAAGAGCATCCTCGATTTCGCCCGCGCCCGGCGGGAGGGCCGGCCGATCGTGATGGTGACGGCGTACGATGCCCCGATGGCGCGCATCGTCGCCGCCTCGGAGGCCGACGCGATCCTCGTGGGCGACAGCGTGGCGATGGTCGTGCACGGCCTGCCTTCGACCCTGCACGCCACCCTCGACCTGATGGTCCTGCACACCGCGGCCGTCCGCCGCGGCGCGCCGGAAGCGGTGGTGATCGCCGACCTCCCCTTCCTCGCCGCCCGGCGCGGCTGCGCCGCCGCGGTGGACGCCGCCGGCGAGTTGCTGCGCGCCGGCGCGACCGCGGTGAAACTCGAGGGCCTCGCCGGCCACGAGGACGTGGTCGCCCACCTGGTGGGCAGCGGGATCCCGGTGATGGGCCACCTCGGGCTGACGCCACAGTCGGTGCATCTACTTGGCGGATACAGGCTGCAGGGCCGGTCGGCGGCGGAGGCGGCGCGGCTGCTTGACGAGGCGCGCCGGCTGGAGGAGGCGGGCGCTTTTGCGATCGTGTTGGAATGCATCCCGGCGGCGCTGGCGGCGGAGGTGACGGCGGCGCGGGGCATCGCGACGATCGGCATCGGGGCCGGCGGCGGCACGAGCGGGCAGATCCTGGTGCTGCCGGATCTGCTCGGACTCACGCCGGAGCTGCGCCCGCGGTTCGCGCGGCAGTACCACGACGGCCGGGCGGCGGCGCTCGCGGCGATCAACGCGTTTGCGCGCGATGTGCGCGCGGCACGATTTCCGGCTCCGGCGGAGGTGCTGGCATGAAGGTGTGGACGGAACTCGAGGCGTGGCGGACAGCGCGGCGCGGGCCGGAGTTCGCGGCGGGCGACGTGGGCTTCGTCCCCACGATGGGCGCCCTGCATGCCGGGCACCGCGCGCTGCTGGAGCGGGCGCGGGCGGAGAACGCGGCCGTCGTGCTCAGCATCTTCGTCAACCCGACGCAGTTCAACGATCCGGCCGACCTGCGGCAGTATCCGCGCACCCTCGACGCCGACCTGGCGCTGGCGGACGGGCTGGCGGACCA
The DNA here is from genome assembly GCA_964504885.1 of uncultured Opitutus sp. Classification (GTDB taxonomy): domain Bacteria; phylum Verrucomicrobiota; class Verrucomicrobiia; order Opitutales; family Opitutaceae; genus ER46. Next base: position 40,349 of record CAZDGC010000051.1, read on the forward strand.
CGTCCTCGTGCCAACGGCTGTGGAGCTCTATCCGGATGGCTTCTGCTACCGCGTGACCGAGACGGTGCAGAGCCGGGAGTTGGAGGGCGCACACCGGCCGGGGCATTTTGACGGCGTGCTGACGGTGGTGATGAAGCTGCTTCAGCTCGTGCAGCCGCGTCGCGCGTATTTCGGCGAGAAGGACTGGCAGCAGCTCCGGCTCGTGCGCGGGATGGTGGACGCGCTCTTCCTGCCGGTGGAAATTGTGCCCTGCCCGACCGTGCGCGAGGCCGACGGGCTGGCGATGAGCTCACGCAACCGGCGCCTGTCGCCGGAGGCGCGGGCGCGCGCGGCGGCGTTTCCGCGGATCCTGCGGGAAGCCGCGGACCCCGCCGCGGCGGCGCGCGAACTGGAGGCGGCGGGCTTCGGCGTGGATTACGTCGAGGAGCAGGAGGGCGCGCGCCTCGGCGCGGTGCGGCTCGAAGGCGTGCGTTTGATCGATTATGTCCGGCTCTAACCTCCTCGTCATCCTCACCGGCTCCATCGCCGCCTACAAGGCGTGCGAGGCGATCTCGCAACTGGCGCGACACGGCCACCGCGTGCGCACGGTGGCGACCGAGGCCGCGCTGCAGTTTGTGGGGACGGCCACGCTCGAGGGCCTGACCGGGGAGCCGGTGCGGAGCGGGCTGTTCACGCCCGGCGAGGCGCTTGACCACATCGCCCTCACGCGCTGGGCCGATCTGGTCCTGGTGTGTCCTGCCACCGCGAATACGATCAACCGGCTGGCCGCCGGCCTGGCCGACGACCTCCCCGGGGCGCTCTTTCTCGCCCACGACCGCGCGAAGCCCTGGCTGATCGCCCCGGCGATGAATCCTGCCATGTGGGCGCACCCGGCCACGACCGCGGCGGTCGCCCGCCTGCGGGACTGGGGCGTCAAGTTCCTGCCGGTGGCCGCCGGCCGCACCGCCTGCGGCGAGGTCGGGGAGGGGCGCCTGACGGAGCCGGCGGAGATCGTGGCGGCGGTTGAGGCGGCCCTGGCGCGGCCCGCCCGACGGCTGCGGGTGCTGGTGACGGCCGGCGGCACCGCGGAGCCGGTCGACGGCGTGCGGGTGCTTACCAACACGAGCACCGGGGCGACGGGCGCGGGGATTGTGGCCCACCTGCGTCGGGCGGGCCACGAGGTGGTGCTGTTGCGTGCGCACCGGGCGGTGCGGCCCGACGTACCCGGCGAGGAGGAGGAGTTTGGCTCGTTCGCCGGCCTCGACGCCGCGCTCGGGCGCTGGCTGGGCGGCCGATCGTTCGATGCCGTGATCCACACGGCGGCGGTGAGCGACTACGGCGTGGAGGCGATCGAGGTCGACGGGCGGGTGGAACTCCCGGGGGAAGGCAAGCTCGGCACCCACGGTGCGGTGAGACTGCGGCTGAAGCCGCATCCCAAGCTGGTGTCGGGCCTGAGGCAACGCAGCGCCAATCCCGGCGTGGTGATCGTGGCATTCAAGCTCACCCGTGGCGCTGGGCCCGATGCGGCTGCGGCGGCGATCGGCGAGCTCTTCCGGCGCTCACAGCCCGATTTCGTTGTGCACAACGACCTCGCGCAGCAGGGCACCGGCGGCGCCTTCCCGGCGCAGATCTACCGGCCGGACGGTTCGCTCGCCGCCCGATGCGAACAACGCGCCGCGCTCGGACCGACGCTGGAATCGCTGCTCACGAACGGCACCGCGGTCACCTCCCGCTGATTTTTTCGCCATGCTCCTCTGTCTCGATGTCGGCAACTCCCAGATCCACGGCGGCCTGTTCGCCGGCGATCGACTCCGCCTGCAGTTTCGCAAGAGCACCCATCCGCTCGGCACTTCCGACGAGTTCGGCGTGTTCCTGCGCGGCGTGCTGCGCGAGAACGATCAGGATCCCGCGGTGGTGCGGCGCATCGCGATCTGCTCGGTGGTGCCGCCGGCGGCGTATTCGCTGCGCAGCGCGTGCGTGAAGTACTTCCGCTGCGAACCGTTTGTGCTCCAGGCCGGCGTGAAGACCGGGCTGCGGGTGCGCTACCGCAACCCGCACGAGGTTGGCGCGGACCGCATCGCCAATGCCATCGCCGCGACCGGGCGGCATCCGGGTCGCGACGCGATCGTGGTCGATTGCGGCACGGCGACGACCTTCGATGTCGTCACCGCCGGCGGCGACTACCTCGGGGGCGCGATTCTGCCCGGCCTGGCGATTTCCGCGGAGATGCTGGCGAGCCGCACCGCGCGGCTGCCGGCCGTGGAGATCAGCCGCCCCGAGGCGGCGCTCGGGCGCAGTACGGTGGAGAGCATCCAGTCGGGGCTCTATTTCGGCCATGCGGGTGCGATCCGGCAGTTGACGGCCGCGCTCACCCGCGAGGCGTTTCCCGGCGGCCGGCCGGTGGTGCTCGGCACGGGCGGCTTTGCGCGCCTGTTCGAGAGCGAGGCGTTGTTCGACGAGATTGTGCCGGAGTTGGTGCTTCTCGGCCTGAAGCAGGCGGAGTCCCTCAACCCGGCGGAGGCGAAGGAGTGAGCGTTCCATGCGCCTGACCCTGCTCAAGTCGAAGCTCCACCGCGCCACCGTCACCGGCGCCGATCTGAATTACGAAGGTTCGATCGCCCTCGGCCCCGACCTGCGGCGCGCCGCCGGGCTCCTGACCTTCGAGCGCGTGGAGATTTACAACGTGAACAATGGCGAGCGCTTCGCCACCTATGTGATCGCCGGGCGCCGACGCGGCGAGGTGACGCTCAACGGCGCCGCGGCGCGACTCGTGCAGCCCGGCGACGAGGTGATCATCGCCGCCTACGCGGAATTCGAGCCCGCGGAGGCCGCGCGGCACGAGCCCACCGTCGTTCTGCTCGACCGCCGCAACCGCCCGCGGCGGAAGCGGGGGCGTCAGACTTCCACGTCCCGCGGCTGACGAAGCGCAAGCACCCCGGCGGACCTGGCCGGAACGGGAAGCCCCTAAGCTCCAGCCGGGTCTGGTTTTCCCCTCGCCGGTGCGCCGCTGCTGGTGCTTGGTGACGGCATGATCGTTTGTCGCCGCCTTCTTCCGATCGGGATGTTGGTGTGGTCGGCGACCGCTGCGATGAGCGCGGAACGCGCCGTGGCCACCGATCCGACGGCGGCGGAAAACCGCGCCTGGCTCGCCTCGCTCCCGGCGGCGCCGAAGCCGGAGCTGACGAAACACGGTCTCGTCGCGACCGAGCTGCGCCGCTGGCGACCGCGTGGCGCCAACCAGGGTGTGGCGGTGGACGAGCGGCACTTCTACGGCATCGGCAACTTCGTCGTCGGCAAGTACGACAAACGCACCGGCGAGCGGGCGGGCGAGTGGGTCGGCCTGCGCGGCGGGCCGATCGTGCACCTCAACAGCGGTGTGGTGCAGGACGGCCTGCTGGTGCTGGCGCACTCCAACTTTCCGCAACTGCCGATGGCCAGTTCGGTGGAGTTTTTCGATCCCGCCACGGTCCGGCCGGTGCGCAGCGTGAGCCTCGGCGTGCGCCACGGGTCGCTGACCTGGGCGGAGCGCCGCGGCGGCGCGTGGTGGGCGTGTTTCGCGCACTACAACGACCACGGCGGTACGCCGGGCCGGGATCAGCGCTGGACGCTGGTCGGGCGGTTTGATGACCGCTGGCAACTGCTGGAGTCGTGGCTGTTTCCGCCGCAGGTGATCGCCACCTGGGGGAAGAGCAGTTGCTCGGGCGGGAGCTGGGGCGATGACGGCCTGCTGTACGTCACGGGCCACGACGCGAAGGAGCTCTACGTGCTGCGCCCGCCGCGCCAGGGCGTGACGCTCGAGTACGTGACAACGATTGACGTGCCCTTCGAAGGCCAGGCGTGGGCGTGGGACCGGTCCGCGGACCGCGTGATCTATGGCATCACCCGTCGGACGCGCGAGGTAGTGGTTGCCCGGATACCCGAGCTGCCGCCGGCGCTGCTCGCCCGCTGATCGCGGCACCGGGGCGAAAGCTCCGCCCTGCGCCTGGCCCCGGGCCGGCGCGCCTCCGGGGGGGGCCATTAGTGGTTTTGCGGCCGCCGGCGAACGCGCTTACTAATCCGTCCAGGCCGCGGGCCGAGCGGGGTATCAAATTTACACGGTCCTTCCTGGCTGACATCCTGCCGATGGAGTCGAGCGAAACCCCAGCAATGCCCGGAGGAATTCCATGAAACTGCTCTGCTTGCTTGCGTGTTTGGTGCTGTCGGGAACCACCACCGTTGCCCAAATCACCGTCTACATCTATGAATCCGGCTCGGATGTCCTGGTGCAGGGTTCCGGATCCATCAACACGAGTTCACTGACCACGGACGGCACCGTTGGAGTCGTGCCGGCGATTAATACCAACCCTGTCACCTTTTTTCTGGGTCCCTCCGGGATCAGTCAGACGGACTCGTATCGGGTTTCCCTGACGGGTCCCGCCACCGTGGGCCCCGGCTTCGTCGTGACGACCCCCAACGCCGGCACCGGCGACTTCTTCGGACTCTATCGAGCCGGCAGCGCCGATGCGTTTTATCTGAACACTGGATACACCTCCGGGAGTTCCCTCTTTGCCACCAACACCTACCTGAACAAAACGATCGCGAACTTGGGTCTGACCGTCGGTGACTACACCTGGACTTGGGGCAGCGGTGGGGATGCGGGTTCCTGGACCGTGCGCGTGGGAACGGCTCCGCCGATTCCCGAAGCGTCGCACTACGCCCTGGTGGCCAGTTTGGCGGCCCTCGCCGCCGGGGCCTGG
>CAZDGC010000052.1:0-44833 GCA_964504885.1 uncultured Opitutus sp.
ACGGAGCAGCGCCCTCCGACGAAAGCGGTGAAGGTACTGTTTTTGGACACCCTCTAACGAGGCGGCGCCTCCGGCCAAGCGACCAAAGGACCAGGAGAACAAGGGTCGGAAGGTAAACTTGGCCGGTTTGCAGCGGGCCCGGCATTCCACCGCTCCGGGCGCGGCGAAGCGGGAACACCTGCCCCCGCGGAAACCCTTTGCCTCCCGGACGCCACTTCCCACCCTTCGGCTCCCGCGCAGAACCGCACCCATGTCCGACTTCAAACACTTCTTCGGCGTCGCACCGTCCGACCAGAACGCCCTCGATCTCTTTGCCGGCGAGTGGTCCTCCTCGCCCCCGGCCGGCCGCCCCGAACTCAAGGCCGGCGCCACCCCGCTGTTCGACGACCCCCGCATCTCCTGGGCACACCACAAGTTGATCGAGATGGGCCTCGCCGGCGGCATGCGCGGGCGCCACGTGATCGAGCTCGGGCCGCTCGAGGGTGGTCACACCTACCTCGTCGATCGCCTTGAGGCCGCCTCCGTGACCGCGGTGGAGGCCAACGCCCGCGCCTACCTCAAGTGCCTCATCGCGAAGGAGACCTTTGGCATGCCCCGCGCGCGTTTCCTGCTCGGCGACTGCCTCGAGTTTCTGCGCACGTCGGAGCGGCGCTTCGACGTCGGCATCGCCTGCGGCATCCTCTACCACCTCACGAACCCCGTCGAACTCCTCGAGCTGCTCGCGCGCCGCTGCGACGCGCTGTTCCTCTGGACAGTGTATTACGACCCCGCCTTTGTCGCGGCCAACCCGGTGCCCGGGGCCAAGTTCTCCGAGGCTCTCGCCATGGAAACCGCCGGCTTCCAGCACACCGTCCACCGCTTCAACTACGGGCCGTCGCTCGACTGGAAGGGCTTCTGCGGCGGGGGCGATGTTTACAGCTACTGGATGGAGAAGGACGAGATTCTCGGCGCGTTGCGGCGGTTTGGGTTCGCCGACTTCCGCACCGAGCAGCACCCCAACGTCCACGGCAGCGCGCTGCTGGTGGCGGCGCGGAAGGGCGCCGCGTCGGCCGCCGTTTGACGTAGCTTCTCTGTCGGGCCACCGTCTTTCCACCCGCATGCACCGCGCCGCCATTCGCCGCCGCCTCGTCGCCGCCTTCGTCGCGGCGGCGGGGCCGTGCCTGGCCGGAGAGGCGGCGCCGCTTGCGCTTCCGAAAAATTCGCCGTTTCTGCCGCCTGCGGGCGCGGGCGCTCCCGCCGCCGCGGCGGCCGTCGGGGAGAACCTCGAGTTCGCCGGCGTGAGTTCCGTGGGCAAGCGCACCGACCTGATCTTCCACGACAAGGCGGCGAAGAAGAACCACTGGGTCGGCCTCGGCGAGACCCGGGAAGGCATCGAGGTGGTCAGCTACGACGACCGCCGCGAGCAGGTGGTCATCAAACACCAGGGCGTGCAGAAGACCCTCCCGTTGCGGAAGGGCGCGCGCACGGTGGCCTCGCCGGCGGCCCCGCTGCCGCCCGGCGTGCTGCAACCCGTGACTCCGGCTGCGCCGCCGGCAGCGGCGCCCGCGCTCGTGTTTGCCCCGGCGCAGCCCGCGCCGGCCACCGGCACGCCGCCGCCCGCCGAGCCGCCCGCGCCCGATCCGGTGAAGCCGGCCGGCCCGCCCATCCCGGAAACGCAACTGCGCCAGGAGACCGAGGCGCGCATGCTGGTGAGCGACCTGCTCGAAATCGGCATGGCCCAGCGCCGCGCGTACGAGGAAGCCCAGCGCAAGGCCGCCGAAGCCAACCCGCCCCCCGCCCCGCCCCCCGGGGAACCGAAGCCGTAGGGCGGGGCAGCGGTGGCGGACCGCCGGCCCGGCTGCGGAATGTGAGACAGAGTTCTTCCCGCTCGGAAGTGGCCGGCTGGGAGCGCGGGCGTATCACCGCAGGCGATCGTCCGACCCGAGGCAATCGTCCGCAACCGGCGGGCAACCTGTTCTTCCACCTGCGCACAACCGCCCTCATGCGCGAACACGGCATCCGCACCCTCTACACGGCCGACGCCGACTTCCACCGCTTCAAGGAGCTCGAGATTCTCAATCCGCTGCACCCAGCGGCCTGAGCGGGCGCTCCTTCAGGCCGCGCCGGGCATGCGCACGTACAAGGGCACGCCGCCAACATCCCGGAATCCGATCCGCCGGTACACCGGGTGTCCCGGCTCGGAGGACTGCAGGATGCCCACCCGGTAACCCAGGTCGCGCACGCGCCGGAGCGGCTCGGCCGTGGCAAATGCGCCGAAGCCCTTCCTCCGCTCCTGCGGCAGCGTCGCCACGCAGTAGACCCCGGCGAGACCGTCGCCGAGGAAGAGCGCCGAGGTGGCCACCGGGCGCCTCTCGCAGCGGATCAGGAAGAACTGAAAACCACCAGGTTGCCAAACGGATGCGGCGAGCCGGTCACTAGGCGAAGGGACGTGTCGCGGCGGGTGACGCCCCCGCCCCGCAGCACGGCGCGGAAAATCAGATCGAAATGGCGCTGGATGCGACAGCCGAGGGTATCGCCGGCGGACGCGACAGAGGCAAGCGGGGGGCATCGGGAAAAGCGCGGCGGGTCGACCGTGCGTCGGGATATCCGCACCGTGGGGTGGCACGCGGAGCAACTCCGATCCCCGCGGAAGGCGTGCGTGGTCGCACCTGGGATCATCTCCCTGGGTGCCGCGCGGCTTGCATTGGCGCACCGGCTCCGGTTTACCCCCGGACCGTGCGACCTCACCCCACCCTGCTCGCCCTGCTGCTGCTCGGCGCCGTCCCCGCCGCGCCGGCGGCCGAACCCTACGCCCCGGGCCCCGACGCCCAGCCGCAACCGGGTGTCCCCCGCGGCGAGGTGCGGACCGGCACCTTCGCCGTCAGCCGGATCTTCCCCGGCACCACCCGCGACTGGTGGGTGTATGTACCCGCGCAATACGACGCCGCCCGGCCGGCCTGCCTCCTGGTCTGCTTCGATGGCGGCGGCTTCTTCAACCCCACCGGCGCCTTCCGGCTCCCCGTCGTCCTCGACAACCTCATCGCCCGCCGCGAAATCCCGGTGACAATCGCCGTCGGCGTGAACCCCGGCGTCGTCGCCCCCACGCTGCCCGGCGCCAAACCGCGCTCGAATCGGAGCTTCGAATACGACTCCCTCGGCGACGCCAACGCCCGCTTTCTGCTCGAGGAGCTCCTGCCCGCGGCGACCGCGGGCCTGGCCGTCACCGCCGACCCCGCGGGCCGCGCCGTCTGCGGCAACAGCTCCGGCGGCATCGCGGCCTTCACCGTCGCCTGGGAGCGGCCCGACCGGTTCGGCAAGGTCATCAGCCACATCGGCAGCTTCACCAACATCCGCGGCGGCCACGTCTACCCCGCCCTGGTGCGCCAGGCCGACAAGAAACCGCTGCGCATTTTTGTGCAGGACGGCATCAACGATCTCGACAACCTTCACGGCCACTGGCCGCTGGCCAACCAGGATCTCGCCGCCGCGCTCAAATACAAGGGCTACGATTACCAGTTCGTGCTCGGCGAGGGCGGCCACTCGGGCCGCCACGGCGGCGCGATCTTCCCCGACACCCTGCGCTGGTTGTGGCGCGACGGGCCGAAACCCTGAGCTTTTCCCCATGCACGCCGTCCAGCTCCCCCTCTCCGGTCCCCTCCCGCCCGTGCTGCCGCATCCCGCCTTGGCAGGGCGCGGACTCCGCTCCGCGCCGTTGATTTCGTATCCGCTTTCCCACGTCCGGACGGCGGCCAGCGGAGTGGCCGCCCTGCCGGCGCATTTCTTCGCGGTTTGCGGCCGGCGTCTGCGCTGCCGGCCCTCCGCCCTTCGCCTTCCCGCCGCGCTCCTCCTCGCCGCCACCCTGCTCCGGCCCGCCGCCGCGCCCGCGGCCGAGCAGTTCCGGCCGACGCCCGATCACGAGGTCCGGGCCGGCGTGCCGCAGGGCAAGGTGATCCCGCGGGGCAACTTCGAGTCGCGGACCTTTCCCGGCACGCGGCGCGACTGGTGGATTTACGTGCCCGCCCAGTACCGGCCCGACGGCAGCGCCGCGCTGATGGTCTTCCAGGACGGCCAGAAGTATCTCGACCCCAGGGGGACATGGCGGGCCCCCACGGTCTTCGACAACCTGATCGCCCGCGGGGAGATGCCGGTGACGCTCGGCGTGTTCGTCAACCCGGGCCACGACCCCGCCCGCGGCCGGCCGAAGAGCCCGACCGCCGGCAGCAACCGCGGCGCCGAGTACAACTCCCTCGGCGATCGTTACGCGCGCTTCGTGGTGGACGAGGTGCTCCCGGCGGTGGCGCAGCAGTATCCGTTTTCCGGCGACCCGGAGCGCCGCGCGATCGCGGGCTCCAGCAGCGGCGGCATCGCGGCCTTCACGGTGGCGTGGGAGCGGCCCGACCAGTTCCGCCGGGTGTTCTCCACCGTGGGCAGCTTCGTCAACCTGCGCCACGGGCACGACTACCCCGCGCTGATCCGCAAGACCGAGCGCAAGCCGCTCCGCGTGTATCTCCAGGACACGAGCGGCGACCTCGACAACCCCTTCGGCAACTGGCCGCTCGCCAACCGCCAGATGCACGCCGCGCTGAAGTACATGGGCTACGACGTGCACTTCGAATACGCGGAGGGCTATGGCCACAACCCGATCCACGGCGGGCAGATCTTCCCCGCCGCGCTGCGCTGGCTCTGGCGGCAGGAAGCGCACGTGCCGGTCGTGAGCATCAAGGACGACCTCGCGACCGACCTCACCCTGCACAAGCTGCTCCTCCCCGGCGAAGACTGGCAGCCGGCGATCACCGGGCTCACCTTCGCCGACGCCGCCTGTTCCGACGCCGCGGGCAATTTCTACTTTGCCGATGTGCGCGCCGGCGGCATCCACCGCCTCGCCGCCGACGGCACGAAAACCAAACTCAGCGACGAGGCCGCCAGCGGGCTCAAGTGGGGCCCCGACGGCCGGCTGTACGGCTGCCTCGGCGCGAAAAGGCATATCTTCGCCCTCACGCCCGCCACCGGGGCGATCGAGACGATCGCGACCGACGTGCAGCCGAACGATTTCGTCATCACCGCGGCCGGACACATTTTCTTCACGGAGACGCAAAAGCGCCAGGTGTCGTTCGTCGACGCGAAGGCGAAACAGGTGCGCGTCGCCGCGACCGAACTCGCCGCGCCCAACGGCATCGCGCTGTCGCCCGACGGCGGCACCCTCGCGGTAAGCGAGGCCGGCGGTCAATACGTCTGGGCTTTCCGTATCAATCCCGACGGCACCCTCGACGCGCGCACGCCGTTCATGACGCTCCGTCGCCCGATCGATCCGAAGGGCGAGTTCAAAAACCAGGAGCCGCCGCCCTACCTGCCGCGTTCGGGCGGCGACGGCATGACCAGCGACACTCTGGGGCGCTACTACGTCACCAGCGCGCTCGGCCTGCAGGTCTTCGATCCGCTGGGCCGGTTGTGCGGCGTGCTGCCGAAGCCGCGGGCGGACCGGGGCGTGACCAGTGTGGTGCTCGCCGGCCCGCAGCGCGACACGCTGTATCTGACGAGCGGCGACACCATTTTTCGCCGCAAGGTGCAGGCCACCGGCAGCCCGATTCCGGGCGCAAGGTAGCGGCGGCCCCGCCTGCCACCAGGCGGGCTAGGGGAGTCTCATCGATCCTGGAAATCGCCGGGCGGGCAGGAGCTTCACGCCGGCTTGCGGCCCCAGCCGTAGACCCAGAAGTCCAGCCGGCCGGCGACGTGGACATCCTCGAATCCCGCCCGCTGGAGAAAGGTCTCGATCTCCGGCTGCGTCGAACACTTCGAGATCTGCGCCGGGCGCTCGCCGGGCGCGAACCGCAGCCGGCTCTCCTCGAACACCGCCCAGCCCGCCGGCGAGGCGAGGTCGACGTTGTCGCAGTAGAACCGCCCGCCGGGCTTGAGCACGCGCTTCGCCTCGAGGACGTAGTTGTAGCGGTCCCACTCCTCGAGGTGCATGAAGACGACGGTGGTGTAGACGACGTCGATCGAGGCGTCGGGAACCGGCCGCAGGTCGTACCCGGAAATTTCCTGCAGGCGGACGTTGGGCAGCCCGAGCAGACGGCGGCCGGCCAGCCGGAGCATGTTGGCCGACACGTCGCAGCCGACCCACTCCCGGACGAACGGCGACAGCACGCGCCCCACCCGCCCCACCCCGCAGCCGATCTCGAGAAACGCATCCTCCGGCCGCACGCCCACCGTCTCGCGCAGGATGTCGAGGGTATCCTCGGCGTCGGCGTGGAACTTGTCCTCGTCGGTGTAGCCGGAGACGACGAGGTAGGCGTCGGTCTTCGACCCCGCGAGGGAGTTCCAGACGGATTTGTAGTCGCCGCGCAGCTTGCTCATGGGCGGCGAGTGAAAGGCAAAGGGCGAGGAAAAGGGAAGGGGAAAGGCGCAGGGACCCGGCGGACAATCGCCGAAGACGATACGTCCGCGCTCCCCGTCGCGGTCACCGGCCGGCGGGTGGAGTGCGCCCCCTCTCCGCCCGCCGCGTCCTCTTTCCGCTTTTCGGGCCTGACAATTTCGCCATGCTCCGCCTGATGCGCCTCCTCCTCTCCGGCATCTGCGGCTTCGTGGGCAGCACGCTCGCGCGCGCCTTCGCGGAAGCCGGGGCGGGGCACACGATCTGCGGCTGCGACAACTTCATCCGCCCCGGCAGCGAGGGCAACCGCGAGGTCCTGCAGCGCCTCGGCGTGAAGCTGTTTCACGGCGACCTGCGCGCCGCCAGCGATCTCGAGACCCTGCCCCCCGTCGACTGGGTGATCGACGCCGCCGCCAACCCCAGCGTGCTCGCGGGCGTCGATGGTCGCACCAGTTCGCGCCAGCTCGTCGAGCACAACCTCGGCGGCACGGTCAACCTGCTCGAATTCTGCAAACAGCACCGCGCCGGGTTCACCCTGCTCAGCACGAGCCGCGTTTACGCCATTGCTCCGCTCGCCGCCCTGCCGATGGCGGTGCGGGACCGCGCGTTTGTCCCGGCCTTTGCGGCCGGCGCCTCCGCAGCCGCCGGCGCCACTCCCCCGCCGCCGCCGGGCGTCAGCACCGCCGGCGTCGACGAAACATTTTCCACCCAGGCGCCGATCTCGCTCTACGGCGCCACCAAGCTCGCCAGCGAGACGCTCGCCCTCGAATACGGCGAGACCTTCGGCCTCCCGGTCTGGATCAACCGCTGCGGCGTCCTGGCCGGCGCCGGGCAGTTCGGTCGCGCCGACCAAGGCATTTTCGCCTACTGGATCAACGCCTGGCTGCGGCGCCGCCCGTTGAAATATCTTGGCTTCAACGGGGCCGGCCACCAGGTGCGCGACTGCCTGCACCCGCGCGATCTGCTGCCGGCCCTGGAGAAACAGTTCGCCGCGCCGAAACTCCCTGCCGGCGATCGCATCGCCAACTTCTCCGGCGGCGCGGCCTCGGCGACGTCACTGCGCCAGCTCAGCGACTGGTGCGCCGCCCACCTCGGACCGCATGAGGTCGCCTCCGAGCCCACGCCGCGGCCCTTCGACATTCCCTGGATGGTGCTCGATGCCGCGAAAGCTGCGCGACTCTGGCAGTGGCAGCCCGCGACCCCGGTCGGGGCCGTCCTGGACGAAATCGCCGCTCACGCCCGCGCGCATCCCGACTGGCTCGATCGCTCGGCCCCGCTGTAGCCCTTACGCTCCCGCATGCCCGACTCCCCCGCCCTGCCCGCCCGCCGCCACCTCGGCGAACCCCGCGGCCGCGTCAAAACCTACCCGCCCCTGTCGCTCTTCTCCGTGGTTATCCCCGCCCGCGACGAAGAGGAATCGCTGCCGTCGACCGTGGGAGACATTTACCGCGCGTTCACCGCCGCCGGCGTGCCGCACGAGATCGTGGTGGTTGACGACGGCAGCCGCGACCGCACCTGGGACGTGCTGCAGGAACTCCGCGCCCCCTTCCCGACCCTCGCCCCCACGCAAAACAACAGCGGCGCGCACGGCTTCGGCCGCGCCGTCGTCTGGGGTCTCGACCATAGCCGCGGCGACGCCGTCGTCATCATGATGGCGGACGCCTCCGATTCGCCCGGCGACGCCATCAAGTACTGGCGGCTCCTCAACGAGGGCCACGACTGCGCCTTCGGCAGCCGCTTTGTGGCCGGCGGGCGGGTGGTCGACTACCCGCGAGTGAAACTTCTGGTGAACCGGCTCGCAAACTTCCTCGTGCGCCTCGGTTTCAACATCCCGCTCAACGACACCACCAACGCCTTCAAGGCCTACCGCCGCACCGTCATCGACGGCTGCCGCCCCTTCCTCGCCCCGCATTTCAACCTCACGGTCGAACTGCCGCTCAAGGCGATCGTGCGCGGCTACTCCTACGCCATCACGCCGATCTCGTGGCGCAACCGGAAGTACGGAGTGGCCAAACTCAAGATCAAGGAAATGGGCAGCCGCTACTTCTTCATCTGCGCCTACGTGTGGCTCGAAAAATACTTCAGCCGCGGCGACTACCGGCGGCAGTGATCCCTTCCAGTTTCCCTCGTAGCCACGAGCGGGCGCGAGTGGTCCCTCTTCCATTCGCCCCCCCTCGCGGCTGGGCTGAAGATTTCCCCACGCGGCTCGAGGCCGCAACCCAAGATGCCGCCCGGCTGACATCGTTCCTCGTTCTCGTCCCGGGCACGGGTAAGAGAACGAGGAACGAGAACGATGAAATCGTCGCGAAAATGCGCGAGCCGGAGAAATCGTGGTACACCCGATCGCAGAAATGTAGGAGCGGCTTTACGCCGCGGAGAGTCAGAACGTGTTCGGCTCGGTGTTTTCGCGGGATAAACCCGCACGGAAGTGATTCTCCAGCCGGGATCAGATTGCCGGGCTACGCCGATCCGGCCGCCGCGAGCCGCGTCGCCTCGGACCCAAAGCGGGCACGAAAGATCCCGGCTCCGCACTTCCACCCCCGTCCCGCTGCGTAGCGCCCACGGCGAAAAACCCCTTGTCCTTCGCTCCGCATCCCCTTCCCTCCTCTGCTCTTCCCGCTTCACCACCGCCCGCCATGAACGTCCTGCGCTGCGACCTCGACGGCCCGCTCATCCTCGAACCCAAGGTGTTCGGCGACACCCGCGGCTTTTTCGTCGAGTCCTACAACCGCGACCGCTACCGCCAGGCCGGCCTCGAACTCGAGTTCGTCCAGGACAACTTCTCCTTCTCCTGCCGCCATACCCTGCGCGGGCTGCATGCCCAGAACCCGACACCCCAGGGCAAACTCGTCTCCGTCTGGCAGGGCGAAGTCTGGGATGTGGTGGTGGATATCCGCCGCGGCTCTCCGACCTTCGGCCGCTGGGTGGGCGTCACCCTCTCCGCCGAAAACAAGCGGCAATTCTGGGTGCCACCCGGCTTCGCCCACGGGTTTGTCGTCACCAGCGAGACCGCCCTCTTCCATTACAAGTGCACCGCCCTCTACGCGCCGAAGGATGAGATCGGCTTCCGCTGGAACGATCCCGCCGTCGGTATCCAGTGGCCGGTGACTGAGCCCCTCCTCTCCGCGCGCGACGCCGCCGCCCCGCTGCTCCGCGACCTCCCGCCGGAGAAACTGTTCTGATCGCCCCACCCGCCCCGCGCCCCACCCGCCCCCCTTCCCTTTTCATGGCCCGCCAGAAAATCCTCCTCTTCGGCAAAGTCGGCCAGGTCGGCTGGGAACTCCGCCGCACCCTCGCGCCCCTCGCCGATGTCGTCTGCGTCGACTACCCCGACGTCGACTTCACCGCGCCCGACTCGATCCGCCGCCACCTCGCCGCCGCCGCGCCCGACGTCATCGTCAACGCCGCCGCCTACACCGCCGTCGACAAGGCCGAAACCGAGACCGCCCTCGCCACGAAGATCAACGCCGACGCCCCGGGCGTCATGGCCGAGGAGGCCGCCCGGCGCGGCGCGTTGCTCGTGCACTACTCGACCGACTATGTCTTCGACGGCACCAAGACCACGCCCTACGTCGAGGACGATCCCGCGATCCCGCTCGGCGCCTACGCCCGCACCAAACACGCCGGCGACGAAGCCATCCGCCGCTCGGGTTGCGACCATCTGATCTTCCGCCTCTGCTGGGTGTACGGCGCCCGTGGCTCAAACTTCCTGCTCACCATGCAGCGACTCGCCCGCGAACGGGAGAAGCTGCGCGTCGTCGCCGACCAGGTCGGCTGCCCGACGTGGTCGCGCCTGATCGCCGAGACCACCGCCCTCGCGTTGCGTCAGGTGCGCACCGCCGCCGACGCCCGCGCCGTCAGCGGCACCTATCACCTTTGCGCCACCGGCCAGACGAGCTGGCACGGCTTTGCCCGGGCCATCATCGACCTGCTGCCCGCCGAGACGCGCAAGTGCCGCGAGGTCGAAGCCATCACCTCTGCCGAGTACCCGACGCCCACCAAGCGCCCCGCCTACTCGGTCATGTCCACCGCGAAACTCGAGCGCGTCTTCGGCCTGCGCCTGCCCGACTGGCACGACAGCCTCCGCCAGGTCGTGGAGAGCTGAGGCTTCGCGCCGACCCGCGCGTGCTTTGCGGTTTCTCCCCCTCACTCCCTTTCTCCCTCACTCCCTCATTCCCTTTCGTCATGAATCTCCTCGTCACCGGCGGCTGCGGCTTCATCGGCAGCAATTTCATCCGCCAGCGCCTGCTCGAGTCCGGCTCGCCGCTCCGCCGGCTCGTCAACCTCGACGCCCTCACCTACGCCGGCAACCCGGCCAACCTCGCCGATCTCGCCGGCGATCCCCGCTACGTTTTCGCCCACGGCGACATTGGCGACGCCGCGCTTGTCTCGCGGTTGCTCGCCGAGCACGCGATCGACGCCGTGGTCAACTTCGCCGCCGAGTCCCACGTCGACCGCTCCATCGATTCGCCGGAGCCCTTCGTGCAGACCAACGTCGTCGGCACGCTGCGCCTGCTCAACGCCGCCCGCCTTCATTGGGCGAAGCTGCCCGAGCCGCAGAAGTCCGCCTTCCGCTTCCTCCATGTCTCCACCGACGAGGTCTACGGCACGCTTTCCCCGACCGACCCCGCCTTCACCGAGGAGACGCCCTTCGCGCCCAACTCGCCCTACGCCGCCTCCAAGGCCGCCAGCGACCACCTCGTGCGCTCCTACCAGCACACCTTCAAGCTGCCGACGCTCACGACCAACTGCTCCAACAACTACGGTCCGTATCATTTCCCGGAGAAGCTCATCCCGCTGATGATCCTCAACGCCCTCGAAGGGAAACCGCTGCCCGTCTACGGCGACGGCCAGCAGATCCGCGACTGGCTCTACGTCGAGGACCACGCCGCCGCCATCTGGCTCGTGCTCCAGCGCGGCCGGGTCGGCGAGACCTACAACGTCGGCGGGCTGAACGAAAAACCCAACCTCGAGATCGTGCGCACCATCTGCGCCCTCCTCGACCGCAAGTCGCCCCGCGCCGACGGCCAGCCTTACGCCACCCAGATCACCTACGTCGCCGACCGCCCCGGTCACGACCGCCGCTACGCCATCGACTGCACCAAGCTCCAGCGCGAACTCGGCTGGGCCCCGCGCGAGTCCTTCGCCACCGGCATCGAGAAAACCGTCGACTGGTACCTCTCCCACCGCGCCTGGGCCGCCGACATCACCGCCAAGAAATACGCCCGCGAACGCCTCGGCCGCGCCTAGCGGCGGGGACAATAGCGGGTTAAGGATTAGGAGGGTAAGGTTTAAGGGCCAAACCAAGTACGCATGGCCTGCCAGTCATTCGAGGAGTTGGAGGTCTGGAAGCTGGCGCGAAAGTTCGCTGGCGAAGTCTACCGTGAGATCGAAGGCTGCCGGGACTACCATTTTCGAAACCAAATCAACGACGCCGCCTGCTCGACCTCGAACAACATCGCCGAAGGGTCGGAACGCATCCACCGCAATGAATACATCCAATTTCTCAACTACGCCAAGGGCTCGGCGGGCGAAGTGAGAAACCAGCTCTACCTGTCCGAGGACTTTGGCTACATCTCCGCGGAGCGCGCGACCCAACTGCGAGCCGACGCCCGACTCATCGGAGGCAAACTTTACGCTCTGATTCGCAGTTTGGGCGGAACGTGAGTCGGGGTTACCCCTTACACCCTTAATCCTTACCCACCACCACAGTCCGAATCAGTCACGATTTTTCTTATGTCCCGCCCCTTCTGCCCAGCTTCCTTCCGCACCGGACTCGCGGCTCCCCTTACACCTTAAACCTTAACCTCTACTCTTACATGTCCCGCAAAGGCATCATCCTCGCCGGAGGCTCCGGCACCCGGCTCTACCCGCTGACGATCGCTGTATCCAAGCAGTTGATGCCGGTGTACGACAAGCCGATGGTCTACTACCCGCTGTCCGTGCTCCTGCTCGCCGGCATCCGGGAGATCCTCGTCATCTCCACGCCCACCGACCTGCCCCTCTTCCGCAAGCTCCTCGGCGACGGCGCCCAGTTCGGCGTGAAATTCGCCTACGCCGAGCAGCCCAGCCCCGACGGCCTCGCCCAGGCGTTTCACATCGCCGGCGACACCGGCTTCCTCGGCGCCGAGCCCGCCGCCCTCGTCCTGGGCGACAACCTCTTCTACGGCCACGACCTGGTGAAGTCCCTCCAGCGCGCCGCCACCCGCACCGCCGGCGCCACCATCTTCGGCTACCACGTCTCCGACCCCCGCAGCTACGGCGTGGTCGAATTCGCCCCCGACGGACGCGTGCTCTCCCTCGAGGAGAAACCCGCGCAACCGAAATCCAACTACGCCATCCCCGGCATATACTTCTACGACGACACCGTCGTCGCCCGCTCCCGCACGCTGCAACCCTCGAAGCGCGGCGAACTCGAAATCACCGACCTCAACCGGCTGTATCTCGAGACGGGCAACCTCCACGTCGAGCTCCTCGGGCGCGGCACCGCCTGGCTCGACACCGGCACCCACGACTCCCTCGTCGAAGCCGGCCAGTTCGTCTCCGTGATCGAAAACCGCCAGGGCCTCAAGATCGCCTGCCTCGAGGAAATCGCCTGGCGCCAGGGCTGGATCGACCGCGCCACCCTCGACGCCAACATCGCCCGCCTCGGCAAGTCCTCCTACGGCGCCTACCTCCGCCGCATGGCCGGCGAGGCAACGGCATAGACGCCACCTCGCAGCGACGCGCTTGAGCGAGTCGTCCGCCGTTCGCCGCCCCACCTCGCAGCGACGAGCGGAAGCGAGTCGTCCGCCGCCTGCCGCCCCACCTCGTAGCGACGAGCGGAAGCGAGTCGTCCGCCGCCCCGCAGCGTAGCGACGAGCGGAAGCGAGTCGTCTCCCGCCATCGTGGAAGGTAAGCAATAAGGGATTGAGGGAATAGGGGATTGAGGGAATCTCGGGGACCAGCGACCCCCGGTCGATGCCTCCCCCTCACTCCCTTACTCCCTCACTGCCTCCTCCCTCCGCCGCCCCGCGCCTGAGCGTCCTCGTTCCGCTCTTCAACTGCCTGCCGCTCACGCAGGCGATGCTCGCCAGCCTGCGCGCCACCCTGCCGCCCGGGCTCACGCACGAAATCATTCTCGTCGACGACGGTTCCACCGACGGCACCCGTGAGTGGCTCGACGCCCTCGGTGCCCCCGACGCCCGCGACGACGCCCCCGGCGCGCCGTTCCGTGTCCTCCGCAACGAGCGCAACCTCGGCTTCGCCGTCACCAACAACCGCGCCGCCGCCCTCGCCCGCGGCGAACTCCTCGCGCTGCTCAACAACGACCTCCTCCTCCTCCCCCGCTGGCTCGAGCCGATGCTCGCCGCCCACGCCCGCCTCGGCCCCCGCGCCGGCCTCATCGGCAACGTCCAGCTCGACGCCCGCACCGACGCGGTCGACCACGCCGGCCTCGATCTTACGCCGACCGGCAAACCCGTCCACGTGCGCACCCTCCCGACCCGGTGGTGGCGTTGGCTGCGACCCGTGCGGCCCAGGCCCGCCGTCACCGGCGCCTGCCTCCTCGTTTCCCGCGCCCTCTGGCGCCAGCTCGGCGGTTTCGACGAGGCCTACGTCAACGGCGGCGAGGACATCGACCTCTGCTACCGCGCCCGCGCCGCCGGCCGCGTCAACGCCGTCGCCCTGCGCTCCGTCGTCCGCCACCACGTCAGCGCCTCGCCCGGCCGCAAAGCTCGCGACGAGCAGAACTCGCACCGGCTCGCCCGGCGCTGGCAGACAGAACTCGCCGCCGACGCCCTTCGCCCGTGGTGTCGCGACACCCTGGCCCGCGCTTTCGCCGATCCCGAGGCGGCCTGCTACCGCCTCATCCTCTCCGCCGGCGCCTACGTGGCCGGCCTGCGCCCGACCCCGCCCGCCGACGCCTGCCGTGGGGTGGCTTTCGGCATGCAGGTCGAGCTCGCACGTTGGGCCGCGCTGTTCGGCACCGAGCCAGTCGCGCGCCCCACCTCCCCGAGCACCGACGACGGCGTGACTCTCTGACGAGGCAGCGCCTCAGACCTTGCTTTGCCACGGCTGGCCGCCCCCTCCGGAAGAAGCGGAAAGTGAAGCGGCCCGTGGCCGCCGCAGACTTACGGGGCGGCGCCGGCCGGATCGGCGGCTCCCGGTAGCGCGAGGTGGGCCGCGTTCCGCCCGGACGGGACCGCCAGCTCCCCCACCCGTACCGCTCCTTCGCGCAGGCCGAAGGATCGCAATTGGTACCGCCCCGCCCCCAGTCGCCGGGCCGGCTCCGGCGAACGGAACTTGAAACGGTTCACGCCGGGGCTGAGAACGAGCCCCGGTGGCGCGCACGGCAACGGCTCGGTGCCCAGCCGCCAGCGGTGCACTTCGCGCCCGTTCTGCTCCAGAATCAACTCCCGCGGGCTGACCCCCATCAGCTCGAACTCCAGCCGCACCGGCACCGGAACGGAATGGGGATTGAAATACGACGCCACCGCGTCGTCGTAGGCCCAACGCACGCCCGCCTCGGTCCGCGGATGCCAGCCCTGCCCGAATGTCAGCCCCCGCCCCAGCGGCGGCCGCGCCGGATACACCGGGTTGAGCCGCACCACCACCTGCTGCCCGCCCGCGCCAGTCAGGATCGGTTCGTGGCCCAGCGCCTGCAACTCGCGCAACAGGGCTTCGCCCCGATCCTCGTAGCCCTTGCGGTTGAGATACAGCGCCGCAAACCCGGCCTCCTCCAACCGTCGCACCATTGCAGAGACGGGCAGCCGCTCGAGATCCCGTTGCCACCGGCTGCGGGCCCGGTACTTGGCCGCCCCGTAGCTGAAGTGCAGAGTCTCCGTGACGAGGAAGGGCCGGAAATGCTCGTAGTCGGTGAGCAGGTGCGGCGTCTGCACTTCCGGAAAACCCAGGATCGGAAGCTGGAACACGCGCGCGCCCGGCGGCAATACCCGCTCCAGCTCCCGGCCGAGCTGCCGGTCGCTGGCGACATCGGACGCAATCCGCGCCCGCACCTCCGGCGCCTGCCGCCGCGGAAGCTGGTCGGCCAGCCCGACCGCCACCAGCAGCAGCGCCGCCGCCCCCCGCCACCCGGGCGCCCAGTGCGCCGTCAGCCGCGACAGGCGCACCACGAGGTAGACGAGCACCAGTGCCGAAAGGAAAATCGCCGCGCGGTTGGTCGCCCGGAAGAGTTGAAAACCGGTGAAAAAGGACACCAGGTTGGTCAGCCCCCCCACCGTGCAATAGGCGACAATCCACGTCAGCGGCAGCACCTGCCCCGGCGGCGCCCGTCGTGCCAGCATCGCCCGCACGCTCGCCGCCACCAGCCACAGCAGCGCCGCGACACCGACCAGGCCGAGGTACGACAGATACGGTTCGCCCCGCCACTCCGACCAGCGGTTGTAACGGTGGCCGAAGAAGGCGAGCGCCTCCGCCCGGTGGAAGGGCGGCGGGATGAACAGCTCCATCGGCTTGAGCGCGTAACGCTCCGTGCCGTGATAGTTGCGCGCGAGCAGGGGCTGCCCGGCCGGCTCCTGCGGAAACATCCAGAGCTCGGCGTTGCTCCCGAAGAACACCGCCAGCGCCAGCGCCCCGGTGGCCAGCCCGATCTGCAGGTTGGCCCGCCGCCGCGCCCCACACCACTGCGCCGCCAGCGCCCACACCAGCAGGTGGCCCCAGAACATGAAGTAGTACGGGTTCCCGGCGCCCAACGCCACCGCCGCCGCGCCACAGATCAGCGCGCCGCCGCTCCGCCATTCCAGCCGCCGGCTTCGCGCCACCAGCCAGACCGCCAGCAGGCCGAGCGGTATCGTCCAGGTAAATACAAACGAGAAGTGCGCCAGCCCCCGGTGAAAGGTGTGGTACGTGAAGGCGAACAACAGCGCCCCCGCCCCGGCCCATTCCCAACGGACCCGCAGCCAGCGCGCGGCGCCATAAAAGGCGAGCGCCGCCAGCACCTGCGCCAGCAGCAGCCCCAGATTCGCCGCCGCGAACAGTCCAACCACATGACTCAGCCCGCCCAGCAGCAGCATCAGCGGCTTGTCCGGGGTCGGATACGAGTTCCAGTGCGCCCCGAACGGCGCCCCCAAACGCGAGATCTCCTGCGGCCGCAGCGGCCAGGTCTCGCCCTCCGCCGCCGCCTTGATCCGCGCCAGCACCTCGTGCGCGTCGCCCAGGTAGTCCGTGGGCAGCGTCCACGACGCGGGCGTCCAACGATCGTAGAACGCCATCCAAACGATCGTCGCCGCCAGCGCCACCAAGCCGGCGCGGAGACGCGCCGCCCAAATGGAACGGAGGGTTTTCAGGGAGAGGTAGGGTCGCGCCCGCTGCGGGCTCGCATTTTCAGTTCGCAGCTGAAGACCGTCAGACGCAGCCGCGACCGCCCCGCCGGCAACCGCTTTCGCCTGACATTTCCGCCAGACTCCCCCCCCCCGGAGTGACGAGCGGAAGCGGCTCGTCCCAGTGCTCCTCGTAGCGACGAGCGGAAGCGAGTCGTCTCGATACCGTCGCCCCACCCTACCGAGGCGGCGGCACGCCCCCCACCACGGCGATTGCCGAGCTGCGCAGACCGAAGGTGCGCAACTGGTACCGACCCGTGCCCAGCCGCACCGGGCGCTGCGACGACACCAGCGCAAAGCGGTTCACGCCGGGCGGCAGTGCCAGCCGCGGCAGGCGCAGCGTCACGGGGTCCGCCCCCACCCGCACTGCCGCCACCCGACGGCCCTCGTGCTCCAACCCGATCTCACGCTCATCGGTCGCCACCAGGGAAAACTGCAGATCGACCTCGATCGCCTGATCGTAGGGATTGAAGTACGAAAGCACTCCGTCGTCGTTGGCCCAGCGCAAGCCGTCCTCCAACTGCGGATGCCAGCCCTGGCCGAACGTAAGGGTGCGGCCGAGCGGGCGATCCGGCGTCGGGCTCGGATTGAGCAGCACCACCACCTGGTGCCCCCGTGCGCCCTCCAGCCGCCGCGTGTAACCGAGGGTCGTGAGCTCCTCGAGCAGGCGGGCCGCCCGGTCTTCGTAACCCTTGCGGTTCACATGCAGCGCCGCAAACCCGTAGCGTTCGAGCCGCTCGACCAGCGTCGCCGCCGGCAGATCCTCCAGATCCCGCTGCCACTGGCTGCGCGATCGGTATTTCGCCGCCCCGTAGCTGAAGCGCAGCGTCTGCGTCGTGAGGTAGGGCCGGAAAAGCTCGTAATCCGTGAGCTGCCCCGGCGGCGGCTCCTCGGGAAAGCCCATCACCGGAAGCTGGAACACCTGCGCGCCCGGCGGCAGCGCCGCCTCCATCTCGCGACCGAGCTGCAAATCGGAAGTCACCCGCGCCGCGATCTGCGCCCGGTCCGCCGCAGGCGCCCCCTGCGGAATTTGGTCGAGCAGGCCGAGCGTTCCCACCGTCAGCACCGCCGCGAGCCGGCCCCACGCCGGCAGCCGGCCGGTCAGCCGCGACAGCCGCACCATCAGGAACAGCAGCAGCAGCGCCGAGATATAGACCGCCACGCGGTTGGTCGCCCGGAAGATCTGAATCCCGACCACCAGCGCCATCACGTTGGTCAGGCCGCCCACCGCCGAGTAGGCGAGCAGCCAGCCGATCGACAGCGACTGGCCCGGCAGCACCCGCCGCGTGAAGAGCCGACGCACCGTCGCCACCGCCAGCCAGAGAGCCGCCGCGATGCCCACCAGCCCGAGGTACGGAAAGAAGACCTCCCCGCGCCAGATCGACCAGCGCACATACCGGTGCCCCAGGAAAGCCAGCGCATCCCAGCGGTGAAACACCGGCGGGATGAACATCTCCATCGGCTTCAACGCATAGATCTCCGTGCCGGCATAATTGCGCGTCACCAACGGCAGACCCTCCGGTTCCTGCACGTGGACCCAGTACTCGAGGTTCATCGCCAGGAACATCCCCACCGCCACCCCCATCGCCGCCAGTCCGATCGCCAGGTTGGCCCGCCGCCGCTTCCCCCACGCCTGCGCCACCAGCGCCCAGGCCATGAGCTGCAGCCAGAACAGCAGATTGTACGGGTTGCTCATGCCCAGCGCGACCGCCGCCACCCCGCACACCGCCGCCTCCGCACTCCGCCACTCCAGCCGCGAACTGCGCGCCACCAGCCCCACCGCCAGCAGCCCCAGCGGCACCGTCCACGAAATCGCGATCGAGAAATGCGCCAGTCCGCGGTGAAAGGTGTGATAGGTGAACGCAAACAGCAGCGCCCCCACCCACGCCCATTCCCAGCGGCACCGCAGCCAGCGCGCCGCAAAATAAAAGGCCAGTGCCGCCATCACCTGCGTCAGCACCATCCCCACATTCGCCGCCGCAAACAACCCGATCAGGTGCGACGACCCGCCCAACGCGACCATCAGCACCTTGTCCGGCGTCGGATACGCGTTCCAATCCGCTCCAAACGGCGCCCCCAGCCGCTCGATCACCTTCGAGCGAAACGGCAGCGTGTCGCCCTCCGACGCCGCCTGGATCTCCGCCAGCACCTCCGGCGCGTCCCCCTCATAGTCCGTCGGCACCTGCCAGCTCTCCCAGGTCCACTTGCCGTGGTGCGCACACCAGATCACCCCCGCCGCCAGCACCAGCAGCGCCACCCGCAGCCAGCCGGCCGGGCGGAGGTGACGCAGTTGGGAAGGCGAGAATGACACGTCGGAATAGAATCGCGCTTCGCCGCGATCGCACGGTTCACACCCTGCAGCTCGACACCGCAGCCAAAATCGTAGCCGCGCTTGAACGGAGTGAAAGCGTGGCCGGGCGTGGGACCACGTTGTCGCTCCGCTCCAACGCGGCTACGGCACCGAAGAAATCGTCGCGAGACGGCACGGGCGGGATCGAGTTCATCCCTGTCCCCGCGCGCAAGCCCACAGTCGCGGAAAGTTTTGCCAACCCCCGGACGCCCCCCTTCGCTCGCCCGATTCCATGCGTTCCCGCACCCGCACGCCTCCGGCCGGCGGCGCCTACTCCCGGCGTTTCACGTCCTACGCGGGGATCTTTTTCGACGACCTCGATCCGGCGACGGCGTGGATCCGCGAACAGGGCACCGTGCGACTGCCGCCCTTCGCCACTCCGCGCACCCTCGTGCTGCGCGGCACGTTCCGGCCGCATCCGGAGGCCCGCGGATTCGAATGCGCGCCTCCCGGTCTCCGCCTCAGCGTCAACGGCCGGCCCGCCGGCGAACTCACGTCCCCCGTGCCCGGTCCCTGGGAACTCCGCGCTCCGGTCCCGGCCGGCCGCGAGGTCTCGCTCACCCTCCAACTCACCGGCGTCGCCTTCACCAACCTGCTCGCCTGGGCCGGCCGCGTCACCGGACTCCCGCTCTGGCAGCGCTTCCGCGCCCAGCGCCGCAACCGCCAGCTCCGCCTCGCCTCGCTCGCCACCGCCGACGGCGAGCTGATCTACGATTTTTCCCGCCGCGACGCCCCCTGCGTGCCGGCCTTCCTCCGCCAGCACGCCCAACTCGGACTCAACATCGTCGGCTTCCTCACCGCCGACCTCGGCGTCGGCGAATCCGCCCGCTGCATGGTGCGCGCCGCCGACGCCGCCGGTCTCCCGTCCGCCCTCGTGCCGCTCAAGCTCCACTGCCGCAACCGGCTCGGCGACCAAACCTTCGCCGCCCGCCTGCAGGACGCCAACCCGCATCCGGTGAACGTCATCCACGTCGACCCGCCGGCGGCGCGCGACCTCGACCACCACCACGGCCACGGATTCCGCGCCGGCAAATACAACATCGGCTACTTTGCGTGGGAACTGCCCGAATTCCCCGACGCGTGGCTGCCCAGCTTCGATTATTTCGACGAAATCTGGTGCCCGAGCGACTTCACCGCCGCGGCCGTGCGGGAGAAGGCCCCCGTCCCCGTGCTCACGATGCCGCACGCGATCGCGTTTTCCCGGCCCGCCGAAAGTCGTGCCGAACTGCGCGCGCGCTTCGACCTCCCGGCGGATCGCTTCCTGTTCCTCTCGCTTTTCGACCTCAACTCCTACGCCGAACGCAAGAACCCCCGCGCCGCCATCGCCGCCTTCCGCGCCTCCGGTCTCGCCGGCCACGGCGCCGCCCTGGTCCTCAAGGTGCATAACGCCGAAACCAACACCGCCGATTTCGCCGCCCTGCAGGACAGCGTCCGCGATCTGCCGGACACCATCCTCCTCGCCGAAACCCTGTCGCGCGCGGACCTCTACGCCCTCGAGGCGGCCTGCGACTGCTTCGTCTCGCTCCATCGCTCCGAGGGCTTCGGCCTCGCCGTCGCCGAATGCATGTACCTCGGCAAACCTGTCGTCTCCACGGACTGGTCCGCCACCGCCGAATACGTCACCCCCGCCACCGGCTGTCCCGTGCGCGCGCCGCTCGTCACCCTCGAACGCAACCACGGCCCCTACGCCCAGGGTGCAATCTGGGCCGATCCCGATCCCGCCCACGCCGCGGAACAGATGCGCGCCCTCGCCGCCGACCCCGCCCGCGCCGCCCGCCTCGGCGCCGCCGCCCGCACCGCCATCGAAACCCGTTTTGCCCCGGCCGTGATCGGCGCCCGCTACCGCCGCCGGCTCGAGGTTCTGTCGATGATGTAAGGCGCCCGCGGGCCTCCGGCGCGAGGGAATGTTTGCCTCCACGCAACCAACGGGGAAGTTTCCGCGTCGTTCGATCGTTCCATGACTCCCCCCGCCGCCGCTCCCATTCATCGTGTACTTCTGGTCGAGGACGAAACCAAGACCCGCGAATCGATCGCCGAGGGTCTGCGCATCGAAGGCTGGCAAGTGACCACTGCCGCCGGCGGCCAGGAGGCCATGCAACAACTCGGCAGCGACAGCTTCGATCTCGTCGTGCTCGACTGGCTGCTGCCCGACTTCGACGGCATCGAAGTTCTGCGGCGCCTCCGCGGCCGCGGCCTCGCCACCCCCGTGCTCATGCTCACGGCCCGCGACACCCTCAACGACCGCCTCACCGGCCTTGACACCGGCGCCGACGACTACCTCAGCAAACCCTTCGCCTTCGCCGAACTCCTCGCCCGCTCCCGCGCCCTCCTGCGCCGCCCTTCCTGGTCCGACGGCCGGCTCCTCCAGTTTGGCGATCTGCGCCTCGACACCCGCACCCGCACCGCCGTCCGCGGCGGGCAGGAGATTCCCCTCACACCCCGCGAGGTCGACGTCCTCGAATACCTGCTGCGCTTCCAGGGCGAGACCGTCACTCGCGAAATGCTGGCCCGCGATGTCTGGAAGGAAACCCGCCGCAGTACCTCGCTGGACAACGTCATCGACGTGCAGCTCACGCGCCTGCGGCGAAAAGTGGATCCCGACGAACGCGCGCGGCTCATCCAGACGGTTCGCGGGGTCGGCTACCGGCTCGGAGGCGGCAGCGATTGAGCGCCGTCGGCCGCACGCTGCACGAGTGGTGGCGGCGGCGCACCGTCCGCTTCCGCCTCGCGCTGTGGTACGCCGCCGGCGGCACCCTGCTGACCACCCTGTTCGCGATCGCGATCTACTCCTTCGTCACCGGCCGCATCGCCCGCCCCCTGGATTTCCACCTCCGCGAAGACCTCGCCGAACTGCGCCGGGGGCTTCGGATTTCCAGCGACCGCACGCTCCACTGGCAGGGCCAGCTCCTGACCGAAGGCGTCGCACCTCAATCCGAGCCGCCCTGGTTCGAAGTCTGGGATCATCAGGGTCAGCTCGTGCGCCGGGTCTGGCCCTTCGCCGAAACCCGCGCGACCAATCTGCCCGGTCCGCCGAGCCGTACCGTGGGCGATGGGGCCGTGAGCGTGTTTTTTGTCACGCCGACCCTGCGGTTGCGCACTCTGACTGTGCGGGCGGAGGTGCCCGGCGCACCGTCGTTCTGGATGCTCCGGCTCTTCAGCGTGCATGAGCGGTATTCCGACGCCCTGGAGGATCTGCGGGTCATCATCGCGGTGTCGCTGCCGATCACGGTGGCGCTGCTGGTGATTGGAGGGCACCTGCTGACCCGGCGCTGGCTGCTGCCATTGGATCGCATGGCTGCCGAAGCCAATCATATCACGGTCGAGGATCTGCAACGGCGCCTGCCGGTCGATAACCCCCACGACGAGTTCGGCCGGCTGGCCCAGGTGTTCAACGTCACCCTCGACCGGCTGCAGAATTCGTTCGAGGCGCTGGATCGATTCGTCGCCGATGCGTCGCACGAACTGCGCACGCCGCTCACCACCCTCCGCAGCGTCGGGGAGGTCGCCCTCCGCAAGGACCGGACGACCGGGGAATACCGCAGCATCATCGGCTCGATGCTGGAGGAGGTGCAGCGGCTGCAGGGCCTGGTGGAACGTCTGCTGCAGCTCGCCAGCGCCGAGGGCGCCGGTCAGGCCGTTCAACGCGTGCCCACCGCCGTCCACGAACTGGCCGCGGCCTGCGTCCAGGAACTCGGCGTGCTCGCGGAGCTCAAGCAGCAGCGGCTCGTCGTCGCCGGCGGCCCCTGCACCGCCGTGACCGATCCGGTGCTGGTGCGGCAGGCCCTGCAGAACCTGATCGACAACGCCCTCAAGTACGGCCCGGAAGGCTCCGAGGTCTGCGTCGCGCTTCAGGAGCGGGATGACCACGTGGAAATCGCCGTGAGCGACGAGGGGCCCGGCATTTCCGAGGCGGATCGGGCGCAGGTGCAGGAACGCTTCTATCGCGCTGACCGCGCCCGCGGTCGCGACACCGGCGGCTTCGGGCTCGGGCTGGCGATCACCAAGGCCTACCTGCGCTCCCTGGGCGGCAGGCTCGAGTACGAACCGCGCATCCCCCGCGGCAGCCTCTTCCGGCTCGTTCTGCCACGGGAGTAGCTGCGCACGACCGGCCTGGCCGGCCACACTGCCCGCTGCCTCCATCCTCCGGCAAGCCTGACATAAAAGTCAGATTGGCACGTTTGCGGTCGCTCCAGCCGTCACCTGACGTTGCCCGTCCTTCTCTCCGCACCGCTTTCGCCGCCCCATGTCCGCCCGCGCCACCGCCGCCGGTACGCTCGACTCCGTTTCGTTACCCGCTGCCCCCCCTGATCGAGCCACGGCACGCCGGGGGTGGTGGCGCCGCGGATGGCCCGCCCTGGCGATGATCGTCCTGATCGCCCTGCCGATCGTCCGCATCTTCGAATTCACCGCCGACGCCCGCCGCAACGTGGTGTACTGGGACGAGTTCGACACCGCGCTGGCCCTGGCCCTGAAACTCGACGAGGGCACCACGTTCACGGGCTTCCTCACCGAGCTTTCCCGCGTGAGCAACGAACACCGCATGGTCACCAGCCGGTTGCTCTTCGCCTTCCTGTACTGGACCACCGGAAGCATCAACTTCGCCCTGCTCGATCTGATCGGCAACGGTATGCTCGTGGCCGCCGTCGGGGTGCTCGCCTGCGCGGCGGGCGGGGCGGCCCGGGGCGCCCGCGGGTTGCGACTGGGAGTGGTGCTCGCCTGGGTGCTGTTTCAGCTCGAGCACCACGAGAACTTCCTCTGGTCCGGCGCCTCGATCGATCACTTCCAGGTCATCCTGCTCGCCGCCGGCGCGCTGGCGCTGGCCGCCGGGGGCACGCGCGCGGCGCTGCTGGGTGGGGCGCTGCTCGCGACCCTGGCCACCTTCACCCTCGCCCACGGCCTCGCCGTCTGGCCCGTCGGCGCCCTCGCCCTCGCGCACCGCCGGCGCTGGCGCGACCTCGCCCTCTGGTCCCTGCTCGGGCTGGCGGCCGCCGCGGTGTTCTTCGCCGATTTCCGGCTCAATCCCGACCAGTCGTTCGCCCGCCTGTCGCCCGCGGGCGCCCTCCAGGTGCTGCATTACTGGCTCGCCCTGCTGGGCGCAAGCCCCGCCATGAAAGGAACCGCCGCGGCGCCCTGGTTCGGCGCCCTGCTGCTCGGCCTGCTCGCCTGGCTGGCCGCGCGCGGCGCCCTCCGCCGCGAGCGCGTGCTGTTTCCCCTGGTGTGTTTCGCCGTCGTCGCCGCCGGCTTGATCGCCGCCGGACGCGCCGAACTCTCGGGCGGAATGGTCAACTCCCGCTACCACGTGCTGAGCGGCGTGGCCTGGGCGCTGGCGATCTTCCTGGTGCTCGAGCGCCACACGTCTCCGCGCCGGCCGTATCCGCTCCTGCTCGCCGCGCTCCCGGGACTCCTCGCCTTCAATCTCGGCGCCAACCACGCTTACGCCGGCGAGTGCGCCGCCTGGCTGACCTGCCGCGACATGGCGGTCGTCGACTACCAGCGCCATGGGGCCGACGGCCGCGGGCCGTTCCCGCTGCACCCCCTGCCGGCACGCTCCACCGCCCTGCTCCGCCAGGCCGAGGCCGCCGGTCTCTACCGGCTCGGTCCGGTCTGCGTCGCCGGGGAGTTCCCGCCCGACGCCCGCGCCTCGGAACGGATCTCCTTCTTCCTCGAGGAGGTCATGGTCCAGGGCGGGGCCGCCACCATCCGCGGCTGGGCGGCCATCCCCGGACGGACCTGCGCGCGCGGCGATCTGCAGCTCCTGCTCCGCGGCGGGGAAGCCACCCACGCCTACACCGTCGTGCGCATGCCGCGCACCGATGTCGTGCAGGTGACGGGCGAGGCCGGCTGGCTGTATTCAGGTTTTCAGTTCACGAAGCGGCTCGACCGGCTCCCGGCCGGCGCCTTCGAGATCGGCCTGCTCCTCGAGACGGGCGGGGCGCCGGAGTTCGTCCTGACCGGGCGCCACCTGGAGTTGCCCGCCCGCTGACCGGCGGCAGAACCGCCCGCGCCGGGCCCGTTCCGTCACGCCGCGAGCTTGCGCAGCCAGAGCTGGCCGCCGCCGCCGCGGGCGCAGAGCGGCAGGTGTTCGCGAAACCACGCGTGCCGGGTGTTGAACAGCCAGCCCGTGAACAGTTCGATCCGGAACGCCGGGTTGTACATCAGGAAGGCCCGCAGCAGGTACTGCTCGTTCCAGGCCCGGCCCTCCTCGTACCATTCGCGCGGATACTCCAGGTTGCCGGCGACGTCGTGGATGTGGATCAGCACGCCCGGCGCCAGCGCCGGCAGCACGTCGAAGTACAGCCGGTTCACGTCGCTGCCAATCTTGCTCACATGCGACGAGTCGATGAAGAGCACATCGTTCTCCCCCAGCGCGGCAAAGGCTTCCAGCGGCACCTCCTGCACCCGCCGCTCAATCAGTTCACAACGGCGCTCGTCGTCCGGCCGCAGCAGCGGCCGCAGGCGCCTCATGTCCGGGTCGATGAAGGTGAAGCGAATCGCACCGCCAAACACGTGCTCGTTCAGATCAAGCATCGCCGCCGAGCTGAAGCCCGAGCCGACCTCGATCACCCGCCGCGGCCGCGCCTCGCGCAGCATCGAGTAGAGCATAATCGCGTCGAAGTGCCCGTAGGAGGGATTGGCGAGATGAAACCGCCGCCCCTCGGTCGCCTGCTCCGGAAACGGCTGCTCCGCGTACCACGCCGCAAACCGCTCCAGCCGCGCCACCTGCCCGGCCTCGTTCAGGTCCACACCCGGAAACGGCGGCCCAAACCCGCCCCGCGCCAGCGCCTCCGCCACCTCCTCCCGCGACGGCAGCGGCGAATAGAAATGCCCCGGCGGAAAAAACCGCGCCCAGTCGCTCTGCGCCGTCCGCAACCGCTCCACCTCCGCGCGCAACCGCGCGTTTTCCTTCACCAGGCGGCGGGTGAACGGGAACAAGCGGAGCCAGGCGTCGATGGCGGAACTCATGCGGCAATGCCGCGCGATGGTTCAGACTCCCCGCCCCGGCGCAACTCCGCGGTAAGCCCCGCCGCCACCCACGTGCGTGCCGCCACGAGCGGGAGCGTAGCCCCGCGGGGGAGCGTGTGGGCCCACAACGGCGCCCGCCCCCCCCGGGCCCGACTCGCTCCCGCTCGTCGCCACCTCGCCGGAGGCACTCCTGCGCCCGTCGGACGCTCCGGCACACGCGCCCCGGAACGATCCTTGCCCCCGTTGGCGTCTCGCGCTGAGGTGGCACCCGGACGCCGCCACCACCGGCCGCGCCCCTCCGCTTCCGCTCCCGCCTCAAACGACCGTCCCCATGGCTGACTCCCCCGTCCCCGCGCAAAACGAACCCGTCAACGAATTCGAGCGCGAGCCCGTGCCCGCCAAGGCGCGCCTCGGCTTCAAGAGCTTCATCGGCCAGTACGCCGGCGAACACACCGCCGGCACCGAGCTCATGATCGGTCCGCTCTTCGTCGCCTCCGGCGTCGCCGCCTTCGATCTCGTCCTCGGCCTCCTGCTCGGCAACCTGCTCGCCGTGCTGAGCTGGACGCTCCTCACCGCGCCGATCGCCACCCGCGCCCGCCTCACGCTCTACTTCCAACTCGAGAAGATCTGCGGCCGGAAGCTCGTCACCCTCTACAACCTGGCGAACGGCGTCATGTTCTGCTTCCTCGCCGGCTCCATGATCACGGTCTCGGCCACCGCGGTCGGCGTCTGGTTCCACTTCCCCATGCCGGGACTCAACGACCTCTACCCCAACAGCGTCGGCTGGGTTCTCGCCGTGCTTGCCGTCGGCACCATGGTCGCCTTCGTCGCCGCCTACGGCTACTCCATCGTCGCGCGCATCGCCAACTATGCCGCCCCGTGGATGACCCTGGTCTTCATCGCCTTCGGCCTCGTGGGCCTGCGCGAGTTTCTCAATGCCACGAACACCACCGTCAACTCGGGTGCCGACCTGTGGCACCTCTGCCAGACCGCCATCTGGAAGGGCGGCCCGCCCCTCCCCGGCCAGGTAAAGTTCACCTTCTGGCACGTCCTGTTCTTCGCCTGGTTCTGCAACATGGCGATGCACGTCGGCATGTCCGACCTCTCCGTCTTCCGCTACGCGAAGAAGTCCTGGTACGGCCTCGCCACCGCCTCCGGCATGTACCTCGGCCACTGCCTCGCCTGGATGGCCGCCTCCGTCCTTTACGCGCTCCAACTCCATCGCGACCCCTCCAACACCAACGTCCTCCCCGGCCCGCTCGCCTACGGCGCCGCCGGCATCGCCGGTCTCATCTGCGTCATCATCGCCGGCTGGACCACCGCCAACCCCACCATCTACCGCGCCGGCCTCGCCTTCCAGGCCGTCTTCCCCCGGTCGTCGCGCTACAAAGTCACGCTCATCACCGGGCTCATCGTCGCCGTGTTCGGGATGTTCCCCGCCATCGCGATGAAACTCCTCGATTTCGTCGCCCTCTACGGCCTGATCCTGATGCCGATGGGCGCGGTGATCTTCGTCGACTTCTACCTGCTGCCGAAATTCGGCCTCGCCCAGTACTACGCGGAGAAGAGCGGCACCTCCTTCAATTGGGCCGCGGCCCTCGCCTGGTTCGCCACCCTCGGCGTCGCGACCTGGCTCGTCCAGGCCGGCCACACGCAGATCTTCTTCGTCAGCCTTCCCGGCTGGTTCATCGCCGCCGCCCTCTACGTGATCGCCAGCAAGCTCCTGCAAAAGCCGCTCGCCCCCGCCGCCGGAACCGCCGCCCCCACGCCATGAAAACCCTCGCCCAAATCGTATCCTGGATCGCCCTGGTCGGCACGATCGCCCCCGCCTTCGCCTACCTGGCTGGCGGCCTGACCCTCGACGCCATGAAAACCTGGATGCTCGCCGGCACCATC
This sequence comes from uncultured Opitutus sp., assembly GCA_964504885.1. Classification (GTDB taxonomy): domain Bacteria; phylum Verrucomicrobiota; class Verrucomicrobiia; order Opitutales; family Opitutaceae; genus ER46. Next base: position 27,878 of record CAZDGC010000052.1, read on the forward strand.
CTCTGGTTCGTCACCGTCCCCCTCTGGATGGGCCGCACCAACCAGGGCTGACGCCACCAATCTTTCTCTTTCCTCTTAATCTTTCTCGTTCCTCCCATTTGGTCCGCGCGAGGGCCGAGAGTAAGAGAGAGATTAGGAAAAAGAGGAAGGAGGGATGCGCGGGTCGGATCGCGATCGTCCGCCGGGCGCCCTTCGGTCCTGGCCCTCCACGAGTGTGAGCCGGTGGGCCGGGCGACGACTCGCTCCCGCTCGTCGCTACGCGAGGCCTCGCAGCCACGAGCGTGAGCGAGTGGGCCCGTCGCTGCTTTTCCGCTGGCCCGCGCCGCGCCGAGCCGCCATCACGCTCGCTCCGCCGCGCCCATGCCCGCCCCGCTGCTCGAACTCCGCCAGATCGCCAAGTCCTTCGGCGGCGCGCGGGCGCTCCGCGGCGTCGACTTCGACCTCCACGCCGGCGAGGTCCACGCCCTGCTCGGCGAAAACGGCGCCGGCAAGAGCACGCTGATCAAGATCATCACCGGAGCCCACCCGCCCGACGCCGGTACACTCACCCTCGCCGGCCGCCCGCTCACCCACCTCCAGCCCGCCGCCGCCCACGCCCTCGGCATCGCCTGCATCTACCAGCAGCCCGCCCTCTTCCCCGACCTCACGGTCGCCGAAAACCTCGCCCTCCGCCTCGAATCCGCCCCGCCCTGGCGCCGCGTCGACTGGGCCGCCCGCCGCACCCGCGCCACCACCCTGCTCGCGCGCCTCGGCGCCCCTCTCCCGCCCGACCGCGAAGTGCGCCACCTCTCCATGCCCGAGCAGCAGCTCGTGGAAATCGCCTGCGCCCTCGGCGCCGGCGCCCGCGTGGTCATCATGGACGAACCCACCGCCTCCCTCACCCAGGCGGAACAAGGGCGCCTCCTCGGCCTCATCCGCGATCTGCGCCGCGACGGCGTCGGCGTGATCTACATCTCGCACCGGCTCGAGGAAATCTTCGCCGTCGCCGACCGCGTCACCGTGTTGCGCGACGGCGAAAGCGTCGGCACCCACCCCGTCGCCGCCACCACCGAAGCCGAACTCATCCGCCTGATGGTCGGCCGCGAGCTGACGCACACCTACCCGCCCCCCGAGGCTCCGCCCGGCGACGTGCGGCTCGCGGTGCGCGGCCTCGGCTGCGCCGCCACCGGCGTGCGCGGGGTCAGCTTCGAGGTCCGCGCCGGCGAGGTCTTCGGCCTGGCCGGACTGGTCGGCGCCGGACGCACCGAGCTGGCGCGTATCCTGTTTGGCCTGACGCCCGCCGACGCCGGCGCCCTCACGCTCGAGGGGCGGGAGATCGTCGTCCGTTCGCCGGCGGAGGCCATCGCCCATGGCTTCGCCTATGTGCCCGAGGATCGCCGGCGCCACGGGGTGATCCTCGAACTGCCGATTGCCCACAACCTCACCCTCGCCCTGCATCGCCGGATCTTCCCCCGCACCTGGCTCCGGCCGGCCTCGGAACGTGCGCTCGCCCTTGGGCTGATTCGCGATCTGGCCGTGAAATGCGCGGATCCCGCCGCCCCGGCGGCCAGCCTCTCCGGCGGCAACCAGCAGAAGGTCGCCCTCGGCCGCTGGCTCGCCAACCGCCCGCGCGTCTTGATCCTCGATGAACCCACCCAGGGGGTCGATGTCGGCGCCAAGGGGGAGATCCACCGGCTCATCCGCCGCCTCGCCCGCGAGGGCCTCGCCGTCCTCCTGATCTCCAGCGACCTGCCCGAGGTGCTCGGGATGAGCGACCGGATCGGCGTGATGCGCGGCGGCACGCTCACGGCCATTCTGCCCGGCGGCAGCCCCGCGGACGCCGTCATGGCCGCCGCCCTGGGCCAGGCGGAGAAGGGAGCCGCGTGAGCGTACAACCTGCGACGACCTGCCGTGGCAGCCGCAAGCGTGAGCGAGTGGTTCTTCGTCCGCTCGCTCACGCCCGTGGCAACGCCCACACCGGCGCGAGGCGGGCTTCGGGGTATAGAATCCAGCGCGCATGAGCCGTCATTTCCGCGAACTTTCCGTGGCGGGCGCCCTCGCGCTGATGCTGCTCGCGCTGGCCGTCTTCGCCCCGGCCTTTTACCAGCCGCAACCGCTGCTCTCGCTCGTCACCCGCGAGGCCCCCGTGCTGGTCGTCGCCTGCGGCATGGCGATCGTGATCCTCAGCCGGCAGATCGACATCTCCGTCGGATCGCAGTTCGCCGTCTGCAGCGTGGCCGCCGGCCTGCTCGCCGCCGAGGGCTGGCCGCTCGCCCTGGTGCTGCCCGCAGCGATCGCGCTCGGCGCGGCGCTCGGCGCGCTCAACGGCCTGCTCATCGCCGGACTCGGCCTGCCGTCCATCGTCGTGACGCTCGCGATGATGGTCACGCTCCGCCAGGGCCTCAACCTCGCGCGCCAGGGCCAGTTCGTGGATCTGCCGGAGGGCGTGCAGTGGTTCGGCCTCGACCAGGCCACCGGCCAGTGGCTGCTCGTCGCCGCGGCGCTGGTCGTCCTGGCCACCCTCGCCCTCGCCCTGCGCCACCTCGCCGCCGGGCGCTTCATCTACGCGATCGGTTCCGACGCCGAGGCGGCGCGACTCGCCGGCCTGCGCCCGCGACTCGGCACGTTTCTTGTCTTTGTGCTTCTCGGCGCCCTCACCGGCCTCGCCGCGATGATGAACGTCGTGCAATCCCCGCAGGTGCAGCCCTTGTCCGGCACCGGCCTCGAACTCGAGGTCATCGCCGCCGTCGTCGTGGGCGGCGTGGCGATCTCCGGCGGCCGCGGCACCCTCTGGGGCGTGTTCGCCGGCCTGCTGCTGCTCGCCACGATCCCCCCTGCCCTCACCCACCTGAGGGTCGAGGCGTACTGGGAAAAAGCCATCCAGGGCGCCGTCATCCTGGCCGCCGTCATGGCCGACGGTCTGCGCGCCCGCCGCGCCACCCGCTGACCATGACGCCTTCCGCACCCGCCACCCCCGCCCGCGACTGGAAGGCGCTGCTGCTGCGCCACGAGATGATCCTGCTCTACGTCCTCGTCGCCGAGTGGCTGTTCTTCTACTTTGCCGGCACGAGCGTGAACCGCCGCGGCGTCACCATCGGTTTCGGCACCGTCGATCGGCAGTTCGACGTGCTCCGCCATTCCTGCGAGATCGGCCTGCTCGCCCTCGCCCTCACGCCCGTCATCCTCACCGCCGGCATCGACCTCTCCGTCGGTTCGCTGCTGGGCCTGTGCGCGATCGTGTTCGGGCTGCTCTGGCACGACCTCGGACTGCCCATTCCCGCGGCCGCCGCGCTTACGCTCGTCCTCGGCGCCGCCGGCGGCGGGCTCAACGCCGCCCTCGTCACCGCCCTGCGCCTGCCGCCACTCATCGTCACGCTCGGCACCTTCTCGCTCTTCCGCGGGCTCGCCGAGGCGATCACGCGCGGTTCCGTCACCTACACCGATTTCCCCGCCGGCTTCCTCTTCCTCGGCCAGGAACGCTGGCTCGGCCTGCCCACCCAGGCGTGGCTCTTCGGCGCCGTCGCCGCCGCCGTCTGGCTGCTCGTTCATCGCACGTCCCATGGCCGCGAATACCGGGCCCTTGGCTACTCACCCGAAGGCGCCCGCTTCGCCGGTCTCCCCGTCGGCCGGCGTCTCGCCCAGGTCTACGTCCTCGCCGGCGCGATCGCCGCCCTCGCCGCCCTGGTCTACACCGCCCGCCTCGGGCAGGCCAAGGCCGACGCCGGCACCGGCTACGAACTCCTCGCCATCACCGCCGTCGTGCTCGGCGGCACGAGCATCTTCGGCGGCGCCGGCAGCGTCACCGGCACCCTGCTCGGCGTCGCCGCGCTTGCCGTGCTCAAGAACGGCCTCGCCTGCCTCCCGATCGTCATGCGCTCCAACGCCGCCGAGGAAATCGCCGGCCTGCTCACCGGCGCACTCCTTTTGCTCGCCTTGGCCGGGAGCGTCCTGTCACGAATGCTCGCCGCGTCGCGCGCGCGCCGCCGCGCCGGCGCCGCTCCACCCACCCACCCTGTTTCCGCATGATCTCCCGCCTCCTCCGCCCCGGCCCCGCCGCCGGCCTGCTCGCCGCCGGCCTGCTCCTCGCCGCACTCGCCGCCCCGGCCGCCCGCGCCGCCGCCGATTCCCGCCTCCTCGTCGCCATGCTGCCCAAGGCCAAGGGCAACGCCTATCACATGTCGTGCGTCGCCGGCGCCGAAAAGGCCGCCCAGGACCTCGGCGTGCAACTCATCTTCGACGGCCCCACCGACAGCAACGCCGCCAAACAAAACGAGATCGTCGAGAACTGGATCACCCTCGGGGTGGACGTGATCGCGGTCGCCGCCGAAAACCGCGAAGGCATCTCCACCGTCCTGCGCAAGGCCCGCCGGCAGGGCATCCAGGTGATCACCTACGACGCCGACGCCCTGCCCGACGCCCGTTCCTTTTTCGTCAACCAGGCCACCTCCCAGGGCATCGCCGAGGCGCTGATGGACGACGCCGCCCGCCTGCTCAACGCCGAGGGCGAGTTCGCCATCATCCTCGCCACGCTCACCGCCGCCAACCAGCGCGAATGGCAGCGCGAGATCGAGGCCCGCTGGAAGGCGAAATACCCGAGGATGAAACTCGTCGCCGTGCGCCCCTGCGACGACCTGAAGGACAAAGCCCAGTCCGAGGCCACCGCCCTCATGAGCGCCCACCCGAACCTGCGCCTGATCATGGCCATCTGCTCCCCCGCCGTCCCCGGCGCCGCCGAGGCCGTCAAACAGGCGGGCAAGGTCGGCCGCGTCAAGGTCATCGGCCTCGGCCTCCCGAGCGAGAACCGCCGTTACGTGAAGGAAGGCGTCACCGATACGGTGATACTCTGGAAGACCGAGGATCTGGGCTACCTCACCGTCGAGGCTGCCGTCGCTCTCGCCCAGGGAAAGCTGAAGCCCGGCGCGAAGAGCTTTGCGTCGCGCAAGCTCGGGACGTTCACCATCCAGGGCGACAACATCCTCCTCGGCAAACCATTCGCCTTCACCAAGGACAACATCGACCAGTACAACTTCTGATCCCCCGCACCATGCGCTTCACCTCCGCCTCCGCCCGGCGCTCCTTCCGCGCCGCGACCCTCGCGGCCCTTTTCGTGGCCGGCTCGCTCGCCGCATTCGCCAACACCGCCATCCAGCCCGCGCCGCGCGACCCCAACTGGCTCAAGCGCCACGAGGGCTTTGTCGCGATCGCGAAACAGGGCGGCGTCGACGTCCTTTTCCTCGGCGACTCCATCACCGACGGCTGGCGGCGCGCCGAGCGCGGTGGCGGCAAGGCGATCTGGGATCGGGAGTTTGCACCGCTGAAGGCCGCCAACTTCGGCATCGGTGGTGATCGCACGCAGCACGTGCTGTGGCGCCTCGAAAACGGCGAACTCGACGGCATCAAACCCAGGGTCGTCGTGCTGATGATCGGCACCAACAACACCGGCCTCGAGCGCGACGGCACCACGCCGCGCAACACCCCGGCCGAGACCATTGCCGGCGTGACCGCCATCGTGAAGAAGCTCCGCACCACGCTGCCCGCGACGAAGATCCTCCTGCTCGCCGTCTTCCCGCGGGGCGAAAAGCCGGACCACCCGCAGCGCCTCCAGGTCAACGAAATCAACCGCGGCATCGCCGGTCTCGGCGACGGCCGGCACGTGCACTTCCTCGATATCAACGCGAAGTTCCTCGCCCCCGACGGCACGCTGCCGAAGGAAATCATGCCCGACTTCCTGCACCCCGCCGGCAAGGGGTACGAACTCTGGGCCGCCGCGATCAAGGAACCGCTGGCGAAGTTGCTGCGGTAGCCGCGCGGGCAGTTGGCCCGCCCACGGCGGTGCGAGGGCGGACGCGAAGCGATCCCGCGGTCACCGGGGCAGCGCCGTCCCGGCTCCGCTCAATCGGCCACGCCAGCGGCCGAACGCCGCGCCACTCCCCGAGCCGCCCCAGTCTGGCGCAGTTCGCGCCTCACCCCGCGCGCACCGGCATCGGCACCGGATCGCTCCGCGAAGGCATCGGCGGGTAATCGGGGCGCGGCACCTCGCCCGCAAGATCCGCGAGCCGCACCTGGCCGCCCGTTTCCACGCTGCGGTTGGCCGCAATGCCGACGAGAATCGAATACGCCCCCGCCCGCTCGTCCGCCGCCCGCAGGTAACGGTCCGCCGCCGGCTGCGGCCGGAAGATATCCTCCAGCATCAGGCGGTCGCCGCCGCCATGTTCTCCCTCGGCACTCCACGGCGCGATCTCGCGGCCCTGCCCCCGCAGCGGGATCACCCGCGTCGTCACGCCCGCCGGGGCCACGCCGCCCTGCACCGCCTCGGTCCCGTTGACATAGACCGACTCGACCACGCGGTGCTCGAGCCGGCCCCGGGTGCCGTTGAAGGCCACGGTGTAGCCCTCCCACGCATTGAAGGCGTTGAGCGAGTAACTCAGGGTCGCGCCGGTGTCGTAGGTCACCAGCGCGTTGAGCGTATCCTCAATGTCGATGTCCTCCCGGAACACACAGCGGTCGCGCAGGTAGCCGTCATGCCCCTCCTGATCGAGGTAGAGCGACTTCAGGCCGGGGCTCGCGGCGAGATCAAGGTGGAAACTGCAGCGCGCCTTTTCCGGACAGGTGAGACAGCGCTCATGCGGGCCGCTCAGCCCCAGCCGCCGCGCCATCGCCGGCGTGTAGAACTCGCGCTTGCCCGTCGCCACCACCGCCACCGGCACCGCCGCCAGCCACCAGTTCACCAGATCAAAATGATGCGTCGCCTTGTGCACGAACAGCCCCCCGGAATTCTCCTTCCGCGCGTGCCAGCGCCGGAAGTAGTCCGCCCCGTGGTGGGTGTTCAGCAGCCAGTGGAAATCCACCGACAGCACGTCGCCGATCTCCCCCCGCATCAGCAGATCCTTCACCTGCGTCCGCGGCGGCGAATACCGGTAGTTGAAGGTCACCCGGCAGCGCCGGCCCGTGCGACGCACCGTGTCCAGAATCTGGCGACACCGCGTCGCGTCCGTCGTCATCGGTTTCTCCGTGATGACGTCGCACCCCGCCTCCATCGCCCGCACCAGGTAGTCGTGGTGGGCCGCATCGGTGGTGGTCACGAGCACGACCTCCGGCCGGCATTCCCGCAGCATCCGGTCGAAATCCGCCGCGAGGTACCCCGGAGGCACCGCCGCGCCCCGGCGCGCCGAACGCGCCCGCGCCAGTTCGACCCGGCCCGCATTGTGATCGCAGACCGCCACCAGCGCCGCGTGCCCGGCATGCACGCCCTCGATCGCGTCCTGGTAGAGCTCCCGACGCGCGCCCAGCCCCACGATCGCGCAACGCCGGCGACGGCCGGCGGGGTTTGGATTCGGCGGAAGGGAAAAGTCGGACATGCGGCGGAAATCGGCGGAGCGGGAAGTAGATCGAATCGGACGGCAGCGCCACAATCCCAAACCCCGGCGACCGTGAAGCCACGTTCCACCGGCCCGGCCCGCCGGACAACCCCCCTGCTGCCGGACAGTCGGGCGGCCCCGGGCCGCCCCGCGGCGGCAATTTTTCGATTGGGAATGCACGCGCCGCCTGTCATGCGCAACGCCGTGCCTCCGTCCCCGCCGGCTCCCACGCCCCACCGCCGCCACGCCAGCCGGTTCACACGCCGGGAAATCCTCGGTGCGCTCGGCAGCCTCACCCTGCCTTGGATCCCTCTGCCCGCCCAACCCGTCGCCGCCGCCATGTCCGCCTCCCCCGCCCCTCCCGCCCCTCCCGCCCGGCCCGACCTGGCAGACCTTCAGCCGCTGCTGGAGTGGCTCGCGCGCGAAAACGCCCCGCAACTGTCATTCCTCGACCCGCAGTGGACCGACCTCGAAGCCTGGAAGACCGCCGCGCGCGCCGTCCTGCACGACCGCCTCGGCTACCACCCCGCCGCCCGGCCGGTCGGCGCCGACTTCCTCGGCCGCGAGGAACGCGACGGCTTTTCGGTTGAAACCCTTTCCCTGCACGCGACGGCGGCCTATTCGATCCCCGCCCGCGTCCTGGTGCCGCACGGCCGCTCCGGCCGACGCCCCGCCGTGCTGGCACTGCACTGCCACAGCGGTCGCTACACCTGGGGCCACGAAAAGGTGCTGTCCTCTCCCGGCGAACCGGCCCACCTGACCGCCTTCCGCAGCGGCACCTATGGCCGCCCCTGGGCCGAGGCCCTCGTCCGCCGCGGCTACGTCGTCATCGCGATCGATGCGTTCTATTTCGGCGCACGCCGCCTGCGCGTCGAGGAACTCGAGCCGTCGCGCGTCTTCACCGAGGTGCGCGAGGCCTTCCACACCGCGCGCACCGCCCCCCCCGGATCACCCGCGTGGACGACCGCCACCAACCGCGTCTGCAGTTTCTATGAGCACGCCACTGCCAAGGCGATCACCGCCACCGGCGCCACCTGGCCGGGCCTCCACGTCTGGGATGAGCGCCGCACCGTCGACTACCTCTGCACCCGGCCCGACGTCGATCCGGCCCGGATCGGCTGTGTCGGACTCTCCGGCGGCGGCTTCCGCACCGCCCTCGCCATCGCCGCCGAGCCGCGGATCAAGGCGGCGTGCGTCACGGGCTGGATGACCGCCTTCGCCCATCAACTCCGGAATCACCTCCGCCACACCTGGATGGTTTTCACCCCCGGCCTGTACCGTTCGCTCGATCTCCCCGATGCCGCCGCCTTGCACGCTCCCGGCGCCCTGCTCGTGCAACAGTGCCGCCGCGATACCCTCTACCCGCTTTCCGGAATGGAGGCTGCGGTCGGCAAGCTGAGCCGCCTCTACGCCAAGGCCGGGATCCCCGAACGGTTCCGAGGCTCCTTCCACGACGTGCCGCACAGCTTCCTCCCGCCCCTGCAGGACGAAGCCTTCGACTGGCTCGACCGCTGGCTGTAGCCGCGGCTGCGCCCCGGACCAAGCGACCAAAGGACCACGCGCCCCAAGGAGCAAGGGACCACGCGACCGGCGGCCGGCGCCCGGCGGCCCGGAGGGAAACCTGCCCTGCGCACAACAGGTTCGGGCGTCCGAGGAGTTTCGCCACCTCCCCCGCGCCCCCAGCGCCCCCCCCGCTCCGCCCCGCTTGTCATCCATTGGATGACATCCTCCCCCCCGCCGCCCCCCCCTCGCGCCGGCCCCGGACCGCTCGTCACGTTATACGTGACATCCGCCGCGGGCGCACGGCGGATTTTCGCGCGGTTGTTCGCGTTGGAGGAGCGGATTTACCCCGCGAAAGACCCAGCCGTTCTCGGATACCGAAATCGCGGCATAAAGCCGCCCACAGCAGGGATCCGACAAGTCATTCGGTCTGGATCAGTTCGCCGTGCAAAAGTCCACCCTGACCGCGGTTGGCGCGGCCTCTCGCCGGCCTTGCGGAGGGCGCCGCCAGCCTGCACACTGCCCGCGAATCGCCCGTCCGGTTTCGATTCCGCCGCCGTGGTTGGCAGCCGCGCGGCGCATCCTCGCTTACACCCGTCGTCCTTCACCTTCCTCCCCATGTTCACCCTTGGCATCGACTTTGGCACCAACTCCGTCCGCGCGCTGATCGTGCGCTGCGCCGACGGCGCGGAATTTGGCTCGGCGGTGTGCAACTATCCGAGCGGCCACCAGGGTGTGCTGCTCGACCCCAAGGACCACAACCTCGCGCGCCAGTATCCCGGCGACCACCTGCTTGGGCTCGAAAAGAGCGTGAAGGCCGCGCTCGCCGCCGCGAAGAAGAAGCGCGGTTTCTCCGCCGACAAGGTGATCGGCATCGGCGTCGATACCACCGGCTCCAGCCCGATCCCAGTTGACGCGAACAACCGCCCGCTCGCCTTCAACCCGAAGTGGCGGAAGAACCTCAGCGCCCAGTGCTGGCTCTGGAAAGACCACACCAGCATCGACGAGGCGCGCCAGATCACCGAACTCGCCGCGCTGCACCGCCCGCAGTACATCGCCAAGTGCGGCAACACCTACTCCTCCGAGTGGTTCTGGTCGAAAATTCTCCACTGCCTGCGCACCGCCCCCGAGGTCTTCGACGCCGCCCACTCGTGGGTCGAGCTCGCCGACTGGATTCCCGCCGTGCTGGGCGAGGTCAACAAGCCCGAACGCGTCACGCGCGGCGTCTGCTGCGCCGGCCACAAGGCGCTCTACAGCGACGAATGGGGCGGCCTGCCCGACAAGGAGTTCCTCGCGCTGCTGCACCCGAAGCTGGCCGACCTGCGAGACCGGCTGTATCAAAAAGCCTACGACGCCAACACCGCCGCCGGCAAGTTGGGCTACGAGTGGGCGGAGCGCCTCGGGCTGACGCCCAACCTCCCGATCGCGATCGGCGAGATGGATGTGCATTACGGCGCGATCGGCTGCGGCGTGGCCGAGGGCGTGCTCGTCAAGGTCATCGGCACCTCCACCTGCGACTGCGGCGTGGTCTCGGCGGACCAGACCGTGCGCGACATCCCGGGCATCTGCGGCATCGTGAAAGGCGCCATCCTGCCCGGCTACTACGGCATCGAAGCCGGTCAGTCCGCCGTGGGCGACATCTTCAAGTGGTGGGTCGAGGTGGTGTGCCGGGGTGACGCCGCGCTGCACGCGAAACTCACCAAGGAGGCGGCCCGACAGAAACCGGGCGAATCCGGCCTGCTGGCGCTGGATTGGAACAACGGCAACCGCACCGTGCTCGTGGACCCGTTGCTCACCGGCCTGCTCGTCGGCCAGACGCTCTACACCACCCAGGCGGAGATCTACCGCGCGCTGATCGAGGCCACCGCCTTCGGCGCCCGGGCCATCCTCGAACGGCTGAAGGAATTCTACGTGCCGGTCGAACGGATCATCTGCGCCGGCGGCATCGCGGAGAAAAACCCGATGCTGATGCAGATCTACGCCGACATCACCGGCTGCACCATGCAGGTTTCCGGGTCGTCGCAGGCCTGCGCCCTCGGGGCCGCCCTCAGCGCCGCGGTGCTCGCGGGGGCCCATCGCGACTTCCCCGCCGCTCAGAAGGCGATGACGCGCGTGCTCCCCAAGAGCTACCGGCCCAACCCCGCCCACCAGAAGATCTACGACGAGCTCTACCGGTTGTATCGGAAGACTCACGACGCCTTTGGCGGGGTCGACAAGGCCGCCGACCTCTCGCGGGTGATGAAGGATCTCCTGGTAATCAAACACGCCGCCCGGCGTTGAGTCCGCGCGGGGCAACGGGGGCAGATCGGAAGGGCGCTTCGCCAAGGCCGACGCGGCCGAGCCGTCTCGGCTCTGTGCACTCTGAAAGATCCAGCGGCGGGACGCCGCTGCCACCTTGAAAACCGCCCTCGCCTGTCGCCATTCGGGTCAGATCGGTTCCGCCCGCGCACGCGGCCTTCGGGAGCGGCGGGTCAGCGCGCCGCGCCGGGGATCGCCCGCGGGCTCTGGACCCTGGCGCCAGGCGCGTAGGACGCGCTGCCGTGGGGGGCGAGTTCGTAACCGAATTTCTTCACGTAGTAATCCGGCGGCTGGAAATCATCGCGCGCCGCGCGCAGGGCGGCGGAAAGGCGCCGGTCCATCGCCTCGACCAGCGCCGAATGGGAGGGCTGGCCGACGAGGTTGTTGAGTTGGTACGGATCGGCCTGATCATCGAACAGCATCCACGGTCCCTCCAATCGGCGCACATAGGTGTATCGGCTGGTACGGATGGCTCGGTAGGGGGTGTTGTCCACCTTGCCCGCGAACGGGGCCACGCCCAGGTAGAGGGCATCATGCTCGGGCAACTCGCGCACCTGACCGGTCACCAGGGCAGACAGATCGCGACCTTCGCAACTTGCGGGCACGGGGAGGCCAGCCAGCCGCAGGAGCGTCGGCATGATGTCAGGGGTCGTCAGCGGCGTGGCGACGACGCGGCCCGCCCCTCCGTGTGCCGGCGGAAATCGCAGCAGAAAAGGCACGCGCGCCGATTCATCGTACGGCACCTGTTTCGTGTAGGGGCGAATGCCGTGCGACCCCAGCATCTCGCCATGGTCCGACGTGAACACAAACAGAGTGTTCCCCCGCAAGCCCGTCTCCTCGAGGGTGCGCAGCAATTCGCCAACGCACTGGTCGAGTGCCTCGATATGCGCATAATAGCCTTGGGCCTCCAGGCGCACCTTTTCGTTCTGTTGGTCCGGCGGCACGTTCGGCAGAAACCGGATCTGCGCCGGCGGATACTTGGCCTTCAGGCGGGCCGGCGCGGTGGCATGCGGAAAGTGCGGCGTGCCGTAGGAGAGGAACAGGCAAAAAGGCTGCCCGCTCGCCCGGGCCCGATCGCGCAGGTAAGCCTGCGCGTCCTTCGTCTGGGCATAGGCGTCGTAACCCTCCCAGAAGAGTTTCTCCGGCGACGTTCCGGTGTAATAGTGTGACCGGTTGTAGTTGTGGTCGCACTCGGCGCCCTTCCAGTAATCGAAACCCTGCCTTCGCTCCGGCGGGATGTAGGAGGATCGGCCGTGCCCGTCGAGGTGCCACTTGCCGATGTAGCCAGTGACGTAACCCGCCGCCTTCATCACTTCCGCGAGCGTGACCTCGGCGGCCGGGAGGTGCACATCATTGAGGAACATGCCCGTGCTGGTGGGAAATCTCCCGGTCAACAGGGCGGCCCGGTACGGCGTGCACACGGGAGCGACGGAGACCGCGTTGCGGAAATTCACGCTCTCTCCGGCCAGCCGATCGAGGTGGGGTGTGCTGACGTTGGGGTCGCCGCCATAGCCGGTGGCCGAGGCGCGCAACTGGTCGGCAAAAACAAAGAACAGATTGGGACGGGCGGGCGCGGCGCCGAGCCCGGCGACGGCAGCAAGAAAAACCGCGCACCCTCTCAGGTCACGAGACAGCGAGAATCGCATGGGGCAAGAAAGCGTAAGGTGAGCCCAATAAGCGAGCCAAGCCGGCGTGGAGAATGTATCCGCCGCGCGTTCTGCGCCCGCCACCCGGGAGGTGTCCTCCGATGATTACGGCAACCGCTCCCCGCCGCGGGCGAGGTTGTCGGGCGTGAAGACCCGCGAGGGCAGCGTGATCTCCTTGGGCACCTTCTCGCCGCGCAGGATCTGCCGCGCGCTGGCGATGGCCTCCGCCCCGCCGGTCGGATACTCGAACGACGCGCCGAGAATGCCCTGACGCACGTAGGCCTGCCCCTCCTGCGGCAGCGCGTCGACGCCCACAAAGACGATGCCCTTTTCCCGCCCGGCGGCCCGCGCCGCGAGCCAGGCGCCGTGCGCCCCGGGGTCGTTGTGCGCGTACACGAGATCGATTTCGCGGTGCACCGCGAGCGCCGACTCCATCTCCTTCCGCGCCTCCGGCTCCAGCCACTTCATGTTGGCTTCGAAGACGAGGTCGATCGGCTGGCCCTTGATCGCCTCGCGGAAACCGGCGCTGCGATCCTGACCGGGGGTCGAGGTCATCAGGCCCTTCAACTCCACCACCCGCGCGCGACCGCCGGCCCGCACGCGCGGGAGCGTGGCGAGCCGGCGCACAATCCACTCGCCCGCGCTGCGGCCGATGCGGCGATTGTCTGCGCCGATGAACTGGGTGAAGCTCGCGCCCAGCACACGCCGGTCGAGCACGATGACCGGGATGCCGCGGCGGAAGGCCTCCGCGACCGGCGGCGTGAGCGGCGCCGCCTCCTTGGGCGACACAATCAGCAGATCGACCTTGGCGTTGATGAATTCCTCGATCTGCGCGCGCTGGCGCAGCGTGTCGTTCTGCGCGTCCTTGAAGATCACCGTGAGTTCCGGATGCGCGGCGGCCGCCTTCCGCAGGTCGGCGTTCATCTGCACGCGCCAGGGTTCGCCGAGGTTGCACTGGCTCATGCCGATGGTCCATCGCTTCGCCGGAGGCGGAGTTGCGGCGGACAGTGCAGTGGTTCCGAGCAGGGCGAGGGCGGCGGTGAGGAGGCGGGTTTTCATGGCGGAGGTACGGGATGGTGCGCGCAGGGGACTTTCAGCCTGCGGCGCGGAGGCAACCGGAGCTGTAGCTGCGCTTGAGCGAAGCGAAAGCGTGGGCACGCATGCGACCACGTTGTCGCGACGCTCCAACGCGGCTACGGAATCCGGAGAATCGTCACGACCCTGGGCGAACGGAATCATGTATTTCACGCCGGCCGGCGGCGCTGCAGCAGCACCGCGGCGACGATGATGAGACCGGTGAGCATGAGGCGATTCGCTTCGGGCACGGCATTGATGCTGAGGATTTTTTCCAGATAACCGATCGTCAGCGCGCCCAGCAGGGTGAGCCCGACGCCGCCGCGGCCGCCCGCGAGGCTGTTGCCGCCGATGACCGCGATGGCAATCGCCGTGAGTTCGTACCCGGCGCCGGCCTCCGGGTCGCCCTGCTGCTCCTGCACCGCCTGGCAGATGCCCGCGACGGCGGCGAAGACGCCGCTCAGGCCGTAGGCGAGCAGCTTCGCCCGCGCGACGGGCACGCCGGAGTAGCGCGCCGCTTCCTCGTTGCCGCCGGTGGCGTAGAGGTAGCGCCCGTAACGCAGCTTCGCCAGCACCACCCAGGTCAGCGCGAGGCACGCGAGAAACACCAGCGTGACCGCCGCGAGGTTGCCGCCCAACAGCCGCGCGTCCAGCGCATGGAAAACCGGCGGCAGGTCCACGTAGGCATAGGTGCCGTCGGGCTTTTGCACGGCGCTCGAGATCTTCTGTCCGCCCGAGACCCACTTCGCCAGGCCGCGGGCAAACACCATCAGCGCGAGGGTGGCGATGAACGGCTGGACCCGCAACCGCGCCACGAGTGAGCCCGACGCCGCGCCGCCCGCGGCTCCCGCCAGCAGCACCGCCGCGATCGCCACTCCCGCCGGCCAACCGCGGTGGATCGTGAGCTGCGCAAAAAACACCGCGCAGAGCCCGAGCATGCTGCCCACCGCCAGATCGATGCCGCCCGTGATGATCACGAGCGTCATCCCACAGGCCAGAATTCCCGGCACGGCCACCTGCCGCAGCATGTCGCGGTGCGTGCTCCAGCGAAGGAACGCACCGTCGGCGTGGGCGATCAACCCGATCGCCACCACACACGCCAGCGCGAGCAGCGCGCGCGCCCAGGGGTTGGAGAGCCAGGAAGGGGTCTTCATGCCGCCAAGGGGGGAGCTCCGCCGTTCTCCGCGCCCATCGCGGCGGCGAGGACCCGGGCGGCGGAGGCCTCCGCGCGATCGAACTCCGCCGTGATCGCGCCGCGGTGCAGCACCACCACGCGATCAGACATCCCGAGCAATTCCGGCAGGTCGGTGGAGAACATCAGGATCGCCACCCCGTCCGCCGTCCACCGGTGCATGAGCTCGTAGATCTCGTGCTTGGCGCCCACGTCGACGCCGCGCGTGGGCTCGTCGAGCAGCAGCACCCGGGGCCGCGTCTCCAGCCAGCGCCCGAGCAGGACCTTCTGCTGGTTGCCGCCCGAGAGCGTGCCGACCTCCTGCTCCACTCCGGCGCAACGCACCTGCAGCGCCGCCACCTGGCGGACCGCGGCCGCCCGCTCCTCCGCCGGACGCAGCACCCCGGCGGGGGAAAAACGCGGCAGCGCCGCGAGCGTCGTGTTGTGCGTGATGCTCAAGCCCGGCAGCAGGCCGGTGGCCTTGCGATCGCCGGTGAGGAGCGCCAGCCCGCGCGCGATCGCTGCCGCCGGGTGCGAGGGCACGTAGGGTTCGCCGGCCAGTCGCACCTCCCCGCCCGACGGTGGTCCGCCCGCGCCGAACAACGCGTGCAACAGTTCCGTGGCGCCCGCGCCCTGCAAGCCCGCCAGCCCGACGATTTCGCCGGCGCACACCGTCAGCGACACTCCGCGCAACACGTCCGGCCGCGCCGCGTTCGCGGCGGCCACGCGAAGATCGCGCACTTCCAGCGCCGGTGCCGGCGCGGTGGCCGGCGCCATGGCCGCGTCCGTACCCGGCGGCCGACGCGGCGGAAAGTACTGCGTCAGCTCGCGGCCGATCATCCAGCGGACCAGTGTCTCGGGCGGGCACTCGGCGCGCGTCGCGGTGCCGACGCGCCGGCCGTCGCGCAGCACGGTGATGCGATCGGCGATCCGGTAGATTTCCTCCATCCGGTGCGAAATGTAGATGAGTCCGACGCCCCGCGCCTTCAGGCGCGCGATCAGCGCAAAGAGCCGCTCGACCTCGTGGCGGTTCAACGCGCTCGTAGGCTCGTCGAGCACCAGAATGCGCACGTCGCGGCCCAGCGCCTTCGCGATCTCGAGGCGATTCTTTTCGGACAGCGAGAACGTCTCCACCGGGCGCTCGAGGTCGGCCGGGGAGAGTTCGAGTTCGAGCTCGCGGCAGTGCGCGAGCGCCGCGGCGCGCTGCGTCCGGCGATCCAGCCACCAACCGCCGTCGCGCGTCGCCTCGCGGCCGAGGTGCAGGTTGTCGACCACGCTCATCGCGTCGACCAGCGAGAGTTCCTGGTGGATGACCGCGATGCCCGCCCGGGTTGCATCCAGCGGGGAGGCAAAGCGCACCCGCCGGCCGGCGAGGGTGATCGTGCCCTCGTAGTCGGGGTGGATGCCGGCGAGAATCTTGATGAGCGTGCTCTTGCCGGCGCCGTTCTCGCCGGCGAGCAGGTGGACCTCGCCCGCGCGCAGGTCGAAGGACACGCCGTCCAGCGCCCGGGTGGCACCGAAGGAAATCCCGAGGCCGTCCAGCCGCAGGAGCGGGGCGGCGCCCGCGGTTGCGTCACTCGGCGAGGGCATCGTTGGCCCGCGAGGTTACGGCGGGCGGCGCGGCGGTTCCAAAACAAAAGTGCAGCTGGCTCATTCCGGGCGCTGGAGCCGGAGGGTGAACGCCCACAGCCGCCACTGCTGGTTGTCGAAGTTGCTCAGCTTCACGCGCACCTGCCGGGCACCCGCGCCGAGCTCCACTTTCGCCGTCGCCTCGCGGAAGCCGGCGTCGTGCCGGCCGGAGTAGACCTCGCGATCGTCGACCCACACCTTGATCCAGTCGTCGTAGCCGAGTTTCAGCGCGTAGGTCCCCGTCTGGGGAATTCCACGGGGTCGGCCTCTGTGGTATGTGGACGAACGATGCATCAAGGTT
>CAZDGC010000053.1:0-30127 GCA_964504885.1 uncultured Opitutus sp.
TACGTGCTCGGGCTGCCCACCGAGGTCGGCCAGCCCTCCGACATTGCTCGGCTCTTCCGCGCCTGAGCCCCGCCCTGCCGCCTTCCAGTATGACTGCTGAAACCTCCGTTCGCCAGCGCTACGCCAACGCGGCGCGAAGGACCGAACCCGCACTGTGCTGCCCGGTCGACTACGATCCCCGGTAGGCGATCTCTACAACCGCACGCGAATGACTCCTTTCGTAAAGCGCCTGTTTGCTCGCTGGTTCTCGTGGCGACGGCGCTAGAGCTCGGCCGGAAATTCGCAACGAAGCGCAAATTTCCACGCCTCCGGCGCCAGCCACCGACTGCTTGACCCTTCGTCCGATCCGCATGGGCTGCCCCTTATGTTCTCCCCAAAAACAACCTGCGCCGTGGCCGCCCTCGCCGGCCTGTTCGCGATGCTGACTCCCGCCCCCGCCGCCGACAGCGCCTTCGAAGCCGCTTTCCGAACCTCGCTGCTCAAGAGCTTCAACGATGCCTCGGGCAAGATCCTCTCGCTGGCGGAAGCCATCCCGGACGCAAACTACGGCTGGCGCCCCATGGAAGGAGTCAGCTCGGTGCAGGAGATCCTCATGCACGTGACGGAAACCAATCTCAACCTCGGCGCGAAACTCGGGGGAAAACCGCCCGCCGGACTCGAGCGCAAGACGATCCGAAGCACGATGAAGACAAAGGCGGAGGCACTCACGGTCACGAAGCAAGGGATGCAGTTTATCCGCGAGGTTTTGACCGCAATTCCAGCGGCGGAGCTGTTGCCTGAGGTCAATGTCTTCGGCAGCCAGGCGCCCAGGATGCGCGTGGCGTTTCTGCCGGCCGATCACGCCCACGAGCACCTCGGTCAGTTGATCGCGTACGCCCGGATGAACCGAATCGTGCCACCCTGGAGCAAGTAGCACGGAGCGCTCGCCCGTCCCCCCCTCCCTCGGCGGCTGCGGGCGCGGGCGAGACACCACAGTCCTCTGCCGCTACACCGGAGTTTGATCACTTTTCCAAAGCTTTATCGGAAGATAAGGCTTCGATCTGTGAATCAAATTGCCATCGCGGAAATCGAGCCTCGCGTCGCTATCCACGGTGGCTGCCCGACATGGATTTGAACCATGACTAGGCGAGTCAAAGTCGCCTGTGCTGCCATTACACCATCGGGCAGTGGAATGCGGACCGTTCACGCTGCCCCCCTCCCTCGTCCGGTCAAGGCCGGAAAACCAAACCGCGCCGGCACCGCGCGCCGGAGGAACGGATTGCCAGCAGTGGGGCGCTTTGTCTGGCTCAGGCCTCCCACCATGGCCGCGTCCCGCCCGCCCTCCCGCCTCCACCCTGACCTCGCCGAGGTTTTGTTCACCGAGGTCCAGCTCAAACGGCGCGTGAAGGCCCTCGCCCGCGAAATCAAGGCCGTCTACGGCGACGGCGAGTTCACCCTCATCTCCCTGATCAACGGCGCAGTGATGTTCACCTCGGACCTGATGCGCGAGATCGACAACCCGGTGCGACTCGACTGCATCCGCGTCACCAGCTACGGCACGAAGACCAAGTCGATCGGCACGCCCCAGATCATCCACAGCCTGACGCTCGACATCCGGGGGCGGCATGTGCTGCTGATCGACGACATCCTCGACACCGGCAAGACCCTCAAGCTTGTCACCGATCTCGTGCGCAAGCTCGGTCCCGCCAGCCTGCGCACCTGCGTGCTGCTCGACAAAAAGGAACGCCGCGAAGTCGCGATCGAGGCCGATTTTGTCGGCTTCGCAATCCCCAACAAGTTTGTGGTCGGATACGGGCTCGATTTCGCGGAACGCTACCGCAACCTGCCCGGCATCGGGGTGCTCAAGCCCGAGAAACAACACGCCGGCGCCTGGGCGACCGGGTAGGAATTTGGCAGGGGTTGGCCCGGACGCGGCCGAAAAACGCACCCAGCGAGGCGTGGCGGGCCCGGCCCATCGCCAAATTTCTTTGGCCGCCGCGAAACGGCGGCTGCAACCACCAAGGCGAGATCGCTTTCGAACGTCAGGTGCGGCTCAGCGTCGGCGGGGTTTCCCTCTTGGGCGGAAGCCACCGCCTCCTCTGGCCTGAGACGAAACCGCTTGGGCCACGGGCTTCCGATAGCCGCCGGACTTCAGCGCGTCGATCTGATCGCGCAACACCGCCGCCCGCTCGAACTCCAGGCGGCCGGCCGCCGCCTGCATCTCCTCCTCGAGTTCGGCGATCACCGCCGCCACGTCGTCGACGTTCTCCGCCAGCGCGGCCGACGCCCCTTCGTCACCGGAACCATCATACACATGCAGGCTGGCCTGGGCGGCCCGCTGCACGCTGCGCGGCGTGATGCCGTGCGCCTGGTTGTAGGCAACCTGCTTCGCCCGGCGGTAGCTCACCGCCTCCAGGGTGCGGCGAATCGAGTCCGTAATCTGATCCGCGTAAAAAATCACCCTGCCTTTCTCGTGGCGGGCGGCGCGACCCGCGGTCTGAATCAGCGAGGTCTCGCTGCGCAGAAAGCCCTCCTTGTCGGCGTCGAGGATCGCCACCAGCGCGACCTCCGGCAGGTCGAGCCCCTCGCGCAGGAGGTTGATGCCAATCAGCACGTCGAAATTGCCGAGCCGGAGGTTGCGCAGGATTTCCACCCGCTCGATCGCATCGATGTCCGAATGCAGGTATTCGACGCGGATCTTCGCCTCCCGCAGGAAGCTCGTCAGATCCTCGGACAGCCGCTTGGTCAGTGTTGTCACCAGCACGCGTTCGCCCGCGGCGGCGGCGGCCCGGACCTCGGCGATCAGGTTTTCGACCTGTCCCTTGGTCGGGCGGATCGTGATCTCGGGATCGAGCAGTCCCGTCGGCCGGACGAGCTGCTCGGCCACGACCGCGGAGCGTTCCAGCTCAAACCGGCCCGGGGTGGCGGAGACGTAGACGGTCTGTCCCGTGACCGTCTCGAACTCGGCGAAGCTCTGGGGCCGGTTGTCGAGCGCCGAGGGCAGGCGGAAGCCGAAGTCGACCAGGGTCTGCTTGCGGGCGCGATCGCCGTTGTACATGCCGCCGATCTGCGGCACGGTCACGTGGCTCTCGTCGATGAAGAGCAGGAAGTCCCGGGGAAAGAAATCGAGCAGGCAGAACGGCCGCTCCCCCGCCTGCCGGCCGGTGAGGTGGCGGGAGTAGTTCTCGATGCCGCTGCAAAAGCCCATCTCCTGCAGCAGCTCGAGATCGTAGTTGGTCCGCAGCCGGATGCGCTGCGCCTCCAGATACTGGCTGCGGCCCTCGAAATGCGCCACGCGCTCGTCCAGTTCCCGCCGGATGGCCGCGATCGCCGGCTCAAGGCGGCCGCGGCTGGTCACGTATTGATTGGCCGGGTACAGATCAAACTGCTCCAGCGGGCGCCGGACGTCCCCGGTCAGCGGCTCGAACTCCGTCAGCGACTCGATCTCGTCGCCGAAGAACTCCACCCGCAGCCCGTGCTCAAGGTAGGCCGGCATGATGTCGATCACGTCGCCACGCACGCGGAAGCGGCCGGGCTTCAGCTCGTAGTCGTTCCGGTCATACAGGTTGTCCACCAGCCGCTCGAGCAGCGCCTGCCGGCCGAGGGACGCCCCCCGCCGGAGCGGGATCCGCATCTCGGTGAACTCCTGCGGCGAACCGAGGCCGTAGATGCAGGAGACACTGGCGACCACCACCACGTCGCGGCGCGAGACCAGGGAGCTGGTCGCCGCGATCCGCAGGCGCTCGATCTCCTCGTTGATGGACGAGTCCTTCTCGATGAAGGTGTCGCTGGAGGGGATATACGCCTCCGGCTGGTAATAGTCGTAGTAGCTGACGAAGTACTCGACGGCGTTCTGTGGGAAGAAGTTCTTGAATTCCGAGTAGAGCTGGGCCGCGAGGGTCTTGTTGTGGGAAAGCACCAGCGCCGGCCGGTCGAGCCGGGCGATGACGTTGGCCATGGTGAACGTCTTGCCCGAACCGGTGACGCCGAGCAGCGTCTGGTGCTTGTTCCCGGCCTGCAGTGAGTCCACGAGCGCTGCGATTGCCTGCGGCTGGTCCCCGGTGGGGCGGTAGTCGGAGTTGAGCTGGAAGAGCATGGCGAAACGAGCGGCCCGGAAACGCTCCCTGGTTACAGTCCGAACACCTTCAGCAATCCGTTCCAGACGCCCGACCAGAAGGCGCCGGCCTTCGCCGCGGAGCCCTCGGTCGAGGTTTCCTGCAGGAGGAACAGGCCGCGCCCGGCGAACAGGTCATCGAACAGCGGGTTCATGCCGCGGTAGTAGCTCCAGAAGGTCTCGGCGCGCACCGGGCGGTATTCGAGGTTGGGCGTGAAGCCGATGGTTGCGTCCTGGTTGGTGCGCCGCGCCGGGGCCGCCAGGCCCTCGCGCCCCGCCAGGCACTCCGCCCGCACGCCGCGGCTGCCGGTGACGACCAGCCGGCACGGGCCGAGAAACTCAAAGAACCGGAACTGTCCGCCAATCCATGCCTGCCAGCGCAGGAGGCGCCAGTGCCGCCGGATGCGCAGGCGCTCGTCCTCGCGCTGCAGGACCCCCGCGAGGAAACTCGGGCGGAGCACCAGCGAGGCCCCGGCCGGCACCGTCACGATCGCCAGCTCGGCATGCGGGTCGTCGCTGCTGGAAAGGGTCACCCGCCACTCGCCCTCCGTCCCCGGGGCCCGCAACTCCACCAGCTCCACCAGGCCGCAGGCCAGGCTGGTAACCGGTATCCGCCAATCCAGCACAAAGCGCGTGTGCCTGGCCACCCCCTCGTCGGAGGCCTGCAGAAACCGCTCCTTCAGTCGCAGCACGTCGCCCGGCCGGAGCACCGCCTCGACCGAGACGCGGCTTGCGCCCATCTCCGGCAACACGGCGGGATCCGGGCCGAGCCGGATCGCGTCGCCCCGCATCATCACGGGCGCGACGACGAAATACAGGCCCAGCGCCCAGAGGGTGGGCCCGAAAAAGAACCCCGCCAGCGCGGCCACGAGATACCACTTCACGCTGTCCCAGGCCAGTGCGAGGTAGTGCACCGCCCGCGAACGACTCTCCTCCAGCCGGCCGATTTCCTGGCCGGCCCGCGCCAGCGCCTGCGCGACGCCCTGCTGCTCGGCCAGCGCAAGCGTCACGGCGCCCTGCAGCTCGGCCAGGCGTCCGCGTGCGTCCTGCCGGACCGCCGTCATCCGTTTCACCTGCTCGGCGTTGGCCGCCTGCTGGGAGGGGTTGCCCCACAGGCGATCCCACCAGCTCTCCAGCTCGCGCAGCGCCGCCATCACCTTCTCGGCCCGCTGCACCCGTTCCTGCTGCGCCGCCAGCTCGCTCCGGAGCTCCTCGATCCGGCGCTCCACCGCCGCCTGCGCCGCCTCCAGCCGCTCCCGGTCTGCCAGCGCCTGCTGCAGACGCTGCACCCGTTGCTGCTCGAGCTGGCCCTCATGCCGCACCCAGAGCCAGAGACCGTAGCCCGCGAGCGCCAGCACCACGATGACGGCCGCGCCGGCCAGTTTGCCCCCGAGCCAGCGGGCGAGTTGAAGGAGCGCGGCATGCATGCGGGCAGTGTCGGCGGCGGCGGGCGGATTTCAACCGCGCTCGTGATCCGGCGCTCCCCGCGGCGGCTATTCGCCACGATGGCTCCGCGATAAGGCGGCGTTCTCTTCCGCCCACCGGCCTGAAGCCGTTTGCGTTGGCCCGGCCGCGGCGCAGACTGGCCGGCAAAAAACCTCCATGTCCAAGGTCATCGTTTCCTCCCTGTACGATTCCGATGTCTTCAAAATGGCCTGCCGCCAATTCGACAAGGCCGCCGACGCCATCAACCTCCCGGAGGCGCTCCGGGATCGCACCAAGTACCCGCGCCGCTGCCTCGCGGTCTCGCTGCCGATCAAACGCCGCGATGGCAGCATCACCGTCTTCGAAGGCTACCGCGTCCAACACAACCTCTCCACCGGCCCCTCCAAGGGCGGCATCCGCTTCCATCAGCACGTCACCCTTGGCGAAGTCGCCGCCCTCGCGATGTGGATGAGCTGGAAAACCTCCCTCGTGGGCCTGCCCTACGGTGGCGCCAAGGGCGGAGTGATTTGCGACCCCAACCAGCTCACCGACGCCGAACTCGAACACCTCTCGCGCCGCTACATGCAGGAGATGGTCAACTTCGTGGGCCCGCACGTCGACGTGCCCGCCCCCGATGTCGGCACCAACGAGCGCGTCATGGCCTGGATGATGGACACCTACTCCAACCACGTCGGCCACGTGGAGAGCGCCGTCGTCACGGGCAAACCCATCGCGCTCGGCGGCTCCCAGGGCCGCCGGGAGGCCACCGGCGCCGGCGTGGCGTATCTGACCAGGAGATACCTCGAGGATCTGAAGATTCCGCTCGGCCGGACCACCGTCGCGGTGCAGGGCTTCGGCAACGTGGGCAGCGAGACGGCGCTCGCCTTGCAGCGCTACGGGGCGAAGGTCATCGCGATCTCCGACTATACCGGCGGCATCTTCAACCCCCGCGGCATCGACCTCCAGAAGGCCCTCACCTACGTCCGTTACCAGAAGACCCTGCGTGATTTCGACGGCGGCGAACCGATCTCCAACGAGGACTTGCTCGAACTAAAGTGCACCGTGCTTGCCCCGTGCGCCCTCGAGCGCGTCATCACCGACCGGAACGCCTCGCGGCTGAAGTGTCGGCTGATCGCCGAGGGCGCCAACGGCCCGACCACCAACGCCGCCGATCGCGTGCTCGAAGCGCGCGGGGACATCGAGATCATCCCGGACGTGCTCTGCAACTCGGGGGGCGTCATCGTCTCCTACTTCGAGTGGCTGCAGAACCTCTCGAATTACTACTGGGAGCGCGAGGAGGTGCTGCAGAAGCTCTTCGCCCTGCTCGACAAGGCGAAGGACGCCGTGGAAGTGCAGAAGCGGAAGTTCAAGTTCAGCCGCCGCCTCGCCGCCCTGACCCTGGGCATCCAACGCGTGGCCGACGCGAAACAGAGCCGCGGGCTCTTTCCGTAGGCTCCCGAACGGCCCGCCGCGCTTTCCGCGGAGCCGCGCCTGCCCGGGCCCCGGACCGGCCCGCCTCAGAACGTGTGGATGAAGAGCCCGGAGCGCAGCTTCGGCTCAAACCAGGTGCTTTTGGGCGGCATGATCTGCCCCGCGTCCGCGATGTCCATCAGTTGCGCGAGTGTCACCGGATACATTGAAAAGGCGACCCCGCCTTCCGCATCCACCCGGCGCACCAGTTCCTCCGTTCCGCGAATGCCGCCGACAAAATCGATTCGTCTGCTGGTGCGCACGTCGGCGATGCCAAGCACCGGAGCGAGGAGTCGATCCTGCAGCACGCTGACGTCGAGCCGCGCCACCGGGTCCGCGCCCGGCGCCGCCACACACCGCAGCCCATACCACCGGCCGCCGAGATACATGCTTACCTGCCCCACCTCCCCGGGCGAGGGCGCGACGTCCTCCACGAGGCCGAAACGCGCCTGCACTTCCGCGAGGAATTGATCGGGGGCCAGCCCGTTCAGATCGAGGACGAGCCGGTTGTAGGGCAGAATCTTCAGCTCGCTCGCGGGGAAGAGGACACACAGGAACCAGTTGTAGGCCTCGTTGCCCTGGTGGGCCGGATTGCGCTCCCGCCGCAGCCGTGCCACGCGCGCGGCACTCGCCGCCCGGTGGTGCCCGTCCGCGATATACGTGACCGGCACAGCGGCAAATGCGCGCACCCACTCCGTCCCGCCGGGAATGCGCCAGACGGTATGGCGGATGCCGTCCGGCGCCGTGAAGTCGTGCACCGGACGCTCGCGCACCTGGGAGGCCACGAGGGCACTCACGCCCGGGTCATCGCGATAAGTCAGGAACACCGGACCGGTGTCGGCGCTGAGCGTGTCGATCAGGCGGGTGCGGTCGTCTTCTTTGTCCTGGCGGGTCTTCTCGTGTTTCTTGATCCGGCCCGCGTCGTAATCGTCGACATGGCAGCCAGCGACGAGGCCGCGCTGCACGTGCGTCCCCATCTGTTGCTGGTAAACGTACAGGCAGGGCTCCGTCTCCCGGCGCAGTACCCCGGTCTGCTGCAACCGCTGGAAGTTGCTCCGAGCCGTCGCGTAGACGCCGTCGCTGTAAGGATCGGTTCCCGCGGGCAGATCAATCTCCGCCCGGTCGACGTGCAGCAGGCTGTGCGGGCGACCGGCGGCGAGGGCCGCCGCCTCGGCGGCGTTGACCACATCGTACGGCACGCATGCGACCTCGGCCGCCAGTGCCGGATCGGGCACCAGGCCCTGAAACGGATGGATACGCATGGAAATTCCGGCGGGCGGGTAAACCCGCGGGAGGAGCCCCGGCCTTGCACCGGGTACCGGGCCTTACTTCTTGCCCGTGCCGCGCTTGAACTTCGAGGTGAACTTCTCCACCCGACCGGCGGTGTCGACCAGGCGCTTCTCACCGGTGTAGGCAGGGTGCGAGTCCATCGTCACATCGCGCGCGATGACGAAATACTCCTCGCCATCAATCGTCTCCTTGCGGGCGGACTTCATCGTGGACCGGGTGAAAAAACGGCGGCCGGTTCCGATATCGAGAAAACAGACCTTGTTCAGCGTGGGATGGCCTTCGGCTTTCATCGCAGTAAGAGAGGGTTAGCCCTGGCGCGCCTTGTAGCGCGGCTCGACCTTGTTGATGATGTAAATCTTGCCCCGGCGGCGAACCACCTGGCACGCCGGGTGACGCTTCTTGGCCGATTTGATGGAGGAAACGACTTTCATAAAAGGCGCGAGAGCAGATCACGGCCCCACCCCTGTCAACGGAATAGTTCGCCGGTCAGTTCAACGCCGGATCCTCGGGCTCGCCGGCGAGCAAACGCCACTCATCGCCTGCCCGGCCGAGCACCGTCCGCCACAGGGTGTCGTCCTGGGCATGGAGCAGCAAATCCTCGGGGACGTCGGCGACAATCCAGGTGTGGGTGCGCATCTCGTTTTCCAACTGGCCGGCCGCCCATCCGGAGTAGCCGAGGAAGCCGCGCACATGTGTGCCCTCCTCCTCCAGCAGTTGCAGGACCCGCTCGGGCTCGAGGCCGAAATGCAGCCGGAAGCCGTCCGCCCGGGTCTGCCAGGCCGCCAGCACCAGTTGCTCGGTCTGCACCGGGCCGCCGCGAAACAGCGGCACGCTCGCCAGCGGGCCGAGCGCGAACTCGCCGCTCAGTTCGCCGAGGCGCCGTCCGAGCGGGCGATTCAGCACGACGCCCATGGCCCCTTCCTCGTTATGCAGCGACATCAGCACCACGCTGCGCCGGAAGTTGGGATCGCGCATCGCCGGGTGCGCCAGCAGAAGCTGGCCGGCCAGGGTTTCCTTGGAGGCTTTACGAGATCCACGCATGAGGGGGCGGGTCTATTCCCGGACCGCAACGGCGGCTCAGAGTTTCAGCACCTTCACGCCGGCCTCCGCCAGCAGCGGCGCCACGAGCGGGTCGTTCTGGTAGTCGGCGCGGTACTTGATTTTCGTGATCCCGGCTGCGACGAGAATTTTCGCGCAGTTGATGCACGGGTAGTGGGTGACGTACGCCACGCAGCCGTCCACCGGGCTGCCGCGGCGCGCCGCATCGGCGACTGCGTTCTGTTCGGCATGCACCGTGGCCTGCTCGTGGCCGTCGCGGACCCGCGAAACGTGGGGGGTGCCCGGCAGGAAACCGTTGTATCCGGCGGCGACGATTCGGTTCTTGTGTTCGCCTCCGGTCACGATCACGCACCCGACGTGAAGGCGCTCGCAGTTGGAGCGCGACGCGATCAGCACCGCCGTCGCCATGAAATATTCGTCCCACGAGGGTCGGTGGGGAAAGCGGTCGGCGGCTTCGGCAATCAGGTCGACCGGCTGATCCGGCGCGGAGGCGCCGGTCGGTGGCGCCGGAAAGGGGGCGTGGCTCGGAGTGAAACTCATGGCAGCGCGCGCACTGTGAACCGCCCCCGCGGACGCGGCAACCCCCGTCTGCACCTCCCTGCCCGGGAGACCTGCCATCGGCCCCGGGGTTGACCCCGGCGCCCCCCGCGGCCCAGCTTGGGTGCATGGTCCGACTCGAGGAACTCGTCTCGTATTGCGATCGGCGCACGCGCCGCGCCGCGTTCAAGGATGCCCCCGGCGCCTGCAACGGCCTCCAGGTGGCCAATCGCGGCCGGGTGACGCGGATCGGTGCGGCGGTCGACGCCGGCCTGGTGCCCTTCCAGCGCGCGGTGGCCGCCGGAATCGATTTCCTGATCGTGCACCACGGGCTGTACTGGGACATGCCCCGGCCGCTCACCGGCGTGATGTACGAGCGCGTGGCGACGCTGCTCGCCGGCCACTGTGCGCTCTACTCCAGCCACCTCCCGCTGGACGCTCATCCTGCCATCGGCAACAACGCCCTGCTGGCACGGCAACTGGGTCTGCGCCCCCGGACGCCCTTTCTGGTGCGCGATGGCGAGGCCATCGGGTGCGTCGCTCCCTGTCGCCTGACGCGGGCCGGGCTGCGCGCGCGCCTGCAGCGGCATTATCCGCGCGTCGTCGCGGTCGAATGCGGGCCCGCGCGGCCGCGCGCCGTGGCGTTCTGCAGCGGAGCCGGCAACAGCGCCGTGCCCGAGCTCGCCGCCGCCGGCGCCGACACCCTCGTGACCGGCGAACTGCGCGAGGAATGGTTCAACCGCGCACAGGAGGAGGGACTCAACCTGTATTGCTGCGGGCATTATGCCACCGAGGTGCACGGCGTGCGCGCGCTGGCCGCGGAATTGTCGGCCCGGTTCCGGCTGCCGTGGGAGTTCATCGGCACGGACAACCCGCTGTGACGCCGTCGAACCCGCCGCCCGGGTGGGAACGCCGCGCCCGCCAAGATGAGTCTTTCCTTCGCGCCGGTCCGCGTGTTCCGTGAGCCACCCGCATGAAGAAGATCGCCATCCTCAACGGCCCCAATCTCGATCGCCTCGGCAAACGCGAGCCGGAGATTTACGGCCGCGCCTCGCTCGCCGATCTCGAACAGGCGCTGCGCGCGGAATTCGGGGGCGTCGCGCACCTTGAGTTCTTCCAGTCGAACCACGAGGGCGCGCTGCTCGATCGCATCGGTGCGCTCGCCGACGCGAAGTTCGACGGGATCGTCATCAACGGCGCCGCCCTCACCCACACCAGCGTCGCCCTGCGCGATGCGCTCGCCGGCGCCGGCCTGCCGGCCGTGGAGGTGCATATTTCCAACATCCACCGCCGCGAGGAATTCCGGCACCGGTCGCTTACCGCCCCGGTCTGCCTCGCCGTCATCACCGGCCTCGGCTTCGAGGGTTATCACGCCGCGGTTCGTTTCCTGCTGCAGCGCTGAATGGCGGCGGACCTCCTCTGGCTCGTGTGCCACACCCGGCCGCGGTGTGAGAAGAAGTTCGCCGCGCTGCTGTCCGCGGAGGCGATGGAACATTATCTGCCGCTGGTCGAAAGCGTGCGCCGGTACGGCCCCCGTCTCCGGACCTTCACCAAACCGCTCTTTCCCGGCTACGTCTTCGCCTGCGTCCCCGCCGATCGAAAGAACCGCCTCTACCAGCAGGAACTGCTCGCCCGCACCCTCCTCGTCGAGGACGTGCCGCGTTTCCTGCGCCAGCTTGCGGACGTGAAGGCGATCGTCGCCTCTGGCTACGAGTTGAGCGTGAAGCCCCTCCTTACCAAGGGCCGGCGGGCGCGCATCATCGGCGGGCCGCTCCATGGGCTCGAGGGCATCGTGGATGATCCGTCCCACCCGCAGGGAATCGTGCTCGCGGTCGACGTGCTCCGCCAGGGACTGCTGGTCAAGGTGCCCGCCGGCCAGCTCCAGCCGCTGCCCTGACGAAGATGCCGGCGGCATTTTCGCGCGCGGTCGGTGGGGTGAGGGCGGACAACTTTCTCGAGTCCTGAACTTGCGAAACGGGGGGGGAGCCTTGGGAGGGGAGTGGCGTCTCAGCGCACTTTCACCACCACCGTGCCGGCGATGCGGTCCTCAACGGCCTGGCGATTGGGCTCCCAGAGCACTTTCAGGAAGCCGAGCATGCCCATGGCGACCCCCGCCACATAGCCGCCGTGGCGCACGAAGGCATCGAAGAACGTGAACGGCGTGCCGCTGGTGCGGACGACGCGGGTGCGCAGCAGCAGCTTGCCGGGGGTGCGGCCATTGAGCCCGCCGGCGAACAGCGTGAAGTAGATGCCGGACCAGCCGAAGGTGACGCCGAGGGCGTTGGCGAAGGCGCGCGCCCGGTAGGTCCACGAAGCGCTGGCGGCTTGGAGGTCGCGGGCCTCCGCCTTGAGCGCCTCGACCTGGTCCTGGAGTTTGGCGGCGGCGGCGCGGAGCTCGGTGGTGGTGGCATCCGGGGCGAGCCAGACCGTTTCGGTCATGGCGGCGCTGGGTGGCCGGCCGGTGAGGGCGTCGACGCGCAGGCCGGAGTCCTTCACGAACGAGCTGTGCCCGAGCACAAGGGCGGACAGCAACGCGAGGGCGGCGCCCAGCAGGCGGCAGATCCCGCGCACGACTTTGAGGGCGAGCGGGGCGGTGGCGGCATTGCCGAACAGGACGACGAGCATCACGCCGGTGGCGATGCCAAGCCAGGGGGCGGAGAGCAGGGAGAGCAGGCCGACAAGGGCGAGGTCAATCGCCATCGCGGCCGCCCGCCGCCAGGGCTCGGCCAGGGGCTGACCGAGGACGGACGGCGCGACCGCGAGGGTTTCGGCGGTGACGAGTCGCCCGGTGCGGGCGGCGGGCGGCGCGGTGCCTTCGCTCATGCCTCACGAGGGAGTCGCGGCTACGGGAGCGGGCAAGACTGTAATCGGCCGGGGAGCGAAACGAAGACCCCGCTTGTGACCAAGCGGGCCAAGCTGAACCAGGCGGGCTGCGATGCGCAACGTGGCCCGCCCGGCGACGGGAGGGAGGCGGCGTGCTGTAGCCCAGCGCGTAATCAGAACCGTCCGCTGAAGCCGATCGTAATCGTCGTGCCGGGAATGCGCACCTCGGAAACCTGATCGGCGACACCGCGGTAAAACACCTGCGGCTCGTTGAACAGATTCTGGACATCGAGCGACACCGAGAGCGACGGGCGGAACTGGTAGGCGACGCCGCAGTTCACGATGTTGCGGTTGCGGATGTACTGGTTGCGGCCGGAGCCGGTGGCAGTGAAGGCGTTGATATATTCTCCGGTGCGGTTCCAGATGAGGCGTGCGCTGTAGCCGCGGTGGCGCCAATGCAGGTTGAAGTTGGCGGTGAAGGGAATGAAGCCGGGCACCTCGCCCTTCTTGCGTTCGACCGTGCCGCCGAAGTTCCCCTTGGTGTCGAGGAAGGTGAAGTTCGCCCCGCCGCCGAGGCCGCGCAGCAGGCCGGGCAGGAAGGTGAACTGCTGATGGTAGCTGATCTCCCAGCCCTTCACGGTGGCATTGCCGAGGTTCTGGGTGGTGAGGATGCTGAAGCCGGCGTACTCGCCGTTGTAGCCGTTGTCGGCCCCGTCGGGCACCGTACCGGAAAGAATTCCGCTCACAAAGTAGTCGGTGATGCGCTTGTGAAACCAGGTGACGGAGACGTTGCCGACGGGCTCGAAGTAGTACTCGAGGGCGGCGTCCCAGCTCTCGGCGATCCGCGGCTTCAGGCTGGGATTGTTGATCGTCAGGGTCTGGGCCGTCTCGTTGATGGTCTCGTTGGGCATCAGGTTGGTGAGCGGCGGACGGCCGAAGCTGTTGGACCAGCTCAGGCGGGCCTTGAGGTTCGGGTGGAGATCCTGGGTCAGATGGGCGCTCGGGAACGAGCGGGAGTAGCGGCCGGAGATTTCGCGGCGGGTGTTGGCGTAGTCGCGCTGGGCGGAGCCGACGGGATCGGCGAGTTGCTGGGCGGCGGTCGAGCCGAAGCGATTGCGGACCCAGCCCCAGCTTTCGTCCTCCGTCTCCTCGTACCGCACGCCGGCGACGAACCCGGTGCGGGCGATGCGGCCCTGGGTCATGACGTAGCCGGCGGTGACGGTTTCGGTGGCCTGCCGGGTGCCGGTGTATTTCGACTGCTCGTGGAAGTAGCGGTCCTCGGTCCAGAGCGTCGGGTCGAGGGGGTTGCGCTGGCGGGCGACGGCGTTGGGGTGGATGCGGGGGAGGGCGAGACCGAGCTTGTGGTCGCCGAAGAGCGCGATGGTGGGGTCGACCGGGAGCTGGCCGGCGTTGGTGCCGGTGAAGGTGAAGCGGCGGTTCTTGTTGTTGCGGTTGCCGGCGGTCTCCTCACGCAGGCGCATTCCGGTTTTCAGGAACACGGAATTGAACTGGGGCAGCTTGTAGCGGGCGTTGCCGCGCAGTTCGCGGATTTCGTGGAAGGGCTTGTTGTCGTTAAACACGTACTGGGTCGGCCGGTAACTGGCGGCGCTGCGAATGTCGGGGCCGGCGGTCTGGATGAAGTCCGGGTAGAGATCGGAGCGGGTGCGATCAAGAATCCAGCCGATGCCGGTGGCCTGGTAGGTGAGGTCGCCGCCATCGCCGGAGCCGGAGCTGATGGCCGAGCTGCTGTAAACGGCGTTGTAGTCGAGCTCAAGGTCGCCGAAACGCTGCTCGGCACCGAGGTCGAAGTGGCGCTGGCGGTTGTAAAAGAAGGACATCTGCGACTGCAGCGAGACGGTCGAGGCGGCGACGGGGCGCACCTGGGTGATGCGGCTGGTGAAGCCGGGGATGACGCCGGTGGTGGTGGCGTTGGGTACCGCGTTCTGGTTCTGGGTGAAGGCGCGGAAGTAGTATCGCGTCCGGAAACGCTCGAAGGCGTCGTTGTAGATGTAGTTCGCCGAGAGCTTGGTGTGGGGCGAGAGCCGGTAGTCGAACTTCAGGTTGATGCTGGATTGCTTCCGGTTGTTGTAGTTGTCCTGGGTGCGGAAGTCCCAGAGGTAGGCGGGCTGGGCGGTGGTGTTCTGGAAGTCGCGGGTGGTGCTGAAGAAGCCGACGGCCTGTTCGCTGTAGAACAGGTTGAGGGCCATGCCGAGGTTGCGTTCGCCGCCGAAGACGCTGAAGACCTCCTGCCAGGCGACGTTGAGCAGCGGGTGGGCGCGGTGGTCCTCGCGCAGCGGGATCTGCTGGGTGCCGGGCGGGGCGATCCGGGTGGAGAAGTTGTAGGTGACGCGCCGCTTTTCCTTCAGGCTGAGGGGCGAGCGGCTCTTGAGGTTGACGGTGCCGCCGAGGGATCCGGCCTCCTTGTCGGGCGTGTGGCCCTTGGTGACCTCGAGCGCCTCGAACATCGACCCGGTCATGGTGTGGATGCGGGTCTGGCGGTTATCGCCGGCCTGGCTGCCCATGAGCGCGCCGTCGATGGTGATGGTGTTGGACCCGGGGCCCATCCCGCGGACGGTGAAGCCGATGATGTTGCCCTCGTCGCTCAGGTTGCCGGCGACGCCCGGGAGCAGGACCGCGAGCTCGCTGGCGTTCATGTTGGGCAGGTTGCCGTAGGCGTCGATGGCGACGACGTTCTTCACGTTGGGCGCGTTGCGCTGCATGGTGAGCGCGGCGGCGTTGCCCTCGCGCTCGCCGGTGACGGTGAAGGTATCCAGTTTGTAGATGCCCGTGGTGAGATCGAAGTTGCGCACGACCGGCTGGCCGGCGGCGACGGTGACGGTGACGCGCTGGGAATCGAGGCCGAGGTAGGAGGCGACGAGCTCGTGGGCGCCGGCGGGGAGGCTGGCAAACTCGTAGCGGCCGGCGTCATCGGTCAGCGTTTGCAGGCCCAGGGCGGGCACCTCGACGCGGGCGCCGGCGAGGAGATTGCCGGTGCCGGCATTGCTGACGTAGCCGGAGAGGGCGGCGGCGGGCGCGGCGGCGCGGAGCGCGGCGGCAGTGGCGAGCAGGACGAACAGGGCGATCGTCCCGCGGCGGTGGCGAATCCGGATGGGAGTATGCATGGTTTTCAGCGGGCTTGGAGGCGACGACGCGAGGGGGCGCGGCGCACGGTTGGGGAGGGGAGATTTTCTGCGCCTCTCCCCGGAGCAGGGCGAGAAAGAATTCCGGAGTTTTTCGTCATGCCGCGCCGTTCGCACGAGCGACGCGAGTCGCGGTGGAGCGATCGGATCGCGCCCTGCCCGGGGGCAGGCGATTCCGTGGCCCGCTTCGGCGGAAGCAGGGCAATTCCGGCCGGTCGTTCCTGGTGCCTGCCTTTTGCCCAGTGGGGCCACGATTGGCCGGGCGGTGGATGCGGCCGCCGCCGTCCTGGGACGGACGCTCAGTTCTGCGCGACGACCTTGCTGCCCTCGAAGTCGAAGCGGAAACGGACCTCCTGCAGGCCCTGCTCGCGCATGGCGCGGCGGAGCTCCTTCTTGTCGCCGGCGTAAAACATGAGGAAGCCGCCGCCGCCGGCGCCGATCAGTTTGCCGCCGAGGGCGCCGTGCGCCATGGCGTGGTCGTACCAGTCGTTGATGCGCGCGTTGCTCATGCCGGAGCTGCGCGCCTTCTTGCGCTGCCAGTGCACGTCCATCAGCCGGGCGAACTCCTCGAGGTTGCCCGATTCCAGGGCGGCGAGCGATTGGAGGCCGAGTTCCTTCGTGAAATGCAGGTTGTCCAGCATCGCCTGCTCCTGCGCCTTGGACCGGTCGTTCTGATCCTTGAGGATGGCGGAGGCGCTGCGGCTGTAGCCGGTGAAGAAGAGCAGGAGATTGTCCTCGAGGTTGAAGAGCGTCTCCTCGGCGAGATTGCAGGGGCGGTATTCGACGCGCCCGTCGCGGTGGAAGGTGAAGGCGGTGATGCCGCCGATGGCGGCGATGTACTGATCCTGCTTGCCGATCGGCTCGCCGAGGCGGTTGAGCTCGATCTCGCAGGCCTGCTCGGCGAGTTCGGCGGGGGAGATGAGGTTCTTTTTGTAAGTATGCAACGCCTTGAGCAGGGCGGTGGTGAAGCTGCCGCTGGATCCCAACCCCGTGCCACCGGGAATGTCGGCCATCGAGGTGAGCTCAAGGTGGGGATCGGTCACGCCGGTGAGCTTGAGCGCCTCGCGGATGATCGGGTGCTCGATCTGCTCGACCGCGGTCACACGCTCGAGCTTGGAGTACTTGATGATGATCTCGGACTGGAAGGTGCGGTGCTGCGTGAGGTAGACGTACTTGTCGATCGCCGCTGCGACGAGGAAACCGCCGTAGTCGCGGTAGTAGGACGGCAGGTCGGTGCCGCCGCCGCCGAGGGAGACGCGCAGGGGGGAACGGGTGATGATCATGGGAAAGGGAGTGAGGGAATGAGGGAGAACGGGCGGTCAGTCCGTCCGCAGGCGGCGGATGGATGCGCTCAGGATGGCGATGATTTCCTCGCAGAGGACGACTCGGGCTGTGATTACCTCGGGGGCCAGCCAGTGTTTCAGTCGCTGTTCGTAGCGGCCTCGTGTCTCGGTGGCGGAGCCGCGGGCGATGACAAGGAACCGGACGTAATCGGCGCGGGAGGAACGCCCATAGCCTTCCTCGATGTTCGAGGCAATGGAGTCCGCGCTCGCAACCTGCTGCGATGCGAGGCGCATGCACAAGGGTTCGCGAGCCAGGGGCGCCATGTCGGCGACAGCAAGATCGAACAGCTCGCAAGCCTTTCGGTAGGCCCCGAACTGATGCAGCTTGTCGTTACTCGCCACGCGCCGGTGTCCCTCACTCCCTCACTCCCTCACTCCCTCCCACCCTGCGGGTAGCACGAGGAAATTCGGATTCACGATACACCCGCTCCACCACCTCCAGCACCCGGATGCCCTCCGCGAGACCCGGGTCCGGCTCGCGGCCGAGGCGGATGTCGTCGAGGAACGCACGGGTCTCCACCGCCCAGGACTCGTCGCCGCGCGGGTACTCCCAGCTCGTGGTGTCGGGAGGCCCCATTTCCGGCCGCATCCTGTAAAAGGTGATCCGCTCGACGCCGTAGCTGCCGCCGAGGCCGTCGATCGCGAGCTTCGCGTCGCGGCCGTAGATTTCGAGGGAGAACAGGTTCTTCCACTCCGTGCAGCTCACGTGCAGCCAGGCGGTCTGGCCGGCGGCGGTCCGGAGGGAGAGAAAGGCGTTGTCGTCGACCGGCATGTCCCAGAAGTAGGTCGTGGCATGGCCCTCGACGGCGGGAAACTCGCCGAGGAACCAGCCGGCGAGATCGATCAGATGCACGCCCTGATCGATCAGTTCACCGCCGCCGGAGAGGGCGGGATCGGCCCGCCATTCCCGGTCGTAGCCTTTGCGACCGCCGTGGCCGTAACGACCGCGCAGGAACATCAGCGGCCCCAGTTCGCCGGCGTCGATCAGCGCGCGCGCCTTTTGCAGCGCCGGGTGGTAGCGATGGTTGTAACCGAGCCGCACGCCCACGCCGGCGGCGCGGGCGGCGGCCTGGATTTCGCGCAGCGATTCCGCCCGCAGCGCACCCGGTTTCTCCACCAGGACGTGCTTGCCGGCGCGCACGGCGGCAAGGGTGAGGGGCGCGAGTGAGGCATTGAGCGTCGACACGATCACGGCGTCGACCCGCGGGTCGGCGAGGGCGGCCTGGTAGTCGGTGAGGGCGGTGCAGCCGGGGGCGAGCCTCGCGAGGTCGGCGGCGCGGGCGGCGTCGAGATCGCAGGTGTAGCGCACGGGCGGTTGCGGGCCGAGGGCGGTGAGGCGCTTGCGGCCGATCAGGCCGCAGCCGATGATGGCGAAAAGGGGTTGCCCGGTGGTGACGCGGTTCATTCCGTGGAGACGAATGACGAAGGCGAAGGCAACGCGTGCGGCGAGGCAAGTGACGTTTTGGCGCGTGGCGCGCGGGGGGGCGCGGACGGATCGCCGGCGGCGATCGTCCGCCCGGGAGGGCAGGAGGGCGCGGAACGCGTGGGCTCCCGGCGGTAACCAGCCGGCTCACGACCGGAGGGGCCCGCGCGCATGAAGTGGGCGGAACGCGGGCTGACGATCGCGCTCTGCGTCGTGATCGGTTGGTTCTACCTCTGGACCGTGCGGTCGAGCGGCGACCCCTGGAAGTTCGGGCTGGAGCAGCGCGATTACTACAATCTCCTCATCGACGGCTGGCTGGAGGGGCAGCTCCACCTGAAGGTGGTGGTGCCCGAGGAGTTGCAACGGCTGCCGGACCCGTACGACCCCGCGAAGCGGCCGCGGGGCCTGGGGCTGCACGATGCGACGTATTATCGCGGCAAGTACTACCTGTATTTCGGCGCGGCGCCGGTGGTGGTGCTGATGCTGCCGTTCCGGTTGTGGACGGGGATCGACCTGCCGCTGGCGGTGGCGACACTGGCATTCGCGTACGGCGGGTTTCTGGCGAGCGTGGCGCTGTGGCTCGCGGTGCGGCGCCGCTACTTCCCGGCGGCGGGGCCGGGATCCCTCGCGCTGGGAGTGATGGTGCTGGGGCTGGCCGGGCTCTGGCCGGTGTTGTTGCGCCGGCCCCAGATGTGGGAGCTGCCGATCGCGGCGGGCTCGTGCTTTGCCCTGCTGGCGTTGCTGGCGATTTGGCGGAGCCTGCACGTGCCGCGGGCGGAGGCGGAGCGGCCCGGGGTGACGCGGCGGGTGGGGTGGTTCGCGGCGGCGGGCCTGGCGCTGGGGCTGGCGATCGCTTCGCGTCCGACCTACCTGATCGCGTCCCCTTTCCTTGCCGTGCCGGTGCTGGCCTGGTGGGGACGGGCGCGGCGCGAGCGGGCGGCGGAGGGGGGGGCGGCGGCGTGGCGGCGTGCCCTGCCGCGGCGCGAGATCCTCGGCGCACTGGCGCCGCTGCTGGCGATCGGCGCGGCGATGGCGTGGCACAACCACGCGCGCTTCGGGGATCCGCTGCAGTTTGGTCAGGCGTATCAGTTCTCCTTGGACTACGAGTCGAAGATGGCGCACTTCCGCGTCACGCACGCGCCGTTCAACGTCTGGCGGTACTTCTTTTCGTTGGCGGAGTGGTCGCGGCACTTCCCGTTCATCGCCCCGGCGCCGCTGCCGCCGAAGCCGCCGGGATTCGGCGGGCACGACGACGTCTACGGCCTGTTCGCCAACCTGCCGGTGGCGTGGCTGGCACTGGCGGCGCCGCTGGCGCTCCGTCGGCGGGATCGCACGGAGCGGCTGGCGCTGGGGGCGTGGCTGGCCGCGACGGCGGTGCTGTTCGCCGGCATGGCGGGAACGTTGATGCTGTTCTTCGGCTCCCTCGCGCGCTACCAGAGCGATTTCACGCCGGCGCTGATGCTGCTGGTGGTGGTGGGATTGCTGGCGGCCGGGAGGGAGCTGGCGGTGGTGCGGGCGCGGGCCTGGCGGCTGGCGGGCGCGGTGGCGGGCAGTGTACTGGCGTTCGTCTCCGGAGGCTTTGCGATCCTCTACAGCCTGCAGCTCGATGGTCTGCTGCGGGAGCACAATCCCCGCGGGTACCGGGAGGTGGCGCGGGGGTGGAACCGCGTGCCGGCGGTGTACGAACGGCTCGCGGGGGTGCGGTACGGGCCGATCGAGATCGGACTGCGGGTGGCGCCGGCGCCGCCCGGAACCCGCGAACTTCTCCTGGAGGCGGGCGAGCCCGAGCGGCCGGATCGACTCTTCCTGGTGCATGCGGCAGCAGGGCGGGGCCGGTTCGAAATCGCCGCCGCCTCCGGCCTGAGCCAGGTCACGCCGGAGGTGCGCCTCGATCCGGCGGCAATCCACCGGCTGGTGCTGGCGATGGGTTCGCTGCTGCCGCCGGACACGCACCCGTGGTTTGCGGGCGCATCCGAGGTCGAGGTGGCGGCGGTGACGCGGCGGCTGCTCCTGCGCTTCGACGGCAGGGTGCTGATCGATCTTGCGCCGTGGCACGGCGCGCCGCCGGGCGGGCTCCGGCTGGAACGCCGGGGCGCCGGGGCGCCGGGAACGGCAACCGCGGTGGAGTTCTTGCGCCGGGATGCGACGGTGGAGCCGGGCTGGCGGGCGGAGGCGGCGCGGCGGGCGGAGGTGGCGGCGCGCTGGCTCACGCCGCGGGCGGCGGTCGAATTGGAGGTGGAGTGGCCGCAGGGTCGCGCCGGGGCGAAGGAGCCGCTGCTGGTGACCGGCGAGCCGGGGCGGGGCGATTTCGTCGCCGTCGAGTATCTCGACGATCGCGGCACGGTGCGGTTTTTCCTTGATCACTGGGGTGGCGCGTTGCAGCGCAGCGAGCCGGTGCGGATCGAGCCCGGTCGCCGGGTCCGGCTCCGGGTGGCGATGGAGTCGCTGCGGGCTCCGCTGCCGTTCCGGGCTGCGGGGCATCTGGTCGGGGGGCAATTGGAACTGGCGGTGGACGGCCGCAGCGTCTGGCGGACGCCGGGCGAGTTTTTTGTGGTCAATCCGGTGGAGATTGCGTTCGGGCGCAATCCGATCGGTGGCACAACCTGCGGGCCGGAATTCAGCGGAGTGATTCATCGGGTGGAGCCGGAGCGGGTGCGGCGGTGAGGGGTGGGACGAAGTCCCGGCGGTGGCCAACCGGGCCACGTGGCCGGGGCGCAGGCAGAGGCGAAGCGTTGCCTGCCCGAGCGGACGATCGCCTGCGGCGATCCGTCCGCACTCCGTCGAGCGCTCCGCACCGTCCGGAAAACGGGAGGCGCGTGCGTCGGTCGTCCCAGCGGAAATGCAGTTGCGGGGCGGCGCGCGCGCCGGTTCGGTAGCCGCCGATGTTCAAGCCCGGTTCAGTCGATGCCCAGACCGTGACACGCGCCGTGCGCTTTCTCGTCGTGGGTGGCGGCTCGGCCGGCGTGCAGTTCGTCGTGCTCGCGTTGCTGAAGGGCGTGCTGTCGGAGACGCTGGCGTTCTCGATCTCCTGGGTGGTGTCGACCGCGACGCATTACCTGGCCAACCGGTTTTGGGCGCTGCCCAGCGCGCGCCGCGACGCCGGGCGTCAGTTCGGCGAGTACCTGTTCGCGGTCGCCTTGAGCTACGTGATCAATCTCGGCGCCTTCAAGTTCTGCACCAGCGTGCTGGGCCTCGGGGTGATGTGGGCGGCGTTCTGGGCGATTCCGCCGTCGACGATCGTGGTCTTCCTGCTCCTCAACTATCGCGTGTTCCGCGCCGGCCGTGCGGCGTGAACGGGCGGGACGGGGAGACGTCGCCAACCGGGGGATACGACCGGCGGGAGGAAGCCGGCGAAATAGGCTGGCGCCACGCCGTGGCGATCGCAGGGTCGAGGCATGCTGAAACTCCTGTTCATCGGCGATATCGTGGGCCGGCCGGGCCGCGAGATCGTCGCCGACCGGGTCCGACGGCTGCGGACGGAGCACGCCCTGGACTTTGTGATCGCCAATGCCGAAAACGCGGCCGCCGGAGCGGGCATCACGGGCGCGGTGGCCCGGTCGATTCTCGAGTGCGGGGTTGATGCCCTCACCCTGGGGGATCACGTGTGGGACCAGCGCGGCTGGGAAAATGAAATCACGCAGCTCGACCGCGTGTGCCGCCCGGCCAACCTGCCCCGGGCGTGTCCGGGCTGGGATCACCTCGTGATCGAGGCGCGCGGCTTCCGGGTCGCAGTGTTCACGGTGCTCGGCCGCAGCTTCATGAACATGAAGGCGGAGTGTCCCTTCGCCGCGGCGGACCGCATGATCGAGCAGCTCCGGGCGCAGGCCGACGCGATCATCGTGGAGATGCACGCGGAGGCGACTTCGGAGAAGCAGGCCCTGGGGTGGCACCTCGATGGCCGCGTGACCGCCGTGCTCGGCACGCACACGCATGTGCCGACGGCGGATGCCTGCGTGCTGCCGAAGGGCACGGCGTTCATCTGCGATGTCGGCATGACCGGACCCTACGCGAGCGTGCTGGGTCGCGAGGTGAAGCCGGTGGTGGAGCGTTTCCTCGACGGCATGCCGCGACGCTTCGACGTGGCGACGGGGGACGTGCGCCTCTCGGCCGCGCTGATCGAGATCGATGCCTCGAAGGCGACGGCGCGGAAGATCGAGCTGCTGACGGTGCGGATGTAGCGAGGCTGCGCCTCAGACCCAGGGACCAAACGGCCAAGGGACCAAGGGCGCGGAGTGCGAACCCGACCTGACGGCGAAGAGTTTGGGCACGCAGGAGCTCAGCTTCGCACCACGCCGGACTCCTCGAAGACGCCGAGGTGGCGGAAGCGCTCGTAGCGGGTTTCCAGCAACCGCTCGGTGTCGAGCGCGCGCAGGTCGTTGAGGTGTTTCTGCAGCGCGTACTGCAGTGCCTGGGCGGCGCGGGCGGGGTCGTGGTGCGCGCCACCCGGCGGCTCCGGGATCACTTCGTCGACGACGCCGAGTTTTTCCAGGTGATCGGCGCTGACCTTGAGGGCTTCGGCGGCCTTGGGGGCGGCGCTGCCGTCCTTCCAGAGGATGGCGGCGCAGCCTTCGGGCGAGATGACGGAGTAGTAGCTGTTTTCGAGGATGAGCACGCGGTCGGTGACGCCGATGCCGAGCGCACCGCCGGAGCCGCCCTCGCCGATCACGACGGAGATCGTCGGGGTGCGCAGCATGGCCATCTCGCGGAGATTGACGGCGATGGCCTCGGAGACGTGGCGCGCCTCGGATTCGATGCCGGGATAGGCGCCGGGGGTGTCGATGAAGGTGAGCACCGGCAGGCGGAACTTCTCGGCGAGCCGCATCAGGCGGAGCGCCTTGCGGTAGCCCTCGGGTTGTGGCATGCCGAAGTTGCGCACGATGCGCTCCTTCGGGTCGCGACCTTTCTGCTGGGCGACGATCATCACGGCCTCGCCCTGGAAGAAGGCGGTGCCGCCGATGATGGCGCGGTCGTCCTTGTACTGCCGGTCGCCGTGCAGTTCCTGGAAGTCCTCGCAGATCGCCTGGAGGTAATCGAGGGCGTAGGGTCGCCTGGGATGTCGCGCGATCTGCACGCGCTGCCAGGGGGTGAGGTTGGAGTAGATTTCGCGCCGGGTCGCCTCGACCTTACGTTCCATCTCCGTGATCTCGGTGGCGAGGTCGACGTTCGTCTCGATGGAACGCTGCCTCAACTCGTCAAGTTGCCGGGAAAGCTCCCGCAGGGGCTTCTCAAACTCCAGGACGTAAGCCGGTGACTCCATAGGGGCGGGAGGGTACGGAGGGCCGGCGAAGCGTGTCAACGGGGGGGCGGCGGTTGCTGCAATTCCTCGCGCCAGCTCTGCATCTTGGCCTGGGCGCCAAAGTGCTCGGCCCGGGCCTTGTCGCCGCGTTCCATCCAGATGCGCGACAGGGTGGTGTTGATAAACACGTCCGCCGGCCGGAGGGTGCGCGCCTGCTCCGCCGCCGCCAGCGCCGCGTCGAGCCGGCGCAGGGAGAAGTTCACTTCGGCAAGGGCATGCCACGCCTCGAAAGAGGCCGGGTGCGCCGCCGTGGCGCGGGCCAGTTTTTCGAGTGCGGCGTCGGTGTCGCCCAGGGCGTAGTCGGCGGTCGCGTCCTCGATCAGGGTCTGCAGTTCGTCGTGGGTCACGCGCGCACCGTGGCGGAAAAGCCGCAAAAGGAAAGCGCGGGCGGGCGAGGGCGGGCGGAAAGGGATCGCGGCCTGGTGGTCCTTGGACCGGCGGCTCAACGCACCGGGGTGTAGCCGCCGGGAATTCCTCCCTGGGAGAAGACGAACTGGAAGAGATCGAGGGTGCGGGCGCGGAAGGCGCCGGCGCAGCTCAGCAGATAAAAGCGCCACATGCGCCCGAACCGCTCGCCGTACTGGCCGCGAAACCGTTCCCACGCGGCACGGAAGTTCCGCTCCCAGGCGAGCAGGGTGCGGTCGTAGTGGGGGCCGAAGTTGTGCACGTCCTCCAGCACGAAGTGACCCTCCGCGGCGCGCGTCACCTGCGCCGGCGACGGCAGCATCGAGTTGGGAAAGATGTACCGCGCGATCCAGGGATCGGTGCGCACCCGCGAGACCTGCCCGCCGATGGTGTGGCACAGGAACAGGCCCTCGTTGCGCAGACAGCGCGCGGCCACGGCCATGAACCGGCGGTAGTTCTTGTAGCCGACATGTTCCATCATGCCGACCGACACGATGCGATCGAAGCTGCCCGTCAGGTCGCGGTAATCCTGCAGCCGGATCTCGACAGGCAGATCGCGGCAGGCCGCGGCCGCGAACGCCTGTTGTTCGCGGGAGATGGTGATGCCGATGACGCGGCATCCGTGGTGCAGGGCCGCGTGGCGGGCGAGGCCGCCCCAGCCGCAACCGATGTCGAGCAAGGTCATGCCCGGAGCGAGGCCCAGCTTGCGGCAGATGAGGTCGAGTTTGTGGCGCTGCGCCGTGGCGAGGTCGTCGGTGTCGCGGAAATACGCGCACGAATACTGCAGCCCGGGTCCGAGCATCGCGGCGAAAAAGTCGTTGCCGAGGTCGTAGTGGACCTCGCCCACGCGCCGGGCGC
This sequence comes from uncultured Opitutus sp., assembly GCA_964504885.1. Lineage (GTDB taxonomy): Bacteria > Verrucomicrobiota > Verrucomicrobiia > Opitutales > Opitutaceae > ER46. The sequence continues at coordinate 25,163 of CAZDGC010000053.1, forward strand.
GGCGGCGCGTCTGGAGGTTGCGGAGCCGGGCGGCGACGGTGGCGGCGGCGGTGCGGAGGTCGGGCGCAACCCTTTCGTCGAGCCGCGCACGGGCGGCGCGGCAGCAGAGTTCGTCGAGCGCCTCGCACTCCCACCAGCCGTCCATGAAAGACTCGCCGAAGCCCAGCGTGCCGTCGGCGAGGACACGGCCATAAAAGCGCTCGTCGCGCACGCGCAGATCCCACGGGCGGGGGCCGTTGATCCGGATGTCCGCCGTGGCGAACAGGTCCGTGAGCACCGCTTGCGCTCGATTCCTCATGGCGACCTCCGTGCGGAAGCAGTTTCGTGCGAAGTGCGGTCCGCGTCAACCCGGGGGGCGGCTCGCGGCGGGAGCCGGGGGCTTCTGCCGGCTGATGGGTGCATCGCCGCGGCGCCGCTTCGTCGGCGCCGGAAGGAACGGACCGGGTTTCGCCGGTGGATTGCGGCTGCGACGGAGCGCCGCCCTCCACGTTGGGCTTTTCGAGCGGCGGCCGTCAACCGGAGCCGGAGCCGGGCGGCGGTAGGATCGCCGGTTGGCCGAGATCATGTCTTTCCGCTCGCACTCGCGCGCGTGTTTCGCATCGGCGTTCTCCCTTTCTCCCTTTTACCTTCCCATCCTCCCTCCCAACGCGGCCCTTCCGGCATCGCTCTGGGCCTTTGCTCGCGCCGCGTCGGGCTTCTCCGGCCGCGACCGGGTTTCGGTTTGCGTTTGTCGCGCCGGGGGAAGGCTCTTTTCAACCGTGCCATGACGCCACGTCTTTCCCTTCGCGATCTGGCGGCCCGGCTCGGGGTGTCGCACACCACCGTCTCGCTGGCCCTGCGCAACAGCCCGCGCCTCACGCCGGCGATGCGGCAGCGGGTGCAGCGCGAGGCGCAGCGGGCCGGGTACCACGTCGACCCCGCCGTGGCGGCGCTGATGGCGCGGCTGCGCACGATCCGCACCGAATCCGTGCGCGAAACGCTGGGCTTTGTCACCGCCTGGGCCACACGCGACGGCTGGCGCGAAGCCCCGAATCATGCCCGTTTTTTCGCGGGCGTCGAACGCCGCGCCCGCGAGGCGGGCTTTGCCCTCGACAAGTTCTGGCTGAAGGAGCCGGGCATGACGAGCCAGCGCATGTCACGGATTCTGCGGGCGCGGGGGATTCGCGGCCTCATCCTCTGCTCGCTGCCGCATGTGGGGGGCCGGCTCGCGCTCGACTGGAAACACTTTGCCTGCGTGACGAAGGGGCTCACGGTGCAACACCCGCCGGTGCACCGGGTCGTCTCCTCCCACTACGAGGACATGCATCTCGTGCTGCAGGAGTTGAACCGGCGCCGTTACCGGCGGGTGGGCCTGGTGCTGGGCGAGGCCCTCAGCGTCCGCGTGGATCGGGCCTGGCTCGCCTCGTTTCTCCTGCACCAGCAGGACGTCGACGAGGGCGACCGGGTGCCCCCGCTGATCGCCCGCACCCCGGCGGCGGAAGACGACTTTGTCCGCTGGCACGAGTTGCACCGTCCGGACGTGATTCTGTTTTCCGATCAGCCCGTGCGCACGTGGCTGGAACGGCGTCAGGTCAGCGTCCCCCGGGAGGTGGGGCTCGTGCACCTCGACTGGTCGCCGGAGCTGGCGCCGCTGGCGGGCCTCGACTCCAACCCGGAGCTGCTCGGCGAGGCGGCCGTCGATCTGCTGGTCGGCCAGTTGCAGGCCAACGAACTCGGCATCCCGAAGCACGAGAAGATCATCGCGGTGCGCGGGCAGTGGGTCGCGGGCGCCTCGGTGCGGGTGAAATAGGGCGGATGCCGGTGTATCTTTCCTGAAGAGCTCGTCGCAGTCTCGGGGGTGCGGACAGAGTGGCCGTGTCGGGATGAGCGGTTTGGCCGATGCTCCCGGCTCACCGGTCGCTTCCGCCCGGGGCGTCAAGCAGCCAGCGCCAGACGGGGATACGCTCGATCCCGTCGGGTGGTGTTTCGCCGCGAGGCGGCGCGGTTTCCGAGAGGAGAATCCGTCTCGCATCAGGAAAGCGGGCGCCGGCCGCGGCCAGGGAACGCACTTCGCGCGCAAAGGTATCGGCGGAGGAGATGTCGGCGGCCACTTGCAGCAGACAGCGGGTGCCGTCGAAGGCGGTGGCCAGGAAATCGACTTCGTGACCCTCCTCGGTCCGAACGTAGGCGAGGTCGCGACTCTGCCGGGCGAGTTCGCAGGCGACCATGTTTTCGAGGAGATGGCCGCGATCGAGACCGGCAGCAGGACTGAAGGCCTGGGCCAGCCCATGGTCGGCCAGATAGAGTTTGCGGGGATTTACCTGTCTCTGCCGTTCGGAGCGGGTGGCCAGGGGAACGGTGAAGACCAGAAAGGCGTCTTCCAGATGGGCGAGGAAAGCGAGGAGATGCTCCTTCGACACCCCAATCCCGCGGGAGCGGAAATCGGCGTAGATTTTGCTCACGCTCAACGGAGTCGCGGGTTGTCGCAGCAACTGACGGACGAAAGCCCGCAGCGCGACCAAGTTTGCGATCCGATGCCGCTCCGCCACGTCGCGAAACAGCACGCTGTCGACATAACCCTGGAGCAGGCCCACCCGCTCGCGGGCGGAAGCGAGCTTACCCGCTTCCGGAAACCCACCCATTTCCAGGTATTCGTCGAACCGCGCCAGCCACGCCGATTGTTCCGCCGCACTCGTCAGCCGGTTCCCGCGGGGCGGAGTGTCGCCGCGGGCCCGGGCGAATTCCCGAAAACTGAAAGGAGTGATCACCGTTTCCAGTGCGCGTCCCCGCATGGCCGTGGCGACTTCCCGACTTAACATCCGGGCGGACGAACCGCTGAGCAACACCTCGACGTTTTCGGAATCGATCATCCGCCGGACAAAGCGTTCCCATCCGGCAATGACCTGAATCTCGTCCAGGCACCAGGTGACTCGCACCGCGCCGCGATAGCGGGGAAAGCTGCGATAGTAGGCTTCAAGGATGGCGCCCAACTGGTCCGCTTCCAGCGTTCCCAGCCGTTCGTCCTCGAAGTTGAAGTAGATCAACCGATCCCGCTCGACTCCTTCCGCCTGCCGGTCGGCCAGATACTGATAAAGGAAGGTCGTTTTCCCGGCGCGGCGCATGCCGATCACGGCGCGAGCCTTCCCTTTCAGGAACGGGGCGACCGCGTCACGCCGCGTCAGCGGCGGAAATGGTGCCGTCACGGCATCGCCCAGTTTTTGCCGGATCACCTCCTGGAGTTGGTCTTGCATGGAGACCGAAACTGAACAAAAGCGGTCTTGTGTAAAGACCGCTGTGACCGACCGATGTCCGGACCTTGTCTTCGGCCGACGGCCGTCAGAGTGAGGAAACCTTGATTGGCAAGACACGAGAAGACCGCGTCCGGGCGCGTGCAGTGGGTGGCGCGAGCTTCGGTGCGGGGCAGGCAGGGTGGGCGCGCTGGTTTACTGGAATACGACGCGGCGTTTGCCGGCCCGGGAGCCGGGGACCAGCCTCCCCTCGAACCCCATGAAATCCGTCTTTCCTGCCCTTGCCCTCGGGACGCTCCTCAGTGCGAGTGGGGCCCTGGCCGCCAGCCAGGCACCGACGATTCCCGCGAGCTGGCGCAACATCGAGACCGGCTGGGTGATTCCCGACGAGTCGTATGCCGACCAGCCCTACATCGTGAAGTGCGACGACGGCGCGTGGCTTTGCGTCCTCACCACCGCTGCCGGCAAGGAGGGCGACCACAGCCAGCACATCGTCGGCACGCGCAGCACGGATGTCGGCCGGACCTGGTCATCCCTGATCCACATCGAGCCACCCGGTCCGCCGGAGGCATCCTACGTTACCGCGCTGAAGGTGCCCTCGGGGCGGATCTACGTTTTCTACAACTACAATGGCGATCGGCTCACGGAGGTGAAGAAGGTCGATGGCGGCACGACCCGCCGGGTCGATACGCTCGGGCACTTCGTCTTCAAGTACAGCGACGACCATGGCCTCACCTGGTCGGCGGAACGGTACCGCATTCCGATCCGCGAGACGGAAGTCGACCGGAAGAACGTCTACGGCGGCAAGGTGCAGTTCTTCTGGCACGTCGGGCGCCCCCTCATCCATCGCGGCGCGGCCTACGTCACGCTCCACAAGGTCGGCAACTTCGATTACCAGTTCATGACCGACACCGAGGGCAACTTCCTGCGCAGCGACAACCTGCTGACGGAACGGGACCCGAGGAAAATCCGATGGGAGCTGCTGCCCGAGGGCGAGGTGGGGCTGCGCCCGCCCGCCGGCCGGATCGCCGAGGAGCAGTCGATCGTCGCGCTCTCCGATGGCACGTTGTTCACGACGTTCCGTACCGATCAGAACTACTCCGCCCACGCGTATTCACGCGACGACGGCCGCACCTGGACCCCGCCCGCCTTCATGACCTACGGGCCGGGTGGCAGACGCGTGAAGCACGCGCGGGCGGCCAACTTCGTCTGGCGGGCGGAGAACGGCCGCTACCTGTATTGGTTTCACAACCACGGGGGCTTCACCTTCGGCAACCAGCGCAATCCGGCCTGGGTCCTCGGTGGCCGCGAAGTCGACACGCCGGCGGGCAAGGTCATCGCCTGGTCGGAGCCGGAGGTGCTGCTCTACTCGGACGAGCTGGAAACGCGTATGAGTTACCCCGACTTCGTGGAGGATCAGGGGCGCACTTTCATCACCGAGACGGAGAAGGAGGTCGCCCGGGTGCACGAGATCCCGGCCGAGTTCCTGCACATGCTCTGGAGCCAGCACGAGGCGGCGACGCTCGCCCGCACCGAATTGGCGCTGGATCTCACGGGCAAGACCATAGCGGCCGGCCAGCGGGTGGCGGCGCCAAAGCTGCCGCTGCTATTGACGCGGAAGGGCACGGCGACGCCGGAGCCGCGCCGGGTCACGGAGGGCGGCGGCTTCGCGCTGGATTTCTGGGTCAAGTTCGACGCGCTGGAGGAGGGCCAGCGGCTGGTGGACGGCCGGGACGCC
>CAZDGC010000053.1:30137-44823 GCA_964504885.1 uncultured Opitutus sp.
TCGGTCTGCACCACCGATCGCGGCACGCTGCAAATTTCGCTGCGAGGGCCGTTCGGCAGCCGGCTGGTGCGCGGCCAGACGCTGGACGACTATGGAATCGCCGAGGCCGCGTGGGACTGCGATCGCGGGCACCTGCAGGCCGGCCGTTGGCATCATGTTGGCATCGTCGTGGACGGCGGGCCCAAGATCATCTCATTCATCATCGACGGGATTTTCCACGACGGCGGGGAGCGGCGGCAGTTCGGCTGGGCGCGCTTTCCATTCGACCTCCAGAAGGTTCCCGTGCCGGAAATGCTGACGCTGGCGCCTCGCCTGCGCGGCGAAATGAAGGACCTGCGCGTCTATAGCCGCGCCCTGCGCACGTCGGAGATCATCGGCAACTGGCGCGCAACGAGAGGGACGACGCGATGACCGCCGGGGGTGGTTGTTGGCGGCTACGCCTTCACTTTGGCTGGTCTGCGTCCGGTCTCACGGTCGATGCTTGCGCATGAACTCCGCTTGGAGAACAGGACACTTGCTGCGGGTCTTGCTGGGATTGAGCTGGGCCGCCGTCGCCGGGGTTGCGGCGGAGCCGCGTCCGGTCCCCAACGTCGTCTTCATCCTGGCGGATGATCTCGGCTGGGGTGACCTGCGGTGCTACGGCAACCCCGTCGTCGACACGCCCGCGCTCGACGCGCTGGCGGCGCGGGGCGTGCGCTTCACCGACCACTATTCGCCGTCGTCGCTTTGCGCCCCGGCGCGCGCCGCTTATCTCACCGGCCGCTACAACCACCGCACGGGTGCGGTCGATGTGCCGAGCAACCGTGGACTCGACCGGATCGACCTTTCGGAGGCGACCTTCGGCGACTACTTCCGCCATGCGGGCTACGCCACCGCGCTGATCGGCAAGTGGCACAACGGACTCTACTGTCGCGACCACCTGCCGCACCAGCGGGGCTTCGATCTCTTCTTCGGTTTCGCCAACGGCGGGCACGACTACTGGCAGTGGCGCCTGCAGCGCAACGATGTGGTCGAGACCCACGACGGGCGCTATATGACCGACGTGTTCAACGACGAGGCCATCGCCTTCATCCGGCGGAGCCAGGGCCGGCCCTTCGCGATCTGGCTCGCCCACACCGCCCCCTACAGTCCGCTGCAGGCGCCGGAGCCCCTGGTGAAGAAGTATCGCGAACGGCTGGGGCCGAAAGGGACGGAAGCCGTTGCGCTAACCTACGCCATGATCGAGGCGATGGACACCGGGCTGGCCCGCGTCTTTCAGGCGCTTCGAGAGGAGGGCTTGTGGGAGAAGACCGTCGTCGTCTTCACCAGCGACAACGGCCCTGTGCTGCGGCGCGATCCGCAGCTTGGTTCGCAGCGGCGTTTCAACGGCGTTTTCTCCGGGGAGAAGGAATCGATTTTGGAGGGCGGCCTCCGCGTGCCCGGCATCGTGGCCTGGCCGGGTCACTTTCCGGGAGGCCGCGTGGACGCCACGCCGGTGCACGGCTGCGACTGGCTGCCGACGCTCTTTGCACTCACCGGCCGCGCCGCCCCTGCTGGCGCGAAGCCGTTCGACGGCGTCGACCTGATGCCGCTGTTGCGGGGCGAGACGACGCCCGCGTTGGCCGGGCGCGCCCTGTATTTCCAACGCAACCGCTATGCTCCGGCGGCCCGGGTGAATGCCGCCATCCGGGCCGGCTGCTGGAAGCTCCACTGGCCGGGAAACGAGGGTGCGCTGCGGAAGGACACCGGGCGCGACAATCCGTCGTACCTGCGGGGGGTGACCCACGCCCACTGGGAAATGCCGCTCGATCGCCAGCTCGACGCCCCTCCCGAGGGGCCGCAACCGGCGCCGCGTCTCTACGATCTGGTCGCGGACCCCGCCGAGCAACACGACCTGGCGTCCGCCCACCCGGAGCTGGTCCGGTCGCTCGCGGAGAAGCACGGCCTTTGGTTCCGCCAGGTGCGGGCGGAGTGGGGCGAGGCACGCGTCCGCCTCCTCGATCACGATCGCGCCTACTGGCGGAGCCGGGCTACCCCCGATCCCGCCGCGCTGTTCAAGGACTTTTGGCAATGGCGGAGCGCGCCGCAGGGCACCGATCCCAAGACCGCCGATCCCCTGAAGATCTTCCGCGGCTTCTGGAGCGAAGCGGTGTCCGGACAATGAATCTTGAAGGCCAAGGCAAGCCTGCGGTCGTCGGAGATTTCGGTTGGCATACTGCAAAACACCGAGGTGTTCTGTGCGCTTGCGTCGTCCGTGCCCGCACCTTTGTTTCTCGGCGTGTCGATTACGATTGAGATTCCCCGCGAGATCGCCGAAGCGCTCCCTGGCCCCCCCGCTCTCGCTGAGCTCGAGGTCCGGAAGGAGCTGGCGCTGGCGCTTTTTGCACGCGGCACGCTGACGTCAGCTCAGGTCTGTTCGTGGCTGGGCTTGACCCGCTGGGAGGGGGAAGAATTGCTCGCGAAGCGGGGCGTACCGCGACCATACACCACCGACGAACTGGCTGCGGAAATGCGCAATGCCCGACACGGTCAGTGATTCCTCCACGCTGATCCATCTCGCGGGTATCGGCCGGCTCGATCTGCTGCGGCACTTTTTCGGTGAAATCTTCATCCCGCAGGCGGTCTTTCGCGAGGTTGTCGTTGAAGGAGGGGACCGACCTGCGGCGCGAATCGTGGGTGCCGCGGTGAACGAAGGCTGGATTCGGGTCGCCACGGATCCCTTGCCCGACGCAGCGATTCTACGCGAAAACGGCAGGCTCCACGACGGCGAATCCGAAGCCATTGCCTTGATCTTGGTTCGCGGTCCCGGTGGGTTGCTCCTGATGGATGAGGCTCACGGTCGGCAGGTCGCACAGCAGCGCGGCATTAGTGTCAGCGGGATTCTCGGAGTGCTGCTGCGGGCGAAACAGGAAGCCAGGATCCCCAACGTCAGTGCCGAACTTGAACGACTGCGCCGCGATTCAGGTTTTTATCTGCACGATGCCCTCGTGCAGCGCGTCCGCCTCCTCGCCGGAGAGGCTTAGCTCGACCGCCAGCTCGACGCCCCTCCCGAGGGGCCGCAACCGGCGCCGCGTCTCTACGATCTGGTCGCGGACCCCGCCGAGCAACACGACCTGGCGTCCGCCCACCCGGAGCTGGTCCGGTCGCTCGCGGAGAAGCACGGCCTTTGGTTCCGCCAGGTGCGGGCGGAGTGGGGCGGGGCACGCGTCCGCCTCCTTGATCACGATCGTGCCTGCTGGCAGGGCCGGGCTGCGCCCGACCCGGCCGCGTTGTTTAAGGATTTCTGGCAATGGCGGAGCGCGCCGGAGGGAACGGATCCCAAGACCGCCGATCCCCTGAAGATCTTCCGTGGCTATTGGAGCAATGACTGAAAGAGGGGGTAACGCGCGAATTGCGATTTTCGGATCGCCGACAGGGTCATGCCCGAATGGCGCTAAGCCGTGACGATTCAGTTCAACCGCGAATTTACGCGAATGGACGCGAACACGGCGACCGAACAGACAACCAAAGCCGGAGCCGGACGGCGGATCACCGTCTAGTGAGTGGCGATGAAGAATCGATGTGAACAGCGTGACCTCTGGGATTCGCGTCGCTTGGCGTTTATTCGCGGTTGTTTCTGCATGGATCCGGCTAAGATAAGGCGGTTTTGAGGGTGGCAGCGGCGTCCCGCCGCTGGGTCTTTCAGGGTGAACAGAGCCTAGGCAGCTCTGCCACTTTGGGCTTACCTTTGCGCCATTTGGACCTGACGTCGCGGCGAGTTACCGTCCGCTCTCGATGATTCCCTGCTGCCTCATTCGGGCGGTGATGTCATCGAGGTCGTACGGGCAGTCGGCATAGACGTCCTTCCGCCAGATCTGAAAAGCGCCTGCGAGGCGCTGCACAATCTCCGGATGGCGCGCCGCGAGGTTCGTGGTCTCCGCCGGATCGCGATCGAGGTCGTATAACTCCAACGCCCGGCCCGTGCGCTCCTGCTGGAGTTTCCACGCGCCGTCGCGCACTGCCCAGCGGCGGAGGTCGAACCGGGCCATGCCTACCCCGGTGGGCTTTTCCCAGAACAGCAGCCGGGCGGCGGGCGGTTCGCCTTGCAGCCATAACCGCGTGAGATCCACCCCATCCATCTTCCGACCCCTCGGCAGCGGGGCACCGGCCAACGCGGCCAGCGTGGGCAGCAGGTCCATCGTCATGGCCGGTGCCGCCGATGCGCTGCCCGCAGGGATGCGCCCCGGCCAGCACACGATCATCGGCACGCGGGGGCCTCCCTCATAGAGCCGCGTCTTCCTCCCCTGCCACGGGGTGCAACTCCCGCAATCCACCGGGCCGTTGTCCGAGGTGAAGATCACCAGGGTGTTTCGATCGAGGCCCGATTCCGCCAGCGCCGCTTGCAGCCGGCCGATGGCGGCATCGAGGCCGACCAGGACGTCCTGATACGCCTGGTGCTGATCCGCGCGCGGACCTTTCTCGCCTTTTTCGTCCCAGGCGTTGGCCAGCTCGCGGTCGTTGGGACCAAGGTACGGCAGGTGCGGCGCGGTGAAGGCGAGGTAGGCGAAGAAGGGCCGATCGTCCGGCCGGTGCATGAAACGGATCGTTTCGTCGGCGAGCACATCGGTGTACCAGTGCCCCGGGGCATCGACGAGGTGGCGGTTGCGATAGAAGTACGAAGCGCCGGCGGCGTTCTTCATCGCGAAGTTGTCACCCGCGCCGGCCTTCGTGCCCACAAACTCTTCGAATCCCTGATCCAGCGGCCCGTGGGTCTCCATGTCGCCGAGGTGCCACTTCCCGAAAGCGGCGGTGCGGTAGCCGGCGGCCTTGAGCACCTCGGCGATCGTGACCTCCTCCAACGCCAGCCCGCGAAACGGCGGGTCACCCGACCGGGCGATCGCCTTCATCGCCCCTTCGAACTGGCCGAGGACGTTGACGATGCCGGTGCGGTGCTGGTAGCGGCCCGTCAGTAGCGCCGCGCGCGTGGGACTGCACACGGAGCAGTTGGCATAAAACGACGTCAGCCGGCGCCCGCGCTGGGCGAGTCGATCGAGATGCGGCGTCGGCGCCGGTGTCACGCCGGGCGGCGCGGGCACCACCGTCTTCCACGGGGCCGCGCCGCGGAAGCTCCCCACATCGCCATAACCCAGATCGTCGGCGAGAATCAGGAGGATGTTGGGTTTCGGCGCGGGATCGGCCGCGGCCGTGGCACCGAGCGGTGTGAGCGCGACCAGCGCGGGCAGGAGGGTCAGGCGGCGGCGGAGGCTCGGGTGGTTCATTCGATGACAATCACACTCCAGGGTGCGGCGCTCACCCCGGTCACCTCCACCCAGCCGGCGCGCTCCGCGACGGCGAGGGCGGTCTCGCGCACGAGGCTTTGGTACGCCGCGGCGTGCTGTGGACCCCGTTTCTCGCCCGCCTGCAACCGGCGGTTCTGCTCGAACTCCGCCCAAACGTGATCCGGACGATTGTACGGGGCGGGCACGAGCAGCCGCGCCGTTGCGGCGCCGCCCCGCGGCAAGGCGGATTTCCGGAGCGCAACTCTCGCCTTCGATGCGGGGTCGCCCCAGTTCACGAGATGAAGCACCACCGGCGACGCTGGGTCGCGCGGCCTCACGCGGACAAAGCCAAAGAGGCTCGCACCGCCCTCCACTCGCAGCGGCGCCTCCGCCCAACGGGCACGGTCATCAAGGCCGGGTCCGCACACGGCGGCCTCTTCGAAACCTTCGAGCCACGGGGCGAGCGCGCGCACGAAGCCGTAGAGGTCCGCATAGTCCGCCGGCGCGCCGAAGTACCGGTCCCCGCCGTCCTCGCTTTGCAGAAAAAGATCCCACGGCACCTTGCCGAGTGCCCCCGCCGCGTAAGCCTGGGCGATCACCCGGCGATTGAGTGCGCGGAAGTCGTCGGGCGCGATCGGCTGCCCCGCCGCCTTCGGGGTGGAGAAAACCTGCACCTTGCCCAGCGCGTGCCCCGCGCGGACGCGCTCGTAGAGATGCACCGGATGGGCGGTCTTGAGCATCAGCTCGGACATGCCCCAGTCGAAGGCGCGGTGGGGCGCGAGCCAGCGTTGCTGCGAGGTGTTGTTGCAGGAGAAGGGAACCATGCGCCCGGCCACCTGGTTCAGGGCCTCCCGGGTGCGCTGGTGAAAGACGGCGACCGACTCCTCGATGAACCGGTCGTATAGTCGCTTGACGGGATTGGTCCGCTCCCAGCGGGCGAACCAGCCGTCCGGGCGGCTTTCCGGCGGCTGAAGGGAAAGGAAGTACTGGCGGACGTCGAAGAGTTCCACGGCGCCCAGGCCCCAGGTGTCGCGCTCCGCGGCGGTGCTGTGCTGCGCGAGGTGGCGGCGGAAGGCCGCGATCGCGAGGGGGTGGAAGTCGAAGCCGACCCCCGCCGCCATCTGGGCCTCGTCGCGCTGCAATGTATCGCAACCCAGTCGCACCTGCTCGGCGAGCCGCTCGAGATGCGCCGCGAAGTACTCCGGGCTGAAGACACTGCCTTGCCCCGGCGGCTTCGCCCAGCCGCGCTTGTGCGGCATCACGTAGGGCCGTTGATCGAGATCCAGCACGCAGAAGTCGGAGAGCGGCTGCGGCAGGCGCGGCTCGACCTGTTGGGAGCTGCCCGACCCCGCGCCGCCGACGAGCAGCCCAAGCCGGTGGGCCTCGGCGATGAAGGCCCGCGCGCGGGCCGATCCGCCGCCGACGTCCTCCGCGCCAAGGTAGGTCCACTCCAGGCGCGTGGCGTGAAACTCCCGCGCGGTCGCCAGGGTGTCGTGCGGATCCGCCGGCGACGCCGGCCGCGGGCGGAGGCTGCGCATCACGACATCGGATACGCGGGGGGCGGAGAGCGGCCGCCACGGGGCGTCGGCCTTCTCCGCGAAGGTGGGGGTGTCCGCCGCGGGCAGCGGCAGCGGCAGCAGGGCGAGCGCCGCGAGGAGGACGGTGGTCTTCAAAACGTCAGCGTGTTCGTCCAGATCCACTTGCGCGGATCGCTGCGGAGGGCGGCGTTGTCGATCGTGCCGGTGGCGACGTTGGGGAAACGAAGCAGGTTCCGTTCGTCGAGGGTGTTGTTGAGGTTGAGCTGGGTCTTCCAGCCGAACTTCTTGGTCAGCTTCAACTCGTAGCCGGCGATAAGGTTGACCAGCACGCGGTCGGGCCCGAAGAACTGCCGGCGCACATTGCCGGCCGCGGCGTCGACATAGTAGTAGAGGAGGCTGTCGCGACTGAGGCTGGTGTTGGCACCGAGACTCAGGCCCTTCCATCGTCCGGAACTGAAGCGGTAGAGGGTCGTCAACGTGAGCGAGTTCCGCGGATAACCGATGGTGCGGTCGCCGCCCTCGCGGGCGAGGAGGGTGTTGCCGGCGGGCGGTTGGAATCCGAGCTGGTGCTGCGCGATGGGCAGGCCCACGCGGCCGGTGCCCACGCCCGGGACGGTGAGGCCGACGGCGGCGGCGTTGAGGATGCGGCCATTGTCGGGCCCGAGGTTGGCGCGGTAGTTGCCGGCGGCGTCGCCGCCGCGCAGCATTCCGACCGTCATGATCTGGGTGGCGACGCCGGTCGCGTAGGTCCGGCCGTCGGCGGCGATGCGCACGGCGGGGTTCACGGGCACGAGCAAGGGCGAACCGTCGGCGAGCAGCACCTGGCCCTGGGCGTTGGTGCGGAACTCGTCGTTGTAGAGGAAAGGCAGGGAGACGGTGCCGCTCTCCTTGCCGGCGGCATGGGTGAAGCCGAACTGCAGGCGCCAGGCGAGGGTGGGCCGGGCGGTGACCAGCACCTCCACGCCGCGGCTTTCCCGGCCGTAGGGGGCGAACGGATTGAAGGTGTAGAAACGTCCGTTGATGCCGCCCGGGTCGGTGGTGTTGCGCGTGCCCGCGGCGATCTGCTGGGTGTCGTTCTTGCTCTCGTTGAGGAAGACGGCGACCGACCCGGAGAGGCGGCCCTCGAGGGCGTTCAGCTTCAAACCGGCCTCGAGGCCGGTGCCGCGGCCGCTCGGGAGCGTGCGCCCAAACTGATCGACCTGGCCGGTGCTGTTGGGCCGGAAATTGCTCGCCAGGCCGGCAAACAGCGCGACCGGTCGCGAGACATTCCACACCGCGCCGACGTTGCCGGAGACATCCGCGTTGTCGCGCTCCGTTCCCAGGACCAGGTTGGTGTTCTCCGTGCGATCGTAACGCGCCCCGGCCATCGTCACCAGTTTGCCCTGGAACCAGGTGGTGAACAACGCCCCGAACACCGCCTCGTTCGCGGAGCGGGTCAGCGAGGCATTGGCGGTGCCGCCGTTGAAGCCGAGCGGATTGTCGGGCGTCGCGAACGCCGGGTTGGGACGCTTGATTTCCTCGCGCACATAGGTGCGGCCGTCGACGGTGTAGCGGTCCCGGCGCAGTTGGGCGAAGCCGGGGAGATCGGTTTCCAGGTTCACCCACTGCAGCGGTATGGGAGTGCGGCCGGCGACAGCGGTGTTCAAGTTGGCCGACGGATTGACGATGATCCGGCCGTTGGCGTCCGCCTCGTAATACTGGAAGTTGAAGTTGCGGTTGCGCGACCGCAGCGCCTCAGCGCCCAGCACCAGACTGTTCCGGGTGTGGCGGGTCAGCGCGAAGTCGGCGGTCAGCAAGGTGCGCAGGCCTTTCGTCCAGTTGCCGCCGGTGGAAAGTCCGGCCGGGATGTAGCCGGTGGCCCAGGCGTCGAGGGGATTGCCGCCCGTCAGCGGCGCCCGCAGGTTCTGAAAGCTGTTGGGTGAGATCCGATGCAAGCCGCTCGGCTGGTGGACGGCGGAGACCTGGCCCTGCAGCCAGGAGGTGAACTGGGAGGACAGCGTGGTCGCGTAGAAGCGCTCGTGGCGGCGGCTGGCGTTGGAGTTGCCGGCGAGCGAATCGACGTTTTCCCAGGTGATGCGGTCGCGGGCGATCTGCGCCAGCGCCGGGCTCCGGTCGGCGAGCAGCACCGCGAGGTGGGAATTGTTGGGGACGACCGTCGGCACGCCGGCGACGGTGGCCTGCGATCTCGCCTCCGTACCTTCCGCCACCCGGTCCTCGAACTCGAAGCGCAGGACCGTCTGGCTGGCGGGAAAAAGCTCCACCGCGGCCTCGGCGAAATAGCCCCGCGTCTCACGGTACAACATCTCCCGCCAGAAATTCTGGTCGCTGCGCACCGCGGCGAGGCGCAACGCCGCGCGGCGCCCGGCCACCTTCCGGTAGAGGTTGGCGTCGATCTCGAAACGTTGCGAACCCTGGCTGTCGATCCGGACGGAGGGCTGGAAGGTGGTCCGGCCGAACCGGGCCTTTTTTGTCTGCAGGTTGATGACGCCGCCGGTGGAGCCCGCGCCGTACAGCAGCGACTGCGGCCCGCGGATGATTTCCATGCGCTCCGTGGAGAAACCTTCACCGAGATTGCCGGCGCTGAGAAATCCGTTGCGCCGCACCGGCCCGGCGTCGAGCCCGCGCACGCTGAACGAACCCAGCGCAAACCGGTCTCCTTCCTGCGTGCCGCTGGCCGAGGACGAGCCGGGCCCGGTTTCGCCCGGCCCGATGCCGGTCGCGATCTTGTTCAGCAGCTCAACGGTGTCGGTGACCGCGAGGTCGGCCAGCAAGGTGGCGTTCATCACCTCGGCGGTCACCGGCAGCTTGTCGAGCGGGCGGTTGGTCCCGGAGAGGGAATTGAAATTCAAGGCTTCGTAGGTGTCATTCGGATCGGCGACGACTTCGAAGGGCGAAAGCACCACCTCGACCGCGGAGGTCCCCGGCGCGAGCGTCGAGGGCGGCGGAGGAGCGACCTGGGCGGAAAGGGCGGTCAGCCCGGGCAGGGCGAAGGCCAACCGTCGGCAGAGTTGCGGCAGGGGCGAAGGCAAGAGGGGGCGGCTCATGCGGGCAGGCTGTTGCGGCCGCGCCGGGGCAGACAATCTCCGCGCTGTTTTCCAGTAAACAGACGCGGGGCGATGGCGCCGGAGGCGGGGGGGCCGCGGAGGTTTGTTTACTGGAAACCGTCGGCGGCATCGACGCCGGCGGCGGGCGCGTGAAGGCTGGCGGCGGCGGTGCGGCTGCAGCATCGCTGGAACCTCTCCTCTCTCATGCGAACCTCTTTTTTGCCGCTGATGGTCCTCGGTCTGGCGCCGGCTGGGGTGGAGGCATGCGCCGCCTCCTCCGCCACCGAGCGCCCCAATGTCCTCCTCCTCGTCACCGACGACCAGGGGCCGTGGGATCTGGGCAGTGCGGGCAACCCGCACCTCGACACGCCGCAGCTCGATGCGCTGGCGAAGAGCGGCGTGAGTTTCGCCCGCTACTATGTCGCGCCGGTGTGCTCGCCCACGCGGGCCGGGCTGATGACGGGCCGTTACGCGTTCCGCACCGGGCTCTACAACACCCGCTACGGCGGCGACTCGATGGCGCGCAGCGAGGTCACGGTCGCGGAGTTGCTGAAAAAGGCCGGCTACCGCACCGGCCTGTTCGGCAAGTGGCACCTCGGTCGCTACCACGGCTACCAGCCCCACCAGCGCGGCTTCGACGAATTTCTCGGCCACTACCAGGGCCACATCGAGCGCTACGAGTACGCCGACCAGTTCGTGCACAACGGGCGGCCGGTGGAGACGCGCGGCTACGTCACCGAGCTCGTCACCGACGCGGCCATCGATTTCATGGACGAGGCGAAGCGGCGGGCGCCGGCGTCGCCGTTCTTCTGTTACGTGGCGTACAGCGCGCCGCATTCGCCGTTCCAGCTCGACACCTCGCACGCGCACCAGCCGGCAGGCGATGCGCTCATCACGAAGTACCTGCAGCGCGGCCTCCCGCTCACGCAGGCGCGGATCTACGCGATGGTCGAGCGCATCGACCAAAACGTGGGCCGGCTGCTGGCGCATCTGGAGAAAACCGGCCGGTCGCGCGATACGGTGGTGATGTTCCAAAGCGACAACGGCGGGGTGAGTCGCCACTGGACGGGCGGGCTGCGGGGTTTCAAGGCGCAGGTGTACGAGGGCGGGGTGCGCTCGCCGCTCTTCGTGCGCTGGCCGGGCCGGTTTCCGGCGGGCGGGGTGGTGCGGGCGCAGGTCTCGCATGTGGACCTGTTGCCGACGTTGTGCGAGCTCGCCGGCGTGCCGGTGCCGGCGGACCGGCCGATCGACGGGCGGAGCCTGGTGCCCCTGCTGCGGGTCGGCGCGGGCGAGCGGCACCAGCCGTTCGTGTACCACACGTGGAACCGGATGGCGCCCACCCCCGACGCCAACTGGGGCATCAGCGATCAACGCTTCAAGCTGGTCGGTGCCGGCGGGGGCGCCGGCAGGAAGAAGGGGGCCGGGTGGGAGTTGTTCGATCTTGAGGCGGACCCCGGCGAAAAGTCCAACGTGGCGGCGGCGCATCCGGACAAGGTGAAGGCCCTGCGCGCCGAGTTTCTGCGCTGGTACGGCGACGTGACGCAGGGGGTGAAGTTCGAACCGGTGCCGATTCCTGTGGGGCACGCGGAGGAGAATCCGGTGGAGTTGCAGCCGAGCTGGGCGCGGACCGCGGGCGAAGGCCTGAAGTATGTTTTCGAGGCGTACGATTGGGACACGATCGAGGGCTGGTCGAAAACGGGCGAGGCCGCCGAGTGGCGGTTGCAGGTCGTGTCGGCGGGGCGTTACGAGGTGGCGCTCGACTATGGCTGCGCGCCGGCGGCGGCGGGCGGGCGGCTGCGGCTCACCATCGGCGGCGTGGCGCTCGATCTCACCACGCAGGCGACGGCCACGGCCAACGTGTTCAAGCGGTTCGTGGCGGGCGTGGTGACGCTCCCGGCCGGTCCGGCGACACTGCGCGCCGAAGTCGCGGCCGCTCCGCCCACGGGCGAGTTGATGCGCCTGAACCGCGTCTGGCTGCGGCGGGTGAATTGAGCATGAACTCGACCACTGTTTCCGCCGCGTCCGCCGGCTGATCCGCCCCGGGCGTCACCGTCGCCGTGACCGAGCTCGAGCTTGCCAGGGTGGAGGGCGACGCGCCCACAGCGGGGGCTCCCTTGACGCTCCTGCCACTCTGTCTTACAAAGCCGGTGTGACAGAAACCCTCACCATCCGTCTGCCCAAGTCCCTGGCGCGCGAGTTTCGCGCCAAGACCCGGGCGGCCAAGACCAACCCGTCAGCCGTCCTCCGCGCGGCCGCCGCCCGTTATGTGCGGGAAGACGCGAAGGCTCGCGACGGCGTGGTGGCCCACCTTCGCGCCCGTGCCGGCACCTGGGACGGTGATGTTTCCGGCGTCGAACTGCTGCGGCGGACCCGGCCATGACGCTCGTCGATACGTCGGTGATTGTCGCGTGGCTGGACGCCTCCCACCCGCTGCACCGCGCCTGCCTCGCCGCCCTGGAGCACTGGGCCGGGCGTGGCGGCCTTGCCATCAGCAGCGTAACGTTGGCCGAGCTGGCCGCCGGCGGCCGCACCTGGGAAGCGGTGGAGGAGGATCTGCGCGACTTCGAAACCTTGGAACTCGATGCCGATTCCGCCTGGCGCGCGGGAGTTGCCTACCGCCAATACCGCCGCAAGGACACTCACGATCCGGTGCTCCCGGACTTTTTCATCCGCGCGCAAGCCAGTGTCGCCGGACTGCGCCACCTCACTGCCGACCGACGTCGTACGAAGACGTTTCCCGACGTGGAGTTTGAGTTTGTCGGTTGACCAGCGGTTCGTGGCGGGCGTCGTGCCGCTCCCGGCCGGCCCGGGAGAGGCGGGGCCCTCGAGCGCAGGCCGTGCGGGTTTTACTGGAAAATGCCTCCGGCGTCGCCTTGGGCGCGTAGACGTGTGGACTGAGCGGAACTTTCCCGATGCGCGTCCCAGGCACCCCTGATTTTCAAGCTTCACCCGGCGCTGCGGCCGCCCCCTCCCTCGTCACCGTCGCCGTGACCGAACTCGAGTTTGCCAAGGCCGAGGGGGTCTTCCGCGGTGCGGCGGCCGAGGGGTTGGTTTGCGTGCCGGCGCCGGCGGCGGAGGCGGCACTCGTCGCGGCGGTGCGATCCAACGGGGCACGACACGTGATCGTGGGCGTGGAGGCCTACGCGGGGCCGCTGTATGCGGCGCTGGCGCCCGGGGCGGTGATTGCGCGCTTCGGTGTGGGACACGACAGCGTCGACAAGGCGCGGGCCACGGCGCGCGGACTGTATTGCACCAACACCCCGGGTGCGCTCGACGACTCGGTCGCTGAGCACACGATCGCCCTGCTCCTCGCCGCCGCGCGGCACCTCGTGGTCGTGGCGGGAGCGATGGCCGCCGGCCGCTGGCAGGGGCGCGTGGGCGGCGAACTCAAGGGGAAGACCGTTGCGGTCATCGGCTGCGGCCCGATCGGGTGTCGCGTCGCGGCGATCGCGGCGCGCGGGTTGGGCATGCGAGTGGTGGGCTGCAAGCGCACGGCGGAGGGCGCCGAACGACTTTGTCGGGAGCACGGGTTCGCGGAGGTGACGACCGACTTCGCGGTGGCGGCGCGGGACGCGGATTTTGTGTCGCTGCATCTTCCGAGTCTGCCGGAGACACGCGGCTACCTCGGGGCGGCGCGCCTCGCGCAGCTTCCGCCGCGGTGCTGGGTCGTGAACACCGCGCGCGGTGCGGTGGTGGACGAGGTGGCGTTGTTCGACGCGCTGGCGTGCGGCCGGATCGAGGGTGGGGCGCTCGATGTCTTCATGCGCGAACCCTACGAGCCGGCGGCGCCGGGGAAGGATTTTCGCTCGCTGCCCAATGTGATCCTAACGCCCCACGTCGGCAGCAGCACGGTGGAGGCCTGCGAGCGCATGGCGCGGCGGGCTCTGCGGAACCTCGCGCTCGCGGAGGCGGGGCGGCTCAGCGAAATGGATCTGCTGAACCGCGAGGTGCTCCCACGCGTTGCGCGGCCGGAGAACTCGCCGTCGTAATCCTTTCCGGAGAATGCCCCGGGGTTCTTGAACAAATCGCCTGATGTCAGCCCGACGATCTCCAATCTTGGTGGCCACGAGCGGCAGCATGCCGCGAGGAAGCGGACCCATTTCGAATGAAAAACCAACTGCGTCGCGCACTGCTGCAACGGGAGATGACCCTCGGAAGCTGGGTCCAGATCGGCCATCCGGCTGTGGCCGAGGTACTCGTGCGTGCGGGCTTCGACTGGGTGTGCGTCGACCTGGAGCACGGAGCGATCGATCTCGAGGGCACCGCGGCGATTTTCCGCGCGCTCGGCGGATCGGGCTGCGTACCGGTGGCGCGTCTGCCGGCCAACGATCCGCTGTGGATCCACCGCGTCCTCGATGCCGGTGCGGGTGGCCTGATCATCCCGATGGTCAAGACCGCGGCGGAGGCGGAGGCCGCGGTGCGCGAGGCAAAATATCCGCCGCGGGGCGCGCGCGGCTTCGGTTACTCGCGCGCCAACGGCCACGGCGTGGACTTCGCCGACTATATCGCGTCGGCCAACGACGAGATCGCGATGATTATGCAGATCGAGCACAAGGATGCGCTGGCCAACCTTGACGCGATCCTGGCCGTCGACGGGGTGGACGGTGTCTTCATCGGGCCCCTCGACCTCAGCGGCTCGATGGGCCTCACCGGCCAGCTCGACCACCCCGAGGTTGTGGCGGCGCTGGCGCGATACCGCGCGGCCTGCGCGGCGCGCCGCAAGACCGCTGGCATGCACCTCGTGCGACCAGATGCGGCGGGCATCCGTCGCGCCCTGGAGGAGGGCTACACGATGCTCGCGCTGGGACTGGACAATGTGTTCCTGCAGGAAGGCGCCCGGGCGGCGTTGCGCGCCGCCGGGCGGGAG
>CAZDGC010000054.1:0-43283 GCA_964504885.1 uncultured Opitutus sp.
AGTCGGTGGACGGTGGACCGTGATCGGTGAGGCGGTGAAGCGGCCTGCCCGCCGTAGGCTCGGCGGAGGCGGGTGAGGCGGTGAAGCCCAGGGAGGCCACGTTGCTAAGGTCGTTCTGGAGTCTCGCTCGTGATAATCCGCTCCATCTCGGCCCGCAGCGCTGGCGCTTTGTTCCGGGCGACATCGAAGACGATGAAATAATCGACGCCGAAATAGTCGTGGATTCAGCGGTCGCGCATGCCTGCCATTTTCCGCCATTCCACGGTGGGGTGCTTATCCCGAAAGCCCTGCGGGATCTGCTTGGCAGCCTCCCCGATGATCTCGATCGCGCGGACACAGGCCCGCTTGAGCGTCTCGTCCGCAATGAAATCCCCGGCGGTCAGGCCGGCAGTCGCAGTTTCGAGATACCGGGCCTCGTCCCGGAGGTGCTGGAGGTACTCAATCACCGAGGTCGATATACTTGACCCCGGCCAGAATCCGGGGTCCGAGATAGGGGCTGAGAGAGTCTTCGGTCACCAGATCCACCCGACGATGAAAGACCTGCTCCAGGGCTTCGGCGACAACGAGTAGATTGTCGATGGTACGTGCCTGCGGTTCAAAGCCTACCAGCACATCCACATCACTTGTTTCGCGAGCGTCGCCGCGGGCCACGGAGCCGAATACCCCCAGCCGACGCACTCCCACGGAGCGAAGGCGGGTGCGAATGGGACTAATCGTGGACTCGAACATGGGGCAAGAGAATGCCGGAACGGGGGCGAAGTCGATTCAGGAGGGCAGTCGAACGGGGTCTGCCTGTTGCTTGTCAGCGGTGAACCGGAGGGCGGAGGGCGACGGTCGGAAAGCTGCCGGGAAACAGTACGCTACCGCCAGTCGAGTACTTGGAGGCCCGGAACTTGGTTAAAGTGGGCGTCCCTCGTCGCGAGAGGCAGACCGCTTTCGCGCGCCACCGCGGCAATCCAAATATCGTTTTCCGGCAGCGGGGTACCGGCGTTCTTCAGCGCGGCCTTGATGCGTCCGTATTCAGCAGCAGTGCGATCGGTCGGAAGCAGGAGGGTTGCGCCGCCCATGAAGAGACGTACGGCCTCCTGCTGCCGTTCTGGAGGTGTGGCCAGATTGGCCCCGTAGTAAAGCTCTCCGAGCACGACCAACGGGACGAGTAATTCCTGCTCGCCGCGCAATCGCTCGATCATGCCAGGCACGCGACGGAGCACGGCCACAATCACCGAGGTATCGAGCAGGATTCTACCAGTCGCGGGCATCGATTTTTCCGCATCCTTCAGTGATTACTTTTTCCAACATGGCTCCCTCTTCGGCCGACAAAATCCCTGCGCTCCTTTCCAGTGCAGTCAGTCGTTCCGCCCGGACATTCTCACGCAGCCCATGGATCAGCAGGGCGGCCTCCTCCAACTTGGGTGGTGGCAGGGCCTTCAAATCTTCGACAATAATCTCCAGTGTGCTCATGATGAGAAACCTAGACTGCTCCGTGGGTTGGTCAATCCGAGGGGGCGGGGGCAATCCAACGGGGTCAGCCTGATACTTGTTACCGGTAAGGGATCCGAAGGGGGTCAAGGGATCCGAAGGGGGTCAGGGGTTGACTCGTGACTGGTGTATGCTCGAAGGGGGCAGGTCTTACGTTACCGCCCGCACCACTCGCTCCCGCTCGTGGCTACATTCCGGCCAGAGCGGCGATCGAACTGAGCGATCGAACGGGGTCAGCCTGGAATGGCGCTAAGATAAAGCCAGAGTGGCAGAGCCGTCTCGGCTCTGTTCACTCCAAAACACCCAGCGGCGGGACGCCACTGCCACCTTGAAAACCGTCTTGTCTTAGAGGGCGTCCAAAAAGCACGTGCACCCCCTGCTTCGGAGGGCGCTGCTCCGTCAGCGCCGTTCGCAGAACCACGGCGGCGACAGAGCGCCGCCCTCCAGGAATCCGGCTTATTGGACGCCGTCTTAGCGCCATTCGGGCCAGGGGTTGAGTTTTGACACGGTGGGCGGTGCAGCGGTGGACGGTGGACAGTGGGCGGGATGGGGACAGTCGTCGGGAGGGGGGGGCGCTTGCCGGCGGGCGGGCATTGGGCGGGCGGCCAGGAGCAGGGGAGGAGGGCAGTGTCGCTTCGGCTTAGATTCGGTCCAGATTCGGTCTGCCTTGCTTGGTCAGGCGGACCGGCCTGAACGGAGGACTGGTGGCGGCGGGGCGGAACTACGGAAGGCAGTCGAAGGCACCGACACCGCTCCGGTTGGACGGCGCTGCTCCCCCGGAGCCGCTCAGGTGAGCCGCATGGCCCCCTTGATCAGGGGCAGGAGCGCCCGCGACTTGCTGTGCCAGCTCTCCAGGTAAGCCACCCGGGCTTTGAGGAGCTTGGCGGTTGCCGTGGAGTCGCGCGGCACCGAAGCCTTGATATCCTGAATGCGGTCCCGTCCGGCGTCCAATTGCTCCTCCACCCGGTGTTCGAGGAAATGGAGGATCAGCCGGCGCAGTTCGACGTCCGGGGCGTACCGGGCGACGCGTTCCGCCGGGGCGGAGACGTCGGTCAGGGCTCCAATCCCCGTGAGGAAGCGAATTCCCTGACTGATCGAGCCGGTGCTGATGTCGAGGCGCTGCTTGAGGTCGGCGTGGCTGAGTGGCTCGGGGCTGGCGAAACAGAGACCGTAAATCGCCGCCAGCGATTTCGGGACACCGAGCAGGTCGGCGGCGTCGAGGAAGTACGAGACGACCGCCACTTCGAAGGCGATCACCTCCGGGGAGCGCCCCTGCGGCAGGATGAGCCGGGTGGCGGAGGCTTCGGGCTTCGGGTCGGTCCGGGGGGCGGGTGTTTCGGTGGAGACGATCATCCCGTGGGAAAGCTTCGCCCCGTCGCTTCCGGGGATGGGGACCGGGCGCACGTGGGAGTTGCACCGGGGTCGCTAGCAGGCGGCCGAATTATTTCAAATCAAAATGAACTGCAGCGCCCCGCGGCTCGCGGCGGCGGCGTGCCCGCGGAGATCGTCACTGCGCCTCGCTCGGCGGGGTGGCGCCGTGCTCCGGCTCGCGGTTGGCCCGCCAGATGGCGAGGCATCGGTCGAGCAGCGCGGGCAGGTCGGCGAGCGGGATCATGTTGGGACCGTCGCTGATGGCGCGGTCGGGGTCGGGGTGGGTCTCGAGGAACAGTCCGTCGGCGCCGGCGGCGAGGGCGGCTCGGGCGAGCGGGGGAACGAACTCGCGCTGTCCGTCGCTGCGCCCGCCGGCGGCACCCG
This sequence comes from uncultured Opitutus sp., assembly GCA_964504885.1. Lineage (GTDB taxonomy): Bacteria > Verrucomicrobiota > Verrucomicrobiia > Opitutales > Opitutaceae > ER46. The sequence goes on from CAZDGC010000054.1 coordinate 3,235, forward strand.
GCAATTGCACCGCATGGGTCGCATCGAAGAGGACGGGCCGGCCGTGCCGGGCCATCAGGGCGAAGGAGCGCATGTCGACGACGAGGTTCTGGTAGCCGAACGTGGTGCCGCGCTCGGTCTGCCAGATCTCGCGGGCGCCGCCATCGCGCAGTTTGCCGACGACGTGCGCCATCTCGGCGGGGGAGAGAAACTGTCCCTTCTTCACGTTGACCACGCGGCCGGTCGCGGCGGCGGCGAGGAGCAGGTCGGTCTGCCGGCAGAGAAAGGCGGGGATTTGCACGACGTCGCAGACCTCGGCCACGGGCGCGATCTGCGCCGATTCGTGGACGTCGGTGAGCACGGGAAAACCGAACTCGCGTTTTACGAGGTGCAGCAGTTCCAGGCCGGCGTCGAGTCCGGTGCCGCGCGGACCGGAGAGGGAGGTGCGGTTGGCCTTGTCGAAGGAGCCCTTGAACACGAGGGTCAGGTCCGGCCGGGTGCGGCGCACCGCTGTGAGCGTCCCGGCGACGGCGCGGCAGACGCCCTCGTTTTCCAGCGAACAGGGGCCGGCGATCAGGAGGAGTTTGCGCGGATCGTGGAGCATGGCGCCCCTCATTTCCGCCCCGGGTGGCCGGAGCGTTTCCGCCGTTCCTTGAGGGCGGCGCCGATGAAGGCGGCGAACAGCGGGTGCGCCCGGTTGGGCTTGGACTGAAATTCCGGGTGGGCCTGGGTGCCGAGGAACCAGGGGTGGCCCTTGAGTTCGACCACCTCGACCAGGTTGCGGCGCGGGTTGAGGCCGCTGACGACGAGGCCGGCGCGCTGCAACTGCCCGACGTAGGCGTTGTTCACCTCGAAGCGATGGCGGTGGCGCTCGCGCACGCGGTCGGTCCCGTAGGCCTTTTGCGCCAGGGTGCCGGGCGTGAGGGCGCACTCGTAGCTGCCGAGCCGCATGGTGGCGCCCTTGTCGATGATCTTTTTCTGTTCCTCCATCAGGTTGATGACGGGGTGGGGGCACTTGGGATCGAACTCCGTGCTGTTGGCGCCCTTCAGGCGGAGCACGTTCCGGGCAAACTCGATCACGGCGATCTGCAGGCCGAGGCACAGTCCGAAATACGGCACCCGATTTTCGCGGGCATAGCGGGCGGCGGCGATCTTGCCCTCGGTGCCGCGATCGCCGAAGCCGCCCGGCACGAGAATTCCGTCGAGGCCCTTGAGGCGCGCCAGGCCGTTCTTCTTCTCCAGATCCTCGGCGTCGATGCGGCGGATCTGCACTCCGCAATGGTGGGCGATGCCGGCGTGGGTGATGGATTCGTAGACCGACTTGTAGGCGTCCTGCAGCTCGATGTATTTGCCGACGACCCCGATGGTCACCTGGTGGCGCGGATTGAGGAGGCGGCGGACGATTTCCTCCCAGATGTTCTTCTCCGGCGGTGGATGCTTGAGGCCGAAGAGATCGAGCACGAGCTGGTCGAGCTCCTCCTGCTGCAGCGCGAGCGGCAGCTCGTAGATGGAGTGCGCGACGTCGCGGCACTCGATCACGGCCTTCACCGGGACGTTGCAGAACATCGACAACTTGTCGCGCAGGTCGCGGTCGAGCGGGTGATCCGTGCGGCACACCAGTACGTGCGGCTGGATGCCGATTTCGCGCAGCTTGGCCACCGACTGCTGGGTCGGCTTGGTCTTCAATTCGCCGGCGGCGGCCAGGTAGGGCACGAGCGTGACGTGGATGAAGACGACATCCTTCGGCCCCACCTCCAACGCGAACTGTCGCATCGCCTCGAGGAAGGGCAGCCCCTCGATGTCGCCGGTGGTGCCGCCGATCTCGGTGATCAGCACGTCGGCGTCCTTGCCGCCGGCGTAGATGCGTTCCTTGATTTCGTTGGTGACGTGCGGGATCACCTGCACGGTTTTGCCGAGGTAGTCGCCGCGCCGCTCCTTCTGGATCACCGCCTCGTAGATTTGGCCGGAGGAGAGGCTGTTGAGCCGGGAGAGTTTTCCGCTGGTGAACCGCTCGTAGTGCCCGAGGTCGAGATCGGTCTCGGCGCCATCCTCCAGCACATAGACCTCGCCGTGCTGGAACGGGCTCATCGTGCCCGGATCGACGTTGAGATAGGGATCGAACTTTTGGATGCGCACGACCAGCCCGCGCATTTCCAGCAGCGCGCCCAACGCGGCCGCCGTCAGTCCCTTCCCCAAGGAGGACACCACCCCGCCCGTGACGAAAATATATTTCACGGGGGGCGAGGTTGTGAGGGGGCGTCTTGCCCGTGCAAGACAAAGCTCCGATTTCGCCGGGTGCGGGATTTGGCAGGGCGCAGCCGTGGGGTTCGGTGAACCGCTTCGAGACGGATCGTTTGTCGTGCTACTGCGGGGTGAACACGGCGTCGTCGGCGGTGGCGAACTTTCGGTCCGGTCCGGCGCTGATGATTTCCATGTGTTCGCCGCTGAGCTGGTGGAAGCGGAAGGGTGTGCCCCAGCGGTCGCATAACTCACCCCGCTCGTTGAGGGCGGGATGGTTCTTCGGCACCAGGGCGAGGCCGAGTTGGTTGGCTCCGGTGAGGGCGGCGGCGATCTCGGCGTTTTCGCCGACGGGGTTGCCCTCGCGCGGAAAATTGCTGCGCCAGGCGTCGAAGATCTGCTGCAGCGTGTCGAGGTCGCGGGCGATGGTGGAGCCGGGGGCGTTGAGCGGGGCGGCGAGGGGGAAGTCCGCGGGGTCGAAGGCGGGGGCGGGGGCGACGGGAGCGGTCCGGTTTCGGGCGGGCGCGTTCAGCACGGATGGGGCGGATCGGTCGGAGGCGTCGGATTCCGAACCGCCAGTGGCACCAGTCCGGCGTGCAGGATCACGGGCGGTGTGTGCCGGCGGCGCGGTCGTACCAGGCGCCGCCGGCCGCGGGCGGAGCCACCAGATAGTCCCGAGCGCGAGCAGCAGGCCGGCGAGGAAGAGTAGGGAACGGGCTTTCATCGGAACCGAGATCGGAGTGCGGACGGATTGCCGCAGGCGGTCGTCCGCCGACGGGCGGGCGGGGCTGCGCCTACGCCCGCGCTCCCCGGGGCGGAAAGGGGAAGGCGCGCCCGCCGTCGCTTCCCTCCTCGCTCAGACAAAACCCAGGTTCGGGGTCGCGAAGCGGCCGAGATTGGGGAAGACGAGGGGGAGATCGGTGGCGCTGACGCCGAACCAGGAGGCGAGAGTGGCGGAGTATTCGTCGACGCTGGTCGTCGGAATCCAGCGTCCGCGGCCGGTGTCATCGGGTCCGCCGATCCGCAACTCAGGCATGGTGCCGTAGAGGTCGCCTCCCCGGACGGCGCCGCCGACGACAAAGTGGTTGGAGCCCCAGCCGTGGTCGGAGCCGTCGCCGTTGGTGTTGTAGGTGCGGCCGAAGTCGGAGGCGGTGAAGAGGGTGACCTGTTCGGCGGCGCCGAGCTCGACGGTGGTGCGGTGGAAGGCGGCCACATTGCGGCTGACGTCGGCGAAGAGGTTGGCGTGGGCGCCGAGCTGGTTGTCGTGGAGGTCCCAGCCGCCGATGCGGGCGAAGAAGATCTGGCGTTTGAGGCCGAGCTGGGGGGCGGCGGCGATGAGGCGGGCGATGGTGCGGAGTTGCTGGCCCAGGCTCGAGGTGGAGAAGGCCGTCGCAAACGGCGGGTTGCCGCTGAGGATGCCGGCGAGCAGGGCGCTGTCGGAGATGGCGTTCTGGGTGATGCCGGCGAAGGCGGCCTCGAAGAGGTTGTGGTTGGGGCTGGCCAGCAGGTCGTTTTGGGCCAGGGTGCGGATGCCGGCGGCGTTGGAGGTGCCGGCGGAGCTCGAGAGCGAGACGGCCCCGTTGGCGTTGACGGCGAACTGGACGACGTTGCGCCCGACCTGGAAGGAGTTCTGGCCGTTCAGGCTCATCGACATCGAGATGCTGCCGTTGGCGTTGAAGGCGTTGGTCAGATCGGCGAGCCGGCCGCCCCAGCCGGTGGTGAACGGCTTGTCGGGAATGCTGCTTTGCCACTCGACCTGCTGGTCGTTGTGGGAAAAGAGCTGCCGCGGGAGCGGGACCGAGCGGGCGGTATACTGGGCCTTGGTGGTCGGCACGGCCAGGGTGCCGACGTTGGCGATCACGGCCATTTTGCCGGCGTCGAAAAGGGACTTGAGCCCGGAGTTGTTGGTGCCGGCGACATCGGCATTGAGGCTGGAGTGCAGCGCCCACTCGCGGCCATCGGTGGTGCGGGGCTTGATTGCGAGAAGCTGGGTGCGCGGGAGCGCGATCGCGCCGCGACCGGAGGCGGAAGCGTAGGCGTTGTAGCCGGCCGTGTCGAAGGGCACGATCAGGTTATTGGCGTCGTTGCCGCCGGCGAGGAAGAGGCAGACGAGGGCCTTGTAGTCGGGCGGGAGGGCGCCGGCGCGGGCGGGGGGTTGCGGGCCGTTGGCAGGGCTGGCGACGGCGCCGATCATCCGCAGTTGCGCCAGGGTGGAGAGCATGCCGGTGGCGCTGACGGCGGCGCAGCACTGGCCGAGGAACCGGCGACGGATGGGATCGAAGTCGGGACGGGTCGGATTCATGGCGGGACGTGGGGTCACTTCTGGATGGCGGCCGCGGGCGAGGTCAGCGTGAGGTAGATGGCCGTGCGGACACGCTCGAGGTTGTTGGAGGTGTTGGTGCCGGTGCTGACCGGCAGGGCGCTGACCGCGCTCACCACGCGCTCGAGGGCGGCGGGGGGCAGGCCGCCGGCGGCCAGCACGAGGTTGAGGGCCTCGGCGAGGGCGCGGGGGTTGGCAGCCAGCGGCAGCCACGGATTGAGGGAGAGTCCCACCGTCTGCTGGTTCAGATCGGTGGTTGAACGATTGAAGTAGGTCAGGCTGTAGTAGAAGTTGGGCTGGGTGAGGGCGGTCGTGTCGTTGAGAATCTGATACTCCGGGGCGTGGAGACCGGCCGAGGCGATGGCGCCGGGCAGCACGAAGTCGGGCTCGAAGAAGTTGAAGACGGTGGGGGCGCGCAGGGCGGCCTGGGCGAGGGTCGACTCGGGATTGGGGATGGCGAAGCGCCCGGAGTTGGACCGGCCGTCGAAGGCGCGGAGCAGGGCGGTGGCCCGCAGCAGCGGCTCCTTGAGCTTGCCGAAGGCCGCGCTGGCGGCGACGGCGGGCGAACGGGCTTCGTAGTCGAGCAGGATGGCGCGCACGACGGCGCCGAGATCCCCGCGGACGCCGGCCCCGTTGTTGGCGAAGGCCTGGGCGACGCGGTAGATGTAGGCGGGGCTGGGATTGCTGGTCACCAGCCGCTGGATGAGGCGACGGGCGATGAACGGCCCGGTGTTGGGGTGCTCAAAGAGGGTGTCGAGCGTGTCCTTGAGATCCGCGATGCCGCCCTGGCCGGGCGGGAGCACGCGGCCCCCGATGATGGTCTTGGCGGTGTCGTCGTGGAAGGCGGGCCACAGCATCATCGGGTCGATGTAGTTGGCGGTTCCGCTGCGGAAGAGGTTGGCGTTGCCGGTGCTGTTGCTCGTGAAGTTGGCGTAGCTCCACCCGGTGAAGACCTTGGCGGTCTGCACGATGGTTTCCTGTTGGTAGGTCGGAATCGGGCGGCCGGTGGGGTCGAGCCTGAGGGTGCCGTCCGGGTGCAGCTCGTTGAGCCCGACGGTAAAGAGCTGCATGACCTCGCGGGCGTAGTTTTCGTCGGCGGTGGCGGTGCCGGCCGCCTTGGCGTTCCGCAACGAGCTCAGGTAGATGCCCATCATCGGGCTCAGCGTCACCTGTTCCAGGAGGGTGCGGAAATTGCCGAACGCCCCGTTGACAAAAATGTCGTAGTAATTGGCCGCCCCTTCCTGCCATTGGGCGATGGTGCCGTTGGTGTCGGAGATGACGAAGATCTGGCTGAGGGCGAACGCGACCCGCTGCCGCAGTTGATCCGGCCCGTTGACCGCAATCTTCCACCAGGCGGCCTGGCGGTGGGCGCCGCCGGGGCGCTGGTAGGCGCCGGTGGCGGGATTGCGGGTGCCGGTTCCGCCGCTGCTGCTGTTGCGGTTGAAGTCGTGCATGGTCTCGTCCCGGTGCAGCGAGGGCTTCGCATCGAACTGCTCCCGGAGCCAGGTCTGGTAACCCTTCTGCATCAGTTCGAGGATCTCACCCTGCGTGGGGCCGAAGGTGGCCTGCGTGAGGAAGCGGGCGGCGTCCTCGGCGCCGACTACCGCCAGGTTCAGCGCGGGGGCGGCCGCCGGGGGATTGAACACGGCGGCTCCGCTGCTGCGCACGAAACCGCCACCGAGCTCGCCCGCGGGGTAGGTGGCGGTGTCGATGCTGACAGCGACGCGGCCGGCCTTGAGGGCGGCGATCAGATCGGCGGACGAGTAGCGCCCGACCGGCGCAAATGTCCAGAGGGCATTCTCCACCTGGCCCTGGGGCAGGTTGAAGACGTAGTCGCCGTTGATGGCGAGGTGGCCGACGACCTGGGGTGAGCTCAGGTTGGAGAACGAGATGTTGACGAAGGCCGACATCTCATCCGGTGCCATCTGAATGGTGGCGGTTCCATAGGCGGTGGAGGCCGAGACGCCGGGCAGCGCGCGCAGGTTGGAGACGTACAGCGATCCGGAGTTGGCATAGATGGTAACGCCGGCGCGGTCGCTGGCGCCGAGGCCGTAAGTGGGGCGCGGGGTGAGGGTGAGGGTGACGGAGCGGTTGTTGGTGTTGGCCGGATTGGCCTTCGGCACCAGGGTGACGGTGGCCGAGGAGGCACCTGCGGGGAGGGTAACGCGTCCCGGCAACGGTTCGAAGTCGACGCCAGGCTCGGCGGAGCCGCCGACGGTGTAGTCGACGGTCAGGGGCTGGTTGACGAGTCCGACGCGGGTGAAGGTGAAAACGGAGGGCGTTCCACCGGCGGTATCGGTGGCGGGCACGGTGGCGGCGACGCTGACCGTGGCGAGGGCGTCGGGTGAGAGATCGTAGAGTTCGACGAGTGCGGTGCCGGTGGCGCCGCCGACGCCGCTGACCTGGATGGTGTAATTCCCCGGCATCAGGTCGATGACGAGCGCGGCGTCGCGGCTGCCGGCGGCGAAGGGAAACGCGCCGGCTTGGGAGAACGCGGCGCGGAGGTTGGCGGCGCCGCCGGTCTCCCAGTCGTTGTTGGCGCCGTTGGCGATTTGCCGGCCCGCGGAATCGAGGATGGCGAGCGAGGGGTCGGCGAGGGTGCCGCTGACGCCGAGGTCGCGGAGGGCGGGCCCCGCGGCGCGGATGAGGACGCGGCGGGCGCCGCCGCCGGCGGCGACGGAGAGGCCGGAGAAGAAGGCGTTGTTGCCGGTGCCGACGAAGGCCCGGGTGGAGAGGTTCATCAGGCGGGCCGAGCCGGTGACGTCGTAGATTTCGAGGATGGCGATGCCGGTGGCGTTGTTGAGGCCGCTGACCTGGGCGGTGTAGGCGCCGGGGGAGAGCGAGGCGACGAGGGCGGCGTCGCGGCTGCCGGTGGCAAGGGGGAAGGCGCCAACCGAGTTCATGGTGGCGAGGTCGGCTGAGGACCAGTTGTCGTTGGCGAGCACGAGCACGCCATCGCGGTTGAAGAGCTGCAACTGGGGGTCGGCGAGGACGCCGGTGAGGCCGAAGGGCGCGGAGGCGAGACGGGCGCCGACGGCGCGGATGAGCACGCGTTTGGGGGCGCCCTCCTGCACGACGAAGCCGGTGATCATGACGTTGGCGCCGGTGCCGACCTGGGCGCGGGTGGACAGGTTGGCGAGGCGCTGATCGTACTGGGAGGCGGGGAGCGGGGCGGCGGCGAAGGCGGATAACGTGAGCGCAGCAATCGCGAGACGAGCGGTGATTTTCATCGCAGCGGGGAGAAGGGGAGCGGCCGGTGGGAGGTTCCGTGGGGGGCACGGAGGCGGGGTGAGACTGTCGGCAAGGAGACGCCAAAGTCCAGCGCCCCGTTGCAAATCGGTTGTAAATGCAGCGGGTGCCTGTCCGCAGGCGGGGTGGCCGGCCGGCAGGCTTTGGGTGACCTTCGTGGCAGGGCGGCCACTCCGCTGGCCGCCGCACGGGGAGAAGAAAGCGGAATCGAAGAGCGCGGCGCGGAGCGGAGCCCGCGCCGCCCTACCGGGTGCGGGCTGGTCAGTGCCCCTTGGCGGGGGCGACCGGTGACGGGGGCTGACCGATGGCCGCAAGCAACTCCGCAAACCACGGCACCGTGATGTCGAAGGCCTTGCCACCCTTGATGCGGGTGAACTCGATGGCCCGCAGGGCATCGCCGCGGTCCTCGTCCTGGCCGACGACGCCGCTCTCGCGCTGCAGGGCGCAGTCGACGGCGTGGTCGCAGCACTGCTTGATCAGGGCGAGGTCGGCGGAATTCGCCGGGGCGGCGCGGGAGAAGTAGCCGCTCTTCTGCACCAGGACCTTTTCAGCGCCGATCATCTTCGAGAATTGGTCGCCGAACCACTTGCCGGGGTTGACGGCGTCGAGCTTCACGTGGCCGAAGGCGTCGCGCGGGACTTCCTGACCGCGGGCGGTCATCTCGGCGACGATGCTCTCGACACCGGCGCCCTCGCTGATGAAGAGGTTGATGTTGCCGACCTGGTCCATGAGGGCCTTGAGGCGTTTCGCTTCGGCTTCGAGGTCGAGAACCTGCTCCGGCACGTAGACGCCGTGGACTTCGAGGCGTGCGCGGGAGAGCCCGAAGCCGGGGGCGAGCAGGGCGCCGTCGAGGAGGCGGCGGTACTCGCGGGCGGTGGCGGCGGTGAGCCAGCCGCAGTTGCGCCCCATGACCTCATGGACGATGAGCATGCGCGGGTTGGCGCCGTGTTCGGCGACGACGCGCTGGAAGAACCGGGCGCCTTCCTCGGCGGCGGTCCAGGCGCCGAGGCTCTGGCGGATCGGCACGACGTCGTTGTCGATCGTCTTGGGCAGGCCGATGACGGTGAGCTGGTAGTTGTTTTTCGCGAGGTAGGCGGCGAGGTCGGCGGCGGTGGTGTTGGTGTCGTCGCCGCCGATGGTGTGGAGGACGTCGACTTGGTCGCGGACGAGCTGCTCCGCGGCGACCTGGAGCGGGTTCTGGCCTTCCTTCACGAGGCCGCGCTTCACGCAGTCCTTGATGTTGGTGAGTTTGACGCGGCTGTTGCCGATGGGGCTGCCGCCGTGAAGGCGGAGGATGCCGGCGGCGGCGCGTTCGCCGGGACCGACCTTGAGGCTGTCGCCGAGGAGGAGACCCTTGTAGCCCCCGCGGTAGCAGAGGATGTCGATTTCGGGAGCCACGGCGGAGTAGCGCTCGACGAGATCGGCGAGCGCGGCGCTCAGGCAGGGGGCGAGTCCACCGGCGGTCAGGAGGGCGACTTTTTTCGGACGCATAGTAGCGGGAGGGAAACAGGATTCGCGGGGCGCAGGCAAGGCGGCGGGGGCCGCATTTTCTGACTTTCCATGCGCACGGGTGGCGGTGGCGTCCGCGGGTGGATCTGCCGCCGGGCGGTTCCCTCGAAAGGAGACCCCTCCTGGAGGGCGGCGCTCCGGCGCAGCCGCCTTCCGCAAGCGACACCCCGTCCGTTCTTCCCGGCGCCGACCAAGCGGCGCCCTCCAGGAATGCCACCGCCGGCTGCAGATACGCAGGGCGGTCGCGTTGCGCGGAACCGGCGCTTGCGCAATTCCGGGACGCGGCGAACAGTTCCGACCTCCCACTTCCCCGAATTCCATGATGACCCGTCTGGTTGGCCTTGCCCTCGTCCTTCTCGCGCCTGCCTGCCCGGCGCTGCGGGCGCTGGCGACGGATCCGCGGCCGGCAACGCCGGAGGAGATCTCTCTCCTGAACGAGACCCTGCACCGGGTGGCCGACGATCTGCGGCGCTGGGCCTACACGGAACACCGGGTGATCCGCGACCGGAAGGGTCGGGTGAAGTCGGAGCAAGTGGTGCGCTACGATCCGTCACGGCCGTATGCCGAGCAGTGGACGCCGCTTGCGATCGACGGACGCGAGCCGACCGACCGGGAGCGCGCGCGTTTCCGCCGCCGCGGCGAGGAGGCGGATCCGGAGCGGCCGGTGTCGTCGGGCCGGCGCCGTTACCCGACGCTCGGCGAGGCGATCGATGTCACCCGATCGTCGCTGGCCGGGGAGAGCGCGACGCACTGGGTGTTTGAGATCCCGCTGCGCAAATCGGGCAACGATCGGTTTCCGCCGGAGAAGTTCCAGGTGCAGGCGCGGGTGCGCAAGGACGGGGCGCTGCTCGAGAACATCTCGGTGCTCCTGCGGGAATCGTTCCGCGCCAAGCTGGTGGTGAAGGTGAAGTCCGGCGATGCCAGCCTGGAGTTTGCGCCGGTGGCGCCGCCGCATCCGCCGACGCTGGTGGCGGTGACCGGTGACGCCGACTGGTCGATCCTGTTTTTCGGCAGCGGAGGCTCCCTTGATCTCAAGCGCACGGAGCTCCGGCGCGTGAAGCCGTACGACGAGCGGTTCGAGGTGAAGATTGGAACGCTGAAGGCGATTGATTTCTGAGGGTATGACGGGGCGGGGCCGACTCGCTCCCGCTCGTCGCTACGAAGGCGGAGGGGACGACTCGCTTCCGCTCGTCGCTACGAAGGCGGGGACGACTCGCTTCCGCTCGTCGCTACGGGGGAGGCGACGACCCGCTCCCGCTTGTCGCTGCGGGGCTGGTCTGCGCTCGCGTTGGGCCGGCGGGTGGGTCATGTCGTTTTTCTGCGACTTTCGGGCCGCTGCGGTGTTCTGCGGATGAACGATGAACCTCCAGTGCATACTCCCGACGCCGGCGTAAGTCAGGCGGCCGACTTCACGACCTTCATGCGCAACTATCAGGACATGGTCTTCTCCACGGCGGCGCGGATCACCGGCAACGACGCGCAGGCGGAGGACATTGCGCAGGAAGTGTTCCTCAAGGCCTATGAGAACTTCGACCACCTCAGCAGCAGCCCCACGGCGGGCGGGTGGCTCAAGACGGTGGCGACCAACCTGTCGCTCAACCACCTGTCGCGCTACCGCAACCGCTGGCGCTTTTTCTCGGAGTTCCGGCGCGATTCCGACGAGGCCGACCGGGAAGCCCCGGAGGTCGAGTTCGCCGCGCCCGACACGTTTTTTGCGGGCATCGATTCGACCGAGCGCCGGGCGCAGGTCGAGCGCGCGCTGGACGAGTTGCCCGAGCACCAGCGGGTGCCCCTCGTGCTCTATCATTTCGAGGACATGCCGTACGACGAAATCGCCCGGAAGCTGCGGATCTCGCTGGCCAAGGTGAAGACCGACATCCTCCGGGCGCGCGCCGCCCTCGCGAAGATCCTCCTCCGCCACGGCACCCGCCACGAATCCTTCGACCCCTCCGCCTCATGAACCCCGACCCCAATCCGCGCCGCGCCCCTGAACCGCTCGAGCAGGCCGTGCACCGGGCTTTGCGCGCGCTACCGCCCCGGCCGGCCCCGCGCTCGCTCGAGCAGCGGGTGCTCGCCGAGCTGGCGCGCCGGGCGGCGCTGCCGTGGTGGCGCCGGAGCTTTGCGCACTGGCCGGCGCCGGCGCTCGCCGCGTTTGTCGTGGTGTCATTGGCCGTGATCGCGGTGATCCTCACCGGGGCCAGTTGGGCCACCGCGGGTCTGCCGACGGTCGATCTCCACGCTGCGTTCGCCCGGCCGCTCGCGTGGTGGCACTCCGCCCGCTCGGTCGCGGAGGCGCTCGCCGGCACCGGTGAAATCATGATCCGCAATCTTCCGCCGATCTGGCTGTACGGTGGTCTCGCCACGCTCGCCGCAGTCTACGCTGCCCTCTTCGGCCTCGGCGCCGCCGCGTTCAAGGCTCTCCGTTACCACGCTTAACCCGGCGCGGCCGCGGCCTGCCCGGCTTCGGCCCCCGCCTTTTCCCCACTCTTCGTCATGTCACATTTCATCAACTTCGCACCGCTTCGGGACCGCGTGGTCTCAGGGGGCGTCGAAAAAGTTCCTTCACCGCGGTCATTGGAGGGCGCTGCTCCGTCGGCGCCGCTCGCACCACCGCGGCGGCGACGGAGCGCCGCCCTCCACAAGCTCGGGTTATTCGACGCCTCCTCCGGTCCAGCCACACTGTCACCCCACTCAGGCGCGGCTGCCCCCTGGGTTGCCGCCGGGCGCCGCGTTTGCAGGCGCCTCTCTCTTCGCCTGTCCCTGGCCGTCGCCCTTGGCGGCCTGCTGCTCCCGGGCCTGACGTCGCAGGCGCAAGATCCGCGCGCCGGTGAACCCCCTTCGCCGCCGCCTCCTCCCCCCGCGGTTGCGCCCGCGGAGCCGATCGCGCCGCCTCCGCCTTCCGCCGCCCCCGAGTCGGCCGCGGTCCCCGTTGCGCCGCCCGCTCCGGCGGCAGTGGCCCCGGAAGCCACCAGCGAGGAGGAGCGCCCGCTGCGCCGGCTCGATCTGCCGACCGGAGCCGCAGCGGAAAAGTCCGCCCCGGCGCCGGTGGCAAAGAAGCGCCGGGAGCCGCGGCCGCGCAGCAGCGGCGGCGAGGGCGCGCCGTTCGGGGATCATCTGGTCGCGAAGGACCGCCGGGTGCGCGAGGTGGTCTCGGTGCTCGGCTCCACCACCGTCGACGGCGAGGTGGAGCGCGATGCCGTCAGCGTGCTGGGTCGCACGCGGCTCGGGGAAGGCGCCCGGGTCGGGGGCGCGGTCGTGGCGGTGCTGGGACCCCTTGAGTCGAAGGGATCGATCGGGGGCGATGCCGTGGGTGTTTTGGGCGGCGTCGAGATCGACGGCCCGGTCAAGGGGGAGGTGGTGTCGGTGCTCGGCGACCTGCGGCTCGGCCCGAATGCGGTCGTGGAGCGCGATGTGGTCCTGGTGGGGGGCAAATTGTCCAAGGACCCGGGCGCGGTGGTGCGCGGCAACGAGGTGAACGTGCCCCTGCTGGGCGGGCTGGGTGACATCGAGTGGCTGACGACCTGGCTCAAGCGCTGCGTCTTCCTGGGCCGGCCGCTGGCCTTCGGCGCGCATCTCGGTTGGGCCTGGCTGGTGGCGCTGGCGTTTCTCGCCCTTTACGTCGGGCTCGCGCTCGTCTTCCGCGGCGGTATCGACAAGTGTGTGACAGTGCTCGAGACGCGCCCCGGGATGTCGATCCTGTCGGCGGTGCTGACCGTGCTGCTCAGTCCCGTGGTGATGGTGCTGCTGGTGGCGACGGTGGTGGGTCTGTTGATCGTGCCGTTTGTCGGCCTGGGCCTCGGGGTGGCGAAGCTCTTCGGGAAGGCGGTGATGCTCGCCTGGCTGGGCCGGCGGCTCACGCGGCTGGCGGCGCCGGGCTCGCTGGAGCATCCGGCCTTTGCGGTGCTGATCGGGGGTGTCGTCGTGTTGCTGCTCTACACCGTGCCGGTTTTCGGCTTCCTGCTCTACAAGGTCCTGAGCTGGGTCGGCCTGGGCGTGGTCGTCTACGCGCTCGCCCTCGCGATGAAGCGCGACACCCCGGCGGCGGCCACCGCGGGTGCGGCGGGTGGTCCGGGTGGAGAAATGCCGCCCGGGGACGGAGGTTCGCCGTTCACTGCTCCCGTTTCGCCCGTGGCGTCGGCCCCGGTGTCGGCGCCGATGATGAGCGCGGGGTTTTCGGGTGCGGCGGGCGCGGCCACGCCGCCGGAAGGGATGCCGGCCCCGGGTGGCGGCTGGTCTCCGTCGCTGGGGTTCACCGCGCCGCAGGGTGAGTTCACGCGTTCCACCGGGGCGGCCGTGCCGCCTGCTTCCGCCCCGCCGCCGCCGGTCGGAGCCGTGCCGCCCCCGATGCCGGGGATGGCTGCCGCCCCGCGGGCGAAGCCGGTGGTTTCCGTCGCCACCTGTCCACGGGCCGGCCTCATGATCCGTCTCGCGGCCCTGGCCCTTGACGGGATTCTCATCGGGATGGTGCTCGGATTTGTCTCGGGCCTGATGCCGCGCTTTCTGCAGTTCAACCAGGGGCCGGGGGGCCTGCTGCTCGTGCTCGCGACCTACGGCGCGGTGATGTGGAAGCACAAGGGCACAACCATCGGGGGCATCGTGTGCGGCCTCAAAGTCGTGCGCCTCGATCAACGCGAACTCGACTGGGCCACCGCGATCGTCCGCGCCCTTGGCTGCTTCCTTTCCTTGATCGTCGCGGGCCTGGGGTTCCTCTGGGTCGCGTTCGATCCGGAGAAGCAGTCCTGGCACGACAAGATCGCGGGCACGACCGTGGTGCGCGTGCCAAAGGGTGTGTCGCTGCTGTAGGCAGGGCGTTGGCTCCGCCGCCGGGCGGTACCAAGCTGAAAGCTCCGCCACCGGCGGATCCCAGCCCGAAAATCTCATGTCCGCTGGAGAATCACTCCCAGGGTGTAGGAGCGGCGGGTTTCCCTGACTTGGCCGAAAAAAACGAGAGCGGCCGGGGAAATTGACTGGGTTCGAGCGGACTTGGCGACCGGGGCTTCGGGACTGTGATCTCGCTCGTCGGTGAGCATTTTCCAGGCGATTTTGGCCATGCGGCGGGCGACGGCCGTGATGGCGTCGTTGGCGCCTTTGCCGCGTAGACGCTGTTTGCGATCGAAAGCGCCGAAGTAGTCGGAGCAGCCGACCGCCCCCCAGGCTGCCTCGACGAAAGCCCACTTCCGCCAGCGATTGCAGAAGGGCAGCATCCGACCATGGGAGATCTTTCCGCCGGAGGCGTGAGTCGTCGGGACCAGCCCGGCGTAGGCGCAGAGTCTGTCGGCGGTGCGGAAGCGTGCGATCGGGTCGATCACGCAGTGGATGCGCTTGCGGATCATCGTGATTATCCCGAGGGGGACATGTCGCGAACCGCGAATTGCTGCCAGCTCCCGGCCAGCGTTCGCGTTTCGCGTCATGACCCCGTGGCCGGCCCCGACGGTGCCGGATCAAACGAAAGCGCTGGCTCCCGCGAAGGCGCGAAGCCGCGCCCTCCGAGATTCGAGACCCGCTCTTGTTCAGAGGGCGGAGCGCTGGCGCGGCGCGATCCCGGCTCAGCGGTGGGCGATTACCTGGGCCGCATAGGCGGCGAATTTCGGGTCGGTGGTGAAGATGGGGGCGCGCGCGCCGAGGGCGAGGGCCAGGATCATCCGGTCGAACGGATCCTCGTGGTGCGGCGGCAGCAACCCCGCCTCGTGGCACGTCGCGGCCGACAGCGGCAGCAGTTCAAGGTCATGGCGGTCGCAGACGGCCTGGACAAAATCCAGGACACCGCGCTGGTCGCAGGGCAGGGCCAGTTTGCCGAGCCGCCGCTTGCGTGCGATCTCCCAGACGGAAACGCACAGCACCACCGGCGCGTCGGCCGCCGCCAGGGCGGCGCGGGCCGTGGGCTCGGTCCAGCGGCCGGCGGCGAGGTCCAGCAGCGCACAGGTATCGAGGACGTGGGAGATCACGAGCCCTCCCGCCACTCGGAGGCCCAGATATCCTCGTCCTTGTAGGCGATGGCCTGCACCCAGCGCGGATTGGGCGCCAGGGTGCGGCGGGCCCGCTCGCGCACCGGGGAGACTCGGAACGCGCGCCCCTTCGGGCCGCGGCGAATGATGACCTCCTCGCCGCGCTCGGCCCGGCGGAGCAGTTCCGAGAGGTTGTTCTTGGCCTTGAGGACGGTCGTTTCCACGCTGGCCAAGCTGGCCAACTGCGGAGCGCGGTCAAGACACGACGGCGCGATGCCGCGAAGCGGCGCCGAGGGACCGGCGCCCTCCGGGTATCCCGAGGGGGACATGTCGCGAACCGCGAATTGCTGCCAGCTCCCGGCCAGCGTTCGCGTTTCGCGTCATGACCCCGTGGCCGGCCCCCGCGCTCCGGTCGAATCGCCCTGGTCGACTCCGGTTTTTGGGAGGTGACAGGTAAGGCCTGAGGTTTTCCACGGTTCCGTGGCGCGCACGAACCCGAGGCGGTTGGCTTTCAGAAGGTGTGGAATCCCGCAGGGTGAGCCGGCCTCACCGCGGTGCCCGCGATCTCGCCGGGACTGAAGCTCTCGTTTGCGCCGCTCCTCCGTGCCGGCTGCTCGGCCAGGCCGGGTTCCCGCGGAGATGCGGGGCCGCGGAGGGCACACCGAGCGGTGGCGATTCGAAACTCCCCACCGGGCCGCCGTCCGCTCCCCTTCCGTGTCTTCCGCGTGTTCCGTGGGTTGCCTGGCCCGGAGCGCACCGTTTCACCGACCCGATGCGGGCGATCGCCGGAGGCGATACGCCCGCGCTCCCCTCACGCTTCAGATCACGCCGAGCGCCTTCATGACGGCGAGGGGCTATCGAAGGGAACATGTCGCGAATCGCGAATCGCAGCCAGTTCCCGGTGACCGTGCGCGTTTCGCGACCCCGGTGGACCCCTCGCGGGCTTGGCCTCGCCATCCAGTCAAATCGACCCGTGGTCGCTTCCGGTGTCTGGCAGGTAACGGGTAAGGTCTGAGGTTTTCCACGGCTGTCCTCGGACTTGCCCTCAGGGACCAGGGCCGCACTGTTTCACCCATGCCCGCCACCTCCTATCGCTACCTCACGCGCGTTCCCGGCGTGTGCTCCGGCCACACGATCGTCGAGGGAACCCGCCTCGGCGTGCATGACATCGTTGCGCAGCTCTCGCTCGGCTCCACCGTGGACGACGTCTGTCGCAGCTTTCCGCCCGTCACGCGCGCGCAGGTTTACGAGTGCCTCGCCTACTACGAGGATCATCGGGGCGAAATCGACGCGCTCGTCGCCGAACAGATTGCCGCCGACGGCCGGTGAGATTGCTCGTCGACCATGACGTCGCGGTCGATGTGGCGCGAGTGTTGCGCCTCCGGGGACACGACGTTGTGGAACCTCGCGAAGTATTGCGTCCGGACACCCCGGATCACGAGGTGTGGCGGTTTGCCTGCCGCGAAGATCGCATCGTGGTCACCTGCAACCGGAGCCACTACCGCGACCTCGCTCTGGCGACGGAATCGCATCCCGGAGTGATTCTGCTCTTCCGTCGGCCCACCCATCAAGTCGAGGCCGGCCGGCTCCTCGCCCTACTTGCCGCAGCGGGCGAATCCGGACTCGTCAACAACATCAATTTCGCCTGACCGCCGGGCGCTCCGCCGGGCCGCGTTCGGAACGGCGCGAATAGGTCCGACTCCGCCGACATCATTTCCTTCCCGCTCTTCCCGGCCTTCCTGTTCCGTCCCTCGAGCCTCGTGGCGCACGCTGGCTGTGCAGGCGGGGCGACGCCGCCCGGCAGGGCCTCCCGCGAGGGCGCGAAGCCGCGAAGAGGACGGCGGCGGAACTCGGGGCGGAGTTCCTGCTTTCGAGCTTCTCCGTCGCGAAAGACGGAGGGGATTGGCTGCTCTTCTCCGCGGCTCCGCGCCTTCGCGGGAGCCACCCTCCTCACGTTTCGTCGCTCTTTCCTCCGTGCCGGCCGCTCGGCCAGGCCGGGTTCCCGCGGAGATGCGGGGCCGCGGAGGAGGTCCCGAGGGCGTCGCGTCGGGGCTCTTCGCCGGGCCGCGAGGTCGACCGTTCCGTGTCTTCCGCGTGTTCCGTGGGCAGCCTGGCCCGGGTTGCACCGTTTCACTGCCTCGAAGCGGGCGATCGCCGGGGGCGATACGCCCGCGCTCCCCACGCTTCAGATCACGCCGCGCGCCTTCATGACGGCGAGGGCTTCCCCCAGCGTCGCTTCGGTCTCGCGACCCCGTGACCGACCCCCGGCTTCCCGCCCGGTAGTCCGTTGGTCCCTTGGTCTCTGGTCCCCTGGTCCCTCCCCGCTTGGTCCCTCGCATTGAGGCGCAGCCCCGCCTGGCCAATCTCTGCGCGGTCCCGGCCAAAAAACGCGCAGAGAAAAATCCCCCGCCCGCATAAGCGCGTCCGACTCGGGCACAATCTTCCCAACATGAACTGTCTGGCTGTTCCTGCGTTTGGGTATCCCGAGGGGGGCATGTCGCGAACCGCGAATTGCAGCCAACTCCCGGCCGGCGTTCGCGTTTCGCGTAACGACCCCGTGGCCGGCCTCAACACATCTGTGAGTACCTATCGCTTCAAAATTTCATGCTTCGCACTCTTGTCTCTCGTGACCGTCGGATTGCTGAAAATAACGCCCAGCTGCGAACGGAAAAAGATAATCAATGGTCACTTTTATACTGTGCCCCAAGCTGCAGTTCACAGGCAAGCTGTAGGCCGAGCTGATCTCGTCTCTTCGGTGAATATTGTCGCCACACCTACCGATAATATTGAACCTTTGGAATGTTCTAATAAAAGTATTCAAAATATCGAACAGCCGCAACGCGCAGTCGAACTCCAATTAATAAGCGCTGCCATCCGTCTAATCGGCACTGCCGAAAGCGCCGAAATAGAATTATGCCAAAAATTGATTCGCCTAATGCTAACTGGTAAAGAGATCGAGGCAATCGACGTTGATCGTCGCGTATTGGAATCGCTAAGTGAGAAACTAAACGAGAAAGTTTGTATTGGCGAACTCGCCGCATTCTACGAGTACCTTCTAGGAGTTCCAGGGAAGACTACCCTGCAAAACCATGACACCAAGAAATCTCTACTTGGCCTCTATGATGCGACAGTGTTGCCGTCAGAGGTGAAAAATAGCTTAATAGTAATCACCGATAACTGCGACGATGACGGCACCGTAAATGGAAGAATCTATTCGATACCTCGAGGCACGAGACGTGTCTATGCGGTGTTCGAAAATGTAGGTGATTTGATGGGGATGGAGCAGGTTCTTGCTATTTGGCGAGATGTAAATGATAAGCGTTTGGTATTTACGGAGTGTGAACCGTTGCGCACATCCTCGGAATATAATTACGTTTACTTAGAAATACCAAGTGGTTGGCCACGAGGGCAATACCAAGTAAGATTGTGCGATCCTGCTTCCGAGTTCAAAGTCCTAGCTGCGGCCTCTTTCTCTGTTGAATAATACTATCTTTTTAAAGCAATGAGCATTGCAATGTTGGTTTGCGATTGTGTAATGTTAAAATGTGTTATTGCGCTCTGCATGACATTACTATGTGGATGCGGCGGTGGAGGGGGTGGCGGGGGTAGTGGTGCCTCAGCATCTTCCGTAGCACCCAATCCTAGTCCCACTCCTACGAGCACGTCATCGCCAGTGGTTGTTTCGGTCCAGTTTGGGACTCCATCTCTATCAGATAGTGCAAGCGGGCGCCCTGCAGCATTAAATGGGCCTGTCTTTACGGGAAATATTGGTTACGTTGAGCTCAACCCTCCAAATCTCACAAATATAGACCTATTTGGGCCAAATATATACTCAAATATGACAGTCTGGCTTCAGGTGAATACTTCAGGAGCAGCAATAGAACGGTACGATTGGTCGATTGTCGGCTGGAAGAATGAGCACCCGCACGGCGGTTTAAGCTACGAGGATAGACGTGTTAATATAAATCTTAGCGCGAACGCAGGGAGTAACTATGATGACTATCTTGTGCAAACATATCCAAGTGGTGGCGGAAATAAAATACGGTACAATAGCACCTCTATAGGTGTAATTAATAGGCTCACAGCGCCGTACGCGGAGACAGTAAGTGTGACTGCATGGACTGCTGATGGAAAGTTCGCCACCGCTTTCTTCAATATATATCTGCGCCGTCTCTGAAGCTTCTCGCTCGCTCCGGTATCGATAGAAGCGCTAGTGAACTTTAGAAGTATCTAGCAACCGCGTAGCGATAGAAAGTCTCTCTCGCTGAACTTTTGGGCAAAGAGCACGCAGCAACGATAACAATCGGTACAGGCAGTCGACCCACCCTTATAAATATATTACCGAAAACATTGGTTTGGAACTGTTCCGAGCCTTGGTGGCTTTCCCTGTCCCTTGACTCTCAGCGCCCCGGTCCGAAAACGGAGCCAATCTCTGTAAGTGTCCAGACAAGAAACGCATAAGGAAATCTAAACGTTTTCGCGTAAGCCGGGCGCGATGAGGCAGAATGTTCCTGAGAGTGAACGTATCGAAGCCGCTAAAGAACATACCACGATCCACCGCCGCTTTGGGAGTAACCTAAACAACGCTAAACATATGTTACATCGTAAGACCAGAAAGGCATTGCTCAACTGCGCTATAGCTATAATTGTGGTAGCGCCAATAGGGTTGAGTGGCTGTGCTACAGTGACCCGTGGAACCAAAGATACTTTGGTGGTCGAATCGACGCCCTCAGGAGCCTCGGTTCGCCTAACAAACGGAATGTCGGGAAGAACTCCGACAAGTTTTATGCTACCCCGCAAGCATGCCGTTGTTGTCACAATTGAGAAGGAGGGATATGAAACAGCTACAGTAAATGTAACTCCTCAGATTAGTGGCGCTGGAGCCGCCGGAATGGCCGGGAACGTGCTTGTGGGTGGGCTCGTGGGCGCAGTAGTAGATCCTCTAAGCGGAGCTATGAAAGACCTACGACCAAATCCCATAAAGGTTACATTAACGCCGCTGGCTGTGCCAAAGCGAACGGAGAGTTCGGAGATTGCTACGCCGAGGTCCATGCAGGACCGGCTGGCGGAGATGGAACAGTTGCTTAAAGCAGGATTGATCTCCGAAGACGAATACAAGAAGCAGAGAAGCTCCATGATTCAAAGTCTTTAAATCAAGTAGACTTTCGCCCACTAGCACGGAAAAACTCAAAAGTGAATCCGCTAATCGGCTCAGTTTGAACGCCAACCCGCTCACGGGTGCAAGAGCAACCGGCGAGTTTACCCCGTCGGCTTCGCTTCTGCTATCTTGAAAGTGCCGTTAATTTGTTAACGCAATGAAAGCTAACCAACTATCAACAATTTTATTGGGTACTGTATTGGCTTTGATGCACGCTGGACACGCATTAGCGCAAATTCCGTCGCAACTCTCCGGGGTCTATGCAGTCGATGAGACCGTCACATTTACGATTTCTTACAGAGGAGAAAGCGGGACCGAAACTGCAACCGAAACCGTTTCGGGAGTAGTGGTGACGCAGGATGGTAATTTGTTGAGCTATGAAGTGGACCGTCCTGAGCTCGGCGTTGGAATAAAACGAACGATGACGCTGTCCGGTTCCAACATCGTTGCAGTGAGTGGACAGTGGGTCTTCTTTCAAATTCCCGGTGCCACTGTTACGCGAGAGGAGGTCACCTCTGTCTCGGGCACTGCCCAACCGGGCCGCATCAGTTTGCGACTGACGGTGAGGATTTCCGGAACTCTGGAAGGGGACCCTTTCACGATTATTACCAATAGCGTGGCGACGTTTACGACAACCACTGTAGCAGTGTCGAATACAGGACGGCTCATTAACCTTTCAATTCTGACGGAAATAGGGCAGGCCAGGGAAGACTTCACGATGGGTTATGTAGTCGGCGGCAGGGGCACCAGCGGGAGTAAACCTGTGGTTATTCGGGCCGTGGGTCCGTCGCTAGCCGCACTAGGTGTGAGCGGCGTCATAGCCGATCCGCGGTTGGAGCTCTTTTCAGGTGCGACGAAGAGGGAGGAGAACGACGACTGGGGCGGCGCTCGCCTAGTTTCGGAAGCGATGAGTGCTGTAGGCGCGTTCCCGTTCGTGGCGGCAAACTCTTTCGACGCGGCTATTGCCACCTCGGTTTCGTCCGGCGACAATTCCGTAAGAGTTTCCGGGGTGGGGAGCCACACCGGCACGGTACTGGCGGAGATCTATGACGCAACGTCTCCTCAATTGTTTACGCCATCTACGCCGCGTTTGATCAATTTATCGGTGCTGAAGCCGCTCCGCAGTGGCTTCACCGTCGGATTCGTCGTTGGTGGGTCCGGTGGGAAGAGGGTGCTGGTTCGTGCGATTGGCCCGACGTTGGGAAGTGCGTTTGGGGTGTCGGGCTCGGTGAGCGATCCACGGCTAACGCTCTACTCCCGTCAGACGGTTGTTGGCAGCAACGACAACTGGGGCGGCACGGCGGCGTTAAGCGAGGTATTCGCGGCCGTCGGTGCGTTTGCGCTGCCCCAGACGTCGCGCGATGCGGCGATGCTCGCCACCTTGCAGCCAGGCAGTTACACGTTAGAGATTAGGGCGTCCGGTGGTGGCACTGGCCTAGTCTTGGTCGAGGTTTACGAAGTTGATGATAGCTCTGTCAATCCTTCGGAAATTGACTTATTGCCGACCAGAGGTCTCGTTGCCTATTGGGGATTCGAGGGCAATGCCAACGATCTAAGCGGGAATGGACATCATGGAAGGACCGCTGGGGGGGTCACTTTTCAAACGGGCGCGGTAGGCCAAGCAGTCAAATTGGATGGGAGTAGTGGATATATACGTGTGCCAGACTTCAATATCACACCCACAAGCTCTCGTAGTGTCTGCGTGTGGGTGAAACAGGAAGCTGTTTTCCGAGGGACGCAAGAGATTCTGTCTAATCATGCCAGTCCTGCGGATTGTGAGTACTTGATCCGCACCGCTGCGGACGGGAAATACGACTTCCTGTGGACGATTGGCGGGCAGCTTTATGACGGAAGCCGTGGTGCGGCAGGCGGCGACGATTCACTCGGATTGGTAGAGCCAAGTGCTGGGCAGTGGAACTTCTTGGTGTTGACGTATGACGGGAGTTCGATCCGCTTCTATAACAACGGAACGCTGGTGCGAGCGATTAGGGCAAACGGAAACATCGCGAATGCTTCACAGGACTTGTTCTTCGGAAGCTATGCTTGGGCACAATCCTATGGGGGAGGCCCTACCAACAAGTTCAGAGGGCTTGTGGATGAAGTGCGAATTTATAATCGAGCGTTGTCAGATACTGAAGTGCAAGCGCTACACGCAGCTGTCGCGAGGTAAGTGGGGCGATGTTGTAACAACCGCAAAGGGGTCATACCAGAATGGCGCTAAGTTAACGAATCGCGGTTGTTGGTGGCCAAAGAGATAGCGTCGTGGGTGCAACGAAAGGCACCCTTAACTTAGCGCCATTCGGGTCATACCAAAGGATCACTTCGGAATGGCGCTAAGTTCAGACTTCCTGACATTGCCGCCGTACGAATGTCCGCTTTTAGGGCATTTTGGTGGCGTGGCGACGGAGAAGTGAAGGCGCAGACGGGAAGCCGCGAAGGCTGGCGATTGATTCAACTCGTCGCATAGAGTGACGACTGCATCGACCGCGATGCGGGGAACTCCGAGCGGAACCGTTTCACCGGTTTGAATGGCGCCAGCGGCGTCGCCCTGGTCGAGGTCTACGACGCGACCGTTGGGGATATTCCCAAGGCGCAGCGCGTGGTGAACATTGCCACCCGGGCGACGGCCGGCACGGGAGACAATGCCCTCATTGCCGGGTTCTACGTGAGCGGCACGGTGCCGAAGCGCGTGCTGGTGCGGGGCGTGGGCCCGGCGCTTGCGCAGTTCGGGGTTTCCGGCGCGCTCGCGCGGCCGCAGTTGTCGATTCGACAAGGCCAGACAGTGGTCTGGCCGAAGGAGGGAATGGCTGCCGCGAACAACGCTGCGGCCGCCGCCGCCGCTGCGAGCCAGGTCGGCGCGTTTGCGCTGCCGGCGAACAGTCAGGACGCTGCGATTCTCATCTATCTGGCGCCGGGTGCCTACACCGCCCAGGTGGCGGGTGCAGGCGCCACGACTGGGGTCGCGTTGATCGAGGTTTACGAGGTGCCGTGACTGGGGTTGCCGGGGTGGAACCGACTCCGATCGGGAGAAGTTCCACCCCGGTGAGATCCTCGGAGCGCGGTCGTATCGCCGCAGGCGATCGTCCGCAGCGCGGAGTAACCAACCACGGAGCAACGAAGCAACGGAGCCAGGCGGAAATCGGTGCTGGCGTTTCGGTATCCGCGTGCCTCCGCGCCATCCGCGGAAGATCCGGATTGGCGGGTCCTCCGCAGAAGCGCGGAAGCTGGACGCTGAATGCGCCGCCCCAAGCTGGAACAGGAAGCCCGGGAAGAGCGGGAAGAGACCGCGGTTGGCGCGCGGTCGTGGCAGCGGTTCCCCGGGTGGCCCGCCTTCCCGCCCTTCCTGTTCCCCGCGGCTCTTGCTTCGCGCCTTCGCGGCTTCGCGGGAGATCCCACCAGACCGGTCGACCGCGGATGACGCGGAGTTCACGGGTAATCGTCCGGGCGCGCGACGGTGCCGGACGCAACGAAAGCGGGGCGGCTCCCGCGAAGGCGCGAAGCCGCGAAGCGGGTGATCCTGTGGGGGAAGCCAGGGCAGGCGCCCGCGCTCCCCGGCCCCCTTCACTTCCCGTCGTACACCAGCGCGGTCCGGCCGATCCGGATGAGGTCGCCGGGGAACAGGGCGGTGCGTGCGGTGACCTGCTGCTCGTTGCGCCACGTGCCGTTGGTGGAGCCCAGATCCTCGATCCAGGCGCCGGTGGCGTCGGCGCCGACGCGGCAGTGCCGCTGCGAAACCTCCCGGTCGGAAATCGGCACATCGCACGTCTCCCGCCGGCCGAGTTCGAGCAGCCGGTCACCCAGCGGGATCACGCGGATCTCCCCGGCGGTGCCCGCCACGAGCAGGCGCCCGTGGCACCCCGGCGGCGCCGGCGGGGCGAGATGGAAGTATTCGGCGTAGAGGTACAGGCGACGCTGAACGGCGACGAGCGCCGGCGAGGGCAGCCTCGCCTCGGTATTTCCATCCGCCGTCGTTTGCAGCAACCGCACCAATTCGTGTTCGTCCACCCGTGGCATCAGGGTGGATTGTTCCGCTGGACGCCGAAACTTACGCGGGCGGGTCGCCGGCCGCCGCAAGCAGTTGATCGAGTTCACGCTGGATGCGCCGGAGGGTGCGGTGGCGGATTTGGTGCACGGCGCCCACCTCCATGCCATGGCGCGCGGCCACCGTTTCGGCCGGCTCGCCGCGCAGCACCAGGTCATCGAACACCTCCATGGTGGAGGACTTGGTGCCCGGATGCCGGCGCACGCGGGCGAGGGCCTCGGCGGCCAGGGCCGACCGCCAGGCGCCCCGGGCCTTCTCCCACTCGGCGGTGGCGCCGTCCTCCGGCAGCACTCCCGGCAGCGCGTCCGTGCTCTCGGCGTGTTCGAGGGCGGTATGGCGCGTGGCTCCCACCCGGGCGCGTTTGAGCGCGGCCTGGGTGCGGTGGTGTACGATTCGCAGGAGGAAATTGCGGAACCGCCCGCGCTCGCGGTCGTAGCGAAACTGTGACAGGATTCCGACGAGTGCGACAAACGTGTCCTGCAGCACCTCCTCCAGCAGCGCGCCGCGGGCGCCCACGTGATGGGCGTAGCGTAGCACGGGCTCACGGTAGGCGCGGTAGAACTCCCGCCAGGCATCGTGCGCATCGGCCCGGCGCAGCAGTTCGAGCAGTGACTCGTTGGTGTCGACCACGGGGTAGCAACTGGCTGTCGAAACGCTGCCATGGGCGCGGCTGATCCCGCGAGTAAAAATTCATGCCGCCGCCCGGGAGCCCACGACAGTTTCCCGGCGCGGCTTCGCGGCGTCCCCGGTCAGCGTCCGAGGCTCAGCCGCGGGGGGCGGATCGCAGCGCCGTCCGCCGAGTGTGCGATCGTCATTCCGATGATCCACCGCCCGTCCGGGGCGGGTGGGGTGGCAAACCGCTGCGGCTCCAGGCGGGATCCCACCAGTTCCATCCGCCCCTCGGCATCGCGCGAGAGCACGAGGGTGGTCCAGGTGCCGGGCGCATAAGTGCCGATGCGTGCCAGATCCGCGTGCCGGCCGTCGGAATCGCTTTCCGCCAGCCGGATCTCGGTGCCGCGGAATTCCACCGCCCAGCGCGTGGTGCGGCCATCGATGTGCTGCTCCGCGAAGAGCGTCAGGGTGTCCGCCGGGTCGCCGCCCGAGTTGAGCAACGGCTGGACCTCGAATTCGACCGCTCCCAAGGCGGCCTGCTCGCGCCGGGACGCGAGGGTCAAGCGGCCCCGGGCCGCGGCGAACTGCAGGGGCGCGCCGTTTTCCGGCCACGCCACCGGTTCGGCGCCGTCGGCGACGACCTGCCGCCACGCGGTGTCGCTCCACGGCAGGGCGGCCGGGGCGGCCGGCGCCAGCGGCGGCGCAGACGCCGAGAGCCGCAGGGGCGCGCCGGCAAAGCCGCTCACGACTACCTCGTCGTGGTAAGCCTTCCCGGCGCTGCCGGACGAACGTCCGCTCACCACCACACGCTGGCCGGCGAGCAGGGAGGAATGCGCCGGCTCCGGGGACGCCCAGACCTCGACCCCATCGAGCAGGAAACGCACCCGGCGATCGGCGGCGATCTCCGCCTCGAGCCGGACCCAGCGGTTGAGCGTGTGGTCCACCTGGCGCTGCGGCGGCGGCGCGGTGCCGCTGAATGCGATCCGCCGCCCATCCCCGGCCGTGTACCAGGCTTCCAAGTACGCGTGCCGCTGCATCGCGGGCTCGCTGCCCCAGCAGGTGTCGCCGACGTAGTCCAGAATCATGCCGAGGCCCTCGCCGCCGTCGCCCTTCGAGCCGAGGGCGTCCATGAACTGCTCCGGGTGCAACGTCAACCCGACCGCGGCTGTCAGG
This sequence comes from uncultured Opitutus sp., assembly GCA_964504885.1. Classification (GTDB taxonomy): domain Bacteria; phylum Verrucomicrobiota; class Verrucomicrobiia; order Opitutales; family Opitutaceae; genus ER46. The sequence continues at coordinate 29,460 of CAZDGC010000054.1, forward strand.
TGGCAACCGGCCGGGTTGGTGACGTCGAGCCGCACCGCCGCGGAGAGGGCGAGTCCTCCTGGCGCGGAGATGACCGCGACGGAGGTCGCCCCGCTGGAATTGATGCTGTCGCCCTGGCTGTCGAACACGCCGGTGCGGCCCTGGTAGGCTTGCAGGGTGCGTGGCGTGGGATCGCCCCACCGCCTCCAGCCGGCGAGCCCGGAGTCGAAGCCTTCGCGAAATTCCATCACGGGCCGGTCCGGCGCCGGGCGGGGGGCCGGGCGGCTGCGGAACGAGAAGCCCCACGCGAGCGCCAGGGCGAGGGCGCCGGCGCCGGTCGCCAGCAGCAACCGCCGGCGGGGCCGCCGGGGCGGGCGGGGGGCGGCGGCGAGGCGGGCCGCGAGGGCGCCGGCCGTCGGCGGGCGATCCTCGGCGCGTTTGGCGAGGCAGGCGGCGATCGTTTCCTCCCAGCCGGGCGGCAGAGTATCCGAGGGTGCGACACCCGCCTCCGCCCGGACGGTTCGCACCGTCGGCGGCGGCAACAGCGCAATCTGCGACTCGAGGTCACCGTCGCGGAAGGGTGGCCGGCCCGCGAGCAGCTCGTAAAGCGTCACTCCCAGCGAATAAAGGTCGTCGGCCGGGGTGGCCGCCGCGCCCAGCACGCGTTGCGGGCTGAGGTAGGCGCGCGTGCCGCCGGCTTCGCCGGTTCCGGCGCCGTGGAGCGGCCGGGCCACGCCGAAGTCGGCCAGTTTGAGCGTGCCATCGGCCCGGAGCAGAAGGTTGGCCGGCTTGATATCCCCGTGCACGAGGCGGGCGTGCCCGTGCAGGTAATCGAGGGCGCTGGCGAGCTGGGGCAGCCAGGCGAGGATCTCTCCGGGTTGCAGGATGCCCTGGGGCCGCGATTGCCGCTCCGCGTCGAGGGTGCGCCCGTCGACGTGCTCCATGACGATGGCGGCGAGGGTGTCGTCCTCGGCGAAATCGTGGACCCGCACCACGTGGGGGTGGGCGAGGGCGCGGGCGCGCAGGGCCTCCGCCTTGTGGGTGGCGAGGGCGGTGGGCGACCAGCGGACGTGCTCCGGCAGGAGTTTCAGGCCCACCTCGACGTCGAGCGATTGGTCGCGGGCGAGCCAGACCTCGCCCATGCCGCCCGCGCCGATCCGGCGGACGAGCACGAACCGGCCGAGCACCAGCCGGCCCGCTTCGAGGCGGCGGATCGTGGGCTCGGGATCGGGGTGGCTCACGGTGGTCGGCTGGAGGCCTCGCGGTCAGAAGACCCGTGTCGCGCCCGGGGTGTCAACGCCGGCGATGGTTCGGGAGCGCGGCGTAGGCGGCCAGCTTCGCCCGCCGGGCGGCGGACGTTCGCCGGGCGGCGAAACGTCCGCGCTCCAGATTCAATATTTCTTCTCCAGGGCGATCGAGTAGCCGCGGCCCTGGTTGGAGTAGGTGCCCGTGGTGTACCCGCGGTTCGAGGCGAAGTTGATGGGCGGGTCGGTGTCGAAGACGTTGCTCACGCCGATCATGACGCGCATCTCGCGTGGCAGGGCGCGGGCGAAGTGCAGGTGCACGAAGGCGCGGGCATGCTGGGTGATCGATCCTCCGGAGAAATTGACCCCGTCCCCGTCGTGGTGGCCGATCCAGTCGACCGAGCCGGCGGCTTCCCACGAGGAGTGGTGCCACGCCGCGCCGGCCTGGCCGCGCCACTCGGGGACGGTGTTGGCGCCGGCGCGTTCCAGCACGCCGCCGGTGCGGCTTTCGTAACGCAGGTGGCGCAGCCGGCTGGCGTGGGCATGGACCTGCAACTCGCCGCGGGCGGAACGGAGCGTGCGCCAGCGCAGGCCGAGATCCCAGCCGGCGGCGAGCACGCGATCGACGTTGCCGCGCACGTCGTTGATCAACAGGAGGAGCCCCGGGCGGCCGGCGGCATCCGGCGCGCCGCGCACGAGCCGCGAGGCGGTGGGGAAGTCCGGCGCGAGTTCCTGGCGGACGAGGAAGGTCGGGCCGAGCGAGCTGACCAGGCCCTCCTTGGCGAGGCGCCACGCGGTGGCCTCGAAGGCGAGGCCGGATTGCCCGGGCAACTGCCAGCCGGCGCCGAGGTTCCAGCCGATGCTGCGTTCGGGCTGCAGGTCGGGGTTGCCGCCGGCGCGGTAGCGCACGGCGTAGGAACCGAGATCGGGCCGGCGGGGGTCGTCGACCACGGTGTAGCTTTCCGTCTGGCTGGCGTAGAGGTCGAGCAGCTCGGGCGCTTTGAATGCCGCGCTGCGCGCCGCCCGCACGGCGAGGCCGGGGAGGGGCCGCCAGGTCAGGGTGTAAGTGGGCTGGATCGTGGTGCCGAAGTCGCTGTAGCGCTCCGCGCGGGCGGCCAGCCGGGCGTCGAGCCGCGCCGGCAGGGGGACGGCCGCTTCGGCAAACGCGGCGTGGATGTCGCGGCCCGCGTTCTGGCGGTTCAGGGCCGACCACGCCGCGTAGGCGCCGCGCGCGGCGAGGGCGCTGGGTTCGCCGCGGTAGTCCTCGCGGCGTGTCTCCGCGCCGAGGGCGGCCCGCAGGGCGCCGGCCGGCAGGTTCCGCACCTCGCCGCTGGCGCGAACATCGGCCTGGCGCAGCCGGAAGGTCTGCCGCGCGTGCAGGCTCGTGCGCAGGCGGTCGACCACACCCGGATCCGAGGGCCCGAACGGATTGAGGAAGCCGCCCGCCCGCCCGGCCAGCCCGGCCTGCACGTCGGTATCGAGGATGTAGTTACGGGTGTCCTCCGCCACGGCATTGTGCGCGTAGAGGGCGGCGGCCTCCCAGGACCAGGTGGCCCCGGCGCGGCCGCGCAGCCCGAGCAGGCCGCGGGGGGTCTCGTTGGTGAATTCGCGGATCCGCGGGCCGAGCTCGACCAACTGGAAGCGCACGGTGGTCAGGTCCGCGCCGAAGGGGTTGAACGGGTTGGTCCGCGGGAAGAGGATGGCGCCGCCGGGGCCGTCGCCGACGCCCGGGCCGGACTCGAGATCGGTGCCGACCGGGGTGGGGTGGAGCGAGGTGGTGATGACGCGCCGCCGCCAGCCGACCTCGGCAAAGGCGGCCACCGCCGGCAGGAGGGCGTGTTCAACCTGGAAATACACGCCGGACGTCTCCTCGGCGGGCAGGAGCGTGGTGGCGGGCGCGCGGTCGAAGTTGTTTTGCGTGTCGCCGGGCGTGGGCCGGCCGCCGGTGAGGTTGACGGGCAGGCGGACGAAGTCGCCGGCGCGGACGGTGCGCGTGGGGCCGGCGAGCGTCACGACCCCCCCGGCGATCGCGCCGGGGGAGGCGAACGCGCCGCGGGTGGAGGCCGGGGCGGTGGCGAGGTCGGGCGGGATCAACACCTGCCCGGGCCAGCCGAAGTTCTGCCGCAGGTCGCGGCCGCCCACCCCGCGGAGATCCTCCGTGCGCGAAACGGGGCGATCGCCGAAGCGGACATCGTTGGCGGCGGCGTAATCGACCACGGCCAGGAGCGAAATCCCCGGCCGCGCGAGACCCCAGGTGAGGCTGGCGGTGCGCCGCGACCAATCAGTATCCATGAACTGGTGATACGACACGCGCGCGAGGGCGCCGGAGAACGACGGGCGGAGCCGCACGTTGACCACGCCGGCGACCGCATCGGAGCCGTAGAGGGCGGAGGCGCTTTCGCGCAGCACCTCGACGGACTCGATGGCGGCCGACGGCAGGCTGCCGATGTCGGCGGAGAGGGTGGAGCCGTCCGCCTGGCCGAAGAGCGGCACGCGCCGGCCATTGAGCAGGAGGAGGGTGTTGTTGGCTCCGAGGCCGCGCAGGTTGACGGTCGTCTGGGCGGCGCTCAGCGCCACGGCGTTGGCCGGGGTGTTGAGGTTGCCGGAGTTCCAGGGCAGGGCCTGGAGAAACTCGGTGAAAGTCGCGTGGCCGCTGCGCTCGAGGTCGGCGCGCTCGAAGCGGGCGAGCGGGAGGAGTGGTTCGGGAGTCGGCTGCCGCAGTCGCGAACCGGTGACTTCAAACGGGGCGAGCGCGGTGGGGAGTTCGTGGTCGCGGGCGGGAACATCGCCGCCGCCCAGGAACCAAGGCAGGAGGAGAATCCGGCGCAGGGGTGGCATGGGGGTAATGGTTTGGGGTGGTGGCTGAGGCAAGTCAGTGCCCGGCGTGCGACGCCGGACAGCGCGGACGAGGTTGGGAGGGGCAAGGGGCAAAAGCGGGATCACCCGCGGGAGGCGGCCCGTCAAGGTGGAGCGGCGGGCGCGGAACTCGCGGGAGGAGTCAGCTTTCGCGGGGAACTGTAGGGGGCGGGGAAATGGGCGCGCAATCCGGCGGTGGGCCGCGGCTTCGGAAAGTTACGCGCCGCGCCTTGGGCATTAGCCGCACTTGGAGACAGGCCGGACGGGACAGACGGACTGGACGGGTCACGCCACGCCTTTTGACTCCGCTGACGAGAGTCACCCGCTCCACGGTGCCACGGTTCTGCCCAGCAGGGCAGGCCTCCCGCGAAGGCGCGAGGCCGCGAAGAGGCCGTAGGAGGAACCGCATCCTCCTCCGCGGCTCCGCTGCTCCGGGTGAGCCTCTTGGGCCGTGGTTGCGGCGCGCATTGCCGGCAGGGTTTCGACTGGCGGAAAGTGCGGAGGGCGGCGACCGTGGCGCGATGCGTGCATTGCCCTCGATCCTTCGCGCGCCGCGCCCCGATGGGTTTCCCGATCGGCCGGCGACGGCCAGGGCGGCGGTCGCTTGCCGCGCCGGTCGGTGCGGCGCGAACGGCCTCCGGTTCGCCGGCGTATGCGGCCGGTGGGCCGCCCTGATTTTCGGTTGCGCCCTCGGGGATGGAGTTTACCGCGCGGCGGCGAATCCGCTGAAGTTTGATCCGCCGGAGGCGGCCTTCGGGGCCGTCGCCCAGAACCGCACCCTCACGCGCGAGGTGACGCTGACCAACACCATGGCCCGCGAAGTGCACATCCTCGCGATCACGAGCGATTGTTCGTGCACGGCCGGCGAACCGCGCGAGCGGCAACTCGCCCCGGGGGCCTCGACAGTCCTGCCGGTGCACCTGCAGACGAAGACCTTTCTCGGACCGCTGGTGCGTCGCCTGACCGTGCATACGACCGAGGGCGACGGCGAGCTGCGCGTGCGCGCGATCATCCGGCCGTTTGAGCACTGGGACGTTTCGCCCAACCCCGTCGTGCTGCCGGCCAGCCGTCGCGATCAGCCGGCCGCCGCCGAGCTTCGCGCCGAGTATCGGGGCGCGGGGGTGCGTGTGGTCACGGCCGCCACCGCCGATCAGCCGTGGCTGCAGGCCGCGGTGGAGCCGCCTGAGCCGGGCGGCGGAGCCGGGAGGGTGGTGCGGTTGCGCAAGCTGCCGGGCGCGCCGGCGGGGCCGCACACCGTCGCGCTCACGCTCGCCACCGACGACCCGCGTGAGCCGCAACTCGCCCTCAAGGTGTTTGTGCCCGTGACGGCGGCGGTGCGCGTCACCCCCAACCCCATCATCCTGCCCACGACCCGTGTCGGCACGGCGGTCGAACGCGAATTTGTCATCAGCGGCTGGGAGGAGCCGCTCCCGCCTGCCGTGAAGTTCGCTGGCGGCACCGTGGCGGCGCGCGGCCGGCGCCCCGACGGCGACCACGTTTTTGCCGTGTCGATCGCGCCCCCGAGCCCGGGCATGCACACCTATTCGCTGCGCGTGCTGGCGGGCGGCCACGACATCCAGGTCGAGGTGCCGGTGATGGTGAAGGCGGAGCCGAAGTGAGCCCAGGCCTGGGGCCACGTCCGGAATCCGGACCTGATCTCGGCCGCGCGCCCTGTCCCATTATCGGGAAAGCCTTGTCCCATGGCCGTGGCGGCGGGGTGCTTTCGCTCCGCTCGGGAAAAGTTTTTCCCACTGAAGGTCAATCGCTTGCAAACATCGTGCCCCGCCCGGCACGCCTGCTGCAACTCGGGGGCGACCATGGACATCGCCCGGCCCGACCTCGCCCGCGCCAAGCGGACAAAACGGATCCTCCTCGGCTCCGCGGTGGGGCTTGGCCTGGCGGCGGTGACGGTGTTGCTCAGCGGTCTCAAGCCCGCGGCGCCCAAGGTCGAGCGCAGCCTCGTCTGGATCGACACCGTCAAGCGCGGTCAACTGCTGCGCCAGGTGCGCGGCCTCGGCACGCTGGTGCCTGAGGAAATCCGCTGGATCGCCGCGCGGACTTCCGGCCGGGTCGATCAGGTTCTGCTGCGACCCGGTTCGCCGGTGACTCCCGAGTGCGTCATCCTCCGGCTCACCAACCCCGACGTCGAACAGGCCGCCTTCCATGCCGAGTCGCAGCTCAAGGCGGCCGAGGCGGAGCTGCTGGCCCTGCGCGTTGCGCTCGAAAGCGGGGTGCTCCAGGCCGAGTCGGTCGCCGCCGCGGCCCGATCGGATTTCGAGCAGTCGCGCATCCAGGCCGAGGTCAACGACCAGCTCGCCCGCGACGGCCTCATTTCCACGCTTGAACTCAAGCTGTCGCGCGTGCGCGCCGAGCAGGCCGCCACCCGCCACGCCATCGAACAGAAGCGATACCGCTTCGCCCAGGATTCGATCGAACCCCAGCTCGCCGTGAAACAGGCCGAGGTCGACCGCCTGCGCGCCGTCGCGCGCCTCCGCCGCGACGAGGTGGGCGCGCTCGCCGTCCGCGCCGGCGTGGACGGCGTGCTGCAGCTCCTCCCCGTCGAGGTCGGCGCCCAGGTCAACCCCGGCGTCAACCTCGCCCGCGTCGCCAACCCCGCGCGCCTCAAAGCCGAGATCCGCGTGCCGGAGACGCAGGCAAAGGACGTCCAGATCGGCCAGCCCGCCACCATCGACACGCGCAACGGCACCGTGCCCGGCCGGGTCGCCCGCGTCGATCCCTCGGTGCAGAACGGCACCGTTACGGTTGACGTCTTCCTCGCCGGCGAGCTTCCCAGGCGCGCGCGGCCCGACCTGTCGGTCGACGGCGTGATCGAGCTGGAGCGGCTGGAGGACGTGATCTTTGTCGGGCGCCCGGCCTTCGGGCAGGAGCGCAGCACCGTGAGTATGCTTAAACTCGATCCGGCCGGCGGGACCGCCGCGCGCACCCCGGTGCAGCTCGGTCGCAGCTCGGTGAACGCCATCGAGGTGATCGGCGGCCTGCAGCCCGGCGACCGCGTCATCCTGTCCGACCTCCCGCAATGGGAGAATTTCGATCGCATCCGGCTGCACTGAACTCCGCCCACCCGCTCCTCCACCGACCCCTTCCCACCGTCGCCGCCCCCGCGGCCGCCTCCGTTCCCGCCATGATCGTCCTGTCCCTCATCCTCGCCTTCCTGGTCGCCCTGGTCGCCACCGACACCTCCGCTGACGGCCGTTGACGCGGCGCGTCGTTTCCCCCGTTTCCCCCGTCTCCGCCACCCAACCCTCCCTCCTCCGCATGACCCCCCTCATCAAACTCGAAGGTGTCACCAAGGTCTTCCTTACCGACGAGGTCGAGACGCACGCGCTCTCGGGCGTCCACCTCGAAATCCAGCGGGGCGAATATGTCTCCATCGCCGGCCCGTCCGGTTGCGGCAAGTCGACCCTGCTGTCGATCCTCGGCCTGCTGGATTCGCCGACCGACGGCACCTACCTGCTCCAGGGCCAGCCCGTCCAGCACCTCCCGCTGCCCGAGCGCGCGCGCATCCGCAACCGTGAGATCGGCTTTATTTTTCAGTCCTTCAATCTGATCGGCGACCTCACCGTGGCCGAGAACGTCGAGCTGCCGCTGACCTATCGCGGCATGCCGGCCGGGGAGCGCAAGACGGCGGTCGCGCAGGCGCTGGACAAGGTCGGCATGAACCACCGCGCCAAGCACCTGCCCTCGCAGCTTTCCGGCGGGCAGCAGCAGCGTGTGGCGGTGGCCCGCGCCCTGGCCGGGAAGCCGGCCGTCCTGCTCGCCGACGAACCCACCGGCAACCTTGACTCCCGCAACGGCGAGGCGGTGATGCAGCTCCTCTCCGACCTGCATCGGGGTGGTGCGACGATCGTGATGGTCACGCACGACGCCCGGTTTGCCCGCCATGCCGACCGCACGGTCCACATCTTCGACGGCCGGGTCGTCCAGGAGCAGGTCGAATCGGACCCGACAAGGTAGGGAGGAGAGAGCCGACTTCGTTCTCGTTCCTCGTTCTCGTACTCGTACTCGTACTCGTACTCGTTCTCCACCCACCTCCTTTGAACCCTGGTTCCGCGATCTGAGAGAACGAGAACGAATACGAGGAACGAGGAAGGACTTCCCATCACCCCCTCACTCCCCTCACTCCCCCCATGCTCGCCGATTTCTCCCTTGCCTGCCGCCGGCTCGCCCAGTCGCCGGGATTCTCGCTGGTGGCGTTGCTGACCCTCGCGGTCGGGATCGGTTCGGCCACGGTGGTGTTCACCGCGGTCAACGCCCTCTATCTGCGTCCGGTGCCGCTGCTCGATCCGGCGGTCGAGGACCGCCTGCTCCACGCCACCCAGGTGAACCGGACGCTCGGCTTCGAGCAACTCGGCTGGAACTACGCCGACTATGCGAGCCTGCGCGAACGATCGCGGACGCTCGCGGGGCTGCTGGTGCACAGCGACCGCACGGTGATCGTCGGCGGCAGCACCGAGCCGGAGCGGATTTTCGGCACCGAGATCTCGTGGGACGCCTTTGCCCTGCTCGGAGTCGTCCCGCTCCACGGCCGGTCCTTCACCGCGGCCGATGCGGCGCCGGGGGCGCCCGAGGTGGCGTTGCTCAGCCATCTGCTCTGGCAGCGGCGCTTCGCGGGCGATCCGGCGGTGGTTGGCTCGGTGGTGCGGATGAACGGCCAGCCGGTGACGATCGTCGGCGTGATGCCGCCGCGCTGGCGGTATCCGGAAGTGAGTGACATCTGGTCGCCGATGCGGCCGGAGGGCGACAAGATCACCGGCCGGGGCTTTTACTGGCTGGAGGGTCGGGCGCGGCTCAAGCCGGGGGTGACGCTGGCGGAGGCGCAGGCGGAGGTGGAGGCGATCATGGGGGCGCTGGCGCAGGAGTATCCGCAGACCAACCGCGGGGTGGGGGTGCGGTTGCGTCCGATTCGGGAGGAGGCGATTGAGGGCACGGGGCGGCCGACGCTGCTGCTGTTCGGGGCGGTGCTGTGCGTTTTCCTCATCGCCTGCCTCAACGTGGCGAACCTCCTGCTCTCGCGGGGGGCGGCGCGCGCGCGGGAGTTCGCGGTGCGCCTCGCGCTCGGCGCGACCCGCGGTCATCTCATCCGCCAGTTGCTGGCGGAGAGCCTGGTGCTCGGGCTGGCGGGCGCGGTGGGCGGCGGCCTGGTGGCCCTCTGGGGCACCGATGCGATGGTCGCGGCCATCCCGGGCGAGCTGCCCTTCTGGCTGCGCTTCGAGTTTGATCCGCGGGTCTTTGCCTTCGTGTTCGGGCTCGCGGTCGCCAGCGCCATCCTCTTCGGCCTCGTGCCCGCGCTGCGGGCCTCGCGGCCCGAAATCGTGGCCGAGCTCAAGGAAGGCGGCCGCACCGCCGATCCCGCCGGTCCCCGCTCGCAGCACCTCCGGCACGTGCTGGTCGTGGCGGAGGTGGCCCTGGCCCTCGTGCTGCTGGTCGGCGCCGGGCTGATGATGCGCAGCTTCCTGCATCTGCAACGGGTCGAGCGCGGCTACGAGCCGCAGGGTGTGCTGACTTTCCGGACCGGTTATCCCCCCGTGATGTTTGGCGAGGATCGCGATCTGCCGGTGCGCTTCTTCGCGGCGCTCGTTTCCCGCCTGGAGGTCCTGCCGGGGGTCGAAGCCGCCGGGGTGGTGAGCCTGCTGCCCGGCTCGGACGATGGCGTCAACGGTTACCTCGTCGAGGGCCGTCCGACGCCGGCCGAGGCCAGTGAGGCGCCGCTGGCGATCGTGCGCCATGCCGACGCCGGTTACTTTCGGACGCTGCGGATTCCGCTGCTGGCCGGGCGGCTGTTCGACCCGGGGCGCGACCGGCACGAGGCCCCGATGGTGGCGCTGGTGGACGAGCGGTTTGCGCGGCGCAATTTCGGATCCCCGGAGGCCGCGCTGGGCCGCCGCCTGAAGCCGTGGGGCACGCCGGCGGAGAAGACCCTGGCGCCCACGCCGGGTGGGTCGGAGGAGGGGTCGCCGGCGCCGGCGAAGCCCTGGATCGAGATCGTCGGGGTGGTGGGCAACATCCGGCACCGGGTGGATCAGGAGTCGACCCGCCCGACGGTGTATCTGGCGCAGTCGCAGGAACGCGGGAACTTCCTGTCGGTCGTGGTGCGGGCGAAGGCCGACCCGGCGGCGCTGGGGGAGGCGGTGCGGGAGGCGACGTTTGCGACCGACCCGAACATCCCGATCTATTATGTGCGCCCGTTGCGCGAGGTGGAGTTCCGGGCGTTCTGGCAGAACCAGTTTTTTGCGCAGCTCTTCATGGTGTTCGGCCTGGTCGCCCTGCTGCTGGCGTGCGTCGGCATCTACGGCGTGATGGCGTACAACGTCTCGCTGCGCACGCGGGAGCTCGGCTTGCGCATGGCGCTCGGCGCGCAGCCCGGTGACCTCATCGGCATGGTGGTGCAGCGCGGCCTGCGGCTGGTCGGGCTCGGGCTCGGCGTGGGCTTGGTGGCGGCGAGCTCACTGGCGCAACTGCTGGCGTCGACCCTGCACGGGGTGTCGCCGCACGACCCGCCTACCTTTGCGGCGGTGCCGTTGCTGCTGGCTACCGTGGCGGTGCTGGCCTGCTGGCTCCCGTCGCGCCGCGCGGTGCGCCTCAACCCCTGCGAAGCCCTCCGGGCCGAGTGAGCCGGGGATGCGGGGGGGCTGACGGGGTGAGCCCCGGGCTGGGTGCTCCGTTCACAACTCGGCGATGCGCATGTTCCGGTATTCGCACTTCATCTCCACCTTGCCGTGGATCTGCAGGCCGAGGGGCGCGGCGCCGGAAAACTTCGGGTCGGTGTATTCCGAGGCCTTCTTGCCATTGATCCAGCAGGTGAAGGTGTCGCCCCTGGCCTGGATGCGGATGCGGTTCCACTGGCCCTCGGGCTTCATGAGCTGCCTGGCGTTCTTGGCCTGCCCCGCTTCCGGGTAGGCGGGTTTGCCGCCGGTGTAGAACGAACCCGTCATGTCCACCTTCAGGCTGCCGGAGACGCCGAGCTGCAGTTGGATGCGGGGCTTCCGCATCTCCACGCCGGTGTCGACGCCGCGTGGGGTGGGGGACTTCCAGCGCACGTCGAATTCGAGGATGAAGTCGCGGTACTCCTTTTGCGTCCACAGCATGTTCCCCTTCTGGGCGGCATCGTTCTCGCCGATGAGGATGCCGTTCTCGACCCGCCAGAAGGCCTTCGATTCCTCGGCCTTGAAGTTGGTCAGATCCTTGCCGTTGAAAAGCGGCACGAATTTCGGCTCGGCGGCGGAAGCGCCCGTGGCGGCGGCAAGCAGGAGGGTGAACGCGAAAGCGGAGGCGAAGGATTTCATCGCCGGCACCGTGGCGGTTTTCGCGCGGCGCGGAAAGCGCGATCTGCGGCGCGCGACGGCGGGCGCGCTTCCTGATTTCCGGCTGATCCTGCCGGGAAGCGGCGGCACTCGTAGTTTCGGGTCGCCTCCTGCGCGGGGGCGACGTGGGCTGAAGCGATGAGCTGCCTGCAACTCCCGCCCGCCCGCGGCCGTTTTCTCCGCACCGCGCTCTCCGCGACGGTGGCGCTTGCCCTGATGCTGCCATGCGCCGGCCTGGCCGCGATCGGCCAGTTCGAGCGGGCCGGCGATGTCGGCACGAACCTGCGGCCGGGACGGGCGGAGTTCGACGCCGCGCGCCAGCAGTACCGTGTCACTGGCGGCGGCGCGAACATCTGGGGCACGACGGATGCGTTTCACTTCGTCTGGAAGGAGCTGCCCGGCGACGTCGTCTTCAGCCTCGATGTCGCCTGGGAGGGCGCGGGGAAGGAGCCGCACCGCAAGGCCTGCGCGATGCTGCGCGCGGGGCTCGAGGCCGAGGCGCCGTACGTCGACGTCGCGGTGCATGGCGACGGCTTGATCGAGCTGCAGTTCCGGCGCATCAAGGGCGGCCCGACCACCGGCGTGCGCACTCCGGTCAAGGCACCCGCCACCGTGAAACTCGAACGCGACGGCGACGTGTTCACGGCGTCGGTGGCGAAGGCCGGGCGTCCGTTCCAACCGATCGGCGCGATCGCGATTCCGCTCGGCGGATCCGTGTACGCGGGGCTGGCCGTGAGCGCGCACCACGCCGCCCACCTCGAAACGGCCGTCTTTTCGAACGTCGTCCTGCGGAACCGCGTGCCGCGGCCGGAGGAGAAACGGGTGCGCGAGACGAGTCTCGAGATCGTCACGGTCGCCACCGGCGAGCGGCGCCTGGTGCACCGCGAACGCTCCAGCTTCGAGGCGCCCAACTGGACGCCCGACGGCCGCCTGCTCTATGTCAACCGCTCCGGGCAGATCTGCACGATTCCGGTGACCGGCGGCGAATTCACGCTCCTCGACACCGGCGCCGCCGACAGGTGCAACAACGACCACGGCCTGTCATTCGACGGCCGCTGGCTCGCGATCAGCTCCGCGGTCGGCAAGGAGGGTTCGAAGATCTTCGTGCTGCCCGCGACCGGCGGCGAGCCGCGCCTCATCACGCCCCTCGGCCCCTCCTACTGGCATGGCTGGTCGCCCGACGGGAAGACGCTGATCTATTGTGCGCGTCGCGAGGGCAACTTCGACATTTACGCCATCCCGACCGCGGGCGGTCCGGAGCGGCGCCTCACGACCGCCGAAGGTCTCGACGATGGCTGCGAGTACACGCCGGATGGCGCGAAGATTTATTTCAACTCGGAGCGCACCGGGGTGATGCAGATCTGGCGCATGAACCCGGATGGCTCGCAGCAGGAGCCGGTCACGACGGATCCCAATTTCGGCGACTGGTTCCCGCATCCGTCGCCCGACGGTCGGTGGCTCGTCTTTCTTTCCTACGAGAAAGGCGTGAAGGGCCACCCGGCCAACCAGAACGTGACCCTGCGGCTGATGCCGCTCGCCGGCGGCAAGCCGCGGGTGATCGCCACGCTCTTTGGCGGGCAGGGCACGATCAACGTGCCCTCGTGGTCGCCGGACAGCCGGGAGGTCGCCTTCGTCAGCTACCGCCACGTGCTGCCCTGAACGCGGCGCGCCGCGGCCGTGGGCGGACGGGGCTCACGTCTTCTTCCTGGTCTTCGCCGCGGCGGCGGGGACGGGTTTGCGCAGGACGACCGGCACGGCGTTGGCCTGCCGGGGGCCCGGTGTGCTGCGGCCGTCGTCGACCAGCTTTTGCAGCAGGCCCTCGAGGCGCGCGACGACGTCGGGGTTTTCCCGATACACGTTCTTCGTCTCGGCGAGATCGCCGCCGGCGAGGCGGTAGAGCTGCGTCTCGGGCAGCCCCTGCTTGCGGGCCTCGGGATCGCGCGGGGCGGACCAGCCGCCGCTGCCGGGACAGAGGGCGAGTTTCCAGGGCCCCTGCCGGATGGCGAAGGCGCCGGAGATGGTGTGGTGCACCACGGAGTCGCGCGCCGACGGGCGGCGGCCGAGCAGCACGGGCAGGAAGCTGAAGCTGTCCTCGCCGGCGTTGGCCGGCAGACGCGTGCCGGTGATCTCGGCGCAGGTGGCGAAGACATCCGTCAGGCAGACGAGCTGGTCGCTGACGGCCGGCTTCACGCGCGCGGGCCAGCGCACGAAGAACGGCACGCGGTGACCGCCGTCGAAGACATCGGCCTTGTGGCCCCGGAGCGGGCCGCTGACGGCATGGCCCTTGGCCGCGAGCACCTCGATCTTGGCCGAGGGCGAGCAACCGTTGTCGCTGGTGAAGATGACGAGGGTGTTGGCGGCGGCGCCGGTGCGGTCGAGGGCGGCGAGCACCTGGCCGACGGCCCAGTCGGTCTCCATCACGA
>CAZDGC010000055.1:0-43145 GCA_964504885.1 uncultured Opitutus sp.
CTGGTCGTAGACGTGCTTGAGCAACTCCTCGTCGAAGGCCGAGGCGGAGAGCGTGGAGCCGTAACCGCCGCGGGCGCACAGGGCGACACAGACCTCGCGGAAGACCCCGCCGATGAGCGAGCCTTTCCGGCGCGTCACCGGATCCGTGTATTCGTGGCCGGCCCACGGGTTGACGAGGGCGGCGGTGGCCATGCCGCCGCAGAAACCGTAGCGCTCAAGCAGCAGCGTGCGCGCGCCGCGCCGGGCGGCGGCGAGGGCGGCGGTGACGCCGGAAGGGCCGCCGCCGCAGACGATGACGTCGAAGGAACTGGAATCGCCGGGCATAAGTTCAGGAATGGGGTCAGGGTTTTCGAACGAGCCAGATTTCGCTCACGTGGCAGACACCCTTGATGCTGGCCACCTCCGGGTCGCGATACCAGCGAAGCCCCAGCGTGCCTCCTTGCGTGGCTGCGCGCGGCACCGGGAATTCCAGGGGCCGGGCCGGAACCGGCCCGCGCTGGAGCGGGTGGATCTCAAACGTGTCGTTGGCCACCAGGCGGACCCGGTGGTTGAGCTTGGTGTCACCATAGACCACCCGCAGCAGGTACTCGGCCGCGGGGTCGAGATCGCGATAGATCATCTCGAGGGGAGTGGCCCCCAGCGTGGCAACGTGGTCCAACCAGGCCAGGCGGTGCTGGGCGAAGTCCGCCGCACGCACCCAAGTCTTGACCGCATGGGCACCGCAGTGAAAGCGAACATCGTCCTCGCCGACCGGGGTGACGCGCGGCTGCGGTCCGGCCCGCCCGGGGTCGTCGTAGAATCCCCCGGGGCCGGGGTCCGTCCAATGTACGAGTTGGCGCAACCGGGCCCGCCGTTCCGCTTCGGACGGCAGCCGGCGGATCAGGTTGAACTGTGTTTCCAGCCAGCGGCGGTTGTTCAACGGCCAGTCCACCGAATCCAGATTGGCTCCACGGCTGATCTGGGTGGCCCCGTAGAGTGGCACGCTAAGTTTGAGGTGGATGGTTTGGAACAAAGCCTCGGCGAGCTGGAAGATCCGCGTCCGCTCGGCCATGCCCACCGGCCGCTCCGCCACGGCAGCGAGAATCCTCTCCGCCGACCGCATCACCGCTTCACTGCCGTGCTCGTCCGCCCGGGCCAGCGTCGCCAGCACGTCCGTTTCGAGGCGCGATTCATGCAGAAGGCGCAGCCGCGTGTAGGCGTCGTGGTAGCTCCGGTAGAGCAGCGCGAGCAGGCGCCAGTTGCGCCGCTCGGTCGGCGTGGCCCCGCGCTCGATCGCCTGGAAGTGCGCGAGGGTGGTGGGCACCTGTCCGTTGGTGGCGAGCGGGCCGCGCCAGTTCTGCT
The DNA here is from genome assembly GCA_964504885.1 of uncultured Opitutus sp. GTDB lineage: Bacteria > Verrucomicrobiota > Verrucomicrobiia > Opitutales > Opitutaceae > ER46. The sequence goes on from CAZDGC010000055.1 coordinate 1,342, forward strand.
CCAGCTGCAAGATCCCCTGGGTCACCGTCTCGCCCAACCGCTCCCCGACAAAGTAGCGGGAATACTCGCGCAGGATCGCCACCGGATCCGCCCCGGGGTCCCACGCAAGTCCGAGGGAGAGAATCTTGTTCACATCGTCCGTGCAGCCATCCGAGTAGGCCAGCGCGCCCTGCGTGCCCGGCAGGGTCGCGCGGAGCAAGCGGGTGAGGTCGGATGGCCGTGGGGCGATCGGCTCGCGGCCGGCGGTGATCGCGAACGCCGTGTCGAAATCCTGCAGAGGTTGCTGGCAGTGCAACACGTGGCCGATGTCGTTTGAGGAAATCACGGCTAACCGCTCCGGCGTGCGGCGGCGGATCTCGGCGGTGCTCAGGTCCGTCCAGGCGGCGGAAACGACGCCGGTGAGCCAGGAAGGCTGACGTTGGGCCAGGTAGCGGAAGAAGGTCTCCAGCCGATCCGCATTGAAGCCCTGGGGTGACACCCAGAGCGTCGCGCGCGGATGCAGCCGGCGCAGCCGGGGCGCCATTTGCTCGAGCAGTGGCAGCAGCTGTTCGGGCGGCGTGCTGCCCGGGTCGCCGCCCGGCACGAACACGCCGTCGAGGCGCGGCAGCGACCCGAACAACGCTTCCCACTCGGCCAGCGTCCGGGCCACCGCTTCCGGCTGCGTGTAATCGCGCTCGCGCACCGGAGCGACGATCCAGACATCGAGACCGTACTTGTCCGCCAGGCGCGACTGCGCAATCCGCATCTGCGGCACCGGCAGGGAAAATTCCGGCGCGGACTCGGTCTCGGACCCCGCCACCAGTTCAATGATGTTGCAGCCGAAGACCGCGAGATCGCGAATCTGCTGCTCGAACTGCACCACTCCCCAGCCGCTGTAGGAGTTGGACATCGCCCGGTAACCGAGTTGGATGCCGCGAATCGGATGGCGCGGTTCCGCCGTCACGTCGAGGGCCTGCACCAAGCCTGCCCGGCCCTGACCCAGGCGAAGCGTGCGCAGCAGGTGGCCGATGCCGAAAAGCACGCCGCGGGCCTCCTGACCCGCAATGACGATTCGCGTCGCGCCGGGTCCGCCCACGGTCGCAATCCGATAGCCTTCGGCGGCCAGAGGCGCGGCGAGCCGCTGGCGGGTCGCGGCGTCGATACTCGGCAGATTCGCAACCTCAGCCTGCGGTCCGACCACGATGGCCGCGTGTTTCTCCGGCAGATCTTCCGCGCGCACGACCGGCCAACGCCGGCCGGAGCGTTTCTCCACCTCCTCGCACAGCAGGGTGATGGCGTGCGCCATCGGACCGAGGCCGGGACCAGCATCACACACGACGGCGGAGAGCAGGTCATAGGCGAGCGGTTCGAGCGCCGAAGTCGCGGCAGTCGCTGGCCCTTCGCCGGCGAAGGCTCCCCCTGCCAGCACTCCGGCAAGCAGTGACCGGACCAGCCAAGCCGCAGCGCGGCCCGCGGGGCCGCGGCCTGAGCTCGAGGACGATGGGAGGATCGCGGCGTTCATTCCCACTCCTCGCTGCGAAACGGCGATGCCGGAAAACCAACTTCATTCGCGAGGTTTCCGTCCGGGTTTGCACGCCAGGCATATCGAACAGCGACCGGTGCAGATACCGCCTCCGCAGAAACCACCACCGTGTCCCCGGCAAGGCGCGCAGCCGCCGCGTGCCACCGACGGTCGGCGCCAGATATCTCGAACCCGCGCAGGTCCCCGCCTGATTGGACCACCAGACGACCGCCCCCGGGCTGGAAACGCACCAGCAATTCGCTGTCCCTGGCTTCGCATCTGGCGAAGAGCGGCCCGGAAATTGGTCCGGGGCGGCCGTACACCGTGCCCACCGCCCAGGCAGCGAGCCGTTCGCCGACCGGCTGCTTGTTGACGGGATGGAGGTGCTTCGGGTCGCCGACATCGATGGTGACCGCCATGCCCGTATGGGGCACATCGAGCGCACCGAGCATCTGCTCCTGCACCAGCACCCAGCCGGGACGGTCCTTGCCGCTGAAATTTGGCAGTTGCACCCAGGCGAAGGGAAGATCGCTGCGCCCCCAGCGGGTCCGCCAGTCGCCGATCAAGGTGCGCAACTGCCGTCCGTAGAGCTGGGCATACTCGATGTCGCGCGTGCTGTTTTCTCCCTGATACCATACGGCCCCGCGGACGGCATACGGCAGCACGGGAGCGATCATTCCATTGAAGAGCACGCCAGGGACGTTCTTCGGGTCGTTGGTGCCAGTGGGATCTTTGGCAGATGGAATACTGGTGGAAAACTTGCGTGTCAGAACCGGTGCCAGTGCCGGATCCCTCTCCTGCGCCGCGACACTCGTCCACGCCTGAATCGCCGTGGCTCCCCACGAAGACACGATCAGGCCCACGGGTACCTGCAGCTGCCGATGGAGTTCGCGGCCGAAGAAGTAGGCTACGGCGGAGAAGGCGCCCACGGTCTCCGGTTGCGTCACGACCCAGCGGCCGCGGCAGTCGTCGCGCGGCGTGTCGGCATAGGTGGGCGCCACCGTGAAGACGCGCAGCGCGGGCCAGTGCGCGGCTTGCTGTTCGGCGGGGAAATCCCGGGCCTGGGCCACGGTCATCGCCATGTTGGACTGCCCGGAGGCGAGCCAGACTTCGCCGCAAAGCACGTCGCGCACGACCAGTTCATTGCGACCGGTGACGCGTAGCGTCTGGGAGCCCGGTGCCGCCAGTTGCGCGAACTGCACCCGCCAGCGCCCGTCGGCGGCAGCGCGCGTCTCGGCGTGCTGCCCGGCGATTTCGACCGCCACGGCTTCGCCGGCGTCGGCCCAGCCCCAGATGTTTACCGGGCCTTCGCAGGCGAGCACCGCGTGATCGGAGATCAACGCCGGCAGCCGCACCGCAGCGGAAGCGGGCGCGAGACCTGCCGCCACCAGGAGGAGGAACGGTGACAGAGGCCGAACGACACGGAGCTGGTGCATGCGGGAAAGGTTACAACCGACCGCTCACGCCGACGCTGATCCGCGTGCCGTTGCTTTCGTAGATCAGTACGTGACTTTTGCTGATGATGTAGCTTCCGGGAGAGTAGTTGAAAACGTTGTTGGCGTCGAAGAAGAGGGTCAGCCCGCGGCTGAGCCGGTATTCGAAGTTGAGGTCGAGGGTCTTGTCCTCCGTGGAGTAAGTGCGGCTGATGGCGTTGGCGTTGTAGCCGGAAAGAAAGCCGCTGTTGTAGTTGTAGAGCGCCCGGGCCTGGATCCGTCCGCGGCGGAGGCTTAGTCCGGCGTTGGCCGTGATCGGCTTGAAACCGGGCAGTTTCGACAGGCCCTCGTCGTACTGGCCGGAAGTGCGCAGGTAGGTCGCGTTGCCCATCAGGCCGATGCCTTGGAGCCAATGCCCGAGGCCGGAGAGGTCCTGGTTGTAGTTGAACTCGAGGCCGCGCACGTTGGCCGAAGTGAGATTCTGCCGCGTCACCAGCTCGAATCCGGCGTACTGCCCGCCGAAGCCGTTGCTGGCATCAGAACCGATGAGTGTGCGTCGCGTAGCGATGTAGCCATCGATGCGCTTCTCGAAGGCGCCGAGGGAGATGATGCCAATCGGGCGGAAATAGTACTCCAGCGACACGTCGAAGTTGTCGCTGTACATCGGCTTCAACCCGATGTTGTTCGTCGTCACCCGGCCGATGCCGAGGGTCGTGGCGACGTCGGTATCGACCGTGGTCGTCGGCACCTGTGCGCTGATCGCCGGGCGACCCATGCCGGTGGACCAGCTGGCGCGTGCGAGCAGGTTGGGCGCCGCAGTGTAACGCAGATGGATGCCTGGGAACCAATCCGAGTAGCGGTCCTGAGTCGTCCGCTCGGTGAAGTTTGGGCTGTCATCGATCCGCAGGCTCCCGCGGCCTGCAACCTCCGTCTGTTCGACGCGCACCCCCGTCAGCACCGACAGGCGCCGCAGGGCCAGGTTGCCCATGAGGTAACCCGCGGTCACCTCCTCCTGCAGCCGGGAACGGGGGCGGACGAGATTGGTCGCGCCTGGCAGAAAGTGCGCCGGGTTGCTGGCCAGGAGTCGGTCGGCCTTGTCCGCGTCGAAGATGTCGAAGGACGGGTAAAAGCCGTGGAACATGGCATAGCCCGGCCGGCCCAGGCTGAACGCGGCGAGGCTGTCGTCGGCGTTGTTCGCGATCCCGTCGGCCCCGACATAGGAGAAGCTGCGGGTGTTGTCGCGTTTGGCGAAGTCCTTGGCGCGGTAGTTCAGCCCGGACTGCAGGTACGCGGTCCGCCCGCCAATCATGAAGTTCTGCCGCCAGTCCGCCTGCACGGTGTCGACGGTGTCGTCCACCTTGACGTCCTGCCGGCTGACCGACTTGCCGGTGAATCTGCCGGCGTCGGCTCCGTAGAAGAAATTCTCGCCATAAATCTGGCGCAGGACGGGCTTGTGGCGGTCGCGCGTGGTGTCGAGGGAGATGCCCTTGGGGCTCGAAAAGGTGGCGGAGAAGTTCTGAAAGATGTTGTGCGAGGTGGAGGGGTTGTGGCTGGCGCGGAAGCGCACCCAACCGCGATCGAGCTTCCATTCGCCGCCGGCCGCCAGCTTGTAGAGCGAATTGGTGCGGGGGGAAATCGTGGTGAAGTATTGGTAGGTGGCGTTGAGGAGTTCCTCGAAGGTGGTGGAAAACCCGGGGGCGAGTGACGCGGTCGCGTTGGCGGTCGTACGGGGTGTGCCGCCGGCCTCGATGGCGGCCCGACTGACCCGCGAGTAGTCGGCGATGCGATTCACGCCCGAGATGCGGTAGTCGTGCCGCTCGCTGCTGTTCACCGTCCGGGTGTAAGCGCCCTCGATGCGGAGCACGAGCCGGTCGCTCATGCGTCGTTCCAGCTTGAGGCTGGTGCCCGATCGGTCGCGGATCACTGTGCTGTCGATCAAGCGAAGGCGGGTGTTGACGATGGCGCCACTGCCGTCTGGCGCCGCGGCCAGGGAGTTCTGGATCCGATCGTAGGTGTTCTCCGAGCGCGAGAAACTCGCGGTGAAACTGATTCCGGTGTCGCGCCCGAGGCGGTCGAGGTAGGTCAACGCCGCCGTCGGCGTCCAGTTGGAGTCACCGCGATCCGTGTTGTAGTTAACGCCGGCGCGATAAGTGACGCGCCGGCCTCGGATTTCGAATGATGACTTGGTCACCAGGTCGATATTACCGCCCAGCGAATCCGCCGGCATGTTGGGCGTCGGCGCCTTGGTCAGCGTGATTGAGCTGATCAGCTCGGCCGGGAGATTGTCGATCTGGTAGGCACGATCACCCACCGGACTGCTGGATGCGGCATAGGCAGTCGACAGCGGCGCCCCGTCGAGCGAGATCGTGCTGAGCGCCATCGCCATCCCCCGTACATTGATGCCCTGCACGTCGCCGTTGCCCTTCACCTGATCGACGCCGGGCAGCCGCTGAAGGAAATTGCCGATGTTGCCGTCGGCCACATTGCCGTAGGCGTCCATCGACAGCAGGTTGGCGATGTTGGGGGCGTTTTTTTGCAGCGTGATGGCGGCGGCGTTGCCTTCGCGCAGGCCGATGACCGTCACCGCCTCAAGGCGGTAGATCTGCGAGGTCAGGGCAATCTGCCGATCGGTTGTTTGTCCGGCTGTCACCGCGACCGACACCGTCTGCGGATCGAGCCCCGCGTAGCTCACCATGAGGTCGTAGGTTCCAGGAGCGACCCCGCTGAACTCGAAGGCCCCGGTGCGGCTGCTCAACGTCGAGAGGCCATCACGCCCGAGCGTAACCGCGGCGCCTTCCAGGTAGCTTCCGGTCGCCTCGTTCAGGACGCGTCCGGTGACGTTGCCGGCCGACGCGCCAGCGGCTTCCAGTCCGATCGCCGGGAACAGCAGGACGGCGACCGCCCACCGCGCGGAGGCCGCGGCGAGGTGCGCCAGGGAACGCAGCAGTACGTGAGCGATTGATACAGGAATTGGCCGGGAGTTCATTTTGGGAGGGATTCTCACGCAGGATGGCGAACGACGCGGGTGTCTTGGACGATTGACCGGACGGCGGAAATGCGGGGCTCGCTTTCTCTGTAAAATCCTCGAGGTGAGTCGCGGGTTTTTCTGTTGCGGCGGATCAGGGCGCCGAGGCCGGCGCGGCGGAGGGAGGATCGAGGCGCCTGAAAACCACGGCGTCGGCCACCACCTGTCCCCGGGAACCGGCGGTGAGGATGTCGACCCAGCCGTCGGTGCCCTCGGCAAACGCATAGCTCCCCACGCTCCGGGACGCGGCCGGTTCGATCCAGCGCAGGTCTTCGCCGCCGGCGTGGCGCACCCGCACCGCAAAGCGCACGTCGGGAGCAAAGGGCGTTTCCGCCGCGAAGCGCACCTCATAGCGGCCGGCGGCCAGGTCCGGGTTGAAGCGGGCGTATTCGCCCTCGCGCGCGCGGCCGCCGTTGAGCAGGTAAAATCCGCGGTACCCGCGCGGCAGGGCGGGAAAACGATGGCCGACCCAGAACCACGGCGTCGCGTAGAACCCCGGGCTCGTGTCGTCGACAATCTTCTCGCGCGGCTGCTGCACCCGGCGGCTGACCGGCGGCAGGGCCGGATGCGACGGCACCAGAAGCGCCACCCAGAACACCTGGCGATCATTGGCCGCGTCGGGCACGAGCAGCGTCACCTCGGCCACATATCGCGCCGGGGCGAGTCCGGTGGCGTCGGCCGACACGCGCACCGCTTGATCATTGCCGAGGCCCTCGGCCGTGACGCGCAGCCAACTCCGCGCCGCGGCCGGCGCCACGGTGGGCTGCACGCGGGCGAGTTCGCCGCCGCCGAGGTTGCGCAGGCGCACGAGACGATCGGACGGCCGCAGGCGGTTCGCCCGGGCCAGCAGTTCCAGCGTCAGCGGCGGCATGGCCGGCGCAATGCCGTAGACGTCCATCGCGTCCGGCGGCCGCGGGCGAAAGGACGGTTCGTCTGTCGCCGCCAGCGCCAGCACCGGCGTGGTCAGCCGCGCGCCGCGGACTGTGACGTGCTGGGTTGCTGCCGCCCGGTTCACCCCGTCGGTGACCGTAAGCGTCACCGGATACACACCCGGCGCCGCGAACACATGGCGCGGCGCGGCGTCCGCGGAGCCCCCGCCGTCGCCAAAGGTCCAGATGGTCTGCAGGGCCGTACGCCCCGGGCCCGGCCGGCTCGGCGCCGCCGAAAACGCCATCGCCTTCCCCACCTGCGCCGGGGCCACCGGGTTCATCGCGGCGTGCAGCTCGCCGGCGCGCCGCTTCTGATCCTCGAAAATCTGCCAGAACACGATCCAGGGGTCGAGTTCGGTCACGTTTTGCGCGCCGGCCGGCTGGACCCGGAAGGCGTAGTGGCTGTGCTGATGCGCACCGTACTTCACGCCGGCCGCGGTGCAAAAGGGCACGCCGGCGGGGATGGGCGTGTGTTCCGGGATGAGCAGGGCCAGCAGGTGGTGGGTCTGGAGCCACCAGACGTCGCCGCCGGCCCAGCGGCGCACGCCCCGCCAGCGGTTGTTGTCGTCTCCCTGGGCCAAACTCTCGAACAGAAAGTGATCGTCGAACGCCAGCGGCGCGAAGTTGGGCGTGCCGGCCGGTTGGTTGATGTCGAGTCCGCCGTGGGCATCGGCCCCGGAAAAGGCTCCCATCCAGCAGTCGTCACCATTGTTGGAGTCGCCGATGGAGATGAAACGCGCGGAGTTCGGGTACCAAGGCAGCAGTTCGTCCGGACAGATGCGCCTCGTCGCGTCCTGCAGGGCGAACCGGGCGTGCCGGTTCGGACGGCAGTCGCCGTGGTTGAAGTTCAGAAACTCCTCCACGGCCTGCACGGCGTCGAACCACACGCGCACCCCGTTGATCACGTAGGGTTCGTAAAACGCCTCCTGCGAGCAGACGTACCGGCGCAGTTCCACCGTCTCTCCGTCGGCCCGCAGGGTGCAGGTCATCTCGTACACCGTGCCGCCGTCGGGCTGCGCCTTCTTGGGTTGCCGGAGATTCGTGAACAGGACGCGGGCGGCGGTGGCAATGAGCTCGAACCGGCGCTCTTCGCCATTGGCGAGGTGGAAGCGAATCGCATCGCCCCGGTCGAGTTCGACGACGCTGAGGGTGTCGTGCGCGACCAGGCGAAACTCCGCTCCGCGAGAGTGCTGCGCCCCGATCAATATCGCTGCCAGGAGGACAATCTGGAAGACTCCGAAATGCATGGGTCGCATGGTCAATTGTCAGGGTGCGGCCAGGCGGTCGCCAGGAAGCGGTGGCGTGAGCGCGGGAAGCCCCGTGCGGGCTACCTGTTTCTCGACGATCGCGGCCAGCGCGAGCAACCCGGCATCGCCGTGGGGACGCCCAATCAACTGCAATGCCAGCGGCAGGCCGCCGGCAGTGGTGCCAATCGGCACCACAATCGCCGGCAATCCGGTGTGCGACGCGAGACTCTTGACCTCAGCATCGTCCTCCGGATGATCGAGTCGGGGTGCGCCGCGCACGGAGTAGGGCAGAGCGAGCCCGTCGAAATCGTACTGCTCCAACGCCCGCACCAGGGCGGCGCGTGCGACTGCCAGGCGCCGACGCACCGCGAGACTTGCGTCATCTCGATCGGGCGCCGGCCGATCGACGGCGTCGCGATAACGCACTTTGAAATTTCGCGGTTCGAATCTGGCGAGCATCTCCCTAGCGGTCGCGAAAGGGCTGCCGTCCCCGTGTCGCCCCAGGTACGCATCCAGCGATGGCAGTTGCTCGACCAGAAAGATCTGGCGGGACCGCTCCGAAACGAGGCGGAAGAGATCCGCTCCGACGGTGAGGCTGCGCCGCACGTCGACCCCGTACGCCGCCAGCCGCTGCATGAGCTGATCGAACGCCCCGACTCCCGGTGCCTCCGCGGGAAACGCGGCGAACAAGTCCTCCGGGACCCCGAGGCGGGGCGGTCGCGCGCGAGTCACCGCCGGTGGGCCGGGCAATTCCAGTTCACGAACCGTCTGGGTATCCTCCGCGTCCCAGCCGCGAATCGCGGCAAAGAGGATGGCCGCGTCGTCCACCGTTCGCGCGAGAATCCCGACCCGATCGAGCGAAAGCGCGATGGGCATCACTCCCGATCGGCTGATGCTCCCGACCGAGGGGAGGAATCCAACGACGCCGCACCAAGAGGCCGGAATGAGGACGGAACCACTCGTGTCCGTCCCCAGCGCCGCCACCGCCAGGCCGGCGGCGACCGCGACGGCGCTGCCCCCGCTCGTCCCTCCGGGTGAATGGTCGAGGTGCCAGGGATTGCGCGTCTGTCCTCCCAGCGAACTCCAGCCCCATCCGGGGGTCGTAGCCGCAAACCAGTCGTCGCAGTTTGTCTTGCCCAGGATCACGGCGCCGGCCGCCCGCAATCGGGCGACGACTGTCGCATCGCGCCGCGCCACCCGATCCTGAAGCCAGACGGAACCACCGGAGGTGACCAGGCCACGCACATCGATCGTGTCCTTCACCAGCAGCGGCAGGCCGTGGAGGGTCTGGCCCGGCGCGGGTTTCTGCCGGTCTGCCTGCCGAGCCTGATCCGCCGCCGAAGGGTCGACCGTGAGCACGGCGCGCAATCCCGGGCCCGCGCGATCGTAGGCCGCGATTCGATCCTGAAATCGTTGCACCAACTGGGCGGAGGAAATGACGCTGCGGTGCAATGCGACCTGCAATTCCCGCAAGGTTGCGTCGGCCGCTGCCATTTCACGCGCCGGCGCTTTGCCGTCAGCCGCCGAAGCGAGAATCAGGCTCGTGGCAAGCCGCACGAAATCCCCGGCGCAGGTGTGCGGATGAGTCATTGTCACGCCTAGTACCGCCCGCTCAGGCCGACGTTGAGGCGGGTGCCGTAGACCTCGGCCATGGTCACGCGGGCCTTGTCGCGGTTGGTGTACCACGACTCCCACTCGTTGAAGGCGTTCACCAGATCGACGAAGACCGTGAGCCGGCGGTTGAACCGGTACTGCACGTTGAAGTCCCAGGTCTCCACGCCGGAGGTGCGCACCCGCTGGTCGGGGTTGGCGGAGTAGCTCTGGAGATAACCGTCCTTGAAATTATAGGACACGCGCGCCTCGAACTTCCCGTAGCGGCCGGAGAGGCCGAGGTTGGCCGTCTGCGGCACAAACCGGATCAGCTCCTCCGCGCCGGCGGCGTAGCGGCCGCTCGACTTGATCTTCGTGTAGTTCGCGTGGACGGCCAGGGTGTGGAAGGGCTTCGGCAGCCAGACCGCCTGGTGGACGAAGTTGAGTTCGTAGCCCTCGACCTGGGCGGAGCCGGCGTTGGTAGTCTGGTTGAGATCGAAGCCGGCATACTGACCGTCGAAGCCGTTGCTGGCGCCCGCGGGGATCACCGAGGTTTCGCGGGCGAGGAAGTCGCTGATGTCCTTCCGAAAGACGCTCGCCGACACGACGCCGGCCGGCTCGTGGTACCATTCGGCGGAGAGATCGTAGTTCTGCGTGTAGGCGGGCTTCAGCTCGGGCGAGGCGGACTGCACGGTGCCGAGGCCGGTGGATTCGTTGTAGGAGACGGTGGTGTTGGGGTAGATGTCGGAGAAGGCGGCGCGGGCGGCGCCGGTGGTGTAGCTCGCGCGCAGGACGAGGTTGCGCTGCGGCTCGTAGCGCAGGTGCAGGCTCGGGAAGGTGTCGGTGTAGCTGCCGTCGCGGGTGCGCAGGAGGGAAGTCGGGTTGCGTGGATCGCGGTTCTGGCCGAGGGCGTGGATGTCGCTGCGTTCGCCGCGCAGGCCGCCGACCACCCGCCACGGGCCGGTTTGCAGCGTGCCCATGACGTAGGCGGCGGCGACGTCCTCGCGGAGTTCGCGGCGCAGCGGCCCTTGCGAGACGGTCGTGCCGCTCTCGCGGAAGTGGCCGGGGTTGCGGTTGAAGTATTCCATGAAGGCCGGAAAATCGAGGGCGTCGCGGCGCGGATAACGATTGTTCATGATCCCGTAGCCCGGCTCGCGCCGCACCCACTGGGCAAGGTTGTCGTCGTTGAGTCCGGTGGCGGTGTTGCGGCCGGCCACGCCGTCGGGGCCGACGTAGTTCCAGGTGGGCGTGTAGGGCGCCTCCTGGCGATCCTGCCGTTGCCAGCTCGCGCCGCCCTTGAGCAGCAACGAGGCGGCGCCGAAGGGAAACCTCTTGTCGTAGTCGGCCTTCAAGGTCGTCACTTCGTCCTCGTTGTCGTTGGCGCTGAGGGTGCGACGGGCAGTGAACTGGGAGAAATCGGCGCCGGCGCCGAGATTGGGACCGTAGGTCTGGCGGTAGATCGGGCGGTAGCGATCCACGGAGGAGTCGACCGCGACGCCGACACCGCCGACGGTGCGGGAGGCGTTGATGGTCTGGAAACGGGTGGTGAACTCGGATGGGCTGTGGGTGGCCTTGAGCGCGAGGGACTGCGCGGCCGGCAGCCGCAGTTCGGCGGTGGCGTCGAACTTGTAGGTGCGCGAATGCCGGGCGGAGCCCGAGCCGATGTTGGCGAAGGTGGCGTGCAGGAGCTCGGTGAACTGCGGCGAAAAACCGGGCGCGATGCCGGCGGTGGCGTTGGCCGAGTCACGGGGCTGCGTGCCGGCCTCGATCTGCGCGCGGCTGACGCGGCCGTAGTCGGCGACGCGATTGACCGCGGTGATGTTCCAATCGTAGCGCGGTTGCTGGAAGGAGTAGTAGGTGTACGAGGCGGCCAGGCTGAGATCGAGGATGGGGGAAGGGCGGACGTTGATCTTCACGCTGTTGGCGGCGCGGGTGCGGATGGCCCAGTCGTCGAGCGTGCGGGCCTGGGCGGTGAAATTGAGCGGCTGGTTGCGCGTCATCTGGATGCGGTCGCGGCCGTTGGCGGTCTTGGTGTAGCTGCCGGACCACGCGAGGCCGATGCGTTCGTCGCGGCCGAGGCGCGTGAGCAGGGTGAAGGACGCGGTGGGCGTCCAGGTGCGCTGGTCCCGGCGGAAAGTGTTGAAGTTGCCGCCGGCGCGGTAGCTGAGCTGGGTGCCCTGCACGTCGAGGGCCGACTTGGTGATCAGGTTGGCGGTGCCGCCGACCGAGTTGGCCGGCAGGTCGGGTGTGGGCGCCTTGATGAGCTGCACCTCCTTGATGAAGTCGGACGGTATCTGATCCACGGGTACGGCGCGTTCGCCCTGGGTGCCGGCGGCCTGGTAGATGGTGGAGGACGCGGCGGCGGTGGTGGTGCCGTCGATGGTGAAGGCGTTGAGTTCGGGCGGGGTGCCGCGCACGCCGATGCCGACGACGTCGCCAACCTCGAGGATGGCGCCCACGCCCGGGAGGCGCTGGAGGAAGTTGCCCACGTTGCCGTCGGCCACATTGCCGAAGGCGTCCATGGCGACGACGTTCATCACACCGGTGGCATGGCGCTGGGCGGTGAGGGAGGCGGCGTTGCCCTCGCGCACTCCGGCGACGACGACCGGTTCGAGGTTGTAGACCTCGGAGGTCAGGGCGATGGCGAGCGTGGCGGTCTGCCCGTCGGCGACCGCGATGGACTGGGTCTGCGGGTCGAGGCCAGTGTAGGCGATGCGCACGGTGTAGCGGCCGGCGGGCAGATCGGGGAGGGCGAAACTGCCGTCGCGGGCGGTGAGCACGGTCCGAGCGCGTTCAACGATCGTCACCTCGGCGCCTTCGAGGAACTGGCCGGTGTTGGAGTTGCGGACACTGCCGGCGAGGCGGCCGTCGGCGAAGGCAAAGCCGGGGGCGAGAACGAACGCGAGGGTGGCAAGGAGGGTCGACGACGGGTGCGGCGGGCGCGGACAAGCGGGATTCATGGGGAAGGCGGGGTGCGGGGGAACCGGCGGAAAGGGGATCCGGTCGGCGGGGAAACTGATTGGGCGTGGCGCCCCGCAGGCGAAACGCCGCCGTCACTTTCTCAGGAAAGTAACCTTGGCGCCGGTCGCGCGCCGGCGTACTCCCTGCGGGCATGAACCCCGCCGGAGCGGCCCGCGTCACGCAGCGCGAACTCGCGCGCCTCGCCCGCGTGTCGCACACCACCGTCTCGCTGGCATTGCGGGATCATCCGTCGATTCCGGCGGCGACGCGGCGGCGGATCGCGGAGCTGGCGCGCCGCCACCATTACCAGCCGGATCCGATGCTGGCCGCGCTCAACGCCTACCGCGTGAACCGGGCGCCGTCGCATTTCCAGGGCACGCTGGCGTGGCTGACGAGCTTCGACACCCCGCAGGCGTGGCGCGGCATGATCCAGGCGGAGGGCTATTTTCTGGGGGCGCAGGCCCAGGCCGCGCGCCTCGGCTACAAACTCGATGAATTCTGGCTCGGCGATCCGGCACTGACGGCCCGACGCGCCAGTGAGGTGCTCTTGTCGCGCGGCGTCCGCGGCCTGATTGTGGCACCGCTGCCCGTCGCCCACGGCGAACTTGACCTCGCCTGGGATCGTTTTCCCGCCGTCGCACTCGGCTACTCCCTCGCGCGCCCGGCGTTGCACGTGGTGATGAACCACCAGTTCCGCAACATGCGCCACCTCGTCCGGCACCTGCACGAGCTCGGCTACGCCCGCATCGGGCTGGCCATGCCCGCGACCACCGACGAGCGCGTCGACCACAACTACCTCGGCGGCTACCGGGTCGCACAGCAGGAACTCCCCGCCGCCAGCGCCCGCCTCACTCCCCTGCTGGCCCCCGCGTTCGGACCGGAGGTCTTCCGCCGCTGGTTCCGGCGGACGCGGCCGGACGCCGTCGTGACCTCCGCCAGTTGGGCGCACCAGGTCATCGCCTGGCTGGACGCCGACGGCCGGAACGTGCCGCGCGAGGTCGGGGTCGCGGTGGCCTCGATTCCCTACGGCGACCGCACCATCTCCGGCATCGACGAAGGGGTTCCCGCCGTCGGCGCCATGGCGGTGGATACCGTCGTCGGCATGATCCACCGCAACGAGACCGGCATCCCGGCGAACCCGTGGCGGATTCTCGCCGAGGGCACCTGGTTTCCCGGCACCACCGTGCGCCGCATTCCGCCGCCGCATTTGCATTGAAAGCCCCTTCCGCGCCACGCGTGATGGCCGCCCGGTGAATTCGTCGTCCACGCCCCCCGCCTCCGCCACTCCCGCCGCTCCCGCCAGCGCCGCCCCGTCCGCCGCGGCCGCCCCGCTCCGCCTCGAGGCGGCGGCCCGTCTCACCGCCGACCAGCTCCTCACCCCGGCCGGCGCACCCCAGCTCGCCGCCCTGCGCACCGCCGGCAGCGTGCTCGTCGTGCTCGCCGCCGGCAAGGGCACGCGCTTCGGCCAGCAACCCAAGTGCATCCAGCCCGTCCTCGGCACGCCGCTCGCCCGCCATTCGATCGACGCCTTCCGCGCCGTCGCCGCCGGGCCGGCCCTCTGTCTCGTGGGCTACAAATACGACGAAGTCGCCGCCGCCCTCGGAGCCGACAACGTCTACGTGCGCTCCGCCAACCCCACCGGCGGCACCGCCTTCGCCGTCTTCGAGGCCTTCGCCGCCCCCGGGCTGCTCGCGGCCAACCCGCTTGTCGTTGTCACCATGGGCGACCGCGTGGTGCCACCGGTAATCTTCCGCCGCCTGCTCGAGGCCCACCAAAACGGCGAGCGCGAGGCCGACCTCACCTTCCTCACCGCCCGCTACGAACCCCCGCGCCACCTCGGCAAGGGCCGCGTGCTCCGCGACGAGGCCGGCCGCGTCAACCGCATCGTCGAGGAAAAGGACATCGACGCCGAACCCAACGCCGTCGCCCGCCAGGCCCTGCGCAACCTCACCGAGGGCAACTGCCCGCTCTACGTGGTCCGCGCCGCCACCCTGCACCGGCATCTCGCCCCCCTCACCAACGCCAACGCCCAGGGCCAGTACTACGTCACGGACCTCATCGCGTCGATCAGCGCCGCCGGCGGCGAGATCCGCACCGTCACCACCCAGCCGCACGAAGCGGAGTACGACCTGCTCTGCGCCGACGTCACCCGCCCCGCCGATCTCGCGCTGCTGGAGGGCGTGCTGCTGCGCCAGCGCCACGCGGCGCCCGTGCGCGACGAGGTCGGGGAGGCCGCGCAACTCATCCGCGCCCACCGGCCGCCCGGCCAGGTCATGTCGATCACCCGCCAGCTCCAGGAGCTCATCGCGGCCGCCGCGCGCGAGAAACTCGACTGGCGGGGCGACGCCCCCGTGGCCCTCGGCATCTCGGGGGGCCGGCTCCGCATCGCTTTCATGCACCCGGACATGGGCCGGTTCTTCGGCCCCGCCTGGCAGATGCCGATCGGCGCGGGCGACGCCAGCGGCGGCGAACAGATCGTCGTGCTCGCCCAGCAGGCGGCCGACCGCCGCATCCATCTCTTCCCGCTTGATCCGAAGTACCGCGAGAACATCAACTATGTGCCCGCCGACGACGACGTGATGTATCCCGGCGCGGAGATCTCCGACTGGCACTCGTACGAGGGCTTCGGCACCCGGATGAGCGAAAACCTGCTGCTGTCGCTCGGGTATTTCAGCGACGAGGAAATCGAGACCCGCCGCCGCCGGGGCCTGCCGCTGCCGCCGCCGTCGCTGCGGGTGGGCAGCAACATGCGCCGGCCCTTCGCCCTCGTGGGCAACGCCCTCGCCTCGCTGCGCACGCTCCGCGAAGGCCACCTCGGCGCCCGCGTGCAGCAGCATCTCGACCGCCACCACTTCACCGGGCTGCGCCTGCTCTGCACCGGCAGCATCCCGCAGGGCGGCTTCTCCAGCTCCTCCGCCGTCACGGTCGCCACCAAGAACGCCCTCAACCAGCTCTTCCAGCTCGACGTGCCGCCCGACGTCCTCGTGCACCTCGCCTGCCAGGCCGAATACGGCACCGGCGTGCGCGCCGGCTCGCTCGACCAGGCCACCGAGCAGAAGGGCCGCTCCGGTGAGGGCACGCTCATCTCCTCCAACCCCGCCGAGAACTACCGCATCATCGGCACGTATCCGGTTCCTGCGGACAGATTCCAGGTCATCTTCCCCTACAGCGTCGAACGCGACCGGGCCGCCTGGCGCTGGTCCGGGGGCGCCTACGCCGAGTCCACCGCCCCCGGCGGGCCGCTCACCGCCGGCGAGACGCGCAAGATGACCGGCAAGGCCGCCGAGCTCGCCGCCGTCCTCACCCACCTGCCCCTCGACGTCGATTTCTTCCAGCGGATCGAGGCGGATCTCGTCGCCGACGGCCGCCTCGGGCCCGACACCCGGCGCTGGATCGCCGGCGTGCTCGCGCAACTCCCGCTGCTCGTCCGGCGCGACGAACTGCAGCGGCGCGTGCTCGCCGAACGCGACTGGTACGCCGCCGAACTGCGCCGCGTGCAGCACCTCGAGGCCGGCGCCGCCGCCCAGAAGGCGGAGTCGACCCTCGCCGCCCTGTTCGCCGGATGGAGCGAGCCGACCTTGCGCCGCGGCCCCGCCGACGGACGCATCGTGACCGAAACCGGCGTGCCGCTGCGCGCGATGGTGGCGTACCTGTTCAGCGAGGTGGCGAAAAATTTTCATCTCATCCACCACCCGGAGCGCTGGATCGAGTGCGTCACGCTCTCGCAGCAGGGCGATCGCAGCCTCGCGATCGACCCCGCGCGCCTGCCCGACCGGGCCGCGCTCGAAGGCGGGTTCGATTGGGAACGCGGCCTCGAGGGCCCGGCGAAGCTCGATGCCTGGCTCGAGCGCCACGGCGCCGTGCCTTACGATTTCAACCGCGACCTCGACGACGCCGCGCTCGCTGCCGCGGAGCCGCCCGAATTCCATCGCTGGGCCGGCGGCAGTTTTTTCCGCGGCCTCGCGTTGATTGATCTGGCCGAGGCGATGCTCAAGCGCGCCTTCGGGGAACAGGCCGTCGCGGTGCGCGTGAACGCCGCCGGGCAGGGCGACTATTTCCAGGTGCACGTCGATGCGCAGGTGGTGCCGCCGGAGGAGGTGAAGGAGTTTCTGCGCCGCGCGTATTACCGGCGCTTCGGCATCGCGCCCGATCCGGAGTTCGTGGCCGTGCACCCCGGCGGCGGAGCGGTCGGCGTGCGCCTCAGCCGGTACGATCAGATCCCCGCGCTGATCCGGCGGCTGCAGCTCGGGTGAGGAGGGGGCCGGGGGGGGAGAGGTCCGGGCGGGCAACCGTAAGTCGCAGCCACGGGCGCGAGCGAGTGGGGATATTGGCGCGACTCGCACGACGACTCGCTCGACGACTCGCTCACGCTCGTCGCTACCTCACGCTCGCCGCTAAGGCCCGCTCGCCGCTCCGCCGCCTACACTTCCTTCCACACGCCTGGGACGGGGACCGGATAACGACCCTGCGCGTCGGCGACGACCGGCGGCGGGCTGTCGAAGGTCAGAGTGTCGAGTCCGGGGGCGAGCTGGAAGTTCGACGCCAGCATCTCGTCCCAGGTGATGATGCGTCCCATGTGCACGGCGGCGCGGCCCATCAGGCCGGCGAGGTTGGCCTGCGCGGCGCGTTTCGCCTCGTTGTGCGGCCGGTTCTGGCGGATGGCGTCGAGCAGCACCTGCCACTCGGCCTGCCACGGGGTGAGCTTTTCGGGCGGCGCCTCCCAGGCGATGTTGTTGGTCTCGCAGCGCTGGTCCTTGAAAATGCGCACCGTGCCGGCGTGCACCTTGCCGGAGAACTGCGCGGCGCATTTTGTGCCATGCACGTAGGTGACGAAGTCGGTGTGGCAGCGCGGCACGTAGCGCACCACGTCGTAGCCCTTCGCGCCGTCGGGGAAGGTCCACTCCACGGAGTAGGAGTCGAGGTTCTGGCTCGGGTCGACGTTGACCGCGGTGCGCCCGCCGACGCCGTGCGCGTTGACCGGCCACTGGTCCTTCAACCAGCAGATCTCGTCAACCTGGTGGATGTCCATCTCCGCCCAGAGGCCGCTCGAGACCCAGAGAAACTTGGTGAAGTTGCGAAGCTGCCACTCCAGCTCCTTCATCCCGGCCGGGCGCGGGCGCAGCGGACCGTTGTTCTCCATCCGATAGGCGCGGATATGGAGGATCTCGCCGAGCTGGCCGTCGCGGATGCGGGCGATCAACTCCTGGCGGTTGACCGAGTGGCGGCATTGCAGGCCGGCGGCGATCTTGAGCCCCTTGCGATCCGCCTCCCCGGCGGCCGCGATCACGCGGCGAACGCCGACCGGGTCGACGGCGAAGGATTTCTCCATGAAGACATGCACGCCCTTCCGCACGGCGTACTCGAGCTGCTGGGGCCGGAAGCCCGCGTAGCCGGTGAGCATCGCGACGTCGCGCCCGGGCCGCAGGGTGTCGATCGCGTGCTGGAAGGCGTCGAAACCGAGGAAGCGCCGCTCCGGCGGCACGTCGATGCGGTCGCCGAAGGCGGTGGTGAGGTTCTTGTGCGCGTTGGCGAGACGGTTCTCGAACAGGTCCGCCATGGCGTGGAGTTTCACGGGGCCACCCTGGGCATCGAAGGCGTCGCGCACCGCGCCGCTGCCGCGATTGCCGCTGCCGATCAGGGCGAGCCGGATGGTGTTGTCCTCCCCGGCGTGCACGTGCGGCAGGGCGACGCGGGCCAGGGCGGAGCCTGCGGCGAGTTGGCCGGTGCGGGCAAGAAAGGCACGGCGGGTCGAAGCAGGAGACGGGTCGGACGGCTGGGGTTTCATCAGGGTATCCTCGATGACAAGCTGCGCCGGACCCGCTGCCCTGTCGAGTGCGGCAACCGGGGCAGACGAACCACGAAGCAACTGAGCAACCGAGCGGACCCGGCTTGACGCCAGCAGAGCCCGGACCCAAGCGCGCGATGGATCGATGCGTTGCTGGGTTGCGCCGTGGTTGGCAGGTTGAACCACGGAGCAACCGAGTAACCAAGCCCCAGCCACCCTCCCTCACCACCCGGTCCGCACCCCGGGAGGATTGCTGCCGTAGCTCGTGGTAACGATCTTCCCCTCGCGATTGCGCCGCAGCACGAGGGCGCGGGCGACGTCCCCCACGCACGCGGCGAAGCGGGCCTCATCGACGGCGGCCAACACGCTGCCCGCAGTGGCGAGGCTGTCGGCGGACACGCTGCGGGCGGCCACGACGGTGACGGCCACACGCTCGGTGAGCCCCAGCCCGGTTCGGGGGTCGACGATGTGCGAGTAGCGGACGCCGTCGATTTCCACGAATTGCTCCGCGTCGCCGGAGGTCGAGATGCCGACGTTCGCCGCAACCATCGTAACCGGGCGGCGCGACTCGCGCCCAAATGGCTCCAGGGCCACCTTCCATCCGGGCGCGGCGGGCGGCGCCTCGCCCAGCGCGAGGTCGCCGCTCGCCGCCACCATGGCGTGCGGCAGCCCACGGACGCGCAGCACCGCGAGCGCCGCGTCGGCCGCGTAGCCCTTGGCAATGCCGCCGAAGTCGAGCCGCAGGCCGGGCGTGAGGAGCGTCGCAGTGCGCGCGGACTCATCGAGGCGGAGATTTGCATGACCGCCCGCCCGGAGCGCCGCCGACCGCTCCGCCTCCGTGGGCAGCCGCCGCGTACGGCGGGCCTCGCGCCACTGCGCCACGACGGATCCGATCGTGACGTCGAAGGCTCCGTCGCTCCGCTTCGCGAGCTCCTGGCTCAGGCGCAGCACGGCGAACAAGTCGGCGCTCACCGGCACCGGCACGCCCGGCGGCGCACGACAGAGGCGCATCGCTTCGCTCCCGGCATCGTAGTCGGAGAAGATGCGGTTGAGCTCCGCGACCCGGGCGAAGGCCGCGTGCGCGGCCTCCTCGGCGACGGTGGCATCGGGCGCGTAGAGCGTAATCTTGAACAGCGTGCCCATGCGCGGCGCGACGAACTCGAAGCGCGCGAGCACTGCGGGCACCGTCCGGTCGCCAGTCCCGCTTCTCCCGAAGCGGGCCACTCGGTCCGGCCGGGTGTGGCCGGGGCCTTCCGCGGGCGAGGCGACGGCGCGCGGCGCGTCGCCCGCGGCCGCCGCGGCGAGTGCGCCCAGCAGCGTCGGGAGGATCCACCGGCACCGGTTGCGGCCGGCGATGGCGCCCGCGCTCCACCACCCCGAGGCTCGGCGCCGCGCGTTCACGCCAGCATCTCCGCCACCGTCACCTCGCGCTTTTCCGCCAGGGAGCGCTGGCCGGCCTCCAGCACGGCGATGACTTCGACCTCCTCCTCGATCGGCACGACCTCGCGCCCGGTGACCACGTAATCGATGAACTGCGCCAGCAGGTACCAGTAGAGGTCGGCCAGATTGGGTGTGAGGGAGCGCCAGCCCTTGGTGCCGTACAGGTTGAGTTGATACCCCGCACGCATCCACTCGCGTTCGCCGACGAGCAGCAGCAGGTCGCGGCCGTTCGCGTAACGCACGCGCACCACGTTGCGGCCGGGCTGGCCGACGTTGAGGCACGACACCGCGCCGCGGCCGAGCACGGCGTAGGCGAGTTCGAGCGCATGAATCCCGTAGTAGACCAGTTCGTTGCCGCAGGCCGCGGTGGCGAGATGGATGTCACCCAGCGTGGCCGCCTCCCGTGCGAGCGCGATCACGTCGGGGACGAAACGCAGCGAGCTCGCGGACATGAACTTCGTGCCGCGCGCTCGCGCCACCCGCGCGATCGCCTGGGCCTCGCGGGCGGTCATCGCGAGCGGTTTGTCGCAAAAGGTCGGCACCCCGCGCTCGAGCGGCCCGCGCGCGTATTTCCACTGCTCGCCGCTGCCGTCGTCGACGATTGCCACCGCATCCACGCCCTCGGAGCATTCCTCGGGGGAGGCGCAGACGGTGGGGATGGCGCAGATCTCCGCGAGCTGCGCCGCTGCGGCGGGCAGCGGATCCCAGATTTTGACCACCCGCACGCCCTCGAGGCGCCGTTTCGAACCCACAAAGGTCCCCGTGAACTGGCGGCGTTTCGCCGCATCGAAGCCGTTGCAGCAGGTGGCGAAAGCAGTGCCATGGTTCGACCCCGGGGTGCGGGGCGCGCCCCGGTAGCCGTAACTGGCGGCAGAGACGAGCCCGAGGCGCAGGGGGCGGGGTTCCGTGCCAGCCGCGGCCGCCGTCATCGCCGGCAGGGCCCCGGCGCCCTGGGCGACAGCCGCACCAGCGACGCGCACCAGAAAGTCGCGGCGGACGAGACCTGGGGGCGAAGAACCGGATTCAGGGCGCATCGGTGAAGCTCGCCGCCCACCCTGCGCCCGCCGTACGCCCGGGGCAAGCCCCCTCCCGGTTGCCTCCGCTCCCGCACGAGGCGGGACGCCTCGTCTACTTGGAGGAGGTCACTGCCCGGCCATCGGTTGGCCCGCGCGACTCCGCTATCGATTTCGGACCGGAAAGGGGCTTGAGTGCCGGCGAACCCCTCCCCCGATGCAACGCCGCACCTTTCTCCACCTCGCCGCCGGCGCCGCCGCTGCGGCCGCCACCTCCACCGCCCGGGCCGTCGCGCCCCGGCCGTACCGCAAGGGCATCATGTACTCCACCATCGGCGTCAAAGGCACGGTCCGGGAGAAGTTCCGCGCCATGAAGGAGGCCGGCTTTGAGGGCGTCGAGCCCCTCGGTGCGATGGACCGCGCGGAAGTGCTCGCCGCCCTGAAGGAAACGGGCCTTCACGCTCCCAGCGTCTGCTGCCACAGCCACTGGAAGCAGCCCCTCTCCGCCCCCGACGCCGCCGCGCGCGCGCTCGGTTTCGCCGGGCTCCGGCTCAGCCTGGAGGACGCGCGGGCCTACGGCGCCGGCACCGTGCTCCTGGTGCCCGGCGTGGCGCGCGACGGCGTCACGTATCAACAGTGCTGGGACCGGTCAATCCCCGAAATCCGGAAGGCCATCCCGATCGCGCGCGACCTCGGGGTGAAGATCGCCCTCGAGAACGTCGGCAACGACTTCATCCTCTCCCCGCGCCAGGCGGTCGACTACCTCGACGCGATCAACAGCGAGTGGGTCGGCTGGTATTTCGACATCGGCAACGCCGGGCGTTACGGCCCGGCGGAGGACTGGATCAAGAAGCTCGGCCGGCGCATCGTGCGGATCCACATCAAGGACTACAGCGCCAAGCCCGCCCCCGCCGGGGCCAAGGGCAACACCCGCCCCAAGCTCCTCGACGGCGACACCAACTGGCCCGCGGTGATGCGCGCCCTGGATGACGCCGGCTACCGCGGCTGGGCGATCACCGAGCAGCCCGGCAACCAGACCGCGACGGTCGCCGAGGCCCGCGACATGGTTGCGCGCATGGATCGCATCTTTGCGAGCTGAGGCGCCTTCGCCGGGCAGGTGGGGTCCGAGACCGGTATTGCGCGAGAGAGTGGTGGGTATTACCGTCGACGCATGAACACCCTCTCGCTCAAATTGCCCGATCGGCTGCTGGAACGTCTGGAGGCGGAGTCGCGGGCGCGCGGCACCACCAAGTCGTCGCTGGTGCGGGAGTGTCTGGAGAAGGCGCTGGCCGATCGGACGGGGGCAAGGGTTGACTCCTGACGCGAAACCACCGCCCGCGGGGTGCGGTTGGGATTGAAGGGCGTCGAAGTGATCGGGCAGCCCGACGCCCCGAAAGGCCGAATCCGTTCCGGCCCGGGACAGTCCGGCCCGCCGGCCTTACCGCGCCGCGGCGGCCGGAGCCGCACCCAAATGGGCGGCGAGCGCGTCGGTCACCGAGCCTCCCGCCGGCTCGGCCTGGAGCGATTTCAAGCCGAGATCCTTCCGGCGCACCAGCGCCGCCACATCCCCGCCGGAAAGCGCCACCCGGTAGCGGCGCGCCGGCTCGAGCGTCGACGACTTGATGGTGCGTTTTTTTTCGCGGGTCTCCACCTCGGCGGCGAACCCGTCCCACGCGATCGCGGCGCCGGTCGCGGTGCCCTGCCCGACCCAGCGCAGGATCTGGGCGCCAGTCAGGGTGGCGGTCACCAACTGGCGGCGCGGGCCGGGCGGGACGTAGACGCGGTTCACCGCGTTGAGATCGATTGCGCCCGCCGGCAGGGTGTCGCGCAGCAACTCCGGGCTGCAGAGCGCCACCTCCGCCCCGGTCTGCCGGCGCATGGCCTGCGCGAACAGCCGGGCCAGGTTCACGCCCGCCGTGGGTTTGGCGCGATGGCCGACCACCTGCGCGGCCTCCGGGCAGACCTCGCGCTCGCGCGCCTGCAGGCGGGCCGTCACGGCCGTATCGGGCGCGATGCGATCGTGGCGGAGTTCAACGATTCGCCCGCGGTGCGAGGCCACCCGTTTGCGCTCCAGGTCCACGACGAGATCCAGTTCGCCCACCAGGCGGGCATAACTGTCGGCCTGCACGATCAACGCGCCGGTTTCCTTCACCACCAGCGGTTCGTCGATGCGCTGGTGGTTGTGACCGGAGACGAACACGTCGGCGGCCGGCGCGGCGCGCGCGAGCCGGGTGCAGACGGTCGGGCTCTGGTGGGCGAGCACGACGATCAGGTCCACCTCCGGTTCGAGGCGCGCCACCTCGGCCGCGACGGCGCGATCCAGCTCCGCTCCGATGAGAAACCGCACCGTGGGCTCGCTCTTGAGGGCATTGGAGACGCCGACGACGCCGACCCGCACCCCGCCGCGGCGGAACACCTGCGAGGCGGGAAAAATCCGCCGTCCGCTGGCGGCGTCGAGCACGTCGACCGCGAGCAGGGGGAATCCGCCGAGCTGCTGGTTGCGCCGCAACTGGGCGAGGCCGTAGGCGAAATCGTGGTTGCCGGGGGTGCCGGCGTGGTAGCCGACCCGGCTGACGGCTTCGTAGGTGGCCTCGCCCTTGGTCATCAGCGCCACCATGTCCCCCTTCTCCACGAGGTCGCCGGCATCGAGCACGAGCGAGTCCGGCCGCGCGGCCACGCGCTGCTGGATGTAACCTGCGACGTACGGCACCCCGCCGAGCCCGCCGTCGCCGGGCCGCACCCGGTCGTGCACATCATTGGTGTGCAGGAGCAGCAGGGTGGCGGTGGCCGCCGCGCGGGCGAGCCCGGGCAGGAGGGTGAAGGCGAGGACCGGAAGCAGGGAGAACGCTCTCATCGGCGCCATCGTTTCGCACCCGCCGCGAGGCAGGCGAGCGCGTTTCGCGGTGGAGAGCGCGTGGCCACCGCGCAGCCGCACGGGAGGAGCCGGGGCGGAATCAGGGCACTGGCCAGCCCGAACACGTTGCGAACCGGTCGGGGTTTCCCATCCGTCGACCACGGATTGCGCGGATTACACCGCTGAGGATCGAATCCGCGTCATTCGTGACATCCGTGGTCGCTGGGTCTTAGCGGCCGCTGCGTTAGAACGTGCCCTTGAGGCCGAAATTCCAGTTGGTGCCGTAATTCTCGTACAGGCGCACCGCCGCCCCCTGGCCCTCGATCGCGCCGGGCGGCGTCTCCAGCCAGGTCTGGCCGCCGTTGAAGATGTTTCGGCCCTGGAAGAAGAGCGATGCCTTGGCCGAAAGCCGGAATTCGCCGCCCAGGTCGAGCTTGGCGTCGTGGCGGCGGAAGCGGCCCACGGTGCTCTCGGGCGTGTCATCGCGCCAGACGAACCCGGCGCGCAGGCGCAGCCGCCGGTAGGCGTAGCCGAGACTGGAAGTGACGCGATGCGGCAGCAGGTTGCCGCGGCGGATGTTGGCGTAGCTGCGGGTGTACGAGGTGTTCACGGTGATGCCGCGGAGCGCCTCGTGCCGGAACGGCAGGGTCTGGCTGTAGCCGATCTCGAGGCCGCGGTGGCGGCGGGAGCCGTCGACGTTGAACGGCGACTGGAATTCGTAGCTGGCATACTCCGGATCATCGCCGAGCCCGAACTCCTCCGCGGTGCCACGGCGCGTCTGCCGCAGGTTGCGGATGGTGTTCTGCGTCGCCGTGACGGAAAGCTGGCCGGCGGGCTCGAAGTACCAGGCGAGCCGCGCGACGTAGTTTTTCGAATACTCGGGCAGGAGGTTGGGATTGGGCGAGGTGATGAGCTGGGCATCCTCGTTGATCAGCCAGGCGCCGGACAGCGAGTCCGGCGGCGGGCGCGAGATGGCCTTGTTGAAGCCGGCGTGAAACTGCAGGTTGCGCCAGAAGGTGGCCTTGAGACTGACCATCGGGAAGAGGTTGTCGTAGGACTTGCGCCGCTCCACCAGCGGCCGGCTGAAGTACTGGTACTGGTAGCCGGCGATCGTGGTGGGGCGCGCGGCGGTGTTGACCGGGAAGCCGGCGGCGATCACCTCGCGGTTGGTGAGCGGATCAAAATCCTTGGTCAGATTCTCGGTCTTTTCCCAGCGCAGCCCGGTGCGCACGGTGAGGCCGCGGGTGAGGTTGACGTCGGCCATGCCGTAGCCGGCGGTGATGGTCTGGGTGAGGTTGCGGCGCGGCGCGATGAAGGCGTTGTAGTAGTTGTCGGCCGTGGCGATGTTGACGAAGTACTCCGGGTGCGCGTTGAAGAGCGCGCCGAGGGCGTGGTCGTCCGGCCGCGGGATGGTCTGCGGCTGCACCTGGCCGGAGACGTCCTTGAGCGTGACGATGCCGGTGGTGCCGGTGTCCCAGAAGTTGCGATTGGGATACGCGCCCCAGTTCCCGGTGGTGGCGATGGCCCCGGTGGCGGGGTTGAGCACGTTGCCGCCGGGCCCGATGTAGGAGTAGGTGTGGTAGCTGGACTCGTTGCCGTTGCGGCGGGCCTCCTCGTTCCACCGGCCGCCGAACTTGAGGATGGCCGGCAGCCCGGCCAGGCGGGTGGCCCAGCGGGTGTTGAGCACGCCGGTGTACTCCTCGGTAAAGGCGTAGCGGGCCTCGTTGCCGAGCCGGGGGTTGGTGCGGTTGGCGAGGTCGAACCAACTGTTGCCCGCCAGTTGCTGAATCGTCCACTGGTGCGAGGTGATGGACGGCCGGGTGGCGACGAAGTCGCTCGCGAGGGAGTTGACGTCCGTGGTGCGGGTGTGGCCGCGCTCGAGGGCGTCGTAGTTGTTGTTGGAGCGCGAATACGTGGCGCCGCCGTCGACGGTGAGCCCGCCGGCCCGGTACTCGAACTTCGGGGCGGCAGTGAGGGTGTGCGTGTACTTGCTCTGGCCGCCGCCGCCGAGGGCGGAGTTGCGCGAGGTGTTGGTCGCGAGCCCGTTGGTGCGCACCTCGGTCAGGCCGTTGCCGAGTGAGTTCGCGCGCCCGGTGTTGACGTTGGCGTTGTTGGCGGCGGCGTTGAACGTGATCTCGCGGTTGAACGACTGCCCCAGCGAGTAGTTGTAGATCAGCGTGCTGGAGAGAACGAGGCGCGACGAGGCCTTGTAGTCGGCGGTGAGCGTGTAGGTGTCCTTGGCGATGTTCTTCGGGCCGTCCTTGAAGTTGAGGGCGGTGATCACCATCGGGCGGGGGTCGGCGGCGGTGGGGTTCCGGTTGTAGGTAAGGTTGTGCCGGTACTGCTCGGTGTAGGAGTCGACGTGGTTGAAGCTGGCGACGATGCCGAGGCGCGAATTGAGGAAGACGTCGGAGTATTCCAGATTCCAGTTCGGCCGCGCCTTGTACTCCGCCTGGCCGCCCGGGCCGAAGCTGCGGTGCAGGTGGAACTCCTCGGAGTTGAGGTTCACGCTGAAGTTGTAGCTGATGCGCCGACCCTTCCGGTCAAAGGCGCGGCGCGTCTTCATGTTGATCGTGCCCGCCGGGGAATCGGCGCTGCTGTCGGGGCTGGTGGTGCGGTTGACCTCGATCGACTCGATGGAACTGATGGAAAACGCCTCGAAGCTCGTGGCGCGCCCGAGATCGCCGGTGCGGAAGGCGTCGGCGCTGGCCACCCGCACGCCATCGAAGGACACGCCGACGTACTGCGCATCCAGGCCGCCCAGCCGCGGGCCGCGCGTCTCGGACTCGACGTAGTCGACATCGACGCCGGGGAGGAACTTGAGGAACTCGCCCACGTTGCCATCCGTGACGTCGCCGAAGATGTCCGACGCCACCGCGGTGGTGACGTCCATGCTGCGGCGCTGCTCCATGATCGCCTTGGCGTTGCCTTCGCGCTCGGAGCTCACGGTGAAGGCGGAGAGCTGGACGACGCCCTCGCCCGCGGCCTGGGTGCTGACGAGGTTGATCTCGCGCACCGCGGTCTGGCCGGCGGCGACGGTGAAGGAGTCGCGCACCGTCTGGTAGCCGGTGTAGGTGACGACGAGGGTGACGCTCCCGGCCGGCACGCCGGAGAACTGGAAGGAGCCGTCGCCCTCGGTGGCGGCCTGCAGACTGGTGCCTTCGAGGCGCACCTCGGCGCTGCGCACGTACTGCTGGGTGGCGGGATTGTACACGCGTCCCTGCACCGTGCCGGTGGCGGCGGGCTGGGCGGCGGCGGATGGCAGGGCGGCGGCCAGTGCGCCGGCCAGCCCCAGGCGCACCCACGGGCAAACGCGCGTAATCCTTATTATCAAGCAAGCCCAGGCGTGAAACCCGGGAAAATCACGGGCGGCAGGCGGGCGGGCGAGCACAAGGGGGGCAACGGGGTTCATAGTTATTAGGTGCAGCGTCTCCATCGGCGGAGGCAAGCTGAAACGACGCGCAGGGGAGAAGCCCGTCCCTGCCCGGTCGGAGTTGCGCCCCGCGGAATAAGGCGGTTGCACCGCCTCGGGTGTGGCGGTAAGCCAGCCGGTGCAGCCGGGGCTGTTCCCGCCCCCACACCCAGAAGTGTCGGTGTTTTC
Organism: uncultured Opitutus sp.; assembly: GCA_964504885.1. Lineage (GTDB taxonomy): Bacteria > Verrucomicrobiota > Verrucomicrobiia > Opitutales > Opitutaceae > ER46. The sequence goes on from CAZDGC010000055.1 coordinate 28,721, forward strand.
CTTCCCATGACCCCAACCCACCCCTTGCTGGCGGCGATCCGTGACGGTGCGCTCATCGTCGATGCCCAGGGCCGGATTGTGGCCGCCAACGAAAACGCCGGCCGGCTGCTGGGGTGCGCGGCGGACCGCCTGGCCGGCACGCAATTGGGTGAGATCCCGGAGGCGGTCGCCCTGCGTCTGACCGCGGCGTTGGACCAGTGCTTGCGAGAGGGCTCGTTCCATGAGGAGACCGGGCACGGACGGGGCGACCCGGAGCGGCGCCACCTCGAACTTTCCGCGGCGACCTTCCATCCTGCCGACGGCGCCCGGCACGTCTGCCTGCTGCTGCACGACCTCTCGGAACTGCAGCGGACGCAGGATCGACTGCACGCCGCCCAGGAGCGCTTGATCGTGCACCTCGACCACTCGCCCCTCGCCATCATCGAATGGGGCGGGCCCCGGTTTGAAATCCTCCGTTGGTCCGGCACCGCGGAGGAGACCTTCGGTTGGACCGCGGAGGAGGCGGTCGGCCGCACCATCGACGAGCTGCCCTGGATCTACGAGGAGGATCGGGGCTCCGTCAGCCGGATCATGGAGGAAATGCTCTCCGGCCGGAGCCTGCGAAACGTCAATCGCAACCGCAACCGCCGGAAGGACGGCCGCATCATCCACTGTGAATGGTACAACACGGCGATGCTCGACGCCGCCGGCCGCCTGGAGTCCGTCCTCTCGCAGGTGGTGGACGTCACCGAGCGCAACCAGACCCGCGAAGATCTCGCCCACACCGCGGAACTGCTCTCCCGCTCCCAGGAACTGGCGCACGTCGGCAGTTGGGAGGTGGAGCTCGCTGACGGCCGGCTGGCGTGGTCGGATGAGGTCTATCGGATCTTCGGCGTCGCGAAGAACGAGTTCCGCCACACCCTTGCCGGATTTTTCGAACTGGTGCATCCGGCCGATCGCGCGATCGTCGACAACGCTTTCCAGGCCGCGCTGCGTGCCAATCGGGAGTGGTACGAGGTCGAGCACCGGATCATTCGCCCCCGCACCGGCGAGGTCCGGCACGTGATCGAAAAAGGCCGCAACTTGCGGAACCAGGCGGGCACGATCGTCCGCGCAGTCGGGATGGTGCAGGACATCACCGAGCACAAGCGGGCCGAGGAGGATCGCTTGATCGTGAGCAAGCTGGAGTCGACCGGCATCCTCGCGGGCGGCCTGGCGCACGATTTCAACAATCTGCTCACCTGCATCGTCCTCAACATCGACGTGGCCGAGTCCGGTCTGGCGGCCGACGAGCAGACCCGGCAGTGCCTGGCGGAGGCGCGGAGAGCGGTGGCGGCAGCCCACGCGCTCACCCAGAAGTTGATCGTGTTCGCCCGCGGTGGCTCCGCCTTGCCCCAGCCCACCGGGATCGATCGCTTGATCCCGGACGCCGTGCGCACGGCCCTCAGCGGCGCCGCCACCCGGAGCGAAATCCGACTGGCGCCGGACTTGTGGGAGGCCGTGGTCGATCCCGGTCAATTGGAGCAGGTGATTCAACATCTGGTCACCAACGCGCGCGAAGCCATGGCCGACCAGGGCACCCTCGCGGTCGACGCCGGGAACGTCCGGTTGGGCCCGCAGGAAGTGCCCCACCTGGCGGCGGGCGAGTACGTGCAAATTCGCATCACCGACCACGGCCACGGCATCCCGGCCGAAAATCTGACGCGGATCTTCGATCCCTATTTTTCGACCAAGGAAAAGGGTCCGCAAAAGGGCATGGGCCTGGGGCTGACCATCTGTCACGCCGTGGTGCAGCGCCTCGGCGGGGCGATGGCTGTGGAGTCCGAACCACAGGTCGCGACCACCTTCACCGTCTTTCTGCCCGCGGCCCGGACAACTCCCGTCGCGCCCGAGCCCTCCGTGGCGGCCGATCGCGCCTCCCCAATCGCGGCCAGAATTCTGGTGATGGACGATGAACCGACCATCCGGACCAGCACCCTGCTGGCGTTGCGCCGCCTGGGTTGTTCCGTGTCGGTCGCCGCGGAAGGCCGGGCCGCCATCGCCCTGCATCGCGCGGCCCGGGAGGCCGGCAACCCCTTCGATCTCGTATTGCTCGACTTGAAGGTGCCGGGTGGCCTCGGCGGCGTGGCGACTTTCCAGCAGATGAAGTCCGAGGATCCGTCGCTGCAGGCAATCCTGATGAGCGGCTATGGCCAGGAACTGGCCGACGACGGCATCCGGGATCTGGGATTTGCCGCCGTGATCTCGAAACCCTTTGACGTCCCCACCCTGCGCACCGCGCTCGCCCGGGTGCTCGCGCGCTCGCGCGGCTGATCAGCGACCGATCGGCGTCGTACCGGGTCGGGACACAGCAGCGCCGGCCGAGTACGAGGATTGCGCGATGATGCCGTCGTCCTCGAGCAGGTTCCGGCTGTTGAGCTGCACGCGCAGGCTCACGCGATCGCGCCGGAGGCGGCGCCAGGCGAGCCCGCCGCCTTCCGGGGTCGAGCGCAAATCACGCGAGCCGCGGATCGAAGGCTAAAGGCTCAGGGGCGCCAAATTTCAGGCGCGGAAAGTCCAGATGGCGCGGGTTGACGAGAAGGTTGAACTCCCCGGCGGTCACCACGCTCGGCACCCGCAAAACCACCGACGTGCCGGCCGCCACCCACGCCCGCCCGAACTCCCGGGTGGCCGGCGGCACCGGCACCACGCGCCAGTCGTCCGGCACGCGCTTCGGCCGGTGCAGCAGCGCCTCATCGAAGGTCACCGGCACCGCGACCCAGTGTATGGCGGTGAGCAGGGTGAGATCCTCCGCGTGCACCAGCACCTCGAGCGAAGCCAGGGAACGGCTCTCCGCCAGGTACACCACCGGCACCCCCGCCGGGTTCCAGCGACCCGGGTGCTCGGCCGCGCCGCGACCATCGAACGCCGTCGCCAGATGCCGGGCCTTGCAGATCCGCCAGGCGGTGATCACGCAAAGATCCCGTGCTCGAGGCGGCCCAGCACCTGCTCGACCTCCCGCGCCCCAAGCTCGGTGGCGGAAAGTTCCAACGGGCTCTTGCCTCCCAACTCGCGCAGCGGACGTTCCAACCAAGCCCGGGCCTTCGCCTCATCCTCCAGCACGGAACCGGCGCGGGCCACCACCCGCATCAGACGCGCCACGCGCTCCGATTCGCCCGGTTTCAGCCGCCCGCCCTGTTTCAAGCGGCGCTCCAGGGTCTTCTTCGTGATGTTGACCAGGGGACCGACATTCGACGGCCGGATGCCCAGCGCCTCGCCGATCTGCCGGATGGAGCCCGCCGGCAAACCCGCCGCCACCAGCTCGGCCATGCGAAGGTTGTCATGCAACGGGAGTGTCTTCGGGACCGTGTGCGCCATTTGTCCCAAGTCCCGCGCCAAATGGCCCAGCGTCAAGACGCCCGCGTCTTGGGATCGGGCTTCGGTCGCATCCCGTTTGTTGCACCCGGGAGCGCAGACGTCGGCGAAGCCAGGTCGGCGATCGACGGACGATCGCCTGCGGCGATACGTCCGCGCTCCCCCGCCGGCCGCTCAGGCCGCTTCGTCCGCCCGCATCTTGCCGCCGGTGTCAGGGGCGAAGTAGATCACGATCAGGCCGACCAGGTAGATGCTCGCCATCGTCATGGCGGCGCGGCGGTAGTCGCCGCCAAAGGCCTGCGCCAGGTAGCCGGCACCGAGCACGCCGAGGCCGGTGAGCACACGGCCGATGTTGTAGGCGAAACCCTGACCCGTGGCGCGGATGTGCGTGGGGAAGAGCTCGGGCAGATACTTCGGCAGCCAGCCGAAATACGCTGTCACGAAGAGGCCCGCGATCATCGCCATCACTCCCACCTTGAAGTCGAACTGCGTCGTCAGCCCGAACAGCGCCATCACCGACACCCACGTCGCCACGCAGAGCAGGCACCAGGAGCGCTTGTTGCCGAGCCAGCCGGCGAGGATGCCGCCCAGGAAGCCGCCCGTCACCTGGCCGATCGACTGCCACTGCGACACGATGGCCTTGGCGGTGCCGGCCTGCGCCGTGCCCTCGGCGATCTTGTCGATGTAGGTCGCCAGCCAGAGGAAGGAGCCCCAGGTGCCGAGCAGCGCCACCGTGGACAGCAGGCTGCCCACGATCACGCCGCGGCGGTATTGCGGGGCGAACAGCTCGCTCATCGGCACGCGCGCGTGCTTCGCCTTCGACTGCTTCCACTTCGTTGGCTCCGGCACGAACCAGATCACCGGCAGGCTGAGCAGACCGATGAAGAAGCCCATGCCGATCACCCAGCGCCACGTGGCGCCGTATTCCAGCATCGCTCGCGAATAGGTCGCCGCGATCAGGTAGCCGACATTCGCCGCCGAACCAATGGCGCCGGCGAGGACGGCGCGGTTCTTTTCCGGCCAGGTTTCGACCACCAGCGCGACACAGAGCGGCCAGGTGCCGCCGAGCCCGAGCGCGCCGAGGAAGCGGTACGCCGCCAGATGCCACCAGTGCGTCGAGAGGGCCGACAGTCCGGTGAAGATCGAATACGTCAGGACCGCAAAGATCAGCGAGCGCACCCGGCCGTACTTGTCACCCATCCGGCCAAACCACACGCCGCCGACCGCGGCGCCCCACAGCCACATCGCCATCGAAAGACTGAAGTAGAAGCCGATGTCGCCCTCCTTGATCGCGCCGCCGGGGATCAGGTCTTTCAGTGCCGCGCGCGTCATGAGGGCATACACGCCCTGTTCCACTCCATCGAAGCCCCAGGCCAGCAGCGCCGCCGCCAGTGCCAGCCATTTGTAAAACGGCTTCTCCACGTACGGATCCCGCTCGGTCATGGAACCGAGGTAGACGGAGATCGCGCAGGTGACTCAATCCTAATTACGAACGCCGGCCACCGGTTGACGTCCCCGCCGCCTCCGCCAAACGTCGCCCCATGCCCAGGCTCCCCCGCTGCACCCCGCGGTTCACGCTCGCCGTCGCCCTCACCGCCCTTTCGTTCACCTCAACCCTTCCCGCCCAAGTGGACCGCATCACCGGACGCCCCTTCGCCACCCGCTCCGAGGTCATCGCCCGGCACGGCATGGTCTGCACGAGCCAGCCCCTCGCCACCCAGATCGGCCTCGACGTCCTGCGCCAGGGCGGCTCGGCCGTCGACGCCGCCCTCGCCGCCAACGCCGCGCTCGCCCTCATGGAGCCGACCGGCTGCGGCCTCGGCGGCGATCTCTTCGCCATCGTCTACGAGGCGAAGACCAAAAAGCTCCACGGCCTCAACGCCTCGGGCCGCTCCCCCCTCGGGTTGAGCCGCGAGGCGCTCCTGGCGGAGCTGGCGAAACTCGGCCGCACCACGATCCCGCCTCGCGGGCTGCTGCCGATTTCCGTGCCGGGCGCGGTCGACGGCTGGGCGGAGTTGCACCGCAGGTTCGGCCGCCTCCCGTGGGCACGGGTGCTCGAGCCCGCCATCCGCTACGCCCGCGAAGGGTTTCCGGTGAGCGAATTGATCGCGTACTACTGGGAGCGCAGCGTGCCGATCTTTGCCCAGGAACCGGGGGCCTTCCTCACCACCTTCGCCCCGGGCGGCCGCGCGCCGGCCAAGGGGGAAATCTTCCGCAACCCGGACCTCGCCGCCACGCTCGCCGCCCTCGCCGCCGGCGGGCGCGACGCCTTCTACCGCGGCGAAATCGCCGCGCGCTGCGACGCCTTCTTCGCCGCGCAGGGCGGCTGGCTGCGCCGCGTCGATTTCGAGCGCCACACCTCGACGTGGGTCGAGCCGGTGGCGGTCAACTACCGCGGCTACGACGTCTACGAACTCCCGCCCAACGGCCAGGGCATCGCCGCGCTGCAGATGCTGAACATCCTCGAAGGCTTCGACCTGCGCGCGATGGGCTTCAACTCCGCCGACGCCCTGCACGTGATGATCGAGGCCAAGAAGCTCGCCTTCGAGGATCGCGCGAAGTTCTACGCCGATCCGGAATTCTCGAAAATCCCGCTGCGCGGCCTGCTCGCGAAGGAGTACGCCGCGCAACGCCGCGCCCTCATCAAGCTCGACCGCGCCGCGAAAACCTACGATGCCGGCCACCCCGCCTTGCAGGACGGCGACACGATCTACCTCACGACGGCCGACGCCGAGGGCAACCTGGTCTCGCTCATCCAGAGCAACTACCGCGGCATCGGCAGCGGCGTGGTGGTGCCCGGCACGGGCTTCAGTTTCCAGAACCGCGGCGAGATGTTCACGCTCGAGGCGGGCCACGCCAACGACTACGCGCCCGGCAAGCGGCCCTTCCACACCATCATCCCCGCCTTCATCATGAAGGACGGCGCACCCTGGCTGAGCTTCGGCGTGATGGGCGGCGCGATGCAACCGCAGGGGCACGTGCAGATCGTGGTCAACCTGATCGACTTCGGCATGAACGTGCAGGAGGCGGGCGATGCCGCGCGCTGGCAGCACGAGGGCTCCACCGATTACAACCAGCCGAAGATGACCACCGGCGGCCATGTCTTCCTCGAGTCCGGCGTGCCGTGGGCGGTGAAAGCCGAGTTGCAGCGGCGCGGCCACGACATCCGCACCGACCTCGGCGGTTTCGGTGGCTACCAGGCGATTCACTGGGACGCGAAGAACCGCGTCTACGTCGGCGCCAGCGAGAGCCGCAAGGACGGCCAGGCCGCGGGCTGGTAGCAGGGCGGGGCGGCGGCCGCCGCGTTCCCGCCGGGGAGTTCAGGCGCGGATCAGCGCCATCGCCCGGTGCAACGCGGCGGAGGCGGCGTTGCAGGCGGGATCGTTGTCGAGGGCGTTAAGCGCCTTGTTGAAGGGCTCGGGCCGCACCGGGCCGTCGTACCCGAGGCGGTGGAGCGCGTTGACGAAGGTGGTGGTGTCGATGACGCCGGTGGCGACCGGCAGTTCGCGCTCGTTGTCCTTCTGCTGGGCCTTGGGGAGGCCGGCGGGCGCGTCGTTGAGATCGACGCTGACGACGTCGGCGTTGGTCAGGGCGAGGAGGTCGGCCTCGGTGTCGCCGGCGGTCCACCAGTGCCAGGTGTCAAGCACGAGGCCGACGTTCCCGGTGCCGATTTCAGCGATCAGCTCGCGGGCTTCCGCCATCGTGTGGAGGAACGGATAACGTTTGCCGACCAGGAGGAGCTGGGTGCCGACGTATTCGAGGCCGAGGCGGAGGCCGTGGTCCTTGAGCACGCGGGCAACCTCGCGGAGCCGCGTGGCGTGCTGCGCGAAGTTGGCGCGGTAGGTGAGGGTGTCGTGGCTGGGCGACAGCCAGGTGCCGACGCGAGTGGCGCCGGCCCGCTGGAGGGCGGCGGCGAGGCGCGGCAGTTTGGCGAGGCCATCGCGGAAGACGCCCTCGTCGCGGCGGAAATCCACGCTCAGGCCGGCGGCGGCCCAGGCGAGCTGGTTCGCCCGCAGGGCGGCGAGCGTATCCGCCAGTTGCTCACGCGACTGGCCGGCGAGCTCCTCGGCGCGCGGCTCGACGGCCTCGAAGCGGTGCCGCGCCGCAAGGTCGATGATGTCGCGCTGGGTCTTCGCGGTGACGCCGATGCTGCCGGGGGTGAGGGCGATCCTCATCCTGCGCGCGGAGGCCGGGGCGGAGGCGGCGCGCACGGGGGCGGCGACTGCGGCCAGGGTGGCGGTGGTGGCGGCGACCGAGTGGCGGAGGAACGTGCGGCGTTGCATGGGGGAGGGACGGGGCGGGACAGAGGCGGGCGGGACGCGACGCGGGACGCCGGGGTCCATCAGCGGCGCTTGTAGGAGACGGTCATGCCGTCGTTCTTCTCCATCGAGGCGCGGATGGTCACGGTGTCGTAATCGGGGCTCGTCTGCACGTAGGCGAGGTAGTCCTTCATCTGTCGTTCGCTGCGGATCACGTTGTCGGCCACGACGACGGCGCCGGGCCGGAGGCGCGGCTCGATGGCCTTGAGGTACTTCAAGTAGTCGGGCTTGTGGGCGTCGATGAAGAGAAAGTCGAAGGTGCCCTCGAGCGAGCTGAGGGTCTGGAGCGCATCACCCTCGAGGGCGGTGACGGTCTTCTCCAGGCCCATGGCGGCGACGTTTTCCCGGGTGGCGGCGATCATCTTCGGGTCGATGTCGAGCGTGTAGAGGTGGCCGCCGTTGCGCTCGAACGAAAGCCCCAGGTTGATCGCGCCGTAACCGGTGGCCGCGCCGACCTCGATGCCGCGCTTGCAACCGGCGGAGGCAACCAGGATACGCAGAAAGGCCGCGTCGCCGGCGGTGGTGTTGAGGCCGATGCGCTTGAAGTCGCGGATGAACTGCTGGCGGAACTCGTCGCTCACCGGGCGCGAGCCCTGGGCCTGGGCGAGGACACCGCCCAGGGCCGCCGCTGCGATTACAATCAGGATCAGGCTGGAATTTTTCTTCATCGAGGGAGGAAAGCGCGCCGATCCAACAGAAACGCGCGGCGAGGGAAAGCGGGAAGCGCGGCGCACTGGAAATGCCGGACTTCCGGAAAAACCGTTGTCACGGCCAACGGTTCGCTGTCGTCTTGCAGGCGTTAGTCGCCTCCCCCTCCGCTCGAACCTCCTCCAGGGCCTGATCATGAAACCGCGCACCGCGCTCTCCCGCCGCTCGTTCCTCAAACTCAGCACCGCCGGTGTCGGCGTGCTCGGCTTCCCGCAGATCGTGCCCTCCGGGGTGCTGTTCGGGGCCCAGCCGGCGAGCCGCCGGCTGAACGTCGCCATCATCGGTTGCGGCAATCGCAGCCGCTCCCTCATCCCCGCCATCCTGCAGGAGGGCGACAACATCGTCGCGATGTGCGACGTCGACTCGATGCAGATCCAGCGCCTGAAGAAGGGCGGACCGTCGATCGACGGCAAGGTGCGCAAGGGCCCCAACTTCCAGGCCGCCATCGCCAACGCGAAGGAATACGGCGACTACCGGCGCCTGCTCGAGTCGGAGCGCAACCTCGACTGCGTGGTCGTGGCCGCCGGCCAGCGCTGGCACCAGCCGATGAGCGAGGCGGCGTTGCGGGCCGGCCGGAACGTCTTCTGCGAAAAACCCCTCGCCCACAGCGTGGCCGAGGCCCGCTCGATCGCCAAACTCGTCAAGGGCACGAAACTCGTCACCCAGATCGGCACGCAGGGCGGTGCGACCGACGCCTTCCGCCGCAGCATGGAAATCATGCAGGCCGGGCTGCTCGGCCAGATCCGCGAGGTGCATTGCTGGATGGACCGCACCTTCCCGCCCAGCGAGGCGATCGCGCGCCAGGCCGACCCGATGCCCGCCGGCCTGAACTGGGACGCCTGGTGCGGGCCGTCGCCGGTGCATCCATTCAAGGAATACTACCTCGGGGGCTGCCTGCGCTGGGGCCGCTGGCTCGACTACGGCGACGGCCACCTGGCCGACATGGGCGCCCATGCGCACAACCTCCCGCTGCGGGCGCTCGAACTGGGCGCGCCGATCCGCATCACCGTGCAATCCGCCGAACCGGTGAAGGACTCCTATCCCTCGGAGAACCACTTCCGCTGGGATTTCGCCGCCCGCGGCAAGTACGCCCCCGTCAGCGTCTGGTGGCACGACGGCCCGACCGCGGCGCCGCCGAAGGATCTCACCGGCGACCTCATCGCCACCTACGGCAAGGTGCCGACCAACGGCTGCCTCTTCGTGGGCGAGAAGGGCATCCTCTGCTCCGACGCCTGGGGGCAGAAGGGAGTGATGCGCCTGAAGAGCGACTCCAGCCCGAAGTGCCGGGGGGTGCTCGACCACGAGGCGGCCAAGCCGCTGCGCGCCATCTACCCCCGCACGCCGGGGCAGAATCACATGAAGGAGTTCCTCGACGCCTGCAAAGGCGGCCCGAAGACCTTCCAGGATTTCGGCATCGCGGCCCAAGCCGCGGAGTTCGGCATGACCGGCATCGTCGCCCTGCGGGTCGGCAAGGAAATCAACTGGGACAGCGCCAACCTCAAGGCCCGGGGCTGCCCCGAGGCCGACCGCTGGATCCATCTCCCGCAGCGCAAGCAGTGGATTAGCTGAGCACGAGGCCCGGGTACGAGCGGCCCGTTCACCTTCGCGCCGCCGACACCCCGGCCCAGCCGCTTCGACTGGACGCCGGGGCCGTCCGGCGCACAGTGCGCCGCCATGATGGCACCGGCCTCCCCTTCCCGCTTCCGCGTTTCCCGCCTCATTTTCTGTTCCGTGCTCGCCGCGGCGGCGGCCGGCCCCGATTGCACCGCCGCGGCGGACCGGTCGCCCGGGGAAGCTGCGGGCGCGGTGCTCGTGTCGTCCCCGCAGCCGGGCTGGCCGCAGTTCCGCGGACCGCGTCGCGACGGGATCAGCGACGAACGCGGGCTCCTGCCGGCCTGGCCGGAGGGCGGCCCGCCGCGACTGTGGTCGGCGGCCGGGCTCGGGCGCGGGTTTTCCTCGCCGGTAATCGCGGGCGGAAGGATCTTTGTCACCGGGGATTTCGACGGGGAGGTGCGGGTGCTCGCCCTTGACCTCGCGGGCCGGCCGTTGTGGTCGGCGGCGAACGGACCCGCCTGGCTCAACCAGCACCCGGGAGCCCGGGCCTCGGTGGCGTACCACGAGGAGCGCGTGTATCACCAAAGCGCCCACGGTCGGGTGGCGTGTTTCGAGGCGGCCACGGGCCGACCGATCTGGACGGTGGATCTTCTCGCCCGGTTCGGCGGCGAAAACATCACCTGGGGCCTGAGCGAATGCCTGCTGGTCGAGGACGACCGGGTGTATGCCACCGCCGGCGGAAGCGAGGCGCTGCTGGTGGCGCTCGACGCCCGCACCGGCGCCGTGCGCTGGCAGAGCGCGCCGCTGCGTGACCTCGAGGGCGACGGCGGGGTCGAGCCTGCCAGCTATGTCTCGCCCATCCGGGTGAACTTCGCCGGCCGCCGCCTGCTGATCGGCTGCTCCCTGCGCCATCTCTATTGCGCCGATGCCGACACCGGCGCGATCCAGTGGACGCGGCGCCGGCCGACCTCCTACTCAGTGCTGGCGATGATGCCGGTGCTGATCGGGGATGCGGTCTTCATGAGCGCGCCCCACGGTCCGCCGGGCCGGTTGCACCGCCTGGTGGCGCCCGCGCGCCCGGGCGATCCGATCGGGGTGGAGGACGGCTGGACGGCCCGGCTCGACACCTGCCAGGGCGGCGTCGTGCACGTCGGCGGGCGGCTGTACGGATCCTATTACCCCGCGCGGCAAGGCTGGGCGGCGCTCGATGCCGCCACGGGGGAGGTGCGCTACGAAGCACCGGACTTCGTGAAAGGGGCCGCGCTCTGGGCGGACGGCCGCCTGTACGCGCTCAGCGAGGACGGCTGGCTGCGGCTCCTCGAGCCGACGGACACGCGCTTCGAGGTGCGCGGGCAGTTCCGGTTGCCCGGCACCAAGGGGCGCGACGCCTGGGCCCACCCGGTGATCCTCGACGGCCGGCTGTATCTGCGTTATCACGACACGCTGCACTGCCACGACGTGCGCGCCCCGCGGTGAGCCCCCGCCGCCGCGCCCGCGCTTGCGCCCCCGCCGGGCCTGCCCTCGGATGAGCCCGTGATGTCCGCCGACGACAACATGCTCGCCACCCTCAGCCGCCTCGGGACCATCGCGCCGGAGGTGATCGAGCTGTTCGACTACCTCGAGGACACCCCGCTCTGGATCAAGGACGAGGCCGGCCACTACGAGTGGGTCAACGTCGCCTTCCTGCTCAACTTCGGCGTGAAAACCCGCGCGGAGATCATCGGTCGCACCGACTACGACTTCTGCGGCGAGGTGCTGGCCAACCAGTACCGGATCGACGACGAACGCGTGCTCCGCGGCGAACGCATCCTCTCGCGCGTCGAGCTGGTCGGCCGCTTCGACCACACCGCGCGCTGGTGCGTGACGTCGAAAGTCCCGCTGCACAACCCGCAGGGCGACATCGTGGGCACGGCCGGCGTGACCCGCCCGCTCCCGCGGCCCGATGCCACGGGCGCCGCCCCCGGGCCGGCCGACTCGCCGCTCAGCATGGCCATCCGGTTTATCAGCCAGCACTACGCGGACCGGATCACCAACGAGGACCTGGCGCGGGCGTGCGGGCTGTCGGTGCGGGCGTTCGAACGACAGTTCCTGGCCGCGTATCAGTGTTCGCCGCACGACTACCTGCGCGGCCTGCGCGTGCGGGTGAGCTGCAGCGCGCTGGTCTTTTCCCGGAAGTCGCTGGCCGGGGTGGCGAGCGAGTTCGGTTTCGCCGACCAAAGCCACTTCACGAAGGAATTCCGCCGCATCATGGGTGAAACTCCGAGCGCCTACCGCCGGCGGTTCCAGGCGCGGTAGGGCGCCCTCACTCAATCTCCACCGGCCGGCCCATCGCCGTCTCGAACGCCTGATGGAGCCGGAAGGTCTGGCGCGCGCCGAGCTTCTGCCCGAGTTGCGCCGCCAGGTAGAGCACCGCCGCCACCACCGCCGCGGCCCCGGTGATCCAAAACCCCCAGGGCCGCTCGGCGGTGAAAAGCTGGGCGCACCCGAAGATCGCCGTGAACGTTCCGATCAGCCCGGAAATCAGGTAGCCGTACAAAAACACCGCCCAGACCTCCATCTCCGGACCGTACGTGCCTTCGATCCGCGTGCCCCCTTCCGGCAGCGCCTGAAAGTTGAGAAACAGCCGCGGCGACCAATACCGCCGCTCCCGCGCCGGCACATGCAGCCCGATGAAGTCCGGGAAGGTCTTCACCTCGAGGTCGGGAAACTGGCGGGTGACCGTCCGCACAATCTGCGCGTAAGCCGCCTTGGGCTCGAGGTCGACGGTCTGGCAACAACTCGGGCGAATCCGAAAACTGCTCATGGGGAGACGAGGGGTGGGCGCGCGCCAGGGGGTGAAAGTGGCGGGGAAGGCGACGCCGCGGTGGGAAGCCGCCCGGAAAACCGCAGGCACCGCCGGGCGTCAACCGCCAATTCCGCCCGCGCGACGCGTTTTCACCAAAAATCGCCGCCGGGCTACTAGGCGTTTGCCAGCGACGACGGTAGGATATTCAGTCTGTCTTCCGCTTCCTGTTCACCCAACCCGGCCGGACGCCCTGTCCCGCCCTCCCTGTCTCCCCTATGCCGACCACCTCCGTCCTCGATCTCAAGACGACCACCAAGAAGGTCCCGAGCCTCGTCGAAGCCGCCCTCGCCGAAACCGGCGGCCTCCTCCGCCTCGCCCCCTGCTGGGTGCCACGCTCGTTCCTCCAACCGGGCAAACGCCTCAAGCTCCACCCGGATGACCTCTACGCCTTCGGCCTCAACCGCGGCGGCATCGACGAGCGCTGGTTCGCCTCCACCACGCCCGCCGCCAACGAGAACCGCACCCCCGACGAGGGCCTGAGCTACGTCGTCGTCGGCGACCGGCGCTTCACCCTCCAGCAGGCCGTCGCCGAATGCGGCGCCACGCTCATCGGGCCGGCCATCTGGAAGAAGTACCGGAAGTGGCCCGTGTATTCGAAGTTCTTCGACAACATGGGGCCCATCCCGCACCACATGCACCAGAGCGCCAAACAGGCAAAGCTGGTCGGCCAGGAGGGCAAACCCGAGTCCTACTACTTCCCGCCCCAGCACAACAACGTCGGCAACAACTTCCCCTACACCTTCATGGGCCTCGAGCCCGGCACCACCAAGGCCCAGGTCCGGAAGTGCCTCGAAAACTGGAACCGCGGCGACAACGGCATCCTCGACCTCTCCCGCGCCTACCGTCTCAAGCCCGGCACCGGCTGGCTCATCCCGCCCTGCGTCCTCCACGCCCCCGGCTCCCTCTGCACCTACGAGCCGCAGTGGGGCTCCGACGTCTTCGGCATGTACCAGTCCCTCGTCGAGGGCCGCGAGGTACCCTGGTCGCTCCTCGTCAAGGACATGCCCAAATCGAAGCACAAGGATCTCGATTTCATCGTCGACCAGCTCGACTGGGAGGAAAACACCGATCCGAACTTCAAGGACAACCACTACCTCGAGCCCGTCCCCGTCGCCGACACCCGCCGCGAGGGCTATGTCGACCGCTGGATCGTCTACGGCAAGGTCAAGGGCGAGCAGCTCTTCACCGCCAAGGAGCTCACCGTCGAGCCCGGCGCCAAGTGCACCATCAAGGACGGCGGCGCCTACGGCCTCATCACCGTCCAGGGCAAGGGCCGCATGAACAACCTCGCCCTCGACTGCCCGAAGCTCATCCGCTTCCACGAGCTCACCGAGGACGAGGTGTTCTGCACCGAGGACGCCGCCAAGGCCGGCGTCACCTTTGAAAACACGAGCGCCGTCGAGCCCCTCGTCGTGCTCCGCTACTTCGGCCCCGAAGTCCACCCCGACGCCCCCGACATGGGCGCGTATCGGAAGAACACCTTCTGAGGACCCCACGTCCTCCCCCCTCCCTCCCTCCCTCCCTTAGTCCCTCAGTCCCTCAATCCCTCACTCCCTCGCTAACATGCCTCATACCGCCCTCCCCAACAATTATCCCAAACTCCACAACGCCATGTGGCCCGGCCTCGTCGGCAAGGGCAGCCCCGGCGCGGAACCGTTCATCGACC
>CAZDGC010000056.1:0-43072 GCA_964504885.1 uncultured Opitutus sp.
AGCCAGACCCAAAGCACGCCTCGAATCGCTCCTCGGTCGCCGGTTCCGTCGTCGGTCGCCTCGACTTCGGACGCCAGCGGCAGAAAGCGGCTGAACCAGCGCCGGTGGCGGCGCAGGTGATCGATCGCCCGCCGGGTCGCGATCGGGTGCAGCCAGGTCGAAAACTTGGCCTCGCCGCGGAACGCCCCGAGGTTCCTCCATACGGTGAGCCAGACCTCCTGGCACACGTCGCGGGCGGTGTGCTCGTCGCGGAGGATGGCCTGCACCAGGCGGAAGACGGGTTCGTAGTGGCGGCGCATGAGCGTGCCGAACGCCTCCTCCCCGCCGGCCTGGGCCTGCCGCACGAGCTCGCGCTCGGCTTTGGGAGAAAGGTCGGCTTCGTCGGACACGGCGGCTGAGAAGAAGCGTGCGGTGGGTGGGGAGGCAATCCTCGGGATGAGACGCCCCGAGGTCGTCGGCAAATTCGCTTTTCCGGCGCGGTTCGGTGGCGTTCGCGCCGGCATCCGCGCCGCTTTGCGGCTTGGCGGCGCGGCGGATCGCGCTTTGCTTGCCGGACTATGTTCACTGGGATTGTGGAAGAGACGGGCCGGGTCGTGGAATTCGAGCCGCGGGCCGAGGCGTGGAGCTTGCGGGTGGAGGCCCGCGTGGTGAGGGCGGATCTGTCCCTTGGCGACAGCATCGCGATCAACGGTTGCTGCCTGACCACGACGGAATTCGACGCCGCCTCCCTGCGCTTCGATGTCCTCGAGGAGACGCGCCGGCTGACCAATTTCTCGGCGTTGCAGGCGGGCGCCTTGGTCAACCTGGAGCGCAGTCTGCGGTTTGGCGGGAAGATGGGCGGCCATTTTGTGACCGGGCACATCGATGCGCTCGGTCGGGTGGAGGTGTTCGAACCGCGGGGCAAGGACCACTACCTGCGGATCAGCCTTCCCCGCGACTACGCGCGCTACACCGTTCACAAGGGCAGCATCGCCATCGATGGCATTTCGCTGACGATTGCGGAGGCCACCGAGGCCGCGATTGCCGTCTGGATCATTCCCCACACGATCGCGGTGACCAATCTGCGCGACAAGCAACCCGGCGACCTGGTGAATCTTGAGTTCGATCTCCTCGGCAAGCACGTGGAGAAGCTGCTCCAGTTGCGCACGGCCTAGCGAGGCGCGCTTCAGCCCAATCAACCACGGATGCCGCGGAGCGCACGAATTCAGTCCTCAGTCGTTACTCGCGCGATCCGTGGCCGAGGGCTTGAACAACCTGACCTGCTTACAAGAAGTTTCGCCTTTCAAGGACTCTAGCCTGTCATGCGCGAGGTGCTCAACACCCTTACCGAGGAACTGCGGCGGCTGAAGACGGCGGGGGTGAGCACCGTGGCCGTCTCCGAAGACACCCTCGCGTCCCTCCGGCGCGTGATGCAGCGGCGGCGCGCCGGGGCGATGGCGGCAACCGAGGTGGCGGGCGGAGCAGCGACGCTCCCGGCGGTGGCGCCGGCCGCAGCGGAAGCCGGGATGCGCACGCCAGCCGGCGAACAGCCGGCGGTTTCAGTGGCCCGACCGCCCGCCACCCCGGCGGCAGTGGTGCCTGCGGTCAAGCTGGCGGCCTTGCCGCCGGCCCCGACGGTGACTTTGCCCGCGGGCGACAAGGCAGGTCGCTGGGCGGCGCTCAAGGCGCTGGTGGAAGCCGATCCCACCTGCCGCGCCCAGGTGCGGCCGGGCAAGAAGGTGGTGCTGGGCGTGGGGACGCTCGATGCCCGCCTGATGTTTGTCGGCGAGGCACCGGGTGCCGACGAGGAGATTCAGGGCGAACCCTTTGTCGGGCCGGCCGGGCAGTTGTTGACCAAGATGATCGCCGCGATGGGCCTGAGCCGCGGGGAGGTTTACATCGGAAACATCATGAACTGGCGCCCGCAGATGCCCACGGCGGAGGGGCGGGACCAGGTGGGCAACCGGCCGCCAACGGAAGACGAGATGCGGTACTGCCTGCCCTACCTGCGGGCGCAGATCGACGTCGTGGACCCGGAGTTGCTGGTGGCGTTGGGATCAACGGCGGCGCAGGGGCTGCTGGGATTCAAGTCCTTCAAGACGCTCGGTGAGGTGCGGGGGCGATGGCACGATTTCGCGGGGAAGCCGCTGATGGTCACCTATCACCCGAGCTATATCCTGCGTGAACCGACCAACCGGAAAAAGCGGCTCATCTGGGAGGATCTGCTCAAGGTGATGGAGCGGGCCGCGCTGCCCATCTCGGAAAAGCAGCGGGGCTACTTCCTCGAACGATAACCGGGCGCTCCCGCCGGCCGCCTCCCTGCTCTCCTGCTGGCCGTCCTGGCTGCGACGTGTGTGCTGCCGGGCGCGACACCGGGCACCGGCGCGATCGCCGGCTCCGTCAGCAGCGCCGTCTCCCGTAAGCCGCTGGAGGGCACCCTGGTGGAGCTCCCCGCGCTGCGGCGTTCCGCGCTGACGGATGCCAGCGGCCGGTTCACCCTTGACGACGTGCCGCCGGGAAACGTCGAGGTCGCCGTATCCTAACTCGATTTCGAACCGGTGCGCCGGACGGTCGTGGTGCGGGTGGGCGAACGCGCCTCTGTCGACGTGGCGCTGTCAGCCGCCGAGACGGTGAAACTCGAGCAATTTGTCGTCATCACCGAACGCGAAGGCCATCTACGACCTCGCGAACTACACCACCGCCGTGCAGCACACGGTGCGCAACGACAAGCGCAACGTCGAGGTGTTCAACGCCAAGGCCAACGCGGCGTGGCGCGCGCCCACCGGGTTTCCGCTCCAGCTCAAGGCCGGCGCGTTTTTCCGCCACCATTTTGTGGAGGAGGTCAACGGCACCCGCCGCTGGGATCGCGCCGCCGTCGCCCCGCCGCTGCCCGCCGGCACCCGCGACGTCACCTCCCAGGAGGTCCGCCTGGGCGTCGACCTGCCGTTCCCGGAACCTGCGGAAACGGCGCTCAAGGCGGTGCTGCGCAATGCCGGGGAGGCCGGAGAGGGCAGGGTCACGGCGGAGTGAGTGGAAGCCAACTCCGCCGCCCTGCGAGGGCGGATCGGAGACCTCTCCGGGCGTGCCCCGAGTAACCGCCGCCGCTCTTGTGTCCGGCCCGCCAACTGACGAAATGTCGGGGTATGAACCCCGTGACACTCCTCCGCCGGGTGCGGGCGTGGATGGCCCTGCCGGGCGCCTCACTCCTTCCGGTGACCGCCTGGACCGCGCCTGCGCCCACACCGGCCCGACCGAATGTACTGCTGATCCTCTCGGATGATCTCAACACCCGCCTCGGCTGCTACGGGGCTGCGGAGGCGAAGACGCCAAACCTCGACCGGTTGGCGGCGCGCGGGGTGCGCTTTGATCGTGCATACTGCAATTATCCGGTCTGCAATGTCTCGCGCACCTCGTTTCTCAGCGGGCGCTATCCGGAGGTCACCGGGGTGTTGAGCAACGCCACCCATCCGCGCGTGCGACTGGGTGAAGCGTTTCAGTTCCTGCCGGAGTATTTCCGCGCCCACGGGTACGCCACGGCCGGCTGCGGCAAGATCGCCCACGGCACCTTCAACCAGGCTCTGCAGTGGGACTACTACTCGGAACCGCAGCGCGGCGGCGAGGAGGACGACGCCCGCCCCGCGACGAAAGCGAAGGGCGCGAAAAAAGGCGGCAAGAAGGCCAAGGCCGCCGCCGCGGCTGCCGGGGGCGCGCGCACCGACGTGCCGTTTCCCTGGGAGGCGACCGCGAACCGCGACGAGGACGAACCGGATGGGCAGGTGGCGCGGCGCCTGTTGAAGTTCTTATCGGCCCGGCCGGACCGGCCCTTTTTCATTGCCGCCGGTTTTCACAAGCCGCACGTGCCGCACACGGCGCCGAAGAAATACTTCGATTGGCACGACCCGGCGAAGATGCCGACCCCACCTGAGCCGCCGGGGCATGAGCGGGACATCCCTGACATCGCGTGGGCGCCCCGCTCGGAGCGCAACCTGACCCTCGATCAGCGTCGCGCCATCATCCAGCACTACTATGCGGCGACCTCGTTCATGGATGCGCAGGTCGGCGTGTTGCTCGGGGAGTTGGACCGGCTTGAGCTCTGGGAGTCGACGATCGTCGTGTTCATGAGCGACCATGGCTGGCATCTCGGCGAACACGGCGGCTTCTATGCGAAGATGAGCCTGATGGACGAGTCGGCGCGGGCGCCCTTCATCGTTGCCGGTCGCGGGATCCCGCGTGGGTTGGCCACGCCGGGCCTGCTTGAGTACGTCGACTTGTTTCCGACACTGGTGGAACTGGCGGGGCTGCCCCTGCCGGCGGGGCTGCAGGGCGTGAGCCAGGCACCGGTGCTGCGCAATCTGCAAACCTCCGTGCGTGACAGCGCCTACACGATCGTGCTGCGCGGCGGAAACAAGATCGGCCGCGCGCTCCACACGGCGCGGCATACCTACCTCGAATGGCCCGATGGCAGCCGGCAGTTGTACGACGCGGTCACCGATCCGCGCGAGTACGCCAATCTCGCCACCCGGCCGGCGCATGCCGGCACGGTGCAGGCGCTGGCGGCCGAGCTCGCGCGGCGCACGGCGGAGGTCAACCGTGGGCGGCCGTGAACCGCCTGGGGCGTGGATTGCGGGTTTCGACGCCTTCTTACGACGTAGCACGAGTCCGCGCTCCGCTTTGCGGGTTGAATCCGGCCGGGTGGCGCGTACGGTTCCCCGCCCATGGCGGAAGTTCACCACGAGACAGTTCACTTTTCGGGCCACGTGCAGGGAGTGGGTTTTCGTTACACGGTCCTGCAAGTGGCGAAGGAGTTCGAGTTGGCAGGCTACGTGCAGAACCTGGCCGACGGTCGGGTGCGGGTGGAGGCGGAGGGGGAGGCGGCCGAGGTGGGGGCGTTCATCGACGCAGTGGAGGAGCGGATGCACGGTTACATCCGCCAGGTGGAGCGGACGGCGGCCCGGCGGGCGCCGGCCTTCGCGGGGTTCGTGATCCGGTGAAACGTGGCTGAGCCCGCGGCAGTCCCTCCCGTTCCGGCGCCGGCGGCCCTTGAGGTCCGCGGGTTGGTGAAGGACTTCGTGGTCGGACTGCGCGGCGTCAAACTGCGCGCGGTGGATCATCTGGATCTGCGGGTGGAGGCGGGCCAGGTGTACGGCCTGCTGGGGCCGAACGGTTCGGGCAAGAGCACCACCATCAAGCTGGTGCTCGGGCTGCTGGATCCGACGGCCGGGGAGTGTGCGGTCTTCGGGGTGCCGAGTGCGCGGGTCGAGGCGCGCCGCGAGGTGGGGTATCTGCCGGAGGCACCGTATTTTTACCGGCACCTGACGGGGCGGGAGCTCGTTCGGTTCTATGCAGAGATGTGCGGCATGCCGCGGCGTTTGCTCGGTGAACGGGTGGCGGAGGTGGTGGCGCAGGTGGGCATGGCGGAGGCGGCGGATCGGGCGGTGGGCACGTATTCGAAGGGAATGCTGCAGCGCATCGGTCTGGCGCAGGCATTGGTGCACGACCCGCGGTTGTTGATTCTCGATGAACCCACGGCGGGCGTCGATCCGGTGGGGGCGGCGGCGATGGGCCGGCTGATTCTCGAGCTCAAGGCCCGGGGCAAGACCGTCCTCATCACCTCGCACCTGCTCGGGCAGATCGAGGACTGGTGCGATCGCGTGGCGATCCTCGACCGCGGGCGGCTGATGGTCGAGGGGGCGGTGCGCGACTTGGTGGGGCGGAAGGACCGGCAGGCGATCGTGGTCGAGGCGCTGCCGGAGGCCGATCTGGCCGAATTGCGCGGCTGGCTCGCGGCGCGCGGGCGCCCGGTGGTGGGGGTGGAGCCGGTGCACCGGCGGCTGGATCAGGTCTTCCTCGATCACGTCGGGCGGGGTGAGCGCCCCGGCGGGAAAGGTGGGGCATGACCACGGTGCCGTTTTCACCGTGGCGGGCATGGCTGGTCGCCCGGAACACGCTGCGCGAAGCCGTGCGGCAGAAGCTGCTCAACTTCTTCCTGTTTCTCGCCCTGGCGCTGGTGCTGGGGGCGCGGTGGTTCCGCGACTTCAACTTCGGGGCGCCGGAACTGAAGTTTCTCGCCGACTGCGGATTCGGGGCGATGGCGTTCTTCGGCTCGGCCCTGACCATCACGGCCACGGCGCAACTCTTCTTCAGCGAAATCGAGAACCGCACCGCGCTGACGCTGCTGGCCAAGCCGGTCTGGCGGGCGGAGTTCATCCTTGGCAAACTCGGCGGCATCGCGGCACTGACGGCGCTCTTCTGCGCCCTCCTGACGGTCCTGCTGGCGCTGGTGCTCTGGTGGCGGGAGGGCGAGCTGATGGCATTGAATCCGGAGAACTTCGCCGGCGGGCGGATTGTGAGTTACGCGATGGTGGCGGCCGGGGGACTGATGCAATGGCTGAAACTGCTGGTGCTGGCGGCGTTCACACTGCTGGTGGCGAGCTTTGCGCAGACGCAGATGTTTGCCGTGGTCACGGGCTTCTTTGTGCTGGTGATCTGCCACCTGCAGCACCTGGCGCAGGAATCGTATGCGCGCGCCGGCTCGGTGGCCGGGCAGGTGGCGAGCGGCTTGATCGCGTCGCTGTTTCCGAATTTCCAGGTGTTTGGGTTTGCCGACTCCCTGGCGGCGGCCGATCTGCCGGGGGTCGGACCGCTGCTCCGGGTGGTGCTGTATGCGTTCGGTTATGCCGCGGCCGCGGGAGGGCTGGCGGTGCTGGCCTTCCGTCACCGTGAAATCTAGGGGCTTCACTCTGGCGGTGGTTATTGCCGGCCTGGCGGCGGCAGGGGCGGTGCTGGAGTCGTGGGTGGCGCCAGTGTGGCAGGAGCAGCGGGCGCGCCAGCCGGCGTTGCGGCTGGACTCGACAGCGGCGGCGGCGGGGCAGGGGATCACGCTGGCGTTGCTGGGCGGATTCCGGGCGCTGGTGGCGGACGCCGGCTGGATTCAGATGTATTCGCGCTGGGAGTGGCGTGATCTGCCGGCGACGGAGACACTGATTCGTTTCGTGACGACGGTCGATCCCCGGCCGGTCTATTTCTGGCTGAACGGGGCGCGCATTCTGGCGTACGATTTTCCAGCCTGGCGGATCGAGGCGGCGGGCGGCTACGACGACGTGCCGGAGGAGGCGCAGCGGCGCCTGCGGGACGAACAGGCGCGGGCGGGGCTCGCGTTCCTCGAGGCGGGCCGGATCTTTCATCCGGCGAGCGTCGACCTGTGGGTGGAGCGGGCGAACATCGAGCTCAACCGCCTCGGCGATCTGGACGCCGCGGCGGCCAGTTACCGGCGGGCCTGGGAGCTGCCGGGGGCGCCCTACTATGTGGCGCGCCTGCACGCCGAGGTATTGCGCCGCGCCGGGCGGAAGGCGGAAGCGCTGGCGTGGCTCGCCCGGCTGCATCCGCAACTGCCACCGGGCGCCGACGGGGCGGCGGCGGAGGTCGTTCTGGAGCGGATACGGGAGCTCGAGCGGGAGCTAGGGGTGCCGCCCGAGCAGGCGTACCGGCCGCCGCGATGAAAGGATTGCAGGGGCCGGGAGCGGGCGTTTCAGTCGCGGCTTTGTCTCCTCCCACCTCGCCCGCGCGGTCATGATTCTCAACCTCCCGCTGCTCCTCCTCGGCCTGCTGCTGCTCTGGTTTCCGCGGCACTGGCTGCGGCGCGGGGTGGCGTTGCTGCAGCGCAAACGGCGGAGCACGGGGAGTTCGCGCATCCTCGAGCCCTGGAAGGACCGCGAGCCCGGTGATCCGCGGGTGAATCCACGGGTGGAGTTCGGGAAGTTTCGCAATTACGTGGATCTGTTCCGCGCCCTGGCGGGTGGCCTGGCGATCTGGGGCGGGCTCGGCCTCGAGCCGGCAATCGCCCCGGCCTTCGGGGCGTCGCGCGGGGTGGAAATGCAAGTGCTGGCGGCCAAAGGCGCGGCGGTGGCGATCGGGCTGGTGATTCAGGCGGTGCGTTACGAGCGGGTGCGGCTTTCGTTCTTCCCGCCCATCTTCTACCTGGCCGGGCTCTCGGGCGCCCTGTGCAACTACCAGGGGGCGCTCTTCGCGTTCGTGGCGATCTGGATTGTCAACGCCGGGCTCGGGAACGCCCAGGCCTTTCTCACCGGGTATGCGATCGTCTTGTACGGCTTCGGGGCGCTGTTCACGGGCTTCCGGAGCGTGCCCGTCCTGCTGGTGGCGGGGCTGGCGTTCCTGCCGGTGCTGCTGAGCCTGCTGGCCCGGCGGCCGCTGATGATTTTCACCCGCAAGGGCAGCCGCTGACCGCCCGATGAGTGCGTGGCACGTCTGGATTGAGGCCGCGCGGCCGCGCACCCTGCCGGCGGCGGTGGCGCCGGTCGTGACCGGCAGCGCGCTGGCCTGGAATGACGGGGCGTTCCAGGCCGGGCCGGCCGTGCTGTGCCTGGGGTTTGCGCTGCTGGTGCAGATCGGGACCAACTTCGCCAACGACTACTACGATTTCCTGCGCGGCGCCGACACCGCGGCGCGGGTGGGCCCGCGGCGGGCGGTGGCGGCGGGCCTGGTGACCCCGGCGGCGATGCGACGGGCGATGGTGGCGGCGTTTGCGGTCGCCTTCGCGACCGGGCTCGGGCTGCTGGCCTGGGCCGGGCCCTGGCTGCTGGCGATCGGCGTGGCCAGCATCCTCTGCGGCCTCGCCTACACGGGCGGGCCCTGGCCGCTGGCGTATCACGGACTGGGAGACGTCTTCGTGTTCCTCTTCTTCGGGCTCGTGGCGGTGGGGGGCACGTACTTCGTGCAGGCGGGACGCCTGACCGCCGAGGCGCTGCTGGCGGGGGTGCCGATCGGGCTGCTGGCGGCGAATATTCTCGTGGTGAACAATTATCGCGACGCGGAGACCGATGCGGCGGCGGGCAAGCGCACGCTCGTGGTGCGGTTCGGCCGCGGGGCGGCCCGGGTCCAGTTTGTCGTTTCTCTGGCGGTGGCGCTGCTGGTGCCGGTGATCTTCCTCGCCCGGGGCTTCGGGCCGGCGAGCCTGCTGCCCCTGGCGCTCACTCCGGTGGCGTGGACGCACGTCCGGCGTTTGACGGCGACCGCTCCGCCGGCCGAGCTGATCGCGCTGCTGGGCGCCACCGGCCGGTTGCTGGGAGCCTATGCCCTGCTGTTCGGCGCCGGTCTGGCGTTGTAGGCGGGATGAGCGCGAGGACGGGATGAGTCGCCCCTCCCGCGGCGCCGACGTCGCCAGGCCGGGGGGGGCGCGGTGAGGAGGCGCGGCCGACGTCAACGCCGATAGTGCGTGGCCGTCGGGGTGAGTTGCAGATCCTTCTGCAGGTGGCGCTGGGGTTTCACGCCGAGCCTGGCGAGGACGGAATGGTAGGCCTTGACGGCCTCGACCGGCTCGATCTCGCCGTCGACGATCCGGCGCAGGAACTCGATGAAGGCGAGCGGGTGCTCGGAGAGGTTGATTTTTCGACCGAAGAGCGCGACGCGGGCGCCGTACTTCTGGGCGTCGTGAATCAATTGAAACGCATCGAGTGTCGTCCCGCTGCTGCCGCCGAGGATGCCCACGATCAGGTTGGGGTCGTAGGCGACGAGTTCCTCCAGCGGGGCGGGGCCGTTGTAGGGAATTTTCAGGAAGAGGGGCCGGCCGGCCGACGTGACCCCGGCGAGGGTGCGCACGATATGGTCGTTGAGGAAACCGGGGATGGCCGGCGCCGGGATGCCCGGATCCACGTTGGGGTTGAAGACCTCAAGGAAGTACCGGAAGCGTTTGCGTTCCGCTTCGAGCCGGAACGAGGCGAAGTCGTCGAGGGCCTTGTAGTCCCAGTCGATGTTGTTCGTAAACGTGATCGAATACAGGCCGAGATCGGCGCCGAGAGGCGGTTGGGCGCAGTCGGCGTCGGCCCGTCCGTACTTGATGTGTTCGATTGTCGCGGTGCGAAAGGCCCGCGAGGGCAGCGAGGGGTATCTGCCGCCGCGAACCACCCAGATGTCGCTGGTGTCGTTGGCGCGCGCCGCCGGGGTGATCGGCGAGTCGGCGAAAAGTTTTTCCCGGATGGCGAGCTGTTCGACGTTGGAGGCGGACAGCAGCACGATGTCGACCATGTCCTGGGCGATGACGGCGCGGATCTGCTGGCGGTAGTCTTCGAGGGATTTCCAGCAAGCCTCGGCTTCGCGATGGCGGTCGGGGCGGCACTGGCCGGGACCGGGGGCGGTGACGCCGAAGGCCATGTCGGCATCCTTGGCGTCGGCGATGATGAAATCGCGTCGCGTGGCCTGACCGGAGCGGAGACGGGCGAGCTTTTCGTCGAGGCGTTTGGGGGCGGGCATCGGAGGGAGGGCGAGTCTCGGCGGGCACCGGCGTTGTTGTCGAATCCGTTTCGCCGCCGGATCGGCGCGACCGGGGCCGGCCGGCCCTCTCCCCAGGCGTGGTGATCCCGGGCCGACGGGCTGCTAGGCCGTCTGACTCTTCCAGAGGCGGAGCGGCAGGTTGGCGAGTCCGATCAGGGCGAGCTGGCTGAGCACGAAGCCGGAGAGGGCGACGAAGGCGGCGTCGGTGAATCCGTAGCTGTGCAGGCCCACGCCGAGCATATTGGTGCCGAACCAGCTCCAGGCGGTGACGATGTTGCCGCCCACCGCGAGGACCATGAAGCCGCGCTGCCGCACCATGCCGCCCCAGCGGGCGTGGAGCATGATGGCGTTCCAAAGCACGATGATGAGCGCTCCGTTCTCCTTGGGATCCCAGCCCCAGAACCGACCCCACGACTGGTCAGCCCAGATGCCGCCGAGGATGGTGCCGACGAAGTTGAACAACGTGGCGAAGCAGACGATGCCGTAAACCATGCGGTTGAGGGCGTCCGCGGTCCCGCGATCGAGGCTGCGGGTGAAGATTCCGCGGAGGATGTAGATGATGCCGAGGAATCCGGCGAGGAAGGTGGCGGAATAGCCGGCGGTAATCACGACCACGTGGGTGGCGAGCCAGAAGTTGGAGTCCAGCACGGCGCGCATCATCTCCATGGTGTCGCCGCTGAGGGACAGGTGGTGGGCGATGAGCAGCGTCGCGAAGCCGATCGCGCCGGCGGCGACGCTGCCGATGGCGTTGCGATAGATCGATTCCAGCAGCAGGCAGAGTCCGACGGCGCCCCACCCGACGAAGAGTGCGGAGGAGTAGAGGTTGGTTACCGGGGGCCGGCCCTCCAACCACATGCGGGAGGCGATGCCCGCGGTCGACACCACCCACGCGACCGCGATGAGCCAGAAGGCGGACCGGCCGAGCACCTCGGGCCAGAGCAGCCACGAGAACAAGGCGACGAAGAAGGCCAGTGCGTAAAGCGTGGTGCTCGAGTAGAAGGGCTGGGCGGAGTTGAAGCGTGCCTCGAAGTCGCACTTGCCGAGCGGTTCGCTGAACCGCTTGCTGAGGTCGGAGCGGAAGAGGCTGACGAGGTGGTTGAACTGCTCGGGCTTGTCGTTGCGCCAGGCGTGGGCGAAGCCGGCGTAGGCGAGGGCGGCAGCGTTGACCTGGCCGGTGCGGAAGGTGTCGAGCAGGGCGGTGCCCGCGGGTTTCCAGGCGGTGAGGTCCGAGTTGTCGGGCTCGGGGGGGACCACGAGGAAGTTGGTCGATTCGGCCATGATGACGAAGCGTTCACCGATCTCGGTCATCGCTTTGGCGGCCGCCTCATCGTGTGGCTGGCCGGCCTGTTTGGCGCGCACGGCCTCGACCCCGGCCTTGACGCCCTCCTGGAACTTCAGGAGGTCGCCGAGGAAATCGGTCCGCCCGGGGGACACGAGGGCGTGGCGGAGCCGCTGGTAGTGGACGAGGTTGCCGTAGAGCTGGAGCACCGCGCGCTGGAAGGGCGTGCGCACGGCATGTTCGACCTGGTCGGCGAGGCGGGCCTGCCGCTGGAGTTCGGCGATTTTCGGCTCAAGCTGCTTGAGGGCGAAGCGCTTCTCGCCCTGGCCGTCCTGCGTCTTGAGGTCGAAGATCGCGAGCACGTCGGGGTGCACGATTTCGAAGTGCTGGTAGGTGTCGGCGAGCTCGGGCCGGAACGCGACGTCGAGCATCCACTCGATGGGCTGCAACCGGCGTTGGTCGGGGGTGGTGACGGACTGGCGGCCCTGCAACTGGAGCAGCGAGCTGCGCGCGACGGTGTCGAGCGGTTTGATCCGGCCGTTGACGAGGACGGGGAGCCGGCCGAAGCCGTGGATGTCGAAGGCAGCCGGGTTGCGCGGGGCGCGCAGAGAATTGCCGATGAACGCAACCGCTAGGACCAGGACGGCGAGGGGGAGAAACTTCTTCATGCGGTGGGTGGAGGAGGGGATCCGTTTCACGCCGTGGCGGGGTTCACGGCGGACCGGGGCGGGCGGCGTTTGGCGATGAAGGCGAAAAGGTGAATCAAGAACTGCCAGGTCATGCCGAGGGTCATGATCGAGCAGGCGACGTACGGGATGAGCCAGCTCGGATTGCGCACGACCTGGAGGATGGTGACCTTGTCGTTGCCCGGTTCGAAGCTCGCCTGATAGAAGGTGTACCCGTCGTAGCGCAGCGGGTTGTTCATGTAGATGAGCACCTCGCGGTCATCGCGGCCGTCGGGCGTGTTCAATTTGATGCGGCTGGAGAAGTTCTTGGGGATCTCGGTGCCCGAGTACTTGTCGTGGCTGAACTTCAGCAGGGTGAGGGTGTAGGGTTTGTAAGCCCGAGCGAAGCGCAGGGCGATCGTGTAGTTGCGGCCTCCATACTCGAAGCGCTGGGGGGGCATCCGGGGATCCGAGGAGAGCAGCCAAGAACCGAGGGTGCCATCGCCGCCGACGATTTCGACGATGGCGCCCGGCAGATTGCGTTCGTCCTGCCGATAGGTGATCGCGATGGGGAGGAGGTCGACGTTGAGGCCGATACCCTTGCTGGCCCGGGCCAAGGCAGGGCTGACCGGGGTGCCCGGGGTTTCCCGGTTGCGAATTGTGGAGTTGGGGTAGTATTCCTTCACCACGAGACGGAAGGGCAGTTTCGGATGCTGGACGGTGGGCTTCTTCGCGAGCAGGGGCTGCGGGATGGCGACCACTTCGTCGAACTGCGGGTCGGTGGTGTCGACGATGGCGATTTCGTTCTCGCGAAAGCTCTCGGAGTAGTTGCGCGGCTGGCCCTGTTCGAGGCGCATGCTGAAATCGTCCTGATAAAGCCCGGTCAGGAGTTCGCCGAGGAGCAGCAGGATGAGGCCGCCATGGGTGAGCTGGATCCCGAACTGCCGAAAACCGAAACGAAAGCGTTCGAAATGCGAGGCGATCAGGTTGATCAGGAGCAGGCCGCCGATGAAGTAGCCGCCGGGGAAGACCGGCACCGGGATGTCGCCGAAGCGGGCGAGCACGAAGAACGAACGGAAATACTTCTCCTGCACCGCCCAGATGCCCAGGTTCACCTGGTCGAGCGTGGCCGCGAAGACCAGCACCATCCCCAGCACCAGCAGGACGACGGTCAGTTTGAGGGAGACAAAGAAGTACCGGAACTGGCGCACCAAGTCGTTCATGGCGCGGGCGGCTTGATGGTGTCGAGGAAGGCGAGGAAGGCGGTCTTTTCCTTCGCGACCAGGGCGTCGGGGCCGGTGAGCTTGAAGAACCAGGTGGCACCGCCATGCGGGACCATCGCACCGAGGATGCGCTGCGCATTGGCTCCGGCGCCGGCGATGTCGACGACCGTCATGTGCAGCCCATTGCGGTCCAGGTGCTGGGTGGACGACTCGAATTCGGCCTGGCCGACCGGCGGCAGCCCGATCTGCCCGCGCCAGCGGTTGAGGTTGGCGAGATCGCCGCCGACATCGCCGGGGAAGGCCGTGATGGCCATGTCCGCCTCGCCGCCTTCGCCCTTGATGGCGTAGCTACCCTTGCGCATGGAGCTGCCAGTCTTGGCGGCCCAGTGGGCGGGCGCGGTCCACTGGAGATTGGCGCCGGTCGCCGTGGCGACCGGGGTGCTGGCCATGTCGGCCTGTCCGCCGGCGGCGGGGGCGGCGGCCACCGGGTTCGCGCCGCCTTCGCCGGCCGCGTGGGAATGGCCTTGGGCGTGGGGCGGAGGGGTTTCCTTGGGTATCCGGTAGGCGGTGACCTCCTCCTTCTGGCAACCGGCGGCAAGGAGGCCCAGTGACAACAGGGCGAAACGCGTGAGACGTGGGTGCATGAAGCGCGCATAAGTCGGCGGCTTGCGTCAAAAGTTCAAATCAAACCGGCATCGATTGCGGGGGCGGCGTTTCCAAGGGCAGCGCCTTCGCGTCAGGCCAGGATGCGGCCACTGCCGGCGGAACGGGGCAAAGGGGCAATCTGAGCGAACTGTTACACTTCCGGGCGTGCCGCCACGCTGGGAGCCTCGTCCGATCGGCACATGAACCGTTCCCCCGTTCCCATCCTGTTTGCTGCCGGAGTGCTGCTGGCCTCCGTTTCCACCGTCCAATCCCAAGTCATCGAGTTGCGCGCGACCCTCAATGCGCAACAGGAGGTGCCGGCGACAACCTCACCGGCCACCGGTTCGGCGATCATGCTCTACGATGTCGCCGCGAATACCTTCGATCTGGTCGTCTCCATCGATGGCATGAGCAACCCGGCGACGGCGTCGCATCTTCACGAAGCGGCGGCGGGTGCGAATGGCGGGGTCGTGACGAATCTGGGCGGCGAGGCCGCGTACACCCGCAGCGGCTCCTCGCTTCGGGCGACCTTCCGCAATCTCACCCACGGCGGCGATCAAT
The DNA here is from genome assembly GCA_964504885.1 of uncultured Opitutus sp. GTDB lineage: Bacteria > Verrucomicrobiota > Verrucomicrobiia > Opitutales > Opitutaceae > ER46. Next base: position 14,640 of record CAZDGC010000056.1, read on the forward strand.
TGCGGCTCATTCAAGGCGGCGCCTATTTCAATATTCACTCGGCCCAATTTCCCGGCGGTGAAATTCGCGGGCAACTGATGCCACAGCCGGTGCGACTGTACGCAAATCTGGACGTGGCCCAGGAGCAGGCCGCATTTCCGGCCGTGAACCTGTCCGGCCTGCAGAATTTCGGCGGGGTCCTGCTGGTCTACGAACCGGCGGACAACAGGATCTCCCTTCGCGCCTCGCTCTTTAACTTCCGGAACACCTTCACCAATTCCCACATTCACGAGGGGGCGCCGGGGGTAAGCGGCCCGGTGCGCACCAGCCTCGGCAACAACGCCAACGCCGGCGGTTACAGCTCCGCCAACGGCCTGATCTCCGGGAGGCACGAACACCTCGCCTTCGTCGGCGACCCGCTGGTGCTGCTCGCCGGGCGCATGTACCTCAACTACCACAGCGCCACGTTCACCGGGGGTGAATTGCGCGGTCAGATCCGGGTATCCTCCGAATCCCCTGGCACACGATTGGTCAACCTGGCGGTGCGGGGCTTCGTCGGTCCCGGCGAGCAGACCTTGATTGGCGGTTTCGTTGTCACGGGCACCGAACCGGTGAAAGTGCTGGCGGTGGCGAAGGGGCCCTCGTTGACCGCATTTGACGTGGCCAACGCACTGGCCAATCCGCGGCTTGCCTTGTTCGATTCCGGCGGGCGGGAAATCGCCTCGAATGACGACGTGGGTACCGTCGCGGCCGGTTCGGAGCTGGCGGGCCTGCAGGGAGCGCCGCGCCACAACCTCGAGTCGGCGCTGGTCGTCGTGCTGCCACCGGGCAACTACACGGCGCAGGTGACCGCCGCGACCGGGACGGGCATTTCCCTGCTGGAGGTCTTCGACGTTCGCTGAACGGCCGGAATCATTGACGTCAGCTTCGGGTGAGCCCCGGGCGGGAAGCGCCCGGGGCGTTTTGTTTTGCGGGTCCGGGGAGCGGTCCTGATAACCGCGCCATGATGGTTTCCCCGCTTGGTGACGCGGCTCTGGTGGTCACGCTCGGCGACACCGCCGATCGGGCGACGGTCCGCCGGTCGGGGGCGTTGGCGCGGCGGTTGCGCGGGGAGCGGCACGAGGGCGTGCGGGAAATCGTGCCGGCTTTTGCGAGCGTGGCGCTTTATTTCGAACCGGGGCGGGTGCCGGCGACCGAGGTGGTGCGGGGATGGATTGAGGCGGGGGAGGGGGGCGCGGGCGGGGAGGATGGCCCCGGGGAGGGCACCGGGCGGCGGGTGGAGGTGCCGGTGTGTTATGGCGGGGCGTTTGGTCCGGATCTGGCGGAACTCGCGGCGGTCCAGGGCCGCACGGAGGCGGCGATCGCCGCACGCCATGCCAGCGCCGACTATTTCGTGCAGGCGATCGGATTTGCACCGGGCTTTCCCTACCTCGGTGGGTTGCCGGACGATCTGGCGACACCGCGGCGGGCCACGCCGCGGCCGCGGGTGCCGTCTGGCACCGTTGGAATTGGCGGGGGCCAGACCGGCATCTACCCATTCGAGACTCCGGGCGGCTGGAACCTGATTGGGCGCACTCCGTGGCGCTTGTTCGATGTCGATTGCCTCCCGCCGGCGCGGTTGCAGCTCGGCGACCAGGTGCGTTTTGTTTCCGTCGACGAAGCGGAGTTCGCGGCCCTGGCGGAGGCTGGGCCCGGCGAGACGGCGGGTGACGGCGGAGTCGGAGGCGGGCAGGATCTGCTGCTCATCCGGGCGGGCATGCACACGACCGTGCAGGATCCCGGCCGGGCGGGCTGGCGGGATCAGGGCGTGCCGGTCGGTGGGGCGGCGGACGAGTTCGCCCTGCGCGTGGCCAATCTGATCGTGGGCAACGCCGAGCGCGCCGCCGGGCTGGAGTTCACCCTGGTGGGGCCAGTGCTCGAATTTCGCCGCTCCACGACCGTCGCCCTGGGAGGGGTCGAATGTGAGGGCCTGCCGTCCTGGCGGCCGCTGGCCGTGGAGGCGGGCAGCCGCCTCGACCTCGGCGCGGTCACCCGGGGCTGTCGGGGCTGCCTGGCGGTGGCGGGGGGAATCGCAGTGCCGGAGGTGCTGGGAAGTCGCAGCACCTGCTCGCGGGCAGGGTTCGGCGGCTGGCGCGGGCGGAGGTTGCGCGACGGCGACTCCCTGCCGGTGGCGGAGGGGGCGCGGGCAGTGCGCGGAGGCTGGCGGGTTGATCCCCGCATCCTGCCGGCCTATGCCGGGGACGCGGAGGTGCGGGTCGTGGCGGGAGCGCACCGCGGGGAGTTTGCGGCGAACTGGTCCTCCCGCTGGTTTCGCGTGGGCCGGCAGTCGGACCGGATGGGCGTGCGGCTCGAGGGCACGCCGTTGCGGCGCCACGCGGGGGCGGAATTGCTGTCGGCACCGGTGGCGCCGGGGACGGTGCAGGTGCCGCCGGACGGGGATCCGATCGTGCTGCTGGCGGACGCGCCGACGCTGGGCGGGTATCCGCGAATCGCGCATGTGGTGTCGGTTGACCTGCCGGTGATGGCGCAGTTGCGACCGGGGGATCGGGTCCGCTTCCGCGAGATCCCGCTGGCGGAGGCCCGGGCGCTGGCGGAGGCGCGGGAGCAGGCGCTGGGTCGGTTGCGGGAAGGCGTGCGGAGCCGTCTGGCATGAAGATCGACCTGAATTGCGACTTGGGGGAGGGAGTCGGTGGCGAGGAGGATCTCATGCCATTGATCTCGTCGGCGAACCTCGCCTGCGGCGGGCATGCGGGTGACGAGGCCACGATGCGGGCCGCGGTGGCGCTGGCGCGGCGGGCGGGAGTGGCGATTGGGGCGCATCCCGGCTTTGCGGATCGGGAGCATTTCGGGCGTCGGGAGCTGCCGGTGACGCCGGGCGAGGCGGGCGAGCTGGTCTGGAGGCAGACGGAACATCTGCGGGAGATCGCGGGGGAGTTCGGTAGCGCGGTCGTGCACGTGAAGCTGCACGGCGCTTTGTACAATCAGGTGGCGCGCGACGCGGACCTGGCAGCGGGTGTCCTGGACGCCGTCTGGCGCGGTGGGTGGCGGCCGTGGCTGTTCGTGCCGGCGGGGAGTATTTTCGAGGCCGTGGCGCGGGCGCGGGATTCCGGGCGGGTGGTGGCGGAGGTGTTTGCCGATCGGGCCTATCGAGCTGACGGTTCCCTGGTGCCGCGGGCGGAGCCGGGAGCGCTGATCGAGGACGAGGCGCTGGCGGCGGCGCGGGTGTTGCGCATGGTGCGCGAGGGATTCGTGCGAGCGATCGATGGCACGGAGATCCCGGTCCGGGCGGGCACGGTGTGCCTCCATGGGGACGGGGCGCACGCGTTCCCGCTGGCGCGCCGCTTGCGAGGGGATTTGCTCGCCGCCGGGGTGGAGATTCAGGCTCCGCAGCCATGAGCGCGCCGCGGGTAGCGCGCCGCCGGGCGCCGGTTCTGGTGACGGGGTTTGAGCCGTTCGGCGGGGAGACGGCGAATCCCTCCGCGGCGATCGCCCGGGTGCTCGACGGGCGAATGATCGGCGGCCGGCGCGTGATTGGGGCGGTGCTGCCCTGTGTGTTCGGACGGTCGCGCGACGAACTGGGTCGGCTCCTCCGGCAGCACCGGCCGGTGGTCACGCTCTGCCTCGGGCTTGCGGCGGGCCGGGCGGCGATTACGCCGGAGCGGGTGGCGATCAACGTGGACGATGCGCGCATCCCGGACAATGCCGGCCGGCAGCCGATCGATCAGCCCGTCGTGCGCGGGGCGCCGGCGGCGTATTGGTCGACGCTGCCCATCAAGGCGATCGTGCGGGCGCTGCGGGTGCGGGGCTGGCCGGCGGAGGTCTCGCAGACTGCCGGCACGTTTGTCTGCAATCACGTGTTTTTCGGCCTGATGCACGCCTTGCGCCGCTCCGGGAGGCGCGGCGGTTTTGTGCACTTGCCGTGGGCGAGGGAACTGGCTCCGTCGGGGGCGGGACCGGCGCTGCCCCTCGCGGATCTGATCGCGGCGGTCGAAGTCGCCCTCGCGGTGACGCTTTCCGGGCGCCGGGATCGTCGCGACAGTGGCGGCGCCGAGGCTTGATCCGGGCCGGGGTGGTCAGCCCGACGTCTCCGCCGGGGCGACCGACTCAATCGCCACCAGGCAGACGTCGTCCTCGAAAGCTTCGCGGCCGCTGTGGGCTTGCACGGCGCGGAGGAGGGAGCTGAGGAACTCGTCGCCCGACTGGCGTCGGGAGGCCCGCAACAGGGAGCCTACGCGCTCTTCGCCGAAAAACTCCCCGGTGGCGTCGGCGGCCTCGAACACTCCATCGGTGTAGGCGAGCAGCAGGTCGCCGGGGGTGAAGGCGATCTCCTGCCGCGTGTAGGGAAAGTCCGCCACGAGACCGGCGGCTGGTTCCGGGTCGGCCGGGGCAAGGGTGGAGACGGCGCCGGTGCGGAGGTGACGCAGGAGGGGCGGGGGGTGACCGGCATTACTGAACACGAGTCGCGCGGCGACGAGGTCGAGCACTCCGAAGAACACGGTGGCGAACACCGGTTGCCGGGTCTGTTCGACGATCGGCATCAGGCTGTGGTTGATCTCTTGCAGCACGTGCACGGGGTCCATGGCGCGCGGCCCCATCTCCTCGACCACGCCCCGGATGAGCGCAGTGAGCAAGCCGGCGCGGACGCCATGTCCCATCACGTCGCAGACGAGCACCCCGCAACGGGTGTCGGAGAGCTGGAGAATGGCGAAGAAATCGCCGCCGAGCGTCGTCGTGGGGAGGTAGCGGTGCGCGAAACGCAGCCGGTTCGTCTCCGGGGCGGCGCCGGCAGGGAAAAGCGGATACGCCCGGGAAAGGAACGCCTCCTGGATCTGGCGGGCCATGGCCAGATCCGACTCCATCTCGGCGCTGCGCCGCTTGAGTTCCTCCTCGGCGCGCTTGCGGCGGGTGATGTCATGGCTGATGCCCACGAGGCCGACCACCGTGTCGCTGGCGTCGCGCAGCAGAACCTTGGTGACCAGGGACCAGTGGACGTCGCCATCCGGGCCGAAATCGGACTTTTCCTGATTGATGATGGGGGAGCCGCCGCCGAACACCTGGCGATCGTCCGCGAGCGCCTGCTGGCCGCGGGCGCCGGGGAAGAATTCGAGGGTCGTGCGGCCGCGGGTCTCGTCCTGGGAGTGCACGCCGAGGGCGGCGAGGTGGGCGCGGTTGTTGAGCACGTAGCGCGAGGCGGTGTCCTTGACGTACAGGCGACTGGGCAGGTGGTCGATGATGGTCCGGAGCAGGATGCGCTCCTCATTGAGTTTGTCCTCGGCCTCCTTGGCGGCGGTGATGTCGCGGGTGAGGCCAAAGGTGCCGATGATGCGGCCGGAGGCGTCGCGCCAGGGCATCTTGGTGCTGGAGGCCCAGCCCTTGGTGCCGTCGAGCTTGGTGAGGCGTTCGATCTTCGCGATGATGGGGACGCCGCTGCGGATGATTTCCTGTTCGTCGGCGAAGGCGCGTTCGGCGTGCTCGCGGGAGAAGAAATCGAAATCAGTCCGGCCGATGCAGTCCTCGGGTGAGTTGACGCCGAGGGAGCGGGCGTGGGCGACGCTGTTGCGCACGAACCGGCTCTGCAGGTCCTTGAAGTAGATCCGGTCGGGGCTGGTCTCCATCAGGACGCGGAGGAGGGCGGAATCGAGTGACTCCTGGGTGGAGGGTGGAGTGGCGGGCGGAGGAGTCGGTGTCTCGCTCATGAGGAGCGCACGGTGGCGCGCCGGGGCGGGTCGCGCAACTGTGGCGTTGGGTGCGGCGGGGCGGATTCCGCGCCGCAGGGCTCAACGTTTCCGACGGGGGAAGGGTGATCCGCTCTTGCCGGCGGGCAGGGCGCCGTCGGCGGCCATTTCCTTGATCAGCGTGGTGAGGTAGGGAATGAGCTGCTTCTTGCGGCTGACGATGCCGGGGAGATCGAAGACCTCGTCCTGCTCCACGTGCGGATAACGGATGCGCTCGATGAACGCCGGGTCGCCTTTGACGAGCAGGAGGGAGTTCTGGGTGTTGATATCGGTGACGAGGAGCGCGGCGAAGGCCAGCTTCTCCTCCTCGCGCAGTTCCTGCATCGCGCGCGCGATCGGGCGGGCGTGCTGCTGGAAATTCGAGAATCCGAGTTCCTCGACCTGCGACACCGCAAACCGCACGCCCTCCTCCTCGTACACCTTGAAATCGGAGCGTACGACCTTCTCGGGAGGCTGGGCCAGAATCACGGAACCGGAGTTGAAAATCTCGTCTGCCAAGTCACGGGATTTGATGCCGGCAATCTCCGCCAGCCAGGAGAGGATGACCGCGTCCTTGGGAGTTGTGGTCGGCCCGTTGAGGTGGAGCGTGTCGGAAATCAGGCCCGACATCATGATCCCGGCGAGGGCGGGCGAGGGCTGCAGTCCGTCGCGTCGGAAGAGGTCGGCGATGATGGTGCAGGTCGATCCCACCGGCTCGTTGATGAACAGGATGGGCTGCGCGGTGTTGAGCGCGCCGAGGCGGTGGTGGTCGATGATTTCGGTGATGGTGACTTCATCGGCGCCCGGCACGGCCTGGGTGAGTTCGTTGTGATCGACGAGCACCAGGCGGGTCTGCACGGGCTTGAAGATGTCGCTCTTGGTCAGGATGCCGGTGAGCATGCCGTCGTCGTTGGTCACGAGGATGGCGTGGGTGGTGACGGAGAACTTCTTGCGGGCTTCGGCGATCCGGGTGTCGGAATCGACGGTGACGAAGGAACGCTCGATGATGCGTTCGAGGTTCGAGGCGGTGCGCACGACCCAGGCGGTGGTGGCGGAGTCGTAGGGGCTGCTGATGATGCTCACGCCGCGCGCCCGGGCTTCATCAACCACCGCCGGGTCGACCGGGAGTCCGCTGGTGATGACCAAGGCGCGGATGCCGAGCTCGATGGAGCGGCGCTGTACGTCGCGCCGGTCGCCAACGATGATGATGGATTGCTCCGCGGGGATGTTCTCGCGGACCGAGATGCTCCAGAAGGAGCGGATGTCCATCGTGCCGAGGCGAACGTAGAGATCTTCGACCCGATGTTCGTCGACGAGGTGGATGGCGTGGCCCTTCAGCGCGCGGGCGATGGCGGCGAGCGAGGTGTGAACCTGCCGCATGAGGCGCGGTTCGCTGACCCGAGGGATGAAGACGCCGCCGAGGTGGGCGAGGGAGACGGTGCCGACCGGCTTGCGACGCGGCGTGGTGACCGGCAGGACGCGGATGTGGTGGCGATCAATCAGCTCGAGCGCCTCGGCGCAGGTGGCGTGTTCGGTCACTGCGACCACCGGATGCGTCATCAAGTCGTGGACGCGCGGGGAAACGTCGCTCAGGTAGTGGGGGAGCGGCTGGCGGAAGCGGGCGAGGATGGTGTCGATGCGGGCGTTGGAATTGCCGCAGCGGGCGGCGACATAACCGGACTCGCCGCGGGCCTCCTTGTAGGCGGCGTAGGCGAGGGCGGAGCAGATGGCGTCGGCATCCGGATTGCGATGCCCGACCACGTAGGTCGGACCGGGCGGCGAGGGGGGGGCGGCGAGGTCTGGGCGGGATGAAATGTCCGGGCGGTGGGGAGTCATGAGTGGCGGCGGACCATGGTGATCGGGTGTGACGTGGGAAAGAGGGAAATAAAAAGCCCGGCCGCAAGGGCCGGGCGGAGGAACGATTCGGGGAGGGCAGCCTTTACGGGCCGCGCTGGGCGATCGTACCACTGGCGGTGCCGATCATGCCGGCAGCTCCGGAGGTGGGTGGGATGCCGTAAATGCGGGAGCTGAGGTTGGCGTTGGCGGTGTTGAAGGGAATCGCCTGGCGGATATTGACGGGGCGTTGGGTGCTTCTCGACGCGGGGTTGTTGGAGTAGAACGGGGAAGGATTGTTGGTGTTGGGATAAAAGGCGATGTTGCCGCCGAGGAAGGCGACGTACCCGCCGGTGCTCTTGTAGACGCCGCTGTTTTCGCTCCACGTGCCGTTGGTCTGAAGCCCGCGGGTATAGATCACGGGGGTCGTGGGGGTGTCGCTCATTTTCACCCCGCCAACAAACTCCCAGGAGAGGGACCGACCGGACGTGAAGGTGTTGCTGAGGGTGTTGCGTTGCGCGGACGGCTGAATGATAAAGGTCGGGTAGGTGCCGCTGAAGGCCGGGTCGCTCTTCGAAAAGTAAAACGTCGGGTCGGTGAGGATGTTGTTCTTGGCGAGGATGCCCGGCCACTTGAACGCGAGTTGCGGGGCGTTGAGCACGCTGTTCGGAATGAACTGCGGTTGCGGGTTGGGCAGGCGATCCTGGTTGTCACCGGCGTAAATCGTCGCGGCTTTCAGGATTTCCCGGAGATTGTTCGCGTCCACCGCTCGCTGAGCCTTGTCCCGCACTGTACCGACCGTGGGAATCACGATCGCGGCGAGAATGCCGATGATCGCGATTACCGTCAGCAGCTCGATCAGGGTAAAGCCGCGGGAGCGGGAGGGAAGGGGGGAAAGCGCGACGGCGGAGCCGTGAGCTTCAGAGTGGTTTCTCATTGTGGAAGAGGGGGTGGCGTAGGAGAGACGCGAATCCGAGGGCGACAGTTTCGGCGAAAAATCGCGGGCTCAAGCAGAATTTGGCCGCGGCGGGCTCGACAAAACTTTTCGCGACCTCCTACGCTCCCTGCCATGAAGATCTATCTCGATGGCCAGTTCGTCGACAGTGCCGACGCCAGGATCTCCGTGTTTGACCACGGCCTTCTGTACGGCGACGGCGTCTTCGAGGGTATCCGCCTCTATGCCGGCAACATCTTCCGGCTGGAGGAGCACTTGGAGCGGCTCGAATATTCCGCGAAGGCCATTCTGCTCGATCTGCCGCTCACCCGCGCCCAGCTCAGCGAGGCGACGTGCGAGACCTGCCGGCAGAACGGTTTGACCGACGGGTATATCCGTTTGGTCGTCACCCGCGGAGTCGGCGACCTCGGGCTGTCGCCGTGGCTGTGCGCGAAACCCACAATTTTCATCATCGCGAGCAAGATCTCCCTCTATCCACAGGAGCACTACGACCAGGGTCTGGCGATTGTCACGGTGCCCACCCGCCGGATCAATCCCGCCGCGCTGCCCCCGACCATCAAGTCGCTCAACTATCTCAACAACATCCTCGGCAAGATTGAGGCACGCCAGTTCGGGGCGCTCGAGGCGATCATGCTGAACGATCAGGGGTACGTGGCGGAATGCACGGCGGACAATATCTTCATCATCCACAAGGGTGAGATCCTGACACCGGCGGCGTCCCAGGGCGCGCTCAAGGGGGTCACCCGTTCCACCATCTTTGACATCGCCGCCGAGCTCAAGCTGCCGATCCGGGAGGCAAACCTGACGCGTTATGACATCTGGGTCGCCGATGAGTGCTTCCTCACCGGATCAGGAGCCGAAGTGATCCCGACGGTGAAGCTGGACGGGCGCACGATTGGCGACGGTCGGCCCGGCCCGCAGACTCGCCGCATCCTTGAGGCCTTTCGGAGACGGGTGCTTGTGGAGGGCACCCGGATTTGAAGGCTGGCGCGCGGGAGGACGGCGGCCAGGCGATGCTCACCGCTCGGCGGATTTCGGCGTGACACGGCTGCGCCTGTGGCGCGTCGCACCGTGTCGTTTCGACGCTTGCGTCGACTTTGCGCGGAGGTTTGCACACCTGCACTTGCCAGTGGTTCGAGGTGTGGCATGTTCCCTGCAAAGCGAATCTGTTTTCTCTTCCATGGCCAACCCGCTGAAATGCGACCTCTGTTCCAAGCCGGCGACGGTGCACCTCACGCAAATCGTGAACAATAAGGTGCACAAGGTGGACCTTTGTGAGGCCTGCGCCCAAGCCAAGGGGGTCACCGACCCGAGTGGGTTTTCCCTGGCCGATCTCCTGCTCAAGGCTTCGTTGACTCCCGACGCCGCGCCGGCACCGGGCGGTCGCTGCGAACGCTGCGGTTTTACGCCGGCCGATTTCAAGAAGCTGGGGCGGTTCGGCTGCCCGGCCTGCTATGAGGCGTTTCGCAATCTGGTGGAGCCGATGTTGGAGAACATGCACAGCGGTGTGTCCCACAGCGGCAAGGTTCCCGCTCGCGCCTTGGAGCGGAAATCGCTTTACGACCGGCTCACCAAGCTCGAACTCGATCTCACCGACGCCATCAAGTCTGAGCGTTACGAGGATGCGGCCCGCACCCGTGACGAAATCAACCAGGTCAAACAGGCGTTCAACCCGAATGCTGCGCGATGATTCCATGACCTTCGCTTCGCTGATCGGCTCTCCGTCGGAACTGATGGACCCGGCGAGTGCCAAGACGGCGATTGTCTTGATGACCCGGGTGCGGCTGGCTCGCAACCTCATCGGCCAGCATTTCCCCGGCTGGGCGCGCCCCGCCCAGCGCGAGCAGGTGCTCGAAACCTGCCGCGCGGCGGTTTCCTTCGCGCCGCAGATGAAGCGCGGTTTCAATTTTGCCCTCGGCGAACTCAGCGAACTGGAGCGCCAGGTTCTCGTGGAGCGCCACCTCATCAGCCGGGAACTGAGCGGCACCAAGGGCGGGGCCGGCGTGGTCATCAGCCGCGACCAGTCCTTCTCGGTGATGCTGAACGAGGAGGACCACCTCCGCATTCAGGTGCTGCGCGCCGGCTTCAACCTCAAGAAGGCTTGGAACGCCATCAACGATCTCGATTCCGCCCTCGAGGAGCATCTCGACTACGCGTTCTCGCCCACGCTCGGCTACCTCACGGCCTGCCCGACCAATCTCGGCACCGCCATGCGCGCCTCCGCGATGATGCACTTGCCGGCGCTGGTCATCTCCAACCAGATGGAGAAGGTGGTCCGCGCGGTAAACCAGCTCGGCATGGTTGTGCGCGGGCTGTTTGGCGAAGGCTCCGACGCCAGCGGCAGTATTTTCCAGATTTCCAACCAGACAACGCTGGGCGAGACGGAGGAGGAGATCATCAAGCGGCTGGGCAGCGTGCTGCAGTCGATCGTCGAGCATGAACTCAATGCCCGCGAAAAACTCCTGGAGGCCGATGCCGGCAAGCTCTTCGACAAGATTGGCCGCGCCTATGGCATCCTTCAGAACAGCCATCTTCTCACGTCCACTGAGGCGATGAACCTGCTGTCGCTCCTGCGCCTCGGGATCGACCTCGGCGCCTTCCCGGAGGCCAACCGCTCAATCATCGACCGGCTGCTGATCGAGGCGCAGCCCGGCCATCTGCAGTTCGCGCAAAAGGGGGAGTTCGAGCCCGGGCAGCGCGACGTGCTGCGCGCCGCGCGCCTGCGGGCGGAGTTCTCCACTTTCGCCCGCCCGGAATTCCGGCCTCCCGCCACCGGCAACAACTGACCCGTCACCGGCCTCACTTTACCATCATGTCGCAAGAACCGATGAACAACTTCACGCCGCGCGCCCAGCAGGTGCTCGCCCTGGCACGCAAGGAGGCCGATCGCTTCCACCACAATTATGTCGGCACCGAGCACATCCTGCTGGGGTTGATCAAGTTGGGCCAGGGCGTGGCCGTCAGCGTCTTGCAGAAAATGGGCCTTGATCTTGAGACGGTGCGGTCCGCAGTGGAGAAACAGGTGGGCACTGGGCAGGAGACCAAGGCCCAGGCAAGCATTCCGTATACGCCTCGCGTCAAGAAGGTGCTCGCCCTTGCCGGCAAGGAGGCCAAGGCCCTCAACCATTCCTACGTCGGCACCGAGCACATCCTGCTCGGCCTGCTCCGCGAAGGCGAAGGGGTCGCCGCCCGCGTTCTCAAGTCGCTCGAAATCGACATCGAACGCACCCGTAATGAGATCCTGCGCGAACTCGATCCGCAGTTCTCCGCCGGCCAGCCGGGGGAGGGGCCGGAGGAAGCCGCGGCCGGCACCCCCCAGCGCCCGGGCGCCCAACAGGAGGACAAGAAGGAGGTCAAAACCCCCGCACTCAAGGCCTTTGGTCGCGACCTGACCGAGCTGGCCCGCAAGGGAGAGATGGATCCGGTGGTGGGCCGTCGCAACGAGATCCGCCGCGTCATTCAGATCCTGTGCCGCCGCACCAAGAACAACCCGGTGCTCATCGGCGAGGCCGGTGTCGGCAAGACCGCCATTGTCGAGGGCCTCGCCCAGGAAATCGCCAGCGGCAATGTCCCCGAAATCCTGGCCGAGAAAAAGGTCATCACCCTCGACCTCGCGCTGATGGTCGCCGGCACCAAGTACCGCGGCCAGTTCGAGGAGCGCATCAAGGCCGTGATGGACGAGATCAAGCGCGCCCGGAACATCATCCTGTTCATTGACGAACTCCACACCATCGTGGGCGCGGGAGCCGCGGAGGGCGCGATGGATGCCTCGAATATCTTCAAACCCGCCCTCTCACGCGGCGAACTGCAGTGTGTCGGGGCCACCACCCTCAACGAGTATCGCAAATACATCGAGAAGGACTCCGCCCTCGACCGCCGCTTCCAGTCGGTCAAGGTCGAGGCTCCATCGGTCGACGACACCATCCTCATCCTCAAGGGCATCCGGGGCAAGTACGAGGATCACCACAAGGCCACCTTCTCCGACAAGTCCCTCGAGGCCGCGGCCAAGCTGTCCGACCGCTACATCACCGGGCGTTTCCTCCCCGACAAGGCCATCGACGTGATGGACGAGGCCGGCTCCCGGGCGCGCATCTCGGCGCTCAGCCGCCCGCCCGACATCGAGGATTTGACCCGCGAGATTGAGGCGGTCTGCGCCCTGAAGGAAAAGGCGATCAGCGAGCAGCACTTCGAGGAGGCGGCCAAGTTCCGCGATCAGGAGAAGCAGTTGCGCGCGCGGCAGGAACAGGTCACCGAGCAGTGGAAGAAGCAACGCGACGAGAAGCGCGTGGCCATCGACGAGGATCTGATGATGCAGGTCGTCGCCGATTGGACCGGCATTCCGCTCTCCCGCATGGAGAAGAAGGAGAACGAGAAACTCCTCCAGATGGAGACCGAACTGCAAAAGGCCGTCATCGGGCAGGATGTCGCTGCGGTGTCCGTCGCCCGGGCGCTCCGCCGCTCTCGCGCCGACCTCAAGGATCCGCGCCGGCCCATCGGTTCCTTCCTGTTCGTCGGTCCGACCGGCGTTGGCAAGACCATGCTCGCGAAGCAGCTCGCGGCGCAGATGTTCGGCAATCAGGACGCGCTCATCCAGATCGACATGAGCGAATACATGGAGAAGTTTGCGGTCTCTCGGCTGGTCGGCTCCCCCCCTGGCTACGTCGGTTACGAGGAGGGAGGCCAGCTCACCGAGGCCGTGCGCCGCCGGCCGTATTCCGTGATCCTCTTCGATGAAATCGAGAAAGCCCACCCCGACGCCCTGCAACTGCTGTTGCAGATCATGGAGGACGGTCGCCTGACCGACTCGCTGGGGCGCACGGTCGATTTCCGCAACACGATCATCATCATGACCTCGAACGTCGGCGCCCAGATGCTGCAGCGCCAGACTTCGATGGGTTTCGCCGCCGCCGCCTCGAGCTTCAATGACTCGGAACGGATGCGCGAGAAGGTGCTCGAGGAGTCGAAGCGGGTCTTCAAGCCCGAGTTTCTGAACCGCATCTCGGATATCATCTTCTTCCGGCCGCTCGACAAGAACGACCTGATCAAGATCGTCGAGCTCGAGACGGCCAATTTCGCCAAGCGGTTGCTCGAGCGCAAGATCACCCTCGAGTTCACCGAGGATGCCAAGCAGCTCTTGATCGACAAGGGTTACGATGAGAAGTACGGCGCCCGCCCGTTGCGGCGCGCGGTCGAGCATTACCTCGAGGATCCCCTCGCGGAGGCGCTGCTCAAGGGGGAGGTCAAGGACGGAGAACCTTGCATAGTGGCCCGCGATGGAGACAAACTCGTCTTCAAGCAAAAGACGCCACCCGCTGCTCCCAGCGGTGTGACGCCCTGAAAAACGGCGACCACCCGTCGCCCAACGAAGCCCCGCCCCCCGAGATCAAAGGGAGCGGGGCTTTCGTTTGCCCCGGGAACTTGACGGTCACCGATGCTCGCCCTGCGGTTCGGACTTCCGCGGTCCCGCTGGTGACAGCCGGAACCCCTTGCCATGCGCCCCCGCGAAAATCGGAGGTGAGCAGGTACTCCTCCGCGCGGAGCGCCGAAATAGGTTGTCACGGCGGGGGGGGCGGCGATTTCGGTGGGGCGTGAACCAGCCGCGCTTGATCCCGCCCGTCCCGTCGACCCTGCGACTGGCATGCGGGGCGTTCGTGGCGTTCCGCCTGTTCGGTGCCGGCCTCGCCGCCGCCCCGATTCCTCCCGCCGAGGCGCTGCAACTTCCGACGCGGGCACGTATCGCCGGAATCCACGCGGCAGCGCACCGCGACGGCTGGAATCCGCAGGTCGCCGGGCTGCGCACGGCGGCCCTGCAGGCTTATGAGCAGAACAAACTTGCCGCCGCCGGGGCCTGGTTGAACTTATCGCGTTGGGCGGGGCTCTTCGGCCGCCAGGAGGGAGAGTTTGTCGAAGACTGGATTCAGGCGGTGGGTGCGGCGAAGGTCGGTCACGCCAACCTGCCGGCACGGTACGAACTTCGCCCCCAGCCCCTGGGTGCCGCCGCGGCGCCGGAGCTGCAGTCGTGGCTGCTGACCAACACGGCGTTTACCGCCGAGTTCTTTGCCCTGCGGTCGCCGGTGGACTTCCTGCCACGAGTGCTGGCGATCCTGGACGAACTGCACCGCGCGGATCCGGTCCGGTTCCGGAGTCATGCCTCACTCGCGCTGGCCCTCGCCGTGGTGTACGACCTTCCCCCGCCGCCCGCGTGGCCCCACGGGCAGGTGCCGGAAGCAGTCCTCCCGCGCGAGTTGCCGGCCGTCCGGGAGGCGTTCGCCTGGTGGGTACGACAGGATCAACTCGCGCGCACCCACCACCGTCTCTCGCGTCTGTCCGCCGGCGAACTGAAGTTTCTGGTCGACACCCCTGCGCCCTGGAGCGAGCTGGAATGGGTGCAGCGCACGGTCGACCTCCCGCTGGGTGAGCTCGGGCGGGCGTATGAGATGGTTCGATACCGTCGCGAACGGGTCGCGCAGCAGATCGCAGTCTGGCCGGGGCGGACGTACCGGCTGGCGGACATCCTCGCGGCCGGCGGCATCTGCGCCGACCAGGCCTATTTCGCCAGCCAGGCCGCCAAGGCCCGGGGCGTTCCGTCGTTGCTCTTTGTGGGCGCCGGGCAGGACGGGTGGCACGCCTGGTTCGGCTTCCTCGGGCCGGGGCGCAAGTGGCAGCTCGACGCCGGGCGCTACGCGGAACAGCGATTCGTCACCGGCCACGCCTACGACCCGCAGACTTGGCGTCGGCTGTCGGACCACGAGCTGCGATTTTTGGCGGAGGGCTTCCGCCGCCTGCCGTCGTACACCCAGTCGGCGATTCACGCGGACTTCGCCGCCGAATACCTGGCGCACGGGCGGCCCGTGGAGGCCGGGCGCGCGGCCCGGCAGGCGACGCGGTTTGAGCGGCGCAATCAGGCCGCCTGGGACACGCTGCTGGCGGCCGCGCGGCGCGAAGGGCGCGATGCCCGCACGGTGGAGAACCTGTTGCGCGAGGCTGCGCAGGCCTTCCAACTCTACCCCGATCTCGAGGCGGACTATGCTAATCAGGTGGCCGCGAGCCTGCGGCTCCGCGGCGAGACCAGCGCGGCGGAGGCGGAGACCCGCCGCGTGGCCCTTCGCAACCGCGGTGAGCGCGACGACCTCAGCCTGCGGCAGGCGCGGGACTCGCTGCGGCGGGCGCTGGCCACCGAGCCGCTGTCAGGGCAGGTTCGCGTCTACCAGTCCGCGCTCGACACCCATGGGCGCGGCGCCGGCATGGCGTTCTTCAGCGAGATCGTGGTCCCTTTCGCCGAGCACCTGGTGGCGCTCGATCAGCGCGGGGAGGCGACCCGGGCGGTCGAACGCGCGCGGCGCACCCTGCGGGTGGAGCCGGGCACCCAACTCGCGCTCGAGCTTGAACAACTGGCGCAGCGGGTGAGGCCCGGGCGCTGAACGGTCCTGCGCGCGGGCTCAGGAACGCCGGCTGCGGCCGGCCTGGCCGGCGATCGCGACGAAGGCGGCGAGTGCGGGGTCGGGCGGAGTCGCGGGTCGGTAGCCCAGCACCAGGCGGCTTTCCGGAGCCGGGCCAACGAGCCGGCGAAACGCGACCTCCTGCGGGAGATGCTGCGCCTCGGAAGGCGGCATGAAGGTGGCGCCAAGCCCGGCCCGCACCAGACCGATGCCGTTGGCACGCGGCCAGACCTCCTCCGCGATGCGGGGCGTCACCCCGGCCGTGGCGAAGGCGACGAGGATGCGATCGTAGAACCCCGGGTTGTGCGCCCGCGGGAAAAGCACGAAGGGGGTGGCGGCGAGATCGCGCAGGCGCAGGCGCGCGCGGCGGGCGAGCGGGTGGGCGGCGGGCAGCAGCACGCCGTTGCGTTCCCGCAGCAGCAGGTGCGTCTCGATTCCGGGCGTGGGGGCGTCGGGATGGAAGAAGCCGCAGGCGATCTCCCCGGACTGAAGTGCGGCGAGCTGGGTGGAGGTGGGCATTTCGGTCAGCTCGAGCCGGATGCCGGGGTGGCGCTGGTGAAACTCGCGCAGGAGGCGCGGTAGCACCGTGGCCATGGCGAGCCCGGTGAAGGCGACGCGCACCTGGCCCACCTGCCCGTCGGCCAGTGCCTGCAGATCCGCCGGCAGTTGCGCCAGGCCACGGAGCAGCGGCTCGAGGCGCTCGAGCAGCAACCGGCCGGCCGGCGTGATCTCCACGCCCCGCCGGGTGCGGTTGAGCAGGTCGGCCCGCAGCGCCTCCTCCAGTTGCGCGATCGCCCGGCTCAGGGCCGGCTGCGCAATCGCCAACGCCTCGGCGGCTCGCCGAAAATGCAGCCGCCGCGCCACCTCGCGAAAGTAGATCAGGTGGCGCAGTTCAAACGGAAGCTGATACTCGCGCGGCATCACCGGGAGCTAAAGAAGTATTTCCCCGTTATGGCAAACTTCTGGTAGGGTGAGGTTGAAGGGGAGAGTGAAGGTGGCGCAGGCCTCCGTCGGGAGCCGCCGGGTGCCCTCGGAAGGCCGTCGCCTCCCCATTCACCTTCCCTCCCGGCCTCGTTCTCCCTTTCACCTTCACTTTCCCGCTCACTCTCACCCTCACCTTCACCCTCCCCCTCACTCTCCCTCCCATGTCCAAATCGCTCTTCGAAAAAGTCTGGGACGCCCATGCCGTCCGCACCCTGGCCAACGGGCAGACCCAACTGCTCATCGGCACCCACCTGATCCATGAGGTCACGAGTCCGCAGGCCTTCGGCATGCTGCGCGATCTCGGCCTGAAGGTGGCGATGCCGCACCGCACGTTCGCCACGGTCGACCACATCGTCCCGACCGATCAGTTCGCCGAGCCGTACCGCGATCCGCTGGCGCAGGCGATGATGGAGGAGCTGCGCCGCAACTGCGCCGAGTTCGGCATCACCTTTTTCGACCGCGGCACCGGCAAGCAGGGCATCGTGCACATCGTCGGCCCCGAGCAGGGCATCACCCAGCCCGGCACGACCATCGCCTGCGGCGACTCCCACACCAGCACGCACGGCGCGTTTGGCGCAGTGGCGTTCGGGATCGGCACCACGCAGATTCGCGACGTGCTCGCCACGCAGACCATGGCGCTCGGCAAGCTGAAGGTGCGCCGCATCAATGTGAATGGCCGGCTGCAGCCCGGCGTGTACGCCAAGGACGTCATCCTGCACATCATCCGCGTCCTCGGCGTCAACGGCGGCACGGGCTACGCCTACGAGTACGGCGGCGAGGTGTTCGACCGCTTCTCGATGGAGGAGCGCATGACCGTCTGTAACATGTCGATCGAGGGCGGTGCGCGCGCCGGCTATGTCAACCCCGACGCGACGACCCACGCCTATCTCCAGGGCCGCCCCTACTCGCCGCAGGGCGCGGCGTGGGACGCCGCGGTGGCGCGCTGGCAGTCCTTCGCCAGCGATCCCGGCTGCCGGTACGACGACGTCGTCACGATTGACGCGGCCGACATCGCGCCGACCGTCACCTGGGGCATCAACCCGGGGCAGGGCATCGCCATCAACGAGACCATCCCGGATCCGGCGCAGGCGACCGCGGTCGATGAGCGTGCCTCGATCGAGGAGGCGCTCGCCTACATGAAGCTGCAGCCCGGCGCGCCCATCAAGGGCACGCGCATCGACGTCGCCTTCCTCGGCTCCTGCACCAACGGGCGTCTGAGCGATTTCCAGGAGGTGGCAAAGTTCGTGCGCGGCCGGCGCGTGGCGCCGGGTGTGAAAGCCATCGCCGTCCCCGGTTCGCAGATCGTGGCGCTGCAGTGCGAAAAGCTCGGCATCGACAAGGTGCTCGCGGAGGCCGGCTTCGAGTGGCGCGCCGCCGGCTGTTCGATGTGCCTCGCGATGAACCCCGACAAGCTCGTGGGCGATCAGCTCTGCGCCAGTTCCTCGAATCGCAATTTCAAGGGCCGGCAGGGCAGCCCAACCGGGCGCACCCTCCTGATGAGCCCGCTCATGGTCGCAGCCGCCGCCGTCACCGGCTCGGTTGCGGACGCCCGGGAAGTCTTCGCCGTCAACAACTGACCCTCCACCCATGGCTCTCGAAAAAATCACCTCCGTCACCGGCCGCGCCGTGCATGTGCCCGGGAACGACATCGACACCGACCGTATCATCCCGGCGCGCTTCATGAAGTGCGTCACCTTCGACGGACTGGGCGAATTCCTCTTCCACGACGTGCGGAAAAACGCCGACGGCGCCGACCTGCCGCACCCGTTGAACGATCCGCGGTTCAAGGGCGCGACGATCCTGCTCTCCGGGGCCAACTTCGGCTGCGGTTCCTCCCGTGAGCACGCGCCGCAGGCGATCCAGAAGCACGGTTTCAAAGCCATCGTGGCGGAGAACTTCGCCGAGATCTTCTTTGGCAACTGCACCACGCTCGGAATCCCCTGCGCCACCGCGGGCCGCGCCGACATCGCGCGCCTCGCGGCGGCGATCGAGGCCAATCCGCAGGCGGAGATCACCCTTGACGTCGCCGCGCAGGAGATCCGCTTCGACGGTCAGATGATCCCGTGCGAAGTGCGCCCGGCGGCGCGCGATGCGCTGATCAACGGCCGGTGGGATGCCATTGGTGAACTGCTCGACGGCCTGCCGACGATGCGGGACACCGCGTCGAAGCTGCCCTACCTTGCGGCCTGAGGACGCGCGCCGCCGGCGCCTCGTGCGCCGTCGGAATTTCGCGTGAACTTTTCCCTCGCCGTGCCGTCTGTCAGGCTCACGTTGTTCGTTCCGCCATGTTTCTCGCCATGATTGAGGTGTTCAAAGGGGCCGGAGTGCTGATCTACCCGCTGGGGATTTGCTCGGCCGCGGCCGTGTTTATCATTTGCGAGCGGTCGTATGCCCTGCGCCGCGGCGCGGTGATGCCGCAGGATCTGGTGGATGCGGTCATCGGGGGCCGGACCCTGGTGGGCGGAAAACACACGGTGCTGTCGCGCATCGTCGAATTCGCGGAACAGCACAAGAATGACGAGGGCGCGGTGAAGGCGTTCGCCCGGCTGGAGGTCAACCGCATGGAACGCGGAATCCCGTATCTGGATGTCATCTACGCCGCGGCCCCGCTGATCGGACTCACCGGCACGGTCACCGGCCTGCTGCAGGTGTTTTCGCAAATCTCCCCCGACACCGGCCTGCCTGATCCGGTGGCCTTCACCAAGGGCGTGGCGCTGGCGCTGTCGGCGACGGTGATCGGCCTGGTGATCGCAATCCCGTCGCTCGTCGGCAGCGGCTACCTGCAGCGGAAAATCGAGAATTACGCCGCGCAGCTCGACGTGCTGCTGGAGCGCATCCTGCAGCGCTCGCGCTGAGTGCCGTCCATGAGCCTGCTGTCGGAAAAGCGCCGCAAGCGGCCCGAGATGAACCTCGTGCCGCTGATCGATGTGCTCGTGATGTTGATCTTCTTCGCCTTCGTCACGATGCAGTTCAAGTCGGCGGTGACCCTCAACATCACGCTGCCCAAGGTGGAGACCGCCGGAAAAAACGAATTCCGCGGCAACCTGACCATCTCGATCGACAAGGAGGGGGCGTTGACCCTGAACGGCAAGCCGGTCAGCGACGCCGAGCTGCCGGGCGTGCTCCAGCAGTTGAAGAACATCGACAAGGACATCCCCGTGCTGATTCGCAGCGACGAGAAGGCCACGCTCGATCGCCTGACCTTTGTCTGGGATGCCTGCCGCAAAGCCGGGCTCAACAAGCACCACCTGCAGAGCCGGTAGCGGCGCGGGTCACTGCGCGGCGGTGGCATTGATCGCTTCGATCAGGCGACGGACCGCCTCGACGGCGGCGTCCAGGTTGTCCTTCGCCGCCGCGGTCAGATCGACGGCGAAGGACTCGAGATCGATCGCGCGGATGCCGAGTTGCCAGGCGCGCGGACGGGCGTCAAAGCAGTCGGCGGCCAGTTGCAGCACGGCCGCAGGTGAGAGGTGGTGGGAAAAGCAGGACGCACCGGGCGCCGGCGCCACGGGTCGCAGATAGAACGCGGCCCCGTCGGCAACGTCGGCGGCCGCGTCGGCAAACACGACGAGGTCGTGGCCGGCCACGAGCAGGGCCTGCTCGATCGAGAGCTGGGTGAAGCTCTCGACCGTGACGCCCGGCAATTGCAGCGCCTCGAGGCGGGCCGCCAGTGCCGGCCCCAGCCCATCATCGCGGCGGCCGGGATTGCCAAAGCCGATCACAAGGGTGTGGAGAGCCGGACCACCCGCACCCGGGGCCTCCGGCGCTCCGGGGCCCGGGCGAATTCCGGCGCGAGGCGCGCGCCGGCCGGCCGGCGGGTCCGCGGCCGACGCCGCAGGGAGGCCGGTTTCCGCCGCCCCGTCACCCCCCGCGTTCTGCCGTCGCGGTGAGGTGACCGCAGCCATCGTAGACCTCCACGCGCAGCGGCATCCGGCCCATGGCGTGCGTGGCGCACGACAGACATGGGTCGTAGGCGCGGATGGCCACCTCGATGTGATTGAGCAGGCCCTCGCCGATCTCCGACTTGCCCGAGAGAAAATCGCGCGCGACTTTGGTGACGGCTCGGTTCATCGGCTCATTGTTGTGGGTCGTCGAGACGATCAGGTTGCACAGCGTGACCTCGTCGGACCGGTTGACGCGATAATGGTGGAAAAGCGTGCCGCGCGGCGCCTCGACCACCCCGACCGCCTCTTCGCGCCGCGGCCCGTGCGCCAGCAGATCGCCGCTCTGCAGATCGGGATCCGCGAGCAGGTCGCGGATGACCTCGATGGCGTGCAGCAGCTCGATCATCCGCGCCCAGTGATAGCACATGGTGACGTTGTTCGGCTTGCCGTGCGTGAGCGCGAGGAACTCCCGCCGCGCCGCCTCGGCCTCGGGCGTCGGGATGAACGAGCAGGTGTTGAGCCGCGCCAGCGGCCCGACGCGATACCAGCCCTTCTCCGGCCCGAGCGACTTGAGGAAGGGAAACTTCATGTAGGACCACGGGCGCACCTCCTCGGCCACCACTTCGAGGTAACGCTGGCAGTCCACGTCGTTCACCAGCCGCTGGCCGTCCTTGTCCACCGCGCGCAGCACGCCGTCATACAGGTCGAGCGCGCCATCGCCCGGGCGGACGAGCGCCAGGTGATTGGAATCGAAGGAGCCGAAGGGCAGGAGTTCGACGAGATGATCGACGGTGAACGCGCGCGCGATCTGCACGGCGCGGCGCGCCCACCCGAGCATCTGGGGCACGCTCCGCTGCAACGCGTCGCGCTCGGCGGGCGAGAGGTGCTTGTTGACGCCGCCGGGAATCGCACCCGTGCCGTGGATCTTCTTGCCCGCCGTCGCCTCGATGACCTCCTGGCCGAATTTCCGCATCATCACGCCCTGGACGGCCAGCTCCGGGTGCGTCGCGGCCACGCCCAGGACGTTGCGCTGCGCCGCCGGCGCGCCGAACGCACTGGTCGCGGTGCCATCCGTGCCGAAGAGCAGATCCGGGCTCGCCAGGTGGAAGAAATGCAGCGCGTGACTCTGGAAGATCTGGCCGTAGTGCATCAGCCGCCGGATCTTCTCGGCGGTCGGCGTCAATCGCTCGCCGCCCACGATGCGATCCATGGCCTTGGCCGCGGCGAGATGGTGGCTCACCGGGCAGATGCCGCACAGCCGCTGGACGATGACCGGCATTTCCCAATAGGGCCGCCCGAGCGCGAACCGCTCAAAGCCGCGGAATTCCACGATGTGCAGCCGCGCCTCGGCGACCTCGTCGTGTTCGTCCAACAGAATCGTCACCTTGCCGTGGCCCTCGACGCGGGTCACCGGCGCGATCGTGATCGTCCGTGGGCGCGGCCCGCCGTCCTGGCCGTGGTGCGGGGGCGAAAGGGTGGTCCGGTGCTCAGTCATATTTCAGGCGATCGTAGGCGAGCGTCGCGGGTCTGCCGTGCAACAGCGCGATCACGGTGTCCCAGATCGCGTCGGCCCGCGGCGGGCAGCCGGGGATGAAGAGATCGATCTTCACCACCTCGTGGCAGGGATAGACGCGGTTTAGGAGCAGCGGGAGCGCCGGGTCGTTGGGGATGAGGCCGGCGGGGTTCCACACGCCGGGTGCCCGGACAAAGGCGTGCTCCAGCGCTTCGCGGACCGGGAGGTGATTGCGCAGGGCCGGGATGCCGCCGTTGATCGCGCAGTCCCCCAGGCCGACCAGCACGTCGCAGTGCTTCCGGAAATCCTCCAGCACGTGGACGTTTTCCTCGTTGCAGCAGCCGCCCTCGACCAGGCCGACGGCGCAATGGCCCTGAAATTCCTTGTAGTCGTTGATCGGCGAACGATCGAACTCGACCAGCTCGGCCAGTTGCAGAATGCGATTGTCGATGTCGAGGAACGACATGTGGCAGCCGAAACACCCGCAGAGGCTGACGGTGGCGAGGCGCGGTTTCATGCGCGGCCTTTCCGGGCTTCCGCCACCTCCGCCCCGATGGGCTGGCGGTCGAAGGGCCGCTGCCCGACCGGAATCGCGTAGCCCACGCGCTTCTTCATCAAGGCGCCGACCGGGCAGGCGGCCGTAACCTGGTCGGTCACCTCCAGGCTGGTGGCGGCCAGCGCCTCGCCGTTCACCTGCAGCCGCTTCCGGTGGCCGCGCCCGACAAACTGGAAGATGTTCTTGTTGTCGAGCTGCTGCGAGACCCGCACGCAGCGGCCGCACTGGATGCAGCGGTTGTGATCGAGGTAGACGTCGGGGTGGGAGAGATCGACCGCGCGATTCGGGTTGAGGTAGGGATACTGCGGGGCGGTGATCCCGAAACGGTACGCCAGCGCCTGGAGTTCGCAGAGCCCGCTCTTCTCGCAGAACATGCAGTAGTGGTTCCCCTCGACGAAGAGCATGTCGACGATCGCCCGGCGGAATTCGCGGATCTCGGCCGTGTCGTTCTCCACCACCATGCCCTCGGAGATCGTCTGCACGCAGGCGGCCTGGACGCGCCCGTTCACGCGCACGGAGCAGACGCGGCAACTGCCGCGGGGCACGAGATCCCGGTGGGCGCACAGCCGCGGAATGTACACCCCCGCCGCCTCCGCTGCCTTCAGGATCGTCTGGCCCGGGCGCCCGGTGACTTCCCGGCCGTCGAGCGTGAATTTGATTCCGGCCATCGTGTCCTCCTGGTCAGACGTATTGCGACATGCGACCCGTGCTCAGCTCGGCGTCGACAACCGCCTTCGAGAGATCGAAGGTGGAGAGCAGGCCCGATTTCCGCTCGCCCACCATGTCGGCATAGGCGTGGAAGGTCTGGAGCGCGCCGAGCACGGGGTTGGGCGCCGCCTGGCCAAGCCCGCAGCGGCTCGTTTGCACGATGACGTGCGCCAGCCGGCGGATGTAGTCGAGGTCGGCCGGTTCGCCGGCGCCGCTTACGACCTTGTCGACGGCCTTCTTGAGTAGCACCAGGCCGACGCGGCACGGCGTGCAGTGTCCACAGCTTTCCTCGATGAAGAAGTCGAGATAGTGGCCCGCGATCTCCAGCTTGTCGCGGGCGCGATTGAAGATCAGTATCGCCCCGCCGGTGGCAAGATCGTCGTAGCAGATCTGGCCGCCAAAACGCTCAGGCCCGATCATCTGCCGGCAGGGCCCGCCGATCAGCATCGCGCCGGGATTGTCCGCCTCCGCCAGCTCCAGCAACTCGCGGGCGGTGATGCCGAACGGCACCTCGTAGACGCCCGGTTTGCGGCAATCGCCGCAGATCGAGAGCAGCTTCGTTCCCGTGGTGCGCTCCGAGCCCATCGCGGCAAACCAGTCCGCGCCCTTCTCCAGGATGCGCGAGACGGCGCTGAAGGTTTCGACGTTGTTCACGATCGTCGGAAAACCCTGGTAGCCCTTCTGCGCCGGGAACGGCGGCCGGTTCTTGGGATCGCCACGCAGTCCTTCGCAGGAGCTGATCAGGGCCGTCTCCTCGCCGCACACGTAGGCGCCGGCGCCCGACTGGATCCGGATGTCGAACGCCAGTCCCGGCCGGCCCAGGATGTCGCGCCCCAGCAGGCCGCGCCGGCGACGGTCCGCCAGCACGTCCTCGAGGAACGCGCGCAGGTAGGCATATTCCCCGCGCAGGTACATGATGCCCGTGTCGCTCCCGAGCGCATAGCCGGCGATTGTCATGCCTTCGAAGACCTGCTGCGCGCACTCGGTCAGCAGCACGCGATCCTTGAACGTGCCCGGCTCACCCTCGTCGGCGTTGCACAGTACGTAGCGCGTACCGCCCGGGGCGTTGCGGGCAAACTCCCACTTCTGGCCGGTGGCGAAGCCCGCCCCGCCGCGACCGCGGAGCCGCGAGGCGCGAATCTCGGCGATCACCGCCTCCGGGGCGAGCGCGAGACTGCGTTGCAGTGCCCTGCCCGATTCAAAGGGGTCGAGATGCACGGGGCCGCGCCGGCGGATGTTGTTGCGCACCATCGCGCGCACGAGCGGGTGCGCGTTGTTGCCGTCGCCGACCATGACGATGAGCTGGTGCGGATCCAGATGCCGCCGCAGATCGCGTACCATCCGGCGCGCGCGGTCGGGACTGAGGTTCGTGACCACCACGTCGTTCACCAGGGCCGCGGGAGCCTGGTCGCTCATGCCGATGCACGGCGTGTTCGTCAGCGTGATGGCGCCGTCCGAGGTCGTTTCGCCCATCGTGACGCCGAGTTCCTTCGCGACCGCTTCGGCGACCGCCTCGTAGCCTTTCATCCAGTCCACGATGTCGCGGCACAGGCGGATGATGACCTTGCCGGTGGGCTTGACCGAGAGGAACGAGTAGAACGAGACGACGCTCTCGACCTCGACCCGGTGCGAGTTCACCGCGCGGGCGATGGCCTCCATCGCTTCGATCGAAACGCACCCGAACTCCTGCTGGACCGCGATGACAATATCCATCATCCGGGAGCGGTCGCAGCCGTAACGCTCGCAGATCGCCTGCACCAGAACCGCCAGTGCCTGCTTCATCTTGCAGGCAACCTACCACTCGCGCCCGGTTTTGCTCGGCAGCAATTGTCCAAAACGCCGCGTTCCTTGACCACGGGAAAGGGAGGCAATCCCGGACTCTCGCGCCTCGCCCGGACCGAACTTGCCAAAGTGGATATGCGTGCGGCCCGGTTGGCGCTACCCCGGGGTGACCGTGCGCGGCCCGCCTCCCCGGGGCCTGGGCCCCGCGGGCCCGCTCAACGCCGTTTCACGTCGTAGGCGAGCAGCACGCCCTGGTCGCGCAGGTAGAGGCGGCCGTTGGCGATGACCGGGTGGGGCCAGGAGTTCTTGTCGCTGCGGTCCGGCTGTTCAAAGCGGCCCTTCTCGTTCCAGCCGGGCGCGGAGGCATCGAGCAGGACCACCGTGCCCTGTTTGCCCTCGAAGCGGAGGTAAAGCATGCCGTCGGCCGCCGTCACCGCGCCCTTGCCGAGCTTGCGGGAGTCCGTGGTGTGCACGGTGTCGCCGCTCTTGAAGTCCTGCCACACCCAGCCCGCGCCGTCCGAGTAGCCGAAGAGATGCGCGCCGATCTTCACGACGCCGCCGTGGTGGTTGACCATGCCCTTGTTGGCGTAGACCTGCTCCACCTGCAGCCCGCCGCCGGCCGCGGATACGCGGAAGAGGTTGCAGCCGATTCGGTATCCCGAAGTTACATACACGTGATCGTCGGCGATGACCGGGGTCGGGATGACGGCGGTCTGGCCCTTGCGGGGCGCCTTCCAGAGCACGCGGCCGTCCGCGGGGTTGACGCCGGCGACATGTTCGGCCGTCCACTGCACGTACTGCCGCACGCCGGCGAGGGTGGCGATGACGACCGACGAGTAGCTGGCGGCGTCGGTCCAGTCCTTCGTGCGCCAGAGCAGTTTGCCAGTGCGTTTGTCGAGGGCGACCATGGTGCCGGCGCGCCCGCCGGGGCAGACAATCAAGCGGTCGCCATCGACGAGCGGGGACTCCGAATAGCCCCACTGCGACATCATCGCGCCCTGGAAGTCGTCCTTGAAGTTCCGGCGCCAGACTTCGCGGCCGGCGGCGGCTTCGACGCAGACGAGGTCGCCCCACTGGCCGAGGGTGAAGACGAGCCCGCCGTCGACGGTGGGGGTGCAGCGGGTGCCGGGGTAGCGGTTGCGATCCTCGCCGCCGGTGCGGCCGACCTTGACCGACCAGAGCAGTTTGCCGGTGGACTCCTCGAGGGCGTGGAGCTCGCTCGTCTCCGCGCCGTCGCCCATGGTGTAGATCCGCCCGGCGGCGACGCTCACGCCGCTGTAGCCGCCGCCGAGGCCGGTCGCTTTCCAGGCGAGCCGGGGGCCGCCGGCGGGCCATTCCCTGAGCAGCCCGGTCTCCCGGGAAATGCCGTCGCGGGCGGGGCCGCGCCACTGCGGCCAGTCGGCGGCGTGGGCGGCGGGCCGTGGGCCGGCGGCGGCGAGCAGGAGGGCGGTGGCGAGGAGGGAGGCGGGGCGGGATAAGCGGCGGGTGAGTTTCATATTAGGACGGCGGCTGACTGCGGGCAAGGAGACCAAACAAGGCTTGCGCCGACAATCCGATTCCCGGCTAGTTTTCGCTCGTGGCGCGCGTTGGCACGATTTTCAGACCCATGGTGATCCCCGCAGTGGCGGCAGTGGTGGCCACGCTGGTGCTCACGGTGTGGATCGCGCAGCGGGCGGAGAACGCGCTGAAGCTGCGGAATCCCGGGGCCGACCACCCGCCGGGGGTGGACGCCGCGGCCGTGCTCAATCCCGTGCTCGGCGGCAAGCGCGTGGCGGGGGAGGGCGTCCCGGCGGATCTGCCGGGCACCTGGCCGGGCTTCCGGGGCGCGGATCTCACGGGTATCGTTCGGGAGGATACCAAGCTGGCGCGGAGCTGGCCGGAGGGCGGCCCGCGGCAGTTGTGGGCGGTGGATGTGGGCGAGGGGTATGGCGGCGCGGCGGTGCACGCGGGGCGGGTCTACCTGATGGATTACGATCAGGCCCGGCGGCAGAGCGTGCTGCGGTGCCTTTCGCTGGCGGACGGCCGGGACATCTGGCGCTACGAGTATCCGATTTCGGTCAAGCGCAACCATGGCATGAGCCGCACGGTTCCGACCGTGGCGGGGAACTTCGTTGTGGCGATGGATCCCAAGTGCAACGTAGTGTGCGTCGACCGCGAGTCGGGCGAGCTGCGCTGGGGGCTGAATCTGGTGCGCGAACACGGCGCGAGCGTGCCGCCCTGGTACACCGGCCAGTGCCCGCTGGTGGAGGGTGACACTGTGATCCTCGCGCCGGGCGGGCCGGACGCGCTGCTGATCGGGGTGGAGCTGGCGACGGGCAAAGTGCGGTGGAAGACGCCGAACCCGCGCGGCTGGAAGATGACCCATGTCTCGGTGACGCCGGTGGAGTTCGCCGGAAAGCGCCTGTACGTCTACTGCGGCAGCGGCGGGGTGGCGGCGGCGGATGCGGCCGACGGCCGGCTGCTCTGGGAGACCACCGATTGGAAGATCAGCATCGCCACGGTGCCGTCGCCCGTGGCGCTTCCCGATGGAAGGATCTTTCTCTCCGGCGGCTACAACGCCGGTGCATTGATGCTGCAGCTCGAGGCCCGGGACGGCGGCGGCGTGGGCGTGAAGACCCTCTTCCGCCTGCCGCCGGATGTGTTTGGCGCCACGCAGCACACGCCGGTTTTCCTCGACGGATTGATCTATGGCATCCGCGCCAACGGCCATTTCGTTTGTTTGGACCCGGCGGGCAAGGTGCGCTGGTCGAGCGGTCCCGGGGCGCAGTTCGGCCTCGGACCCTTCCTGATCGCGGACGGCCTGATCTTGGCGCTGAACGACACCGGGCACCTCAGCCTGATGCAGTTGTCGCCGGAGAAACACATTCCGCTGGCGAAGGTGCAGGTGCTGAAGGGCCGCGAATCATGGGGGCCGCTCGCGCTGGTGGGCGGGCGGCTGATTGCGCGCGATCTCACCCGCGTCGTCTGTCTCGACGTGGCGGCGAAGTGAACCGGCCGGCGCTCCCGGGTTTCAGTGGGTGTCTGAAAAGTTCCTTCACCGCTTTCGTCGGAGGGCGCTGCTCCGTCCTGCACCTTATACGCATTTT